>JARYMT010000002.1 GCA_029906985.1 Microgenomates group bacterium | reverse complement strand
TAAAATTCGGTCGATAGCCGCGGGCAAAAGCAATAATAACAACAAAAACAACCGCAAAAATGAAAAAAGTAAAAAATCTTCCGATAATTTTCATAGATTTTGTTTTAAAGATTATTGTTATAACGCCTTTTTTTATCAAAAATCAATAAAGCCTATTATCAGTCAGTAGTATATTATACAATAATGATATTAGGAGAATAAAAAATTTTTTTAAAAAAAAGGGAAGATATCTAATATTGATTGAATTAAATTGATAAGAAGGGAAAAATTAAAAGCAATTTGGTTGATAGAATCAGTTACTTTTTATTTATTTAGCCTGTTAAAAGGTAAAAAAATTTTAAAACATGTTTTTCCGCAAAAAAGTCGGTATCGATTTGGGAACGGCTAATACTTTAGTTTATGTTGCTGGTGAAGGAATTGTCATCAACGAACCGACGGTGGTCGCTTATTCTTTGGAAGATAAAAGAATTCTGGCTGTCGGCGATGACGCTCGAGAGATGCTTGGCCGGACACCCGGCTCGATTATTGCTTCCCGGCCGATGCGCGAAGGAGTGATCGCTGATTATACTACTACTTCGGCAATGATTACTTATTTTTTAAAAAAAGCCTTAAAAGGCCGGGTTTATTGGCCGGAATTGATGATTTCCATTCCGGGCGGTGCTTCTCAAGTGGAAAAAAGAGCGGTGGTGGCGGCTTGCAAGCAGGCCGGCGCTTCTGAAGTTTATTTAATTGAAGAACCGTTGGCAGCGGCAATTGGCGCCAAAATTCCCATTTCTCAGCCTTCAGGGCATATGGTTGCCAATTTAGGCGGCGGAACAAGTGAATTAGCGGTTATTTCCCTTGGCCAACTTGTCTCTTACAAAACTGTCCGGGTGGCTGGCACCAAATTTGATGAAGCGATTATTAGTCAGATGCGCAAAAAACATAACCTAATAATCGGAGAAAGAACCGCCGAAGACATAAAAATAAAAATAGGCAATGCTTTTATTGAACCGGAGGCGCAGGAAAGAACTATTGAGGTTAAAGGAAGAGATTTTCAGACCGGTCTGCCTAAAATTATGGTCATTGGTGAGCGATCAATTAGCGACGCTTTACAAAAATCGTTAAAACAGATTCTTGAGGGGATTAAAGAGGTTTTGAGCCAGACCCCGCCAGAACTTTCCGCCGATATTGTCGATAAAGGGATTGTCCTAACAGGCGGTTCAGCCATGTTGACCAATATTGACAAATATATTACTTACTATACCGGCGTACCGGCTTTTGTTGTCGACGAACCGATTTTTTGTGTTATTCGGGGCGTTGGGATGGCAATAGAGAACTTGGATAGTTTTAAGGAAGCAATCAGATAATATCTTATAGTATTATTAATAATTGATCTTTTAATTAACGATTGCTATTTTTAGAAAAAAAATTTTTAAAGTTTTTGAAAATATAGTATTTTAGAAATTTGTCTTTTAAAAAATCATTATCAATTTTAATTTTGGTTTTTTTGACAAATCAATTATCTAAAAAAAAATTTGAACAAAACCGGTTTAAAAAATAAAAAATTAAGAAAATAAAATAACTTATAGTATATATGTCTGATAAAAACAAAAATAAAATTTTAGGCGTTTTTGTAACAAAGCAGTCAAGAAAAGAAGTCCTAGAAGATATTTTAAAAGACATTGAAAAACGAGAGAAATTTATTCACATTGTTTCGCTGAATCCGGAAAACTTAGTGGTCGCCAGTGAAAACCCCGAATTTAAAAAGGTCTTACAGACGGCCCAAATACGAATAATAGATGGCACGGGGATTGTCCTGGCAGCCAAAGTGTTGAGAGTCGATACTGGAGAGCGCTACCCGGGAGTTGATCTCATGGAAAACCTGATGGAAGAGGCCAACAATAGACGCTTAAGAGTGCTTCTTATTGGTGGAAGACCAAATTTAGCAATCAGCCTCGCCGAGTGCTACCGGAAAAAATACCCCGAAGCCAAATTTTTCGGCCTTGAAGGGATTTCCGATATCAAGAATCCCAAAAAATCTGAAGAAAAAACTATTTTTACTATAGTTTCCGATTTTAAGCCCCATTTGGTTTTTGTGGCTTTTGGCTCGCCAGACCAGGAATTATGGATAGAGCGTCATAAAGATCAATTTGCCGGATGCGTCTGTATGGGTGTCGGCGGCGGCTTTGATTTTGCTGCCGGTTTGGTTTCCCGGGCGCCTCTTTGGCTGCGCCAAATCGGTTTGGAGTGGCTTTATCGGCTATTTCATCAACCGTGGAGATGGCGAAGGCAGGTGAGGCTGGGAAAGTTTATTATCTTCATCTTAAAGGAGGTTTCATATAAAATTTTCTAGGTTGTGTTATTTTATTTTCTGGATTAAAAGGACATCGACCACAAACGGCCCCTTGAGTGGTTGGAGCAGAAATCTTCTTTCTTTTGTTCAGTTGCGCCAATGCTTCTTCGGCATTTTTAACTGCTATTGCTAGAGCGCCCATACTTGCTTGACGTTCACGGGCCGAACACCCGGGTCCTAAGAAGACCCTTCCACAGGGTTCGACGCAGGTTATTTTGGCTTGACCTACAGCTTCAACTGCCATATTTTCATATTATATCATACATTTTAAAAAAACAAATTATATCTTAAAAAATTAGGCGGTTTTTAAATTTTTAAGGATTTATTGATTAAAACCAGACGGAACCCACCGGCTTAAAAGAAAGTAATTTTTTTGTTATTATAAAGTAGTTTGATAATTTTTATGGAAGAAGAAATTCTTGAGGTAGTCCGGTATTTTTTCCGTTTTGATTATCCGCCGATGGCTGAGGAAATCTATACCTTTCTTCCAAAAAGGCTTAAAAAAAAGGCTTTTACGAGCATTTTAGAAAAACTGGTGAAAAAAGGCCTTATAAAAAGCCAAAAATTACGGTTAAATTGTTCTGAAAATTATAAACCAAAAATCAAAAACTACCCTAGATATACTCCGGGGGAGTATAAAAAAAGAGAAAAAGAGAGGAAAATAAAAACCAATCACGACGGCCGGGCAAATAAATTACTTATAAAAAATAGTCATTCAGCAATTTACCAAGTTGACAATTTCCAAAAAAGATTTAGTCAGTCACAAAAAAAACTTCACCGATTGAGATTTAAACTTTACCTTAAATTAATATCAGTTTTTCCTCAAATTAAGCTGGTCGGCTTGTCTGGCTCATTATCGATGATGAACGCCAAAGAAAATGATGACATTGACCTTTTTATCATTACTGCCAACAACCGCCTTTTTACCGGCCGATTCATCGCCCTTGCCCTGGCCGAGTTCCTTCGCATAAGACGGGCTAGAGAAGAAAGATCTTCTTCTTCGGCCGGGGAAGAAAACTGGTGGAGTAAAGAAAGTCGTTTTTTAAGCGGAGTCGAAAAACAAGAAGCTGGCAAATGCGGTTCCCGGCAGGGGCAGACAGCAGACGACAATCATATTCAAGGTATGACAACAGGAAAAAATAAGGATAAAATTTGTCTTAATCTTTTTTTTGATGAGGCGAGGCTGGCGGTTCCAGAATTTAAGCAGACCGAATTTGTCGGCCACGAAATCCTTCAGATGAAACCGCTTGTCGTCAAAGATGATATTTACCAACGGTTCTTGGCAGCCAATAACTGGGTGTTTAGATTGTTTCCAAATGCTAAATTAAGAATTGCTAATTCCAAACTTCTGCTTTCTAATCAATTTCAAATTTTTAAAAAAAAACCTCCGAAACCCAATAAAAATTTAAATTCAAAAATTAAAAAAATAGGCGATTGGGTGGAGAAAAAACTTAAGAATTGGCAGCTTGGGATGATAAACAAGCACAAAACTACAGAGATTATTAGCAAACATCAGCTCTGGTTCCACCCGGTGGATTTTGGAAAAAAACTTATTGAATGATAATAAATTTTAACCAAAATTATATTGTCATTTGAGCCTGATGAGAACTGTTTATGGTTACCGGTCAAGCTTATCGAGAACCACCCCAATTTTATTTAGTTGTTTTTGGTTATTGTTCGAGTCTGCCGAAAACTTTTTTAGAATACTTAAGCCGTTGTCAGACAAGAAGCGTCCAGCCACCAAAATGACAACCCTTTAACCACTACAATTAATTAATTAATTGTAGTGGAAAAATAAGTTATTGTTTGAAATTGTCAAGAACTGCTTTCTATTACCGTCTTGTTTCTCAACCGTACCCGAAGAGTAGCGACTCCAATGTTCCTTGAAGTCAGCTTCTTAACTTAGTCGCTTCTCTTGCTCGTTTGAAGAATATTTTTTGACAAAATTATCTGTTAAAATAAAAAGATGTCTTTAGATTTTAACCCCAAACTTTACCTTCAGAAAATCTATCAAGCCCGCGATTTTATCAGGAAAAGATTGCCAAAAAATTTTGTTCCCGAAGTCGTATTAACTCTTGGCTCAGGTGGTTTAGGGGAGGCGGGAAAGCTTATTGAACCGGTCTGCCTGCCAATTCCTTATGAAAAAATTCCCGGTTTTAAAAAACCCACGGTGGTTGGTCATTGCGGCAACTTAATCGCCGGTTATATTTCCGGAAGAAGAAACAAAGTGGCGGTTATCGGATTCCAAGGAAGAATTCATTATTATGAAGAAGGGGATCTAAAATCAGTAGTTTTTCCGGTTTATGTGGCGCGTTCTTTGGGTTGCCGGCTTTATTTTGCTACTAACGCCTGCGGCGGTCTAAATCCCAAATATAAGCCAGGCGACCTGATGATTATCAAGTCCCATATTGATTTTTTTATGCCTAATCCTCTTCTTGGGCCGATGATTGGGTTTCCCGGTGAAACAAGATTTCCACCGCAAACTAGCCAATATAGTCCAAAACTAAGAAAAATGTTAAAAAAAGCAGCGGAAAAGGCAGGAGAGTTTGGCTATCTTCACGAAGGGGTTTATTGCGCTGTTACCGGCCCAACCTATGAAACATCAGCCGATTGTCAATTTTTAAGAAAAATTGGCGCTTCGGCCGTCGGTATGTCTACGATACCAGAAATAATTATTGCTTCAAGTTTGGGGATGGAAACTTTAGGTTTGTCGCTGATTACCAATGTCATTGCCAAAGACGGCACCAATGCCACTTCTCATCAAGAAGTCATGGCCGCGATTAATGATAAAAAAACCAAAAAAAGAATTTTTGAGATTTTAAAAGGTTTTTTTGATTTATATCAATCATAGTCTAAAGGGGAAATTTTTTCAAAGTTGTTTTTTAAATATTTTAAAATGATTATTTTATCCCGAAGTGGATGAAGTTTTAAATCCGACAACATTTATCCCCTTGGTTTCTTTAATAAAAAAATCTATTCCGTCGCTTATTAATTTAATGTAAGAAGAATTTTCAATGACGCTTTTTAGCGAATCAAGTTCGTCTTTAAAATAACCAATATGAATCAAAAAGGTTCGAATGATGCTGCCGTGGGTGACGATAAGGACATTTTGTCTAGGATAAGCGATGGCGACTTGACGCAGAAAAGGAATAAATCTTTTCATAAGACTTTCGTCCGACTCGACTCCTTGGTGAGTTTTGATCAATTGTTTTTTTTCCTCATCGGTTAAGTTATCAATGCCCAAACGAAGTAGCTTTCGCCATGTCTGAAGCCAAACATGCGATTTGCCTTCAAGTTTGCCAAAATCTCTTTCTCTTAAAACCTGTTTGGTGATGACAGTTAATTTTTTTTCTAAAGCGATGATTTTTGCCGTTTTTTTAGCACGTAGTAAATCAGAGGAAAAGACGGCCGAAAATTTAAGACGGCGCAATTTTTTTGCCAATTCTTTTGCCTGAGTTTCACCTTTTTTGTTTAATGGGATATCGGTCTGGCCCTGGATTAATTTTTTGGCATTCCAGTCTGTCTCTCCGTGACGGACAATATAGAAAGTACAATAATTATTCATAAAAATTTAATTATAAAAGATAATCGACAAAAAAGCAGCTTAAGATAATTCAATAACAGCTAATTGAAAACTTGATTATTATAATGTTTTTTGCTTATTTTTGAAAAATTTATAGCGGTGGTAAAGTCTGACTGGCGGTATTTTTTGAACGAAGTTCGAACATTCTTTGATGAAAATCCAAGTTCCGAATTTTAAAATCCAATCGCTCGGGCGAGTAAAAAGGAAGGGGGTTGGGGGGGAAGGAATTTTTGCCCGCCCTCGCTTGCCCGTCCGTAGCCGAAAGGCGAAGGGGGGCTTTCCGCCGCCGCCGAATTTCGTGCCAGTGAAACTGGCGCGCCGCCTATGAATTAGTTATCGCTTTTCTCGGAAAAAGTTTACAAAAAATAACTCCGAAAATCAAACCAAATGCGTGACCCCAAAAGTCAATCTCAAAATTTAGTGAATCCGTTGTTTTTTTCGTTTCAGAAAAACTAAGCAATAGCAATAATAATACTACTATTCCCACTCCCAGAAGATATTCTTTGCGAGTTAATCCTGCTGTATCTAGTAAATACGCACCGGCTAAAGCGAATAATCCCGCAGAGGCTCCCGCCGCCACCATTGGGCTGGATACAAAAAATATTGAAGCTGACGAAAAGACGCCACCGAAAAGAAAAATTGCTAAAAAACGTCCAGCAGTTACTTTTCGTTCGTATAGTGAAAGTACACCAAGAAACCAAAGATTTGTCCATAGATGCAGAAGATTAATATGGATAAAATTATGCGTAAATGCTTGCACAAACCACCACGGATTAAATAAATTAACATTATTTATTCCTAATATTACAAACCAATCTTCATTTATATCAATAAAGGCACCGCCTGAAAAAATAAAAAATACTAGGATTAAGAAAATTCCTAGCCAGAAAGTAGCTTGAATTTTTTTAAAACTCTCCCAGTGGCTTGGTATCTTTGCCTGTAAGTCGCTCGGATTAGGTCGTAAGAAAAAAAGACAAGCAAACCAGATAGAAATAGTTAGTAAAAAAAGTACCATATATTATGAGGATTTGGAAAGCAAAAATTCTCTTGTCTGATCGTCTAATTTTGCCACCTTTTTCACTCCCTTTAACTGCGCCTTAAGGACGAGCTTTCTCCCATTTGAAAAAACTAATTGTAAAGGAGCCTGCAGAAATCCTTTTCCAAGTTTTATTTTTAAAATTTCTGCATAAGAGAAAAAGTTATAAGTCTCCGGCTTACCAAAGAAACTGAGTTTATGAAGATGTAATCCTTGATTAGTAACCGCCACATAATAAATCCTCATACCGATAAACATTAAAGGACCAATCAAGAAACCCCATCCTATTGAGGGAGTGTAGCTTGCTTGGAAAAACCCAATCAATTCTTCACCTTGTTTTAGGTGAGGTAATATAAACTCATTTTTAATTTTTTCTTTGTCCATAGTTTTGTCCTTTCTTTTTTGGCTATAGATTAGCCGATAAAGAAATGAAAGTTAATTTTTATTAAATTCTACGACCTTATTTATAGTTTACCCCCCCCGATACTTTTTGCAACATCATTTTATCAAATCCTCGATTGAAACGCCCAACGCTTTGGCAATTTTTGCCATAGTTTGGACACTTGGCTTATTAACCGTGCCGCTTTCGACCTTCATAAGCGTTGTATATTTAATATCAGCTTTCTTGGCTAAATCATTCTAAATTAAATTGAGATTCAATCGCAATTTTTTGATAAAACTTTGTATCCTTATACCCATCAGATTATATAGAGTTTATACTTGTTTTATTTTTTGCCTGTTTTTTCTTATTGAGAATTGTAAAGATAAAATAAGAAAATATAAAAGTAATAATAGCGGTGATAATAATGGTTTTAATTTGTAATTCTTTACATTCTCCCCCAGTGTAAAATTCTGATGAAACGGGAGCAGTATTTTCTTTTGTTTCTGTTCCATAAAGCCGAATTGTGCCAGTGCTACCCGGTTTTAAACATTGACGAGCGGAAGGAATTTTGGTGGTATAGGCGCCAGCAGGAAAAGTTTTATTAATGTTATAGTCGGCGTTACACCACCGCTTTTGATATATATCACAATCACCTCGTGTAGCGGTAAAACTGGCAAACTCTTTACCGTCTTTAAAAATAGTAATCGGCAAAGTGGTTTCTTCTTCGTTCCATTTATACCACATCTGAAATTTTGTAACATTTAAACTTTTATCCAAAGCCCATTCGGATTTATCAGTTAATTGACAAGCGCCGGTATAATTATCGGTTGAATCAAAAATTATCTTTTCTTCTACCGCGTAAATAACATTTATATTTAATAAAAATATTAAAAACCCAATTATCAGAATATTTTTTTTCATATTTTTTTCTTTAATTTAATAATAATTATTTAAAAATAATTATTGTTTAATTTAATGATAATAAATAAAATAAATTCAATCAAGAAAAAGAAAAGCCCGCTTCTGGCGTTCCGCTTTTGCGGGACAAAGACAAAAAATTCAATTTTGCGCCTAAAATCGGCTGGCGAGCCTTAGCTTCGGGCGAGCCAGCAACCTTAAATTCTAACTGGCGGAGAGGGAGGGATTCGAACCCTCGCGAGTCTTTCGACTCAAAGGTTTAGCAAACCTTCGCTTTGGACCGCTCAGCCACCTCTCCATTAGAATCTGTTGACTATCCCGCAAAGCGGGAAAGTTTACAGATTCTTCTTTCGCCTAACTTGTTCTTCAGGTCTTAGTTCAAATGAATTAAGACAAAAAGAAAAAGCAGACGGACTGTGCCCCGAAGAGGACTTGAACCTCTATGCCTTGCGGCATACGCTCCTGAAGCGTACCTGTCTGCCAATTCCAGCATCGGGGCAATCTGCCTTGATCGGGTTTATCCCGAAATAAACTTTAATTTAATTCAGGACCACAGCGCTATATTAAAAAGTTAAAAATATTATAACAAAACTAAAAAATAATTATTACGGCTATATTTGTTTATCATTGAGAATAATTTTTGTCCAAAATCGGAGCTGATTTTGTATAATCCTAAGAGAAAGATTTTTTAAAGCCGACATCTATGAAAAAAAATCATCAATATTTTATGAGAATGGCAATTAATCAGGCTAAAATTGGGAAAAAATTAGGCTATCCGCCGATCGGCGCAATCATCGTTAACAAAAACAAAATAATTTCCCAAGCTTATAATCAAAAAGACCAATTAAAAGATGCGACTGCTCACGCGGAAATTATTGCCATAAGAAAAGCAGGAAAATTATTAGGACCCAATTTAAAAAAATGTACTCTTTACGTTACTTTAAAGCCATGTTTAATGTGTTTAACTGCCTGTTACTGGGCTCACATAGAAAAAATATATTATGGCGCTGGAAGAGAAGCAGGTAAGAAATATTTTGAAACTAAAAAAGAGCTAGAATCAATTATTTTATCTGATTTAAATTTAAGAAAAATAAAAATAAAAGGGGGGGTTTTAAAAAATGAATGTCTTAAACTATATCGATAAAAAAATAATTTGGATTTTTGGACCGGCGGCGGCTGGAAAAACGACTTTTATTGCTTTTTTAAACAATCAACTGAAAAAGAGAAACATAAAGCCTTTAAATCTTTCAGATCTTAAAGAGTTAATTTCGGTGATAAAAAAAGATAAAGAAAAAATGTTTCATCAAAATATAGCAAAAAACCAATTTAGAATTACAAAACCTTTTGTCTATGATTTAGTCTTTTTAAACTTATTAAAAAAAATTTCCGAAAACAGAAAAAAAAACAAACCAATTTTAATAGAAGTGTCATGCGGATTAGATCTTAAGAAAAAATTTAATCTTTCAATTAAATCCCGATTAAATTTAATTCCTAAAGATGTTATCAAACAATCAAAATTTATCTATATTAATACACCATTGATTCGACGACAACAATTTAATCAAAAAAGAGGCGGCTTTTCAAAAACGCCAAAGGAAATTTTTAACAGATTTTTCCAAAAAGATGATTTTAACGAGATTAATCAAAAGAAATTCCATTTTTTAGTTATTAATAATCATGGTAAAATAGGGTTGCTTAATAAATTTGCTCAACAGATTTTTTTAAAATGATAGACGTTCACGCAAAAAAAGATAACCGGGGTATAGCAATTAATAAAGTTGGAATAACCGACCTTGATTGGCCAATTTATTTATCAAAAAATAACCGGTCAATCGCCAAAATCAATATCTTGACTAATTTAACCGAAACCCAAAAAGGCATTCATATGAGCAGACTGGTGGAAGTTTTATATCCGTTGTCAAAAAAAATTTTGTCAAAAAAAACCATTGCTGATTTATTAATATCGTTACGTCAGCAGATTGGTTGCTCAGAAATATTTTTTGACTTAAATTTTAATTTTATTAAAGAAAAAAAATCACCAAAATCAGGTAAAAAAAGCTACTTAAGTTATGATTGTTTTATTAAAGCCAAATTGGTTGGTGAAAAAGTATCAATAAATTTAGGAGTCAAAGTACCCATTTTTTTGCTTTGCCCATGTAGCTTAGCTATAAGTAAATCAGCCGCCCACAATCAAAGAGCAAGAGTAACTTTACTGGTGACGCCAAAAAGAAAAGACTGGTTTGATGATTTAATAAATTTAGTTGAAAAGAATGGCAGCCATGAACTTTTTTCCATTTTGAAAAGAAAAGATGAAAAATATGTTATTGATGAGGCAGTAAAAAAAGCTAAGTTTGTCGAGGATGTAGTAAGAGATATTGCCCAATGGTTGAAAAAAAGAAAATATAAGGCTTTTATTGTTGAGGCGAAAAGTTTTGAGTCAATTCATAATCATAATGCCCTGGCAAGCATAACTTATAATGAAAAATTTTTTAACTGAAAAATATTTGGAGAAAAGAAGCGAATTTGGAGATTGGAACTATTTGCTTTCTTCTGATGGGCTGAAAATCCCTTTTACTTCTGGAGATTTTTATCCGCTTAATCCAGCCAAAGTGCTTCCTCGGCAGATAAAAAAATATCTTGAAAACAAAATCTGGACTCCGATAATAATTAATTTTAGAGCAGTTAATAATTGTTCAGATAATTGCTTTTATTGTCAAACGAGAACCCTTCGAACCAACCGCCAAAATTTATCCTTTAATGATTATAAAAATATTATTATAAAATTAGCCCAAGCGGGAGTAATAGCGATACGTTTTGATGGATTGGGTGAGCCGCTATTGATAGATAGGTTTGAAAAAATAATCGAATTGGCAAGAAGGGAAGGCATCCTTGTTTCAATAATTTCCAACGGAACCAATAATTTCAAAAACCTTGATCAATTGGCAACAAAAGCTTCTTTTATCAGATTTAGTCTTGATGCGGCGACAAAAAAAACTCACGACATAATTCATTTTCCGCAAAAAAACGACAATTTTGATATTAGAATAAAAAACATAAAAAAAATTTGCGATATCCGCAGCAAAAAAAATCCCAAATGTATAATTGGTGGTCACTTTGTTATTAATCAAAAAAATTTTTACGAAATAATTGATTTTGCTAAATTAATGAAAAAAATCGGCGCTGATTTTGCTGATTTTTGCCTGTTAAAAACTAATGTAATGACGATATCAGAATCAGCTGTTAATTTAAAAAAATCTGCCGAAAAATATCTTAATCAAGCCAGAAGTTTGGAAACAAAGAATTTTCATATCCTATATCGGGACGGGAAAGAGGAAAGCGGTATGATCAAGAAAAAATTATTAGAAAATTATTTAAAAAACGGAGAAATCTGCTGGCAAAGTTATTTAAGGCCGACTGTCAACGCCTTTGGTCAATTGATTGGCTGTGGTAAATATGAAGAACAAGCCCGATTTAGTTCTACGACCCCTTCAATTCTTTTGACAAAAAAAACAATTAATCAATTAATTAATCACTCAAATTTGATAAAAAAATTTAAATCTGCTTACTGCTTTGGTTTTGGCCCATGTTATTTTACGAGCTTTAATTACAAAGTTAATTTGATGATTAAGAAATTAAAAAATAATCCTCAGGTAACTTTTTCTAGGGTTAAAATAAAAAACGGCCAGTTATTTAAATTTTTTGATTGACTAAATAAGTTATAATAATTAAAGAAAAAATGCCTAAAACCGATGCCACCAAAGTGGTAATTAAAGGAAAACAATATCATATCCATTGCGGGCAGGGGGATTTGGCGAAATATGTGTTGATGCCCGGTGATCCGTGGCGAGTTGATAAAGTTGGTGAACTTTGGGACAATTTTAAGCCGGTGGCCAGATACCGAGAATATTTTTCTATTAGGGGAAAATACAAAGGGGCAGATATTGCCTGTTTAAGTTCGGGAATTGGTTCTCCGGCCTTAAGCATCGCTTTCGAAGAATCGATTAGAATTGGGGTAGAAACATTTATAAGGATAGGCACCTGTGGTAGTATTGTCAAAGAAATTAATTGCGGGGACATAATAATCAGCAGTGCCGCAGTCAGACTTGATGGCGCCAGTAAAGACTATGTTATGACCGAATATCCGGCGGTAGCTGATTTTGAAGTAGTTTTGGCGTTGATTTTTGCCGCCCAGAAACTAAAAATTCCATATCATCTAGGGATTACTGCTTCAACAGATACTTTTTATTGCGGTCAGGGAAGACCCGGCTTTCAAAACTACCAGCCTTCATTTAAAAAAAATTTACTTAAAGATCTTCAAAATGCTAAGGTCAAAAATTTTGAAATGGAAACAGCCTGTTTGTTTACTTTAGCCAATTTATACGGAAAAAAGGCCGGTTCTTGCTGTGTTGTTATTGCCAATCGAGTAACCAACCAGTTTATTATCAATAAAGAGTTTGAACAAAGACCAGCTTTGATAGCCAGCGAAGCAGTAAGAATTTTGACTTATTGGGACAGATTGAAAAAGAAGAAAAAAATAAAATATGTTAACCTTGATATTATAAAAAGTTTACCACTTTGATTATTAATATGAAAAATGTTTATATAGTAAAACACTCCTTAATCCAAGATTTCTTAAGCCATCTTCGCAATCGGAAAACGAGTCTTCACAAATTCCGTCATTATTCGGACAGAATTTGCCAACTTTTATTTTTTGAGGCAATTCGCGATTTACAACTTCAAAAAATAACTTTAGAAACCCCTTTAAGTAAAACCGGTGGAGTAAAAATTAGTGATGAAATTATTATTTTACCGGTTCTTCGGGCAGGGATAGCGATGCTGTTTGGGGCTTTATATTTGTTGCCAAAATCAAAAATTGGTTTTATTGGTTTGGAGCGAGATGAAAAGACAGCAAAAGCCTCGCAATATTACTGGAAAATGCCTCTGGTTACAGAAAAAAGTGTTGTTATTATTACCGATCCAATGTTGGCAACCGGCGGCTCATTGGTTCATGTTTTGCGTCAGGTTGCTCCAAAAAATCCTAAACGAATTATTGTTGTTTGTGTTGTCGCCGCCACCGAAGGGATAAAGATGGTCCAAAAAGAGTTTCCCCGGGTAAAAATTTTTACCGCCGTTGTCGACAAGAAATTAAACGTCACAAAATATATTGTTCCGGGTTTGGGCGATTACGGCGACCGATATTTTGGAACCTAAACAAAATTAAGTTAGCCGCTGGCTGAATGACGCCTTCAATGTCTTTGGTTTTAAAAAGTTTTCAATTTAAAAAAATTCAAGAGAAGATTAAATTTCGATGTTATGGATTATTTTTTCCACTTCCCGGTCATTGATCCGATGATACCGGCCGCGATGGGCAAGAAGAGCGCCGGAAAAAGTTTTGGGGATATGAAGAAGCTCATGAATAAGCGTCTTAATTTTTTCCCGCTTGGTGAGTTTGTCAAATTTTTTCCCATTGACTTCGATAATATAATGCGGTTCAATCCCGCAGACTTCAGAAAAAATTTTTGCCATTCCCCAGATCCGGGCATAAGCGCGGGTTTTTGCGTCAAAACTGCGGATACACTCGATTCTTTCTAAATCGATGTAATCCATTTTTAATTTTTTGATTAAAATTTCGATCTTTTTTTTTATTTCCGGCGCCTTTTCGTATTTCATTTTAAAATGTTTTGCAATTCCCAATTTTTAAAACCCAGCCGGCTCATTTTGTTGACGGCTTTTTTGGCCGAGCTGAATTTTTTTAAAAAAGCCTGATAAGTTTCTTTGATATCATATGGGAAAATAATCCAGGCATCAATGGTTTTTATGTAAAAATCAGGAACAAAAGCGGTTTTTGGTTTAATATAAGGTGAGGCGGTATAAATGGCGGCGACTGGCAGATTTTTGAAATAAGAAAGGGCTCTTTTAAAGGTTTTTCCGCTGTCGGAAACTTCATCGACAATCAAAAGGTTTTCATTAATAAAGGAGGAGGGCGAAACTTCAATAATCTGGGGTTCTTTTAACTGTCGCATATCTTTATAAGAGGAAATAACAATATTGGAAACAGGAAGCGTCAAAAGATCAGAAAGAATTCGGGCGATCACCAGTCCGCCACGGGAAATGGCGACAATTTTGCTTAAAGAGATTTTTCTTTCTTTGATTTTTTGCGAAAGTTTAAGGCTGTCTTTTTCAAAATCCTGCCAGCTGATTTTTTTATAATTCATTTTTGATGGCATATATTATAATATTAAAAAATGGGCAGAAATACAATGCAGACTGTTTGTGAAAATTGTCATGGTAATCAGGGAAAAGATTTTCCTTTTACAGTTATTATTGGTGATCCCCTCCGGTGTCCCCGATGTGGAAGGATTGTTACTGTTTCTCCTGTAAGAATTAGTGGAGAAAGAGAAGCCGGTGGGGGGCGGAGTCCCATTCAAGAAGTTGATTCAGCAAAACAATGATCAACATTAAAATAGAAAATCAAGCCAAATTGGTAAGTCAAGTCGAGATAGTTGAGCGAAAAGGGTTAGGTCACCCTGACAGTATTTGTGATTTGGTGGTTGACCAGTTGTCAATTCGTCTTTCCCAGATTTATAAAAAAGAATTTGGCATCATTCCTCATTTCAATATTGATAAAGCTCTTCTGGCGGCCGGGACGACCGAAAACCGTTTTGGCGGCGGCAAGATAATTAAACCCATGCTTTTTATCATCGGCGACCGGGCAACCAGTCAGGTAGGCAGAAAAAAAATCAATTTAAACAAAATTATTAAAGAAGAAATTTATGGGTTTTTGACAAAACACTATCGCTTTCTTAATAAAAAAAATTTTCTTCTGCAAAACGAAATTAAACCAGCCTCGTCCTCACTGGCCGATATTTTTAAACGCCAAAGCAAGATAATGCCGGCTAACGACACTTCTGCTTTGGTTGGCTACGCTCCAAAAACTTTTTTAGAAACAGTAGTTTTTCAGACAGAAAGATTTATTAACAGCCAGTCATTTAAAAAACTTTATCCGGAAACCGGAGAAGATGTCAAAATTATGGGCTGGCGGGAAGGAAAAAATATCAGCCTGACCTTAGCGGTTGCCTTTGTTGATAAGTTTATCAAAACTGAAAAAGATTATTTCCAAAAAAAAGAAGCGGTCAAAAGAGCGATTAAGAATTTTATTAAAAAAAATTTTGCCATAAATTTCGAGATTTTTTTAAACACCCTAGATAAAGAAGGCAGGGGAGTTGACGGCTGTTATTTGACGGTGACCGGGACTTCGGCTGATTCGGGCGACTCCGGACAAGTCGGCCGGGGGAACCGGGTTAATGGCCTTATTCCTTTGGGGAGAGTGGCTGGATCAGAGGCGTCGGCTGGCAAAAATTGTGTTTCCCATGTGGGTAAAATTTATAATCTCCTCTCTTTTAAACTGGCTGAAGAAATTTTTCAAAAAACCGGCAAGAAAAATACTGTCTGGTTGGTTTCACAAATCGGCAGACCAATTGATGATCCGGCTTTGGTCTCGGTCTCGGTTGAAAATTTGACGAAACGAGACGGTGAAAAAATCAAAGAAATAATAAATTCCAATTTTTATAATATAGACAATTTTGTTGATCAGCTTATCAAAGGAGTTTACCGGATGGTTTAAAAAAAACTTCTTTAAATTTTTAAATCAAACCTGAACTTTGCTTAATTTGCCGAGAGTTTTTTTAATTAAAACAATTTTGTACGGCAATTATTTTTATCTGCTAAAATATAGATAACCAGGAAAATAAAAAAAATAAAAAAGCTCCTGTAGTTTAACGGATAGAATAGGGGTTTGCGGAACCTCTGATGGCCGTTCGATTCGGCCCGGGAGCACCAGGGGACGTGGTGAAATGGTATCACAACGGTCTCCATCCCGCCGTTCGCGAACGGCGGGATCCAAAACCTTAAAAATATGTATTATGTTTATCTTTTAAAGGACCTTTTTGATAAAATTTATATAGGATATTCCTGTGATTTAAAAAAGAGGTTAAAAGATCATTTAAACAAAAGGGTTTATACGACGAAAAAAATGAAGGGATTAAAGTTAAATTATTATGAAGCTTATCGGAACAAAGAATTGGCAAAATTACGAGAAAAAAAATTAAAACAATTTGGTTCAGCTTATCAGGGATTAATCAAAAGGTTAGGTCTAAAAAAATAACCACTAGGGGACGTGGTGAAATGGTATCACAACGGTCTCCAAAACCGTTTTTCCCCGTTCGAGTCGGGGCGTCCCTGCTTTAAGATCTACCAAAAAATGATTATAAAAGAAAATGATTCTTTCTCCTTCTTTTTTAAGAAAAATTCCAAAAATTACGGCTGATTATCATTAAAATCAGGAATTTTTGGCGGCGCAGAATTCAAAGAGGAAGCTTCGTCTTTGGGTTGGTCGGCAACAGCCGGAGACTCTTGATTAACTTTGGATTGTAGATCATTAAGAATGGAATTTAATGCCGCTTCATTTTGTTCGTTTTGGGCTACTGTTGGGGTTGTCGAAGGAACCTGAGGAGAAGGAGGCTGGTTGACAGGTTGGGGAGGAGGCGGTTGAGGAGGCGCCGGCGGGGTTGAGGGAGTATTTCCCGGTTGAGAAGGGGGAGCCGGAGGAGTTGGTGGGGCAGGCGGAGTCGGCGGAGTTGGCGAAGAAGAGGGAGCCGGTTGATCGGACGAAGTTTGGGTTGGCGGTTTAATCTGGGCATTCATCTCTTCGACTTTTGGCTGGCCGATCCCCAAAACTTTATCAAATTCTTCCTTGGTAAAGCCTTTTAAAACCACGGCTTGTCCATCATCTTTGACAATTCTGGTTACTGGCGTACCGGCAAAGTTGTCTGAAATTGCCAACATTTCGCTTAAAAATTCCCGATTTAACTCTAGATTTTTTTCTTCAAAGGGGAGTTTTTGGGCAGTCAAATATTCTTTTTCCTTTTTGGAAAACTGACAATTAGAAACCGTATAAACAGTGATTTTCATAAAAATTTAAAATAATTTTTAATAAATTGAATTATTTTCAAATTTAAAATCATTATGATGAAAAAAAACAAGAAAGTCAAGAGGAAAGAAAATCGACCGCCTTCATTGAGGGTTTTTAGCTAGATGGTAAAATTATAATTATTAAAGTTAATTAAAGAATTTTTTTTGACTTTACCACTGCCGGCAGCCGGGATCGCTTAGAAAAAAACAGTCTTCGATTGCTATAATAAAATAAAAGCTATGAAAAAAATTCGGCTTTATGTTTTTTTGATTTTGTCGTTAGGGATATTTTTTTATTTTTACAAAAATTTCCATTTCAACAATTTTATCAATAAGCAAACAGAAGATCTTCTTAAAAATTCTCCTACAACATTTCAAAATTCGCCAGCGCCAACGATTTTTGAAATTTCTCAAACCAATATTTTTGTCCCTTATTGGAATTTAAAAGAAAATTTAGAAATTAATACTTACAATAAAATAATTTATTTTTCCATAAAACCAAATATCAGCGGAGAAATTATCAAAGACGGCGGTTACACAAATTTAGAAAATTTTTTAAATAAAACTCAAAGTCTGGAAAAAGATAAAATTTTAACTTTACAAATGGCCGATTCGGCAACAAACAATTTTTTATTGAAAAATCCTAAAAGTTCGCAAAAAGTTATAGAAAACTCAATAAATATAGCAAAAGACTATAAGTTTAACGGAATTACCCTGAATTTAGAATTATTTAATATATTAGACAGCACAGTTATCGAGCAAATAAATAATTTAGTTCAACAATTTTATACAGAAGCAAAAAATGAAAAATTAAATTTTTATCTCATCCTTTATGGAGATATTTTCTACCGAAAAAGACCTTTTGATGTCGCCTTTTTAGCCAACCATTCGGACGGTATTTTGGTGATGGCTTATGATTTTCATAAAAGCGGGGGAGAGCCCGGACCCAATTTTCCTTTTTTAAATAAGGCTAAATACGGTTATGATTTTCAAACAATGGTTGATGATTTTTTAAAAACTGTCCCCCGGGAAAAGTTAACAATTATGTTTGGCATGTTTGGGTACGATTGGACAACCGATGAAAAAGGTAGACCAATAAAGCCTGCCAAAGCCTTAACCCTTAATGAGATAAAAAATAATTTTTTGGAAGATTGCCGCTGGCAAAGTTGTGTTATCAAACGCGACCATCAAACAAAAGAGACAGAAATCGATTATATTATTTCCAACCGGAATGATAATTTTGTCAATTTAGATTATCACATTATCTGGTTTGAAGATGAACAATCAGTTAAAATAAAAACCGAATTTTTAAAAACCAAAGGCATTAATAAAATTGCCTTCTGGGCATATGGATATTTTTAACTGAAAGTATTCGATTTAATTAGAGAAGGGATGAGTTTAAAATTGGTTAATAAAATTTGGAAACAGGGATAATTTTTTTTGACTTAGTATTTATCTTTCTGCCAAAAATCTGCGGGATCATTATTAATCGATGGTTTTAAACTTATCATGGATTAATTATTTATTTTTTTTATGACCACCAGCAAACGCGTTGAGTTGTTTTAACTTCCACATAAACAGGGCCCCTTTTTTTCGGGCACGAGAATCAATGACATAACGCAGGGCTTCTTCAAGGACCGGCCGGGGAATGGTTTTGGCAAGCTTGATATAAAGGCTTTTCCTTCGAGGATCTTCCAGTTTTTCCGAAAGATAAATGCCAAAAGCCTGATATTCACGGGAAATATATCTGTCTTCCAAAGGATTAAATTTTTTTAAAATCTCCTTGACGGTCTGCATAAATTTTTAATTTCTAAATTTCTGAATTTTAATTTCTGCCATTTAAGGTTGACCGCGGGGGTCAAACGGTGGCCCAGCTGACGCTCCACCCAATTTAATTTACCCTCATTTTTTAATTAATTTTTCATAAAGCTCAAGATATTTTTTAGCGCTGGTTTCCCAGGAAAAATCTTTAGTCATTGCCGCCTGCATCATCTTTAAATGACGCCGGGGAAAATTTTTCCAGATATTGACCGCCCGTTTTACCGCTTTTTCTAAAGCCAACAAAGAATAGTTTTGAAAAAGGTAGCCATCGTGACCATCTTTTATCGAGTCCTTTAAACCGCCGGTTGCCCGGGCGATTGGCAAAGTACCGTAATTCATGGCGATCATTTGGATCAGACCACAGGGTTCATATTTTGATGGAATAATTAAAAAATCGGCGCCGGCATAAATTTGGGCGGCGAGAGCTTCGTTGAAAACAAAATTACAGGAAACGCTTTTCGGGTAAAATTGATTAAACCACGCGAATTTTTTTTCCCACTCTTCTTTGCCTTTTCCCAAAATAACAAACTGGTAATTTCCGGCCAATTTTTTTATCAATTCAAAAAGCAAATCCAGCCCTTTTTGTTTTGGAGAAAATCGGCCGATAAATCCTATCAAAGGAATACTATGATTAACTTTTAAACCGAGTTTCTTTTGCAGATAAAGTTTATTTAATTTTTTTCCTTGCGGAAGAGAATAAATTTTTTTATTACCAAGGTTTTTTGTTTGAAGACTTGCATCATAATGATATAAAAGATGATTGTTTTTAAGCGAATTTCTAAAATCATAGTCAATCCCGTTGAGGATCCCACAAAGACTTTCTTTTTTATCTTTCAAAATTTTATCAAGGCCGGCGCCGTATTCTTCCCTGATAATTTCTTTGGCATAGGTAGGGGAAACGGTATTAATAAGATCCGCATGGACGACGGCTTCAAATAAAAAATTAATGTCTTTATCCCGACTTTCCCATTTAATAATCTGGCATCGATGATGGTCAATTCCCATTTTTTTGCCGATTTCCAGAGGGACTTTTCCCTGATTCTCCAAATTATGAATGGTGATTAGAGTTTTAAAGGGCAAATTTTGATGCCTAATAAGAAGCGGGATCAATCCAGAATGGTGATCGTTGCCGTGAATAATTTGCGGCCGCCAGTCAAAAAGATTTTTTTTAAGAATTTCCACAACCGCTAAATTAAAGAAAGCAAAAGTTTCCTTAAAAGGGACGTCAAGATATTTTTCATTTTTAACCAAATAAACCGGGATGTCGTTTTTTATAAATGAAATTTGATGGACGCTGGTATTTTCTTTTTGTTTATCATATTCGACCTGAAAATCGGCAATTTTTTTTGCCGGTTGGCCAAAAAGATTAACCGCTTTATAATAGGGGACAATCAGCCTGATATCGACTTTTAAATTATAAAGGGCGATCGGAAGCGATCTGGCCACGTCGCCTAAGCCACCAACCTTAAAAAAAGGGGCCACTTCCCAGACAACAAAAAGAACCTTCATAGATTGATTTTACCATTTTTGTGCCGGGAAATTTTATCTATTTTTTTAGATTAATGATCTGCTGGTAGACTTTTTCATATTCATCGGCCATCCGTTCAACAGTGAAGTTTTTTTCAACATGGGCGCGACAGGCCCGGCGCATCTGCCGGTATTGTTCTTCAGGCATCGAATAAATTCGCTCAACTGCTTCGCAGAGGCCTTCAAATCCGGTTTTTTTGACAATCCAGTCGCCACGGATATCAGTTTCGGAAAAATTGACAATAAAGCCAGTTTCACCGTCTTTGATAACTTCAGGGACAGAGCCGCGGGCAAAAGCCACCACCGGCGTCCCACAAGCCATTGACTCAATCATCACTAACCCAAATGGTTCTTCCCATTTAAGTGGAAATAAAAACGCCTTAGCCTTCTTGATGTAATTTGATTTGGCCTCGCCAGTATAATAACCTTCCAGAATTATTTTTTTTCCGTCAATAAACGGAGCGATCGTCTGATCATAAAACTTTGCCGAGCGATTGGCTCTTATATTGCTCGTGGCGATGCGGAGAGTATTACCTGTTTCCAGGGCGACTTTAACAGCCAGATCAGAACCTTTATCTTCGAGGATTCTTCCGAAATGAATAAGATAATTGTCTGCGTTTTCACTATACGCAAACTCATCTATTTTTAATCCATGATGAATTGTTTTTATGAAGTTTAGCTTGACAACCCCTTTTCGTTGACTGTCACTTATTGAAATATAATCATGATGGGTAAACTTAGAAAGGCGTAAGTATTCGATCGTGTTTTCATCTTGGGGCAGAGGATCATGAAGGACATAAACGGTTGGAAATTTAGTCAGTTCGTTAAAATAATGAGCTCCGAAATCGTGAAAAGATTGAATAATATCAAGTTTTCCCGATAGGGCATCTTGATAAGCTTTTATAGTTAAATCATACTCAAAGTCCCGCTTTATTATTTCGAAAGTTGCGTATTTTTGTTCAGCCAGATCACGATATCTGAATTGAAAATAAAAAGGATCGGTATTTGTTAATCTTTCATCACCGCCAATGACGGTTGCGTTTGAGACAACGTCGGATGAAGTATAAAACAAGACTTGATGTCCCTTCTCAACAAGCCTGTTAACTAAGGTGACAGCAATATCCTTTGGAGCAAAGATTCTTCCTTCAGAATATCGATTTGAGGCATAAATTGAAGGCAGTAAAAATCCTATTCTCATAAAATTATTTTACGCGGTTTTATTAAAGTTTGCAAACTTTTTCTGTAATAATTATTTTAAAGAATTAACGCCGTTATTTTTAAAATATCCGAATTTATGATATATGTTGATAAATTTATCAGCGATTAAGTTCCAGGAAAATCTCTGTTCGGCAATTTCTCTGGCTTTTTTCGCCATCTTTAGCCGGATTTCCTCATTGTTTAAAAGATAATTTACTTTTTCGGCAATATCATTTGAATTTCTTGGTCGGATAAAAAGACCGTTTTTACCGTCTTTGACTGCCAGAGGAATACCGCCTTTTCGGGTGACGACGACCGGTGTTTCGCAGGCCATTGCTTCAAGAATAACCAAGCCCAGAGGCTCATCCCAGATTGACGGCGCAACAAAGACTTGAGCCCGGCTATAAAACTTGACTAAAAAGTCGGTTTTGTTGCCCAAATGTCCCAACAGCCGGACATTTTTTATTTTTTCTTCCTTGATAATTTGTTCAAGATTTTTTCTTTCCGGTCCATCGCCAAGAATAAGAATTTCGCCATTAATTTTTTTTGCTGCCCGGACGAGATATTTTACTCCTTTATAAGGAGTTAATTTTCCAGCAAAAACAACGACTTTTTTCCCGTCCAGATTAAATTGACGGTCGATATCTTTGGTATCAACTTTATAAAATCTGTTAATATCAACTCCTCCCGGAATCATGCGGATCTGTTTGCGGTATTCGTCGCCAAAAATTTTAAGCATCCAGTCTTTAGTGTAATATGAATTAGGGATAATTCTTCGGGCTTTTCTTAAAGCATCGATGGTCAAAGCGATATACCTTTTATCCTTTTGGGCAGTGGGCAGTTCTGATCCGTGGATTGTGATTACATAAGGGACCTGATAAGTAGACTTGATGAATCTGGCCGCCCAGGAAAAAGGAAAAGCGTGATGAACGTGGATGATGTTTGGTTGAAAATCTTCTACCGCGTCAACCGCATGATTTAAGAAGCTTTTATAAATGGTCAAAATTTCACGGTTGCTAATATCTTTATAGAGCCGGCAGTTTTTCCATTCCGGGTGGCCGGTAAAAGCGACATTGAAGGGCATTTTGATCGGATAGATTTTAACGCCGTCAATTGGTCGATTGTCCGGACAGACGATAGCGACATGATGATATTTATTAATTTCTCTGGCTAGGTAGCGGGCATAAGTTCCAGAGCCGGAGCCGTATAAAGGGAAAGTTTGCAAAAATAAAATTTTTAATTTTTTATTTTCCATAACTTTTGTATGATAGCATATTATAACATCTTCGTTGTTTTCAAGTCATAAGCAACTTAAAAAAATTAATTTTTTTTAGTTTAAGCAAGGGAAACGATTAGGTTTTAAAATGTGGTATATAATAAAAAATTTATTGATCTGGCAATCTGATATTAATTTTTTGTTGGATATATCCAACTGCTTTTGCAAAAACAATCTAATATGATAGCCTTGTTATGCGGGGCAACTTCTATTATAAAAAGATTGGCGAGACGATAATTCACAATCGAAAAAAAGCTAAACTTACCCAAGAAAAATTAGCTTTGCTTTCGGATGTCGATCGAAGCTACTTGGCGGAAGTAGAGCGGGGTAAAGCCAATCCTTCTATGAAATTTCTCAAAAAAATATCCAAAACTCTGAAAATCAAGGTTGGAAAGTTATTAAAGGATGTGTAAACTAAATTTCAAATATTCTCTCTTAAAAAACGAACATTATTCAGACAGGCAAACTAAAAAATCAGACCCTAAAATTGCCAAAATTATAATTCACTACAATTAATTAATTAATTGTAGTGAGACAAAAGTTTCTAATTAGGAGAATAAGAAATCTGTTTTTAAGCGGTTGACAATCTTTGGAAAAACAGTTTAATAAATAATTTTCTTTTCTTCAGGAAGAAAATTCTGTAAAACATAAGTTTCCCCATCAATGCGTCGATTTGGGTTTCTGTTGTCAACCCCAATTCTCACTCGCCAAAAAGCCTTTTTGGCCTAAAGCTTTTTCGATGGAATTTGTACCATTGTGAAGTTTTGGTCCGGCTCCTTTTTGAATTCTAAACTGGCTAAGAGGAATGTCGAGGTCGTTGTGAGCCACAATTAGATCTCTTGTAACTTGTAGCTTGTAATGCAAGATTTGACTGCGATTCCCGAGTGATTCATAAAAGTTTGGGGTTTGGCGATAACTATATCATTTAAAATATAACATGTAATATGTGACATTTTTTCTTTCTTGAACTCGTTAGCTCGTGAACCTGTCAACTCATTAACCAAGTAATCAACAATCATAAGTCCTACATTACGCCGATTGTTTTGATATTTTTCTTTAGGATTCCCCAGTCCAACAATTAGTTTCATAAATGAATTTTAACATTCTTGATACTTAATACTGGATACTTTATACTAAAAAATATGGCTAAATATGTTCCTGATATTTCTTCAAGGCGGTGGGTGATTATTTCTTCCCAAAGGCTGTCAAGACCGGAAGACAAATTAGGCAAAAAAAACAAAAGTTGCCCTTTTTGCCCGGGGAATGAAAAATTAACTCCTCCCGAGGCGATACGTTTTGGTAACGGTGAGCCCAATTCTCCGGGTTGGCTGGTCAGGGTTTTTCCCAACAAATATCCGATTACTGATATTCATGAAGTCATCGTTCATTCTCCGGATCATACCAAGGATCTCAATCAGCTGCCGGTTAAACAAATCAAACTGATTTTGAAAGCCTACCGCGACCGCTATAATTTTTACCGAAAAAAAGGCCAGGTGATTATTTTTAATAATTCCGGGCTTCATTCCGGGGCTTCTTTAACCCATCCCCATTCCCAGCTGGTGGTAATTCCCTCGCAAATAAATTTAGACACTTTATCGCGCGAACCACTTAACAATATCGTTGACGAAAATAAATTTTTCATAATTTATTGTCCGGAGTTTTCCCAGTGGCCTTATGAACTTTGGATTTCCCCCAAAATGGAAGGTCTGTTTTTTGGCGATATCACTGATGAACAGATTAGTGATTTGGCCGGTATTCTACAAAAATATCTAAAAAAGCTAGAAAAAATTTATTACGGCCACCGTTTGACCAACATTCCCTTTGCCTATAATTACTATATTTATCCTAAAGAAAATTGGTATATCAGGATCATTCCCCGCTTTATCCACCGGGCAGGCTTTGAGTTGGGGACGGGGCTTTCGGTAAATATAATTGATCCCTTTGAAGCCGCCAGAGAATTAAGAGATCAGGACGAGAGATTGAACGGGGTTTTGAAAAAGCTGAAGAAGTTTTAGATCATTCAAGCTTGAGTTTTCTAAATTCAGTATCGATGCTTTTTCCTTCCCGGTCGGTGAGAACAATCATATAATAAATTTCATCTCTTAAATCAATATCGGCGGTTGTTAAAAGATGGAGGTTTTTCGGTTGCTCGGAAACTACTTTTCGAATAAAAGTGTTTTTGCTTCGGTCTTCGAAAAAAATTTCCGAGCGGAAGTAGCCATCGGTTTTAAAACTGATCAGTAAATAATGACCGCTTTTTGAAAGATAAAAATTTTTTATCAGACCAGAGGCCGAAGAAGGGTAGGAAAAACGGTTGATAAAAGCATTGAATTTATTTAAAGTGGCAAAAGAAAGAAAAAGAAAAATCGTCAGCACCAAAACCGCCCGCAAAGCCGGAAGCGGTTTTTTCCAGGTTTTTAAAAAATTGATTTTGGCATTTTGTGCTTCCTTAAATTTCACCAGATCATCCGGATAACAAAAAACTCCATGGCAGGCAGGACAACGAAGCAAAAGGATATGCTGGGGGACGCTCTCCTCATTCTGCACCGGAATCAATTGGTTTTGATCTTTTGGACAAAATTTGGTTGTCCCAAAAACTTCATCGGTTTTTTTCTCCGCCCCCAATTTCTGAGCCGATAGAAGGCTAATCCGGTTGATGGAATTTTCCTCAAAAAAACTACCGCCACAGTTTCCGCAATGGAGGACATGCTGGTTGTCGAGATTAACATAACCCATTTGTTCCTGACAATTGGGGCAGGTCATATAATCAATATAAGAAATAAAAGAATAAAATTCAATCGGCCAGTTATCTTTATGCTCATAAATCAATTCCACATCAGACAGCAAGCGACGGTTCAATGATATAGAATTAAAAATTGTGTATCCATTAAAATATTAATATGAACGATAATATACAAAAAGAAATACCAAAATTAGATTGGCAAAAAGGGATCGACCATCAACCAGATAAGCAATTCCCGATAATGATCAAGGGGAGCAACAACTTTTTGATAATAAAGACAAAGATTTAAAAGAGGTAATAAGAGAAATAAGTATTCAGGTCAAGATTGGCCAAATTGATCAAAGGCTCCAAACAATTTTAGGCAGACCAGTTGAGGAGATATATATAAACGGGACATTAGAAGAAAAACGAAAACTCTACCAACTCTTTATGGACGAAGCCTTAGGCGAAGAAGATGACGAGATTCGTAAGGCTTTGTGCCGTATTCATTTTGACAGGGCAATGGCTTCGCCCACATATAAAATTTTTGGAGAAAGGCTACCTCCTAATGATATAAATTCTAATCATATAAATTTTGGCATAATTTTAGGTTTACTACCGGAGGGTATATTAATCTTTAAAAACATTTTCGGAAGGTTATTTTTAAGGCTTGATTTTTCAAATTTTAAAGAAGAATTTGTAACTTTTTGCGAAATGTATAAAAAAAGATTAAATAAATTAGGTCTACCGATAGAGGGAATTAATTCAACTAGACTGGCGGCTTTATTAAAAGCAGAACTAGGAATCGTTCTATCAACCTTTGGTTTAATCGACGACGAAACTGCTTCCAAAAATAAAGAACGATATCAAGAAAGAACAGTTGAAGTTGATTTAAGCAGTTTTAAAAGTTCTGTTCGATTTGGGCCGGCATCGGCTACTTGTACCGAAATAAGCGCTTTAGTTCACCAATTTTTAACCTTGATGGGTGTCGAATCTTATATGATTTCTTTTGGAGTTCTTAATGTTTATGATGGAGGCGAGATGGTAAATGATCCGGATGAAATGCATAATTTTATAATTATAAATCCCGGTCCCGAAAAATTAGCTAAACCAAGTTCTGGAATATTGTTGGATCCAGCAAATTATCAAAGACAGCCTGATCCTGAAACAGGAGCTACCAGTTTTTTTCCTCGGTTTGCGATACTACCTAATGATATATTATCGAGAGCTTTTTTTGGGGGATGTTGTGGAATAATAAAAGATGGCAGACGTGATTTTGAATATTGGGGTCCCTAAAGTAATTAAGAAAATTATCAGATAATTTATTTAGCTTTTGAAAACAATTATTGTAAAAAAAACAACTTTGTGTTAATTTTATTTTATGAGCGACTCTAATACAAATTCAAATGATCAAAAAATAATTAATAATCCAGTTAATTCCCAGAAGGTTTCGGGAAACAATCCCCTTCCCAACTTGACAACCCAAACATCTCAAACTTCTTCGAATGATAAATCTTCTCTTAATCTTTCTACATCAAAGAAATTTTGTCAATTTATTGAGGTAGAGGTCCTTAAAATTATAAAACAATTGCTTAAAGAGGGGATAACACAAAAAGAAAAAATCCAGGCAATGGCTCAACTTACCCTTAACCTTATTAAACCATGGATGAGTCTTGAAGAGCTTTACCGAAATGCCGCCAAACTTGATGATACATATCCAGAGCTGTCTCCGGTTGTTTTTAAAGTGATGAAAGAGTACGAAGAAAAATATGAAAAAAAAGCCCTTAATGAAGTAACTAAAATGGTAAGGGCAGGTAATTATGATCAAGCGCAAGCAATGGTAAAGAAGATCTTAAACTATAAAGCAATATATCAATAAATCCAAAAAATAAATTTATTAAATTTCAAAATTGGAAAAAAACAAAGATGTAGTTTTTCGACCGATAAAAAAAATTACCAATACTTGAATAAAAAATAAAAATAAGGGAAGAAATGGAGTAGCATTAATTAATTCAGACATAAAAATATTTTAACTTAAAACTTATTGAAATGAAAATAAATTTATTTGAATTTCCATAAGCTTACGTTTGTAAAATATGTTTAATTTTAAACTTCATTTTACGATTTCTTTTTGTTAAACTTGAAGGTATTTTTTATTATAATAAAAAAATGAATGAATTAGATAATCTCCCCTCAGGGGAAAAATTAAAATCATCAGAGAGAGTAGACATTTTTTCTTCTTATTATGACGGTCTTCATATTAGACTCCTTTTAGGCAAAGAGGCTTTAGATCCGGAATATACTGGTTTAACTGAAGTTAAAAAAGAGGATATTAAAGACTTTGAGCAGAGAAGAGACGATTATCAGGTTTTTAGTGATGCTTCAACCAGAGAAAGACAAAAGGTAGTTGGTGTTGCCGCTGATAAATTAGATGAGGCGGTTGACAATTGGAGTCAGCGGGTATTAAAAGTCTTGGGCCAGGATTTTACCAATCAAAAAAACTTTGATTCTCAAAAAGCTCAAAGGTGGAGAGAAACTTTAAATCTTTTTTTAACCCATTTAGGAATCGATGATATTTCAAAAGCAGGTAAAGATGATATTAGAAAAAAAATATACGAGCGATATTTTAAAGGAGAGACTAAAAATTCTGATCTTTATCAGTTTATTGATGATGTTTTAAAAGCGTTTAATAATGATTTTGATTTAATAAGATCAAACATTGATGTTTTTCAGTGGTTTTCCGGGATTTTTGGGATTGATGGTTCGCAGTTAACCACTCATTTACTAGCGGCAGAGATTCAATTTAAACAAAGTCCTGATGAGGTTGTTAGAAAAGCTAATTTTGAAACTCAAGAAAAAGACAAAGATGGAAAACCAATAATAAGAGCTAACAATCTAAACACTGATGAAAAAAAGATTTTGGAGTATGTGGGAGTGAAAAAAGATGCCAAAGATAAAGAAAACCAACCAACAACAGGCGCTGATAATCAAGCCAGTAGTGATGATAGAGAAGAGGACAATTTAGATAATAGAATTGAGTTGCTTAATCAAAGAGTGATAGATAAAGAACATATTTTTTACAGACCAAAAGTAAGGTTGTTTGGCGACCTTCATGGAAAAGGAGCAAAACCAATACCAGGTTATTTTAATGTGGGCACAGGTGATTTTATGGATCCTAAATATTTTTTTAGATTACAAAATCGACAATACGGTTTTGATCCCAATAACTTTAGAGAAAGCATTAATGCGTGGATGGAGTGTGTCAAAAAAGGAGAAGGTTTATATATTTTAGGCAATCATGATGTTAAGTTTTTGGCGGCAATGCTTCTTGGTCCTGAAAGGGCCCAAGATTGGTTAAACGATGGTGGTGATCAAATTTTAGAGGCTTGTGAAATTCAATGGCAAGGAGAGGTGAGCGGTGATAATTATGATGAGTTTAGAAAAGCTATTATGAACTCGCAAAATTCGCTTTTAAGAGAATGGTATGATTTTCTTCTTCGTTATGGTAAATGTTATGCCGTAGTTAATGATGTTTATTTAGCCCATACTATACCGGTAACAAAAGATGATGGTAGTCTTTTTGATTTTACTCAAAGTAGAAAAGGCGGAATGGAGGCGTTTGATGAATTTGAAAAGATGTTAAGAGAAATTGCTAAAATAAGAGACAGAGGAGGATTGGTGCAAAAAAGCCAATGGGATGATATAACAAAAAAATTAGCAGCATGGAATAAAGCACATTTCCCCCAAAGCTCAATTTATGGCCCTTTTTGGGTACGTGACCGCCAATGGGAAGAAATAAGAGACGATCAAGCAAAGGCACAAAAAATGATTGACGGTTTAAATGAGCAGGCAAGAAAAAAGGGTGGAGAGGTAAAGAAAGTGGTTTTTGGTCATATTCAAGAGGGAGGAGGAGTGTTTTGTAATGGAATGATTATTAATATAGATTATTCCTATAAAATGGATGACAGACCAGAATATTATCCTGAATTAATTTATGATGAAAAAACAGACAGATTTGTAATCAAATACTTACCTAGCCAAAAGACCGGTTCACCGACTACAACTCAACAATCACTTGAGGTTTAAAAACATTGAAATAATAATAAGATTGTGTTAATTTTAAGTTATTACTATGCAAATGACCTATGTTTCACCCGCTGGGCAAAAAGTTCAGGCTTCATCGGATCCAAATAAAGCGCCGATAGTTGATATTTCACCGACTAATAATCAACAAAATCAAGTTTCTTTAACCAATCAACCACCAGTAACTCAAAATAATAATTCCTCTAGTCCGCAACAAAGTTATGACTTTACCAAAGCTGAAGATTTTCGCAAATTTATTGAAGTTGAGGTGTTAAAGATCATTAAAGCATTGGCTGAAGCTGGAAAAACACCTAAAGCACAGATTCAGGAGATTGCCCGATTAACTTTAGATTTAATCAAACCGGGAATGACTGTTGAGCAACTTTATCAAAACGCAGTCAAGTTGGACGATCGGCATCCAGAACTGGCACCGGTGGTTTATCGGGTGATGAAAGAATATGAGCAAAAATATGAAAAAAAAGCTTTGGATATGGTGACTCAGTTAGTGCAGGAAAAAAGATTTGAAGAAGCGCAAGAAGTAGTAAAAAAAGTTTTGGCATATAAGGCGATTTGAAAATTTTCAATTTTAATTTCTAATTTTTAATTAATCAATTTTCTTAAAAAAATATGGCAGATGGTAGTGGAAATACAGAGTTAACATCAGGAGTAGGCGCGGTTGTTGGTGGTCCAGAAGGAGGAGGAGTTTCTCCAGATAATAGAACACAGAACGCAGCAGCCATTCCTTTAGCCGGACCTCAAGAAGCAAGTTTAGCAAATGCAGGAATTTATAAACCAGATAAAGCCCGAGATGCTTTACAAGAGTTGGCAGGAGGAAGAGCTTTTGTTATTGAGATATTACGCAGTTCTTTAGGACGAGAAGCAGCATCATTGGTTTTAGAAACAATAGAAGAAGATTTAAACAGGCAAGTTGAGGCGAGAAAAATTCTTCCGCAAGAGGCAGAAAAAGCTTTAAAAATTTTAACAAAAATAATTGGAGAAAGAGCAGGAGGGAAAGAAAAAAGAAAAGGTTTTGATGAAGTGATAACTGAATTTAAACAAAGTCAGGATCCTTTCACTTGCGCTTTAGGATATGATATTGAGATTAGTATTATTGGACAAAGAGTAGTTAATTTTGATGAACAAATTAAACGTTACGATAATCTACTTTCATCGAATGATTTGTCTAAAGAACAGAAGGCTCTTATCAAATCGAAAAAAGATCAATTAGAAAGGATGAAAGAAGAAGCAGAGCAAAAACAAAAAAAACTTCAAGAAGAAAGGGGAAAACTTAAAGGTGAAAATGGAGAGCCTATTCCCGATCAGGTAAAAGCTCAAATTCAACCAATTGCACGAGAGGTTGTCAACATAGTTAATGAAGGTAAGACTTTAACCGATGAAGAAAAACAACAAATTGAAAAACAGTTAGAAGAAAATCCAATTGGGGTGATAACTGAAACATTTAGAGAGGTGGTTAATGGGTGCATTGAAATAAAAGAAGAAGTTAAAAAAGGGAAAGGAACAAGAACTGATTTAAGAGTAGAATTTAATCAAGAAAAATTTAACCAATTTATTTCAAAAATAAAAGAAGCGGGATTTATAGATGAGCAAACTACCAACTCATTATTGTCTGAATATCAACAATTAGTTAGCAATTTGGCAAATCTGGGAGATGAGGAAAAAAGAATTTTAAGAAAAATGAAAATAGAAAAAACAGCAAAAAAAGGCTTACCAATTGTTCTTGGTATTTTTGGTCTATTAGCAGTTTTAGTTTATGTCTCATCAAAAAAAGAATCCGGAGGGCAACAAAGAGGGATGATGTAGGTTTTTAATCCGCCTTCGCGAAATTCTCTAATAGTTATATTGTGGGAGGCTATTTTCCGCTTCGGCGGATTTCAACTCCAATAAAGCGTTTATAAAGATTCCCCGACCGTTAGGTCGTGGGAGTTTCAATTTGTTTCTTGCCCACCTTGTTGTTTTAATAATTCTATTACTTGCCGCCAGAAAGGACCAGCAGTAGAAACTCCCCAGACAGTACTACTCATTCCGGCTGGATTATGGGTTCCAAGATAAGCAACAACAATATATTTTTTTCCGGTTTGAGGATGAATCATGCCACCAGTCATCCAGACCGCTCTTTGTACCCCACTTGCATTACTTTCGGTACCGCTTTTAGCAAAATACCAACCATTACCATCTCTTAATACTTGCCACGTTTCTGGCCGAGGTAAAATTTTATTTTCAGGATTCATTAGGGCATTTAAAATAAGATCGGCGACTTTTGGTGAGAATACTTGAGTTGGTGGTTGGCTGTTAGTAAAAACTGTTCTTCCGTTTTGTCTAACTTCAGTAATTGAAGTTGGAGGGTTAAGACGGCCTTGGTTGGCAAAAGGAGTATAAGCGCCAGCAAGAGCCACTGGTGTAACTGGCTGAGTGCCTAAAGTAAGATTAGTTGAGATATCAGCTATTGAAGGGGGGCTTAATCCTAAATCTTGCCATGTTTTACTTAAAAGAGTCGCTCCGATTCTATCAGCAGTTTGTTGGGCAGCGGTGTTTAATGAGGAGGCTAAAGCAATTGGCCATGGTTGAGGCGAATAGTTTCTTTCACCGGCATTGTTAATACCTCGATAAGTTGAGCCAGTAAGTAAAGAGTTTTGGTTAATTTTATCTTCAGCAAGCGCTCTAGCATAAGTGAACGGTTTTACAGTTGAGCCAGGAAAATTAGCGGTCCAACAAACACTATTATCAGTCACAACCTCACCGCTTTCTGATACTTTTGCACCGGTAGCGGCTAAAATTCCTCCTGTTTCTCCATCTAAAATTACAACCGCTCCTTCTGTTACGCCGTTATTGGCTTCTTGTTGAACTTTGTTTAATATTTCTGATTGCAAAGTTGTTTGCAAAGCAATATCAATAGGAACAATGATTTCAAGACCACTGTAAATTTGCGAAGGAGAAAGTTGATTTAAAATCTGGTTAACAGCCATATTAACATAATCTTGATGTTCTGATGATTGAGGGGGAGTAATAATAATAGTTTGTTCATTAACGCTTCTGACAACCTCATCAGAAATTTCATTTTGTTCGCGCAAAACAGGAATAATATCTCGTCTTAGTCTTCTCATCGCTGGATGAGCATCGTTAAGAAGAATTCTCCCTTGCTCATCAGGATTGGCAGTAATAATTAGTTGACCAGCTGAATCATATCGAGAAGTAGAAAGTGGGTTATAACCAACCGGATTTTGAATTAAACCAATTAAAAAGGCGGCCTCGATTTCGGTTAATTGACTGGGTTCTTTGTTAAAGTAAAATTTACTAGCTGCTTTTACACCGTAGATATTAGGACCTAAAGGAACATTGTTAAGATAAAGTTCCAAAATTTTATTTTTTGTTAATTTTTTAGCGTCACTTTCATTAAAACCCTGATTAATAAAATATTCTTCCCATTTTTTTTCGAAAATAAGGGCGGCAATAATTTCCACTGCTTTCCTTTGATAAGCCAATTCAGAGTTAGTTTGTTCTTGAAGAAGCTCATTTTGACTAAAACAAAATAAACGAATAAGTTGCTGGGTTAGAGTTGAGCCGCCACCTTTTCCTCCAATCGATGTTAAAGCTCTAACAATACCCAATGGGTCAACACCATCATGATCAAAAAAATTTTTATCCTCAACAGCCGTTAAAAAATTTTTAAACCTTTGCGGTATCTGATCAAAGGGAAGAATTTCTCGATTTTGTTGAAAATAACGGCCTATTTCTTGACCATTGCTGGTTTTGACAATTAAGGCAGAAGGAAAACCATTAAAATGAAGATTAAGAATTGGTGTCAATCTTCTTTTTGCTTCCTCTTTTAGATTACTATTTAGTCCCTGCAATATTTCAGTAGTGGCTTGATAAGGAGATTCAACGACCTGATTAAGTTTTTCTAAACTTAAGTATGTGGCTAAAGCGCCAGTGCCAACAGCAGCAGCTTTTAAAAACTGCCGGCGAGTAATCTTTTCTCTTGCACCTTCATAAATTGTTCCTAGAGCAATAGCGGAAAAGGGAATTAATGTTTGTTGACCAGTTGAGTTTTGAGAGGTTAAAAATGGATTTTTTTTAAGGAATCTTGATAAATCAACAAACTTTGAAACTAAATCCAAATCAATTTCGCCAGTTTGTTGAAGACTAAGCGCCCAAGAGACAAACTGCCACTTTGTCTCTTCATCAGGAAAAAGTTGATTATAATTATTTAACCATTGTTGAAAAGCAGAATAATTAAAATCTAAAGGATTATTTTGTAAAAAATCTGAAAGCTCTTGCTGGTTTCGGACAACAACACTCGGATTAATTCTTATTTCCTTGTTGATTAGTAAATTTATCATTATTTGCTCAACACCACGATATCCTAATCTTTTACGGCAATATTCTAATGGAGCATCTATATAATAACCCTGTTCATTAAAATAGGGCTCAAGCAGATTAATTTCGGGTAAATTTGGAGAGTAGTTTTTGAGAACCTCAATTACTAATTCTTGCCAGTCAAAAAGAGCGCCTTGTTTTTTTGAGGTGGGATTAAGGGAGTCAAGTCTTTTATCAGGGCTTTCTCTTTTTAAAAGTGGTAGCATTTTGTCAATTAGTAGAGCTAGTTTTTCATTAAGCTCATCTTCAGGAATATAACTAAATCTATCTTCATCTGGAAATCTAAAACTGCCTATTTTATAGAAGTTATAAACTAAGGCATTAATAAACTTTCTTTTACCTAACTCAGTTTCTAAAAGAGCAGTTAATTCGCCAGCAGTTTGTGGAGGTTTGTCTATCGGTTTAATAAAATCTTGTTCAGTAAGTTGAGTTCCTGAAGCTTCACTGATCGCTAAATCAGGAAAATGAGTTTTATTTATTTCTTCTCGATATTGGCTTAAAAAATTAATACCCACATCCTGACCGATTTCTTTCCAAAAAGATAAGGGAGCATTAATAGTGGTTTTAGCTATTTCCATTAATCTTCTTATCTTTCCTGGTATTCCGGAAGGAGGCGGTTCGGACAATAATTGATTAATTGCCCGTCGATATTCTTGATAGATAATTTTTGATTCTTGGGCGGCAAATTTAACTAATGGCAAGTTTGAAGCTCCATAAGCTGCTACGGCTCCAGCAGCAATTTCAAGAAGGCGAGTAAGAGCTTGACGTCTATTAAATTTGCGAGCGGCTTCTTCCCATAAGCTTCTTAATTCCGGTAGTTCGGCACCAATTTTTTTCTCTTCATTAGGTAAATGAATGACAAAAGGTAAAGCTTTTTTGCTTTGTTTTAAATCATCAAGCACTGACTGGATTACATCAAACCATTTTTTTCTTTCTTTAATTATTCTTTGTTTTTTTTCTTTTTCTTCTTTTGATAAGATAGGATCTAAACGGGGGTCATAACCAAAGATAAGCGAAAGATCAGCGTTATCGGGAACACTTGTTAAAATTTCTCTTTGCTTTTTTGATAGTCTATAAGCCCCAAATTTATCTAGAGCAAGAATTAAAGATATCGACTGGTGAGCTACTTGATTAATTCTTTCTCTAATAATTGCTTCTGCGGTAGGGATATTGGCGCTATGTGACGGATCTTTTTGAATTTCCTGAATTACAACTAAGTATTTATTTAATTCATTCAGGTACGTAACTATAGAATAATCATCAAGACGAAGAATAGTTCTATCAAAAGGGTTTTGGGAGTTAATGAGTGAATTAACTGTGGGCTGAGATTGTTGTTGTTCGTTTACAACCTGAGAATAAGTTTCGTAAACAAGTGATGGAAGATCAGAAATCCCAAATACCCCACCCGCTTTTTTTAGTCTTTGCCTTTCTTTTCTAGATAACATTGATTTATAAATTTTTCTATACAAATCAACATCATTTTCATTTGGTAATTGTGGTGGTTTTTTTCCAGCTTTTATTAAAGCTTGGCAATATTGCTTAAAATATTTTTCAAGATTCCACCTTTCCTGGATAGCAAGAGCGATTAGCGCTTCTTTTTCGGGTATATTTTCGTTGGGATGCTCAACAGGAAAAATCCACTCAAGCATTTCAGGAAATTGATAAGCAAGAGTGGCTCTTTTTAATGAATGAAGATTAATAATTTCTTGATAATAAGAAAAAAGGTTCCATTTTTCTTCCTCGGCCTTTTTTTTGATTTTTTCTTCCCTTGATTTTGGGAGGTTATAGATTTCTTTAAAGTCATCGGTGGTAAATTGCAAACCGGTTTTATGATTTAATCTTTGGATAAGGTTTTTTTCATCCTGATGATGATTGATTTCATCTTGTCTTCTTCCGTCAACCATAATCCAGCCGTCTTTTGTTTTTTCAAAAACAACAATCGCAGGATTTTGTTTACCATCTCCAACTAAATTATCAGTAACAAGTAGAATGGCAAATTCACGGTTACCTTTTTTATACTCATCACATAGTCATCGTGGAAAGTGATATCGTCAGGAACGTCTCCAATCATAAAAATCTGCGACGGTGAAGACCCATTGCGATGAATGATTTTTCGCGAAGGTGATTGGCTAATAAAAACAAGAGAATCTTTACCAAATAGAGTTATTTGCCCCTGATTTTCACTAATATAACCAGTTGATTGTTCATTAAAATAGACCTTATTATTATTTTTTTGAACGGAAACTACAGCTGATTGATTGGCAGTAATATTTCCATTATTCTCCGATACAGAAGCAATTACGTTTTTGGCAGCATTAATCAAATAATGATTTATTTGGATATTGGCAATTGATTGTTCATCCAAATAAATTTCACCTTTATTTTCCAAAATTAAAACTCTTGATGTACCATCACAAAAAAATCTTCCATTTTCTTCAATTATTCCCACCGAGATGGGGGTGTTTTTGAAAATAGCATATTCATCTGGACAAATTTTTGGTTTTATTTGGATTGGTTTAGAGCTGAAAATTGACTTAAAATGTTTTTTTAATTCATCATCGGTTAAGTTATCTCCTTCTGGTTTAATTATTGGTTTTTTTATGGTTTTTTTTTCTGATTCTGCTGCCAAAAGAAGAATATCGGGCCTTTTTTCTGCGACTAAATGGGAAAATATTTTCATAACTTGGCGTCTTAACTCTGGATTTTGCGAAAGGTCAACACCAAACAAAATACTGAAAAGATCTTCTAGTTCGTGACCTTTTCTTAAGTTTGTTGGTTGTTCGGTTTGGGTTTGTTGTTCAAGAGTAGAAAATCTAACAAGAGTTCTAGCTGCATCAGCTAATGGCTGAAAGGGAGAGGTTTGATCAGCGGTTGGCCCTTCCAAAGAAATAACTGAAACACCTTCTTGTTCACTCATAAAAATATTTTAATAACTTTTTATGAATTTTGCGAGTTGTTTTTTAACAGGACCTACGCAGTTATATTTCATCTCGAACCTTGTCCTGACGAATGTCGGGATTGTTTTAGAATCTCTAGAATAAAGTTTAGAGTGTTGAGAAAGTTGAGAGTGTTGTGAAGGTTGAGAGAATTATTTTTTTGTCATCCTGAATTCATTTCAGGATCTCTTTTGAGATGCTAAAACCCTACGATTCGCAGGACAAGCAAGTTCGTTATAACAATTAGTGTTTGATGTCATCCTAAACTTTGTCCTGATGAATATCAGGACTGTTTCAAGATCTCAATTATTTTTTATGAGATGCTGAAATAAATTCAGCATGACAATTTTTTTTCTTTTTTCTCATTTTGCATTTTACATTGTTATTTTGTCCTCCGATTCAGAAGGTAAGTAAATCAAGCATAACATAATAATCTAAATTTAGATTTAGATCTAATGGGTAAATTTTGTTTTAAGTTAAAAGTATTATTCATCAAGACGACCAACCCGCGTAGGAGGGGGAAGGTTAGGTTTTCTGGGTCTTTTTTTAAACGGTCTTTGTAGTTTAGCTAATATTGCTTTGACTTTTTCTGGTGCTGATTGTCTTGCGGGTGGTGGTGATTTTGTCTCTGTATCTATAGGTGCAGATACTGTTAAAAATGATTTTGCCCATTCAGGAACTTGAGATAGGCTACCACCGGCTCGATTTAAAAATTCTTGAGCAACCGCTGTTTTTTCTTCATCGGTAAATGTTGAAAAAATTTCCTTACGGTGTAATGGATCTTCATTTAGTCTTCGCATAAGAGCTAGAATGTTTATTTCTTTGGTTGCTACTGTAGTTGGTGCGGTTGGTTGAGGTTCTTCGGTTGGTTGTGGGGTTGGGGTTTGTTCTGCTTCTGTGGGAGCTGCTTCTGCTACTGTTGTTGGTTCTTCTGTGGTGGCGGGTGTTCCTGCGGCTGCTTCTGTTTCTGCTGCTGTTGTTGGTTTTTCTGCGGGTAGGGGTGACGGTTGTTCTTGGAGAAAAGGTGGTAATTGAGTTGTTGGTGGAGATAGAGAGTTTATTAATTTTTTTAATCCTTCAACAATATCTTTATTGTCACCGGTTAAAATTGGATTAAGGTCTTTATATTTTTTTTCCGCTAAAAACAAAATCATTTGTCTTTTTTGCTCTTTATCGCCAAAATTTAAAACAGCAGAGGCAAAAGCGAACTTTTCTTCATCTGAGGCGGTTTGTAATTTTTCTTTAAATTTATCACTTTGGACAAAAGTAGTAACCATTTCTTCTATATCATCACTTAATTTTAATATAGCCTCTGGGAAAAGAAAAGAAATAGAGGAAAGACAGGATTGAAATGCTTCATCTGATAATGATTGAATGTCAACTGAAGCAAAAGCTCGAGTAATATTTTCTCGTTGTTGGTCAACTTGTTGTTTGGCAATATCATAAATAGGTCTTCCTTTAATAATAACTCTTTCTTGTTCATCAGTTTGGAAGAGCTTAGGAGATTGTTTTGTCAATTCAGTTAATTCTAATGTTAAGGCGGATTTTAATGCCGTATATTCTTGGGTATGTGGTAAAGATAAAACCAGTTGTCTAAGATAATAAAATCGACGAACTTGCTGTTGTTCTTTATCGTCTAAATTTAAAGGCTCAAGAGTTAATGGTGTTTCCGCTTCTTCTTCTTCTTCTTCTTCTGTTGGTTTTTCTTCAGCTGCGGTTGGTTCTGCTTCTGCGGCTGCGGGTGGTTGGGGTTGTGCGGTTGGTTGAGGTGATGCTGGAGGTGGTGTTGTTACGGATGTTGGTGCTGGTGTTGCAGGTGAAGAAGAGATTGGTGTTGGTTGATAAGGATAAGGAATAATATCTTCTAATTCCTCCTTTCTTTTTTTTAACTCTTCTTTTCCTTTATTAATTAGTTCTTCGACTGATTGTTGAGATGCGGTTGGTTCTGGTTGTGCGGGTGGTTGAGGTTCTTCTGTGGCGGCGGGTGGTTTTGATTCTGGTGGTTCTGGTTCTGCGGTTGGTTGTGGTTGTGTTGACATAGTAATAGCTGCATATAAAAGAGTTCTTTTTACAGATTCAATATTTAATTGATGAGCTTGGTGATCCCAACCACTAGTTTGTTCAAGTTGTCGGGCTATATCTTCAGCTAATCTATTAAAATGGGCAATGTCACTTCTAAAAATACCGCGACGATGAAGTTGGGCTAATAAAGTTTGAGCTGTTTCTAAAATTTTAGGATTTCCCTCAATTAAAGGCTTGATTGTTTCTAAATCCTGTTGAGCAGTTTGTCGTTGTTCATCTTGCTTTAAAGCGCTAACCAACTCTCTTAATCGACCTTTTTCCTCTAAAGCAGCTAAATTTTTTTCTGCCCGTTTGGCGGCTTCAAGTCGTTTTTTTGCCTCAATTGCTTTTTCAAGTCCTTCTATTATTTGATCCAAATCTCTTCGTTCTTGAGCTATTGTTTCTAATTCATCATCAGAGGCAGAATAAGCAAGATCATCAATATCTAAATGAGCAAGAGCACTTTTTTCTTGTTTTGCAGCCATTAATTGTTCCTTAAGTTTTTTTAAACTAACTCTTCTGCCTTTTTCTTCTTCTTGAGGTTCACTTTCTATTTGCTGGCGAAGTTTTTCAGCTTTTTTTCGATCTGATTCAACCACTTTTGGATCAAAGGTAGTGAGTCGTTCTAATCTTTGTTCTGGAGTTTCGGTTTCTGCCGCTTCTTCCTCTGCTGTTAGTGGTGCTGATTCTACTTCTGCTGCTGGTTGTTCTGCGGGTGGGGGTGATTCTGTAGGCGCTGCTTCTTCTGGTGCTGTTGTTGGTTCTTCTTCAGCTGCGGGTGGTTGGGGTTGTTCTGTTGGTTTAGCGGGCGATATCGCCTCACTTTGTAAAATTTGATAAGTAGGAACAGTTTCTGGAAGATCTAGTGGTGGTTTTTCTTCTTTTATGGTCACTTTTTGGGTTTGCTCTTCTTTTTTAAATCGAAAATGGCGATACATATACTCAACTCCTTTTAAGCCCATTAAGAAAACATTATGCGATACATCATCAATTTTTGGTTTTTTACCACCAACACTTCCAGTCAGACTAAGATCTTCAACCCGGCTAAAGTCATCCTGAACTTTTCTTGCTAATCCGGTTAAAGAACTGTTAACCCTTCTTCCATCTTGAATAATGGTTTTTATTAACTGGTATCTTTCATCTTCTGGTTTTATTCCCCAATCAGCTAAAGTTTCCTCAACTGTTTTTTGACTTTTTCCAGAAACAAGATCATTTAAGGCATTAATTTGTTCTGAGGTTAAATTAATACCTTCAAGACGAAGCATTTCTTGGACCATGGTTCGATTTAAAGAAAGGACTCTATCTTGGCCACTTTCAATAAGAGTCCTTCGTCTTTGTGCTATTTCTTTGGCTAATTGTTTTTGTTCCTCAGTTAGTTGTGATTCATCAACAAGGGGTTTTCCTTCATCATCTTTTACTCCAAAAGCATATAAAATCGCTTCTCGTTGTTGCTGTTCTAATTGACGAAGTTGAGTAAGAGTCTCTTGCCATTTTGATTCGGCATTTAAAGCTTCTAGCTGTCTTTTTTCTAGTGGTTCTTCGGTTGATCTTTTTATTTCATTCATTCGTCGCCTTTGTTCTCGAGTTTTTTCAAGAAGTTTTATTCTTTGTAGTCTGGCTTCTGGAGGAAGGAGAATATCTTCCAAACCAACCGCCATTCGCAAATCAACCTCAACGGTTCTTTGTAATCCTTCAGTGCCAAAAACCAAAGCGGCTAATTCAAAAGTTTTAATCCTTAATCTATCTTCAGCTTGTCTTTTGGTCTTTTCATCAGGGCTTTGAGAATCTTGGCGTAATTCATCAAAATTAAAAACAAGATTTAAAGCTTGTTGGAATTGTTGCGGGTCTTCTAAATTGGCAGAAAGAAGGGCTTGAAAAGCTGTTTTTTGGTCAGCTGGAATGTGGGAGTCAGTTAGGCGCATATTAATCAATCTTTTTAAAGTAAAAAGAATCCGGTCTTTTTCTTGAGGATTTTTTTCTAAAATTTCAGTAAATTGATCACGAGTTTGATTAGCTAATTTAATCGCTTCCTCAAGATTGCCAGAGTCAATTTGGTCCTGAATAGGAATAATAAAATCATAAAAATCTACCTCTTTTCCTTCATTATTTACTGCTTTAACATCTCTTCTCAGTTTAAAAATCATTCCTTTTTCTGTATTAAGAAGCACTTCATTAAGAAGCACTTCTTTTTTATCTCTTCCTTCATAGGAAATTCGAATTTTAAACCGGTCAATAGGGGTTATTCTTCTTTCGGTAATTGTTACTTCCCCGGTTTGGGTTGGTGGCTGGTATTGATTATAGGCTTCTTGAGCGCACTCTAACGCTAAAGCTTGAAGACCAGTACAAAAATTATTGGCGTCTAATGGCCCGGTATCAGGTAATGTTTTTTGTTGTGATATATGGTTAATTAAAGCAGCAATCAGTTCAACCTTTTTATCTGGAGGAATATTATCTCCAAAAACAATTTGATCACCTTCTTGTTTTAAAACACCAGCATCAAAAAAAGGTTTGAGTTGATCTTGAGGAAGGGAAGATAAATAAACGGGTAAGTTTTCATTAAGATAATCAAGTAAATGTAAATTTTGAGGTGGTTTGCCTAATTCAAAAACCTCATAAGCATCATTTACCTCTTGTGATCTCATTTCACCGGATTTTCTTAAACCGGGAATTTTTTCACCTAAATCCGTTTGAGCGATTCTTCTAGCTAATTGTATTGTTTTTTGCAAAGATTCGGGTAATGATTCAGATGATGGTGGTTGGGGTAATGTTTCTGCCATTAATTTTTAATAATAATAAAAAAAAATGATAAAAGTCAAGAGGAATTTAAGTTATTATTTAAGATTAATTGAAAATGATACGAATTATTCGAATGAAAACTTAAAACTCATCCTCTGAATCGGAGGACAAAATGAAAATTAAAAATGATTAAAATCGGTTAGATTTTAGCGGAAAAAATTATTATTGATTTTTTTAAAAAAAGTCTTAATAATTGTATTATTATATTATTTTATTTTAAATGACAGGACAATCAGCGGCTGAATTAATCCCATCTTCACCAGAAACAATCTCATTAGCAGAAACTGCTTGTGGTTTAAAAAGACAGCAAGATGCGGTTTTTGATGGCCAAAATCTTGCGGTCGGATTTTTAAAAAAAGGAGATGATGGAAAAGACTTAACCGAAGATGAAAGAAAGCAAAAAGCTGAAAGTTTAGCCCAAAAATTAACCGGATTAAAAGATGCTTCAGGAAAAAGTTTTTTTGGTGATAAAGGAATAACCGCTGAGGAGATTGTTAATCTTCCCCAGGCAATTCAAAAACTAATTCAAGAGAAAAAAATAGCTGGAGTTTTAGTAAATATTTTAGGTGAAGAAAAAGGTGGCGAAACTTCAGCTTTGGCAATGGTGACATTGTTAAAGTTTATAAAAGATAATCCAGAAGCGCCTTTAGATCAAGCCTTTACTCGTGTTTTGGAAGTTTTAAAAGCAGCCAGAGTAAAAGATGAAGATTTACAGAAATTAAGTTTGGCCGCGGTGGTGATTGGAAAAGATGGTCAAGCATCAACAATTGTAACCGGTGATCAGCAGGTAAAAGTTTTTGGCGAGGAGGATAAGACTTTTGATTCTCAAATTGAGAAGGTTGATGATGGAAAAGGAGGAAAAGTAATAAAACCTAAAGTTCAAACTTTTAAATCGAAAAAAGGAGACAAGATTATTCTATGCGACAAAGTTAAAGCACAATCAGTTGATAAAACTAAAAGTATTGGTGAAATAATTAACTCAATTGTTTCATCAGAGAGTGATCCTTCAGCAGCGGGAGGAGGGACAAGCGTAGAGGAACCTAAAAAAAATGGTTCTGTAGAGAGTTTAGAAGAAGTAGCTGATTTAGAAGGAGTAATTCATAAACCGCCGTATTACAAAGATACTGATACAGGAGTTAGCATAGAAGATTTTTCTAAAAAGCATTCTTTAGAATATGAACAAGCAGAGCAATTAGTTAATCAAGCAAAAACAAAAATCCAAAGAAAAAAAGACGAAACTGATTTTGATTACCAATGTCGGGTAATAGACGAGGTTGAAAAAAGATTACGTTATAACGGTGATTATCTTGAAGGAAACGATGAAATTTATCAGCTAATAATTCAATTAAAACCACCAAGTCAGGATTTAGTATTAATGGGAATAGAGGCGCTAAAAGTTAATTTACTACGGGAAGAAAATAAAAGAAGGTTAGCTTCTTATTCTTTACCTGATTTTCGTCGGGCAGTTAAAACAGAGGTTTCTCATATTGGTTCACCAGCTTTTGTTGAGGGCAATTATGAGCAAATTTTTATTACCACCCCAGAAGGTAAAAAAGAAAAAATTTCTGTTGCTAAAAAAGATTTATATGCTTTTACTTTAGTTGCTGATAGGCTTTTAGATATAAAAGAAACAGGAGAGTTTACATATCGTCAACAGATGCAAATGTTGGAGAAAATAATTAATGATTCTAAATCAAGTCAAAAAGATCGTGATGAAGCCTCACGCCAATTGGTTGATTTAAGAAGAAGATTTTACCAAACAGCAATTGAGGCAATTCGTTATTTAGATCATCAAGGTAGGTATCAAGGTAGTGAACCTCAGGTAGAAATGATAAAGATACTCCGAAAAATTAGGCAAGAACAAGATATTAGCTCTTTAATTGAAGCTTATCAAGGAGTGATGGTTGGTTTAAGTGAAAGACATAAAAAAGAAATGAGCCGTCTTTTAAGTCAAGATCCTCAAAATCTTTTGGATTATGCTTTAAAAGGAGCAGACTTAATGGATAGAAGAATTTCCTATGCGCCGGAATTATTAGAAGTACCGGATAAAATTTTTTATAAAAAATTTGTACAAAAAACAGGGAGGGATTCAAAAAAAGACTCTGAACCGCTAAGTGTTGGTAAACCTGGTGGAGAAAGTGGGGAAGTTGAAGAGGATGACTTAACTCATCCATACACACCTCAACACGAAGCATTAAAACGTGTTATAAGACCAGGTGGCAAAGAATTAGACGATTCAGGATTAGGAGAATTATCTCCTGCTCCTGTAAGAAAAGAAGGTGAACCAACTGGAACAGAAGATAACCCACCGCCGGCGCCGGTACCGGGTAAAAGAAGAGAACCTTCTGGTCAACCGCCACCCCCTGAAGCGGAATTCCCAGCTACCTTTAACTTTGCTATTGTTAGCGACGAACAACGAGTTAATCAAGAAGTTGGCGCTTTGGCAAGGCATTATCGGGCCAGTGATAAGCCAGCTTTGGGTTGGAAAATACTTTTGCATCCGAGAGCTTTTATAAGAAACTTTTGGAAGAACACAATTTTTTCTTCTTGGTTTGATGATCAGGCAAATCGTTTTTCAATGGGTTTAACTGAAGCAGCCAGACGAAGACTTGGTATTGATAGTAGCGTACCAATTGAGTTATCACCTGAGTTAATGGACCAGGCTTTAGAAGAAGCTAAAAGATTGAAAAAGCAACAGTCTTTAGGAAGAAAAATCGGCTTTTTTTTCCGAAATATTGGTGCTAAAGTTTTTGGCATAAGCCAGACAAGCGAGATGGTTTTAGCAAGGGAGTGGTTGGAAACTCAGGCGCCAGCTGAGATAATTACTAATATTACTTCTCACGGCTTAAAAGATCAGACCGACTTCGCGCAAAGATTTGCTTTAGAAGAGACCGCCGGTTTAAAACCAATCTCTGAAGAAATTGGCGAACAACGGTTTTTATTAGAGCAGTCAGGTGTTGATCAACAAGTAGTGGCTGGTTTTAAAGGAAAAATAAAAGAGTTAGCCTTAGCGGTTTGTCAAGGACAGATGACAAAAGAGGTGGCTTTAAAAACATTAAACGAATATTTTCGAGGGCAGGTTTATGATAAATTATCCCCTGAGGTGAAAAAAGCCTTAGAAGGAATAGAACTATCATCAAACCTTTTAGGTTTAGTTGATTTTCTTCAACAAAAAGACCAGTCAGGAAAAGCTTACTGGCAACTTTATCAGGAGAGAAAAGGTGAAGATCCACAAAAAACTAAATGGGACGAGCTTGATTTCAAAATTTATTTGGGTAAAGGACGTTATGAGGCGGCCAGGGGTGATATTGAGCTAACTGGTTTGCAAAGAAAACTGATTCGGCGAATGATGGAGAGAAATTACCGCAAAGAAACAGGTTTTCAGTTTTCCAATCTGCCAAGAGCGGTTGAATTATTAAAAGATATTGGTTATTTTGGTGGCTCTTATATTTTTGGTGGTTTAGCTGGCGGTTTTCGTTTTGGAAGAAGTTTTGCGATGAGGTTTGTTGGTTTTAATCCGGCAACGGGAACTTTAGCAATGACTTTAGCCGCTGGTTTACGAGAAGGACCAGCTGTTGCTCGTAAAGGAAGATTAAAAGGAATTGCCGGAAGAGTTTGGCAAGACTTTGTTCAGGTTTCCCGGGAATCAGGACAAGGTCGAGGATCAGCAGAAAATGCTGTTTTGCGAAAACAGTTTGAGGCTTTGTTGGTTGACCAAAGATCGGCTACTGAGTTAACAAAAGAAATTACTGATTTATTAGCTAAAGAAAATTTATCAGCTGAGGAACAACAAAGACTTCTTTTGGCAATTGCTCATGCTCAGGCGCGAATGCGAACGACAGACTTGTCAACTCGGCGGGGAAAAAGAGTTTTGGGAGTGGGTGATATTGAGGTGCCGCAAAACTTTATTAGCTATGATTTTGACAAAAGAAACGAGCAATTAACTGCTTTGCGATCAGCAATCTTAGATGGAGCAGCGAAACTTTCTCAAGCCAATCCTGAATTATTGTCAAAATTAGCTCAAGCTCAAGCGGTTTTTGAGGCTCAGCTGCGAATTGGTAGTACTAAAGAAAAACTAGTCAATGTCTTGGTTCAGCAAAATGGTTTAAGCCAGGATGAAGCTCAAAAAATAGTTAATGAATTTTTTGTTGATTTGGGAATAACTAAAGACAAATCTCTTGAAGGATCAGCAAGAAGACTAGCTGGATTAACTTGGAAACGGACTGGTCAAATGTTGGGTATGTCAGTGGTGGCTGGTTTAGGCGGAAAAATATTGATAGGAGAGGCAAGTAATCTTATTCACGATATTGGTCAAGCAGGAGGGATTCTACATTTTGGTGAGGGAATTAGAGAGTATTTAGGCGATTGGGGAGAAGTTTTTCATGGTGATGTTCCGATTGAAGTTGATAGAGGCGGTCATTTTATTGCTGATCTTTCACCCTTACAGCGGGGAGTAATTCAAGCGCCATATTTAGCTCATAATTTAGGGATTGATCGCTTGCTTCATCTTCAATTTCCACCAGCAGAAACAGTCAATTTAGGGGGGAATACACAAGTTCAAATGCCAACTGGTTATCATTTTCAGCAGGCAGACTTTAATCATGATGGAATAACTGATACTGTGTTGGTAAATAAAGCGGTTGGAGGAGAAGTGGTTTTTGGAGTTTCCGGATATCATTTAGGCGCGGTTGATATTGATGGTGATGGCAGTCTTAATTTGGTTTTGCAAGATAGTAATGGTCAGGTTTTAATTGATGCCAGCAATGGAAGATCGATTTTAGAGGAAATGCTTGCAAGCAAAGGAATTAATATTTCATTAACAGAGAGAGTAATTGGCTCTCATACAATTTCCCAAACAGAGACAATTTTTACCACGCCAAGTACTTTTCATACAGAAACTATTGGAAACTTAAATATTCAAACTCCAGATGGCACTCATTGGGTTGATAATCATAATGGCACTTATGATTTAGTAGAAAATAAAACAGGGATGACGTTAATTGATGACGCCCAGGTTGATCATGGTAATTTAATAATTGATCCTAATACAGTTCATTCATCACTTCATCATAATATAAATTATCAAGGCGCAGGTGAGCAAATAGTCAGCGGCGATCAGGCAAGAGCTGATTGGGAAAAAATTTTGCGGCCATCACCAGAAAGACAAGTTTGGTGGACTAACGCTACGCGCGGATCAGATTACCAAGAGTTAAGGCTTTATAATGAGGTTTATCGTGATGCTAATGGTAATTTAGGAGTTCATTTTATTGGTCCTACAGGTCAAGGAAGTATTGATGGAGTTCATTTTCAACCGGTGGAACAAGTGGCAGATGCCAACGGCGGAATGCAACTGGGGATTTTTGTTAAAGGTTTGGGGCATTTGCGAATCGATATGAATTCTGATGGAATGGGTTCTTCTCATGATCTGTGGCTTGATACAACGAATAATAGTGAAGTTTTATCTAATGGAGCGCCAATTGTCATGCCTGATGGTCACCATTTAACTGTTGCTGAATTAGCAAAAATGCTTATAAATCAAGATAAGTTAAATGATCATCTTCAACAAGCAGGTATCAGTGTTGGTAGTCAGCCAGTTTCTTTGGCTTCAGAATATCGCGGTTGGTTAGATGTTTTTAATATTGGTGATAATGGAAGAACTGGTTATTTTGTTGCTGGTTTTACTTCACCTGAGGGAGTGTTTAATCATTTAGCAACCATTAGTGGAACCGGCGATTTAACAACAATAGTTGGAGAGCCAAGAGAGGCGATTTTAGAGCTAACTGGTTCTATTACTCGCACCGTTCAAGAAGTAGTTGAGGACAAAGTTAAGACTTTTGTTTTAGAAGCACCACCAACACCTTTTTCATTACCATCATTATGGTTTATACCAGTGAGAGAAAATATTGAGAAAAGTGTTGTAAAAACTAAACCCTCTTCCTCAACAACATCTCAACCAACAGACTCACGACAACCCTCTTCTAAACCAGTTACCGCTTTAACTGCGGAACAAAAACAAAAAAAACAAGAACTAGAAAGAACCGTTCAACAACAAGAACAAAGATTAGCTGAAATTTTAGGTTTACCAGATAAACAAAAGAAAAAACAATCAATCAACGAGATTGCTCGACAATTGGGTAGAAAACCAAAAGAGGTAGAACAGGCATTAGAGGATAAAGAAAAAATAAAGGAGTTAGCGCGTGATTTAGCCTTAAGACAAGCAGCTGAGGCATCTTTAACTGATGAGGAAAAAAATAAAGAATCTGAAGAGAGAGAAAAAATTATAAGAGAAAGAATGGAAGAGATGAGAAGAATTTTAGAAACTGAAGCTGAAGCTCAAGAAGATTTGTCAATTCCCACTGAACCTGAAATAAAAGCAGATTATAAAAAAGAAGATTATGAAAGAGATAAAGAGCAAGTAGTTGAATTTTTAACAGGAGGAAAACTTGAGAAAATAAATCAATTGTTAGAAAATTTAGGCTTACCAAAACTTTCAGAAAATGAGCTTAACGAACTAAGAGCTGATAAACAAAAATTAGAACAAAAAGCAAGAGAGATAATTTTAGTTAATATCAGAAGAAATTTAGAGATGCAAATAATAATAAAAATTCAGGAAGAAGAAGTAGCTAAATTACAGGGCGATGATAAAGAAACATACACCGAATATATAAATGTTTATACTAGGATATTAGAGACACAGGCGCAGATTGATGAATTATCGAATAAGATTAATGAACTTTCTGATAACGATCCTAATGAAAAAACCCACCTGGAACGACAAAGAACCCAATCACAAGAACTACAAGCTCAATTAACGACTTTTAAATATTTAACTGAAGAAGATCAAAAAACCAAAGCGCTTCTGAATAAACTTAATCAACAAGTTGAAAAAAGATTCAATGAGGAATATAAACAAAAGGTTGAAGCTGAGATGGAAAGAATAAGAAAAGAAATTGAAGAATAGGAAGCAGAGGTTGGGGTGGCAGGCACGGAGACAAAACCCCCTCTTCATCCGGAAAAAGAATGGTTTGATTCTTTACCTAGGTTAAAAGTGGGTGATCTAGAATTATTAGAAGAAAAAAATGGTTTAATTGAGGGAGGTCAAATTTGTAATTTAAACGGAAGAGATGTTCCTTATCAAATATGGAACGATCCCCAATATGGTATTCGTTTACGAAAACTTTCTCCAGATGCTCCTGATTTAAAATTAGTGGCAGTAAATGGAACAATTCATGAAATCAAGGCCGATAAAGGATTTGTTATTGTAAACACTTTATGTTTTATTATTGATGGTAAATTTTACAAACTAGATGGCAATAATTTTATTCCATTAACTGAAGATGAAGAAAAACAAGCGAAGGAAAAAATCACTAATGCGCCAAAATAGAAAATTAAAAAAACTTTATTTTGTTTTTTATCAAAAAATTTAAAGAATTAAAAAAAATTTGACAAGATAAAAAAAACTGTTTATCATTAAAATATGGCAGATCAAAATCCAAACCAACCAAAAATTGATGTTAAAAATTTAAAAGATCAGGCAGCTCTTCTTTCTTTTGTTGATGATTTAATTGAGGCAAGAAAGGACCCAAATATTACTGATAAAAACCGGGAGCAAATGCGGGCGTTTTTGCTTCAACAAGTTAATGAAGCAATTAATACTCATTTAATTACTCTCTTATCAGAAGATGAACAAAAAGAACTTGATGTTTTGTTGGATAAAGATGTTTCCAATGAAGAACTTGATCGTTTTTTCCAGCAAAAAATTCCTAATTTGACAGTTGAAATTGCCACCGCATTATTAAACTTTCGGGCGGCTTATCTTTTTCCAGTAATCCAAAAAGATTTAGAACAACAAAAAAACGCCAATCAACCAAGTCAACAACAAAATCAATCTCAATCAGAAGAAACTTCTCTTCCTCCAGCGCCGGTTCCAACAGCGACAGGTGTTAAGGTGAATTGATTTTTTTAATTATTTGATGTGATTTAAAACAGGTTTTAATTCTTGTTCAATTGTTTGAAAAAGAGCTTCAGCGGTTTTTTCGTCAAGAGTTACTAAACCATATTGTTCTTTGATTGAAGTATAATTTGGATTGGCAAGGAAATCTAAATATCGTCTTAGATAATCGGATTATTGTTGATTTGCTTTTCTATTATCCAATAAAGCAATTTATGACTTAGTTCATGAGAAAGGCGATAAATTACTTCATCTTCATAATTAAAAGTAAAAGTTTGATCATCAAAAATTATCCGATATTTCTCATTTGCTGACATTGGCGCAATCCCAAGAACAATTTTATCTTTATCATCGCTTTCACTAACCCAGGTTTTTGGGTTAATTTCAAGTTTTTCGTCAGATACTATTCCTTGACTTTTAGCAAATTCCCAGATTTTAAAAAGTTGAGGTTTTTTTGTTTTATCAGTTCAAAAAGATTAGCTTTAAATTGTTCCGGATTTTGTTCTAGTGTAATTCGGATAGGTTAGGGATAAATTTGTTTAATTTCTGGAAAGACCTTGGAAATTACATTTTTTATTTGTTCTAAATATTCAGCCATTTTTTGAGCATCCTCAAGTCCATATTGTTTGCCAAATCTTAAAAATATTTGCTTTTCTTCCTCAGTCATTTTTTCGTAATCAAAACGATCTTTTAAAACAGCGACAACTTCTTGTTGGATTTGTGGCGGAAAATTTGCATAGGAATTTCTTAAATTTGACAATTCTTTTTCAAAAACTTCCAGCGTTTTATCACTTATTGATCCTTCATAAACCCCATTTGGTATATTTAAACAAATCCATAAATTGGTATCAAAGGAAATAATTTGATTTAACTGTGGAACCTCTTGTTGTTTTTGATAAAGTCCATAAATATCTTCGTTAGATGATGGTTTGATAATTTCCCTAAAGCCAATTGTTTGCGGATTCAAAATATGAGTTGGTTTCCAGTGAATAAAGCCACCTAAGGCTAAATTTTGATAGAGTTGAGATAAATAATTTACATCGTATAACTCTCCTATTGTTTCTGAAGTTTTTGATGGAGCAATAATTAAACCAAAAGAAAAACCATTACTTAACTCCGCCGGATTAAATTTTGTGGCATCTTCGGCATAACAGACTATAGTCCTAGGTTTGCCCATTAGCTCATATTTAACTATCCTTTTACCTCCTTTTTTTAATTGTCCTTGTTGTTCTATTGAAATAATTTTTCCGCCATATTCTTTAATCAACCGGTCCGGCAGCGCGTCAGGATTTAGATTTCCTTGGTCATCGGCGTAATCAAAATCAACAAAAACAAAGTTGTCAGCATCGGTAAAAAGAAGCGGTATAATAATATCTCCCCGGGCACCGGGATAATAAACAGGTAAATTGCTTTTGGCGATGTCTGAGTTAAGAAAAATATTTCTTATTCTTTCGGCTATTCCCCATTTGATTATTGCTTGATCTTTATCAAAAGCGTTTTGAATAAACCTTTTTTTGAGTTTTTCCCAGTCGTTTATTGATTCATTGTCAGTATTTTCAACCGGTTTTTGTTTTATTGTTTTTCTTCCAATTTTTCCTGCTTCCCAAAGCCAGGTGAGAGCGGCTTGTTCTTGAGGGTTTTGGAAGTTGGCGCGGATAGTTGGTTGGTTGTCGATGGTTTTTGTTTCATTGGCTTTTTCAACTAGCTCTTTGCGTTTTTGAGCGTTAGAAATAGTGATTTTGGTGTGGATTAAATCTTTGATAATGTCATTAGCATGAACGTCTAATGGTTGTTTTCCTTGTTCTTCTTTTCTTGCTGCGCCAAAGATACCGGCGTACCATTTGATACTGTCTAAATCAGCAACAATCTGATCATAATTTCCCTGGTAAGCTTCGATTACATCATCAATAAATTTATTAAGTTGAGAGGGAACATAAAGTTTTTCTTGGCCATTTTGGGCAACAACAACAACATCAGCGGTTTCTTGTTGGCTTTGAAAATAACGTTGATAGATGGCGTCACAGGTTTGTCTACTAAAATTTGAAAGATCAATACCGCCAATTCTTCTGGGGTTAAGTTTTTGTAAATGGGGTTTATTTCTTTCTGCGGAAAAAGAACTAATCATTTTTTCCACCCAGATTTGATATTGTTTTTGGGCTTTTTGTTATTCGGTTAGATTGGCAAGAGAAGAATCAGCAGCTACTTGCGCCCGCCATTCTTTTTCCCACCATAACAACCGCTCTAAAGTTGAGCCGTTTGCCGCGATTTTAATGGTTTTTTCAAGATTGGTTAGTTGGCCTTCCTCAACTTTTGGCAGGTCTTTTTTCTGCGGATTTAAAGCCTCGCCATACAATGCCATTCTTACCTGCAAAGCCACCATCTCGTTTTGGGATGAAAAGATTTCTTGTGATTCAGATTCTGGTGGGGTTTCTGGCATATTAATTACAATATAATAGATTTTTAAAGATTTTGCTTTATAAAATAAAAGTGAATCTAGAAATAAAGAAATAGATAATGGGAAGGATAATTGAAACCTGGCAAAAAAAACTAGGGGAAATAACTGAAAAAATAACAGTTTTCTGAATAGGGGGTGTAAGTTTTTTCCGGTCGCGAAAAAACGTACCCATTTATTATTTGTTGTTGTATTTATTATTAGCTATTAGTTATTAGGTTGGAATTAGTAAAGACGTATAACTGATAATGGTGAACATGTAACGTATAAAATATGAAATATAAAAAATCAGAAATCAAATATTAAAAATTAAAATACAAATTAAATATCAAAAATTTAAAATTTAGAGCTTTCTTCTTGTTTTTAATTTAGAATTGAAATTAAAAATTTTTTACAAGTTATACGTTCTACGTTTCATGTTACACATCTTAATGTTAAATGTTAGTTGTTAGATGATTTATTTGCTTTCTGTTTGCACTCCCAAAAGCCGAAGGACAACTTCTTTACGATATCTTCGGTCACCGCGGGAGTTAATCCTTATAGCAGGCAGTTTTCCTTTTTTCCCCCAGCGTTTGATAGTTAAAGGAGAAACCCGAAGCAAATCGGCAACCTCGCGAATAGTCATTAAGTCCGGCAAATCCTCAAGTGATATTTTTCTTGATGTTTTGTTCGGGACTGACATGGTTTGTATTATATATTTTAAAACAGCTTTTGTCAATTAGCTATTTTGATTTTAGTATTATACTATATATTGTATATATTAATAAATTGAATGAAATTAAAATTTATTTTCCATGCCATACTTATCGACACACCTTCGACACACCTACGAGGTGTGTTTTTTTAAGGGGGTGTTTTGTTGTAGTTGATTTTGATTAAAAAAGTTTCTATCATAATAAGTAATAAATGAAAAAAAAATTTCAGAAAGGGGAAATTGCGACGGTAGTGACGATGACAGTTTTGCTTATTGCTTCAGCCTTCAGTTTTGTTGCTTCTAATTTTTTTAAAAAGCCGCAAACGACAACAACCAAAGCCGTTGATACCGGTAGTTGCCGGGATAATCCGGAGACTCCTTTGACGGGCTTTATTTGGAAAGCCTATTGCGATAGACCGTGTAACCCGGCTAATGGAAATAACGACTGTATAGATTTAAAAGTAACCGGGGTTGGCGAGATTAATCCAGAAACAAGTTACTGGTGTTACGGATTTTCTTCCGGTCCAAGATGTCTTCAATTGCAGCGCGATCCTAATGTCCCGATTGACCCGGTGCAGTTGGAACAAGCGACGGCAAATTTTGGCTGTTATGATGGAGGACGGCCGCGGGCCTATCCTTTACCGGGATTTTGTGAATACGGAGTAACCCGGTGTGGAGAAAGCAACCCATACGCGATAGATAACCCTTATTATTTATGTACCGGGACAAAAAATGATTGTGTTATTGTCCATTATTCAGGAAGTTTTCCTTATGGACCTTGTCGTTATGCCAATCCTGATGTCTGCCGTCGGCGTGACGGACAAGGTGGTTGCGCTGGGGTTTGCAATTGGAAAGTTTGTATTGATAATGGCGCTGAAACAATTTCGGCCGAGGCTTACGAAGGAATAATGGCCCATGCCGGAAGTTATTTTCCTTTAAGCACTCCCGGTTCAACCGGCGGCGGGACATCAGGAGGAGGGACCTCAGGAGGGGGTGGAGGAGTAAGTTCAGGAGGCGGCGGTGATAACCCGGCAAATCCACCTCCCGGGGGCGTTATCCTAACAGATTTGATTACCCCACCTTCAAATCCAACATTAGTGTCTTTACCTAGCGAATGTATTGCTTCTTCAGAATGTTTGAACTTTAAGAATTCATTATCCTTATCCGATCAAAATAATCAATACGTTTGTCAAAAATGTGACCAAACCGATAAATTTAAATTAGTAAAATTACCTTCCGCACCAGCTGAAACCACATTACCTACACTAACCATGCTCCCTGAAGGTCCAAGTCCAACAAGTGCTGGAAAAAAATGTTATATCGAAAACCAAACTCTTTCCGATGGAGATTTAATTTGTTCTTCAACAAATAGCAGAACAATAATTGCCTGTGTAAATGGTCAGACACAAACGTTGCATTGTCTTACTAATAAAGTTTGCCAAAATGGTCAATGTGTCGATGCAGCTGCAGTCATTCCCAGCACTGCACCAGCTACTAAAACCTGCTCTCCTAGAATCGATCAAAATATAAAAAATATCATTTATGATAAATGGGATCAACAATACCCATGCGGAGATGGATATTTAGCTGGTCAGAATGATACTTTATATGTTTACAGATATTGCCCGGATCGTGAATGTAAATATAACTGTATTCAGAAGTCTAATGGACAAAGAGTAGATTGTTGGTTTGGTCAGGCTGCTCCTCACCATACTTGGGTGAGAATTCTTAATTCTACTACAGACACTATTACAATCACTAAGTTATTTGTTCAAAGAGAAGGATGGTTTATGTCTGCAAGAAAATATATTGAGGATCAGGTTCCAATAATTCTCCAACCAAAAGAAACTTATATGATTGATTTCACCGGAACAGAGATTGCCTGTAGTTCAAGTATAAATCTAACGGGTGTTATTAGAGTAAGTTTGACTTATGATACGCCAACCCGAAAAGATTCCTATATTCGTAGAGATTTTGGTTGCTGGCCAGATTTTAGTGGATTATTAATTGTTGAATAATTTTTAAAATGAAGAAAAGAATTATAATTGTTTTAGTTATCATAAGCAGTTTTTTTATTTCCTCATATTTTGCCAACAATGTTTTTATCGCCGGCACTCCCAAATTAAACAGAAACTATTTGGCCAAATTTTTTTCGGAGCAAGCGGTGACAGAGGTGGCTGAAAAAAGAGTTGAGGCAATATCGGCAGATATTAGTGAATCTTTAGATAAAACCAATCTCAAACAACTTTCTCGCGGAGTCTATGCAGGGGAGAATAAATCATTAAAAGTTACTAAGTTTGTCGAAAATGAAATTGAATGGGAACAAATGACTATTGTTACTAATTCCAGTAAGGAAGTAGTTTTGAAGTATCCAAGTGGTCAACCGCCATTAAAAGAAATGATTGATCTTATAAAATCAGAATAATTTGCATTTTATTTTCCGATATTTTATATTAAAAATAAGGATTATAAATTTTGACTTTTGCTTGCCCGCCGTAGCCTTGGCGAAGACGGGACTTTAACTTTTGACTTTTTAATATGTACGCCGGTCCATTTTATTTCGACACGAAAAAGATTTTCGGAAAATATCCCGAAATCAAGTTAGTCTATTTTTTTGGTTCAAAGGCATTCGGAAGGGCCGGGCTTTTAAGCGATTATGACTTTGCTGTTTATTTTGACGAAAAAACAACTCCGCTTCAACGAACCAATATCAAAATTCGTCTTAATGTTGATTTAATGGGCGAGTTAAAAACAAATAATATTGACATAGTTAGCTTAAATGATAGATTAGATCCGCTTTTAAAATATGAAATTATTTCCAAACGAAAAATTTTATACGAAAAACAGCCGTATCGTCTGAAAATAGAGCCGATGATTTTAAGTGAATATTTTGATTTTTATACATTTATAGATAGAAGAAATGACTAATGTCAGAGTTTTGATAAAAAAAATAAGTGAGGTAGAAAAATACTTTCAGATGGTAAAAAAATATCGAAAGTATAAACCTGAGGAAATAATCAAAAATGATGAACGTTATGGAGCCTTACAAAGATATCTTTATTTATTATGTCAGTCGACGATTGATTTGGCTGAAGCGGTTATATCTTATTATTCCTTTAGAGTCCCCGGTAATTATGGCGAAATATTTCAGATTTTTCAGGAAAATAATTTAATTGATAGGAATTTATCAGAAAAAATGATAAAGATGACAGGTTTTCGTAATCTTTTAGCCCATGTTTATGGAGAGATAGATTTTGAAAAACTCTACCAAGTTTTAGTCAAAGACATCGATGATATAAATAAATTTTTAGATATAATAAAAAATAAAATTAAATTATAATAAATAATATATATGTACATAGGTCCATTTTATTTCGACACCAAAGAAATATTCCTTATCATTACCGCTATTCTCATTGGTCTGGCGATGTTTTTCGGTTGGTCTTTGTGGTGGTTTGACAAGCGGGCGCTTCTAACCCTTGTCATTCTTATTCTTTTTACCAAGGGTCTTCTCCCATCAATTCACAACGAAGCTTTCTTTATTTTGGCAATTGTGGCGATTTTTCTGACTCTTTATTTGCCTATTTTTCAAGTGGTCCTTTTTTACTTTATTAGTTTTTTCTTGTTTAGGCTTTTGAAAGTTATTTAATAAATAGCTTATGGAAAATAATTTAATAAAATATAAAAAGATTTTGTTTGTATTGTTATTGATTTTTTCTACAACCTTTTTAATAACAGCAATATATTTTGCTGGACAACAAAAACAAATTACTCGGTCAAAAGCTTCTGAAATTTCACCGACCCAAGTCCAAATTTTTATTTCTCCCAGTCCCACCCCAACATCCTATCATATGATATTATTTACACCAACTCCACCACCGACACTAAATTACCCCGCCTGTAAACAAATTGATGTTAAATCGATCAAACTTAATGGTGTAGGGAATATATTATTAACTTCTTTTTATTTTAATGGCAACCAACCGGATGGTGGTTACAAACTTAGGGTTGACGCTTATTACTCTCCTGATTTAGTTAAATGGGCGGCTTTGAATCCAATGACAGGGAATGGTTGGTATGGAGGGAATGCCTCTGGTTATCACGTTTTATATGCTAAATCTATTAACTCGGGGAATTATTACGTTATCGCCTCCATGTATGCCTTCAAAGACATTAACAACAATAACCAATTCGATCCAAATTTGGAAACAAGAAAAATTTGTTCGGGCAATCCGGCCGTGAAGGATAATGGGCCTGGATGCGGACTTTGTCTCATGAAGGTTTCTATCCCGTAAATTATTATTATTTAGATTTATTTTGAAATGGTAAAAAGAAAAAAAATGAAAAACAAAAGTTCTTTTCAAATCATCATCCTTTTACTTTTGGCATTGCTTTTGGTTTTGTTAGTCAATTTATTGCTTTATATCAACAATCGTTATAATCCCAATGTCGGCGCCGCCTTTTGGCAGCGTTGCCGATGTGTTGATGGGGTATGGGTGGGAGAGAGCTGTCCTTTGGGGATAGTCAATAGGCGATGTGATTTTATCCCTCGACGAGTCCTGACAGTTACCCCGAAAGTATTGCCGACCGTCAATGAACCGACTTTGCCGCCGATTAGGCCCATAAGAAAACCAACAATTATGATAAGTCCGGTTTCAAAGTAAATTATCTATTGACAAATATTTTATTTTTTTTTAGTATGAACGTATAAATTAAAAATATGAAGAAGTTAATAAAATACTCTTTCCCAATTATCCTATTTTTCCTAATTATTTTTTCTATAAAGCAGATCAGGGCGCAAACCCCCTCTCCTTCACCTGATCCTAATCAATGTTTTGAACAAAAAACGTGGGGGGAGTGTAAATCATTGAAAAATAGTGATGGCACTGATGTGTGCGATTGGTTTATGAATCTTTTCAATTATCCCTGTAATACGTGTGTTCCCAAATTGACTAACATTTATACTGCTTGTGAACCCAAAATAAATTTTCTATGCGAAATAGGTACATATGCTGATTTAAAATGTAACAATGAATGCCCACAAGAATTATGTATATTCTGTAAAAATCAACTATTTGCTTGCTTGGGCGTAACGCGTACACCTACACCGACACATGGCGTAACGCCTACACCGACACATGGCGTAACGCCTACACTTACACCAAAAATATGTAAATGGTGTGCTACGCGAGGTGAATGTGCTAATTGTGGTGGGACTTGGCAGGACTCAAACGGATATTGTACCAATGTAAATAATACTTATGCAGGTCAGAGAGGTTGTTGTGATAATTGTGCTACCACGTGCGGGAATCCAGGTTACCCGACTTTTAATATATGTGAGGGCGGGACAACTAGCACAAAAGCTTCATGGGTTGCTTCCAACTGTTCAAATTATTGGATCTGCTGGTGTCCTAATTATGTAATAACTAACGGTGGATGGAAAGACCAATGTTGTAATCCAGATTGGGGTGGTCATAAAATTGAAGGTCTTTCAAGCTCAAACGGGAGTGTTAATTATTTAATGACCAATTTAACACAGGGTCAAAAATACACTGTTTTTGTTGGAGGTTATACCGGAACTACCGGTAACCCTGATGCTCGATCTGGCGACTTTACCCAAACTTGTCCAACCGCAACTCCAACTCCTATTTTAAGTCCTACAAAAAGCCCTATTTCAAGTCCGACGCCAACAACTGTAAATCTTCACAAACGAGGTGATGCTAATAGCGATGGAAATGTAGATGATAAAGATTTTGATGACTCGGCGTGTTTTAGTTCATCGCCCAACCCCCCTTGTTGGCTAAAAGCATATGGAAAAACCGGAACAAGACTAAAAGCAGATTTTAATGATGATGGCAAAGTTGATTTAAAAGATTTTGAAATTTGGCGTAATAACGCTTTAGATAACATTTAATGAAAATAGATTTCAAAAAAATAAAAACATTACTTCTTATAGCTGTTGGAGTTATTGCTCTTGTTTTGGTCTGGCGGTATGTAAATAAATACATATATAGGCCAAAAGCAGTTGTGCCAACGGTTACTGCCAAATATTTTGAAGACACGACTGAAGTGACGACGAACGGAATAAGCATCAGTAAAGAGGAAGAAAAAGTAATAAATCTTCAATTATCAGCTTCAAATGAAATATCGGGTTTATCGATAAATTTAGAAACAGTGGGCAACGGTGGGTCAAATGCCCCTTTTTCAATTATATCAATAGGTGAAGGGATAATTTGCCCAAGTGGAAATTCTACCGATTGCATAATAGTTGAGCAGACCAAAGTAAATTTTGTTTTAGTAATGAAAAGCTCAAAAGATAAGTTAGCTAAACAAATCAATATTCCGATCAAAATTAAAGGAGGAGATTCTGTTGGTTTAGGTAGATTACAGATTACGGCAAGCAGTATTATTGGACCAGACTATGGAGGACAATTAGCAAACATTAATAATCCCCCAAAATTAGGCGTTAAAGTTGGAATTTTGCCTACTTTAACCCCGCCGGTTTGTCAAAACCAACAAGTATGGATACATAATAATAATGATAATAATGAGACAACAAAAATTAGGACTTCTTTTGATTTTGAGGGGAAAAACGAAAAATTTGCTACCTTTTGGCCAGCTTGTTATTATAAAAAACAAAACGGAGATACTTGGTTAAGCATGACAAAAATTGGAATTGTTGTAACTCCTTCGCAAACCAGCAACGTTTATTCCGGTGAATCAACAGGTACTTTAATTTGTGAAGCGGATGGCAAAAGTGACGAAACCTATGAAGTCAAAGTTCGTAGTGTTGTTTGGTATGACTATAATGCCAGCAATACCTGGAATAGTAGTAACGAACCGGGAAAAGAAACAATTTGTGGTCCAAAAACAATATATGTTGGTTCTACTGGAACATCCGGCCCAACCGGAACTACCGGAGTTTCTGGTCCAACAGGGTCTTCTGGATCACCAGGAACTTCAGGAGCTACTGGTCCAACAGGGTCTTCTGGATCACCAGGAACTTCAGGAGCTACTGGTCCCTCAGGTGCCACAGGAACTTCAGGAGCTACTGGCCCAACAGGTTCTTCTGGAACATCCGGCCCAACTAATACTCCTATCCCCAACTGTAGCTGTACTTCAGGCAAATGTTCTTCTACTTGTCAAGATGTAGTTGGTGGATCCTTAGACGGCTTTGCTTGTATAACCAACGCTAACTGTACAAATGTTGGCTATGCTAGAACCAAAGGTGACGCCACCGGTGATGGATTAGCATGTCTTGAGGATTATTTTAAATGGCAGTTAGGAACTTATAATATAGCATCTGGAGAAGCAAAACTAAGAGCAGATTTTGATGGCAATGGCGAGGTGGGGGGAGACGATTTCACCATCTTTAAGAACAATTACAACCCAGCTAATTGTACTCAAACCCTTGATTAAAAAAGAAAGATTTTAGTTTTTTAACAATAAATGAAGCAAATAAATGCAAACACTATTAAAATCTTGGCTTATCTGGGCTTATTTGCCTGTCTTATTATATTAGGGATAATAATTGTCAGGCCAAAAACCCAATTTACATACAAACCAAAAGCAGCCAGCGCCAATGGTGTAGATTTATCCTTTTCTGGTTTTTCGACAGTAACTGCTGATGGTACTGCCGGAAAAGAATATTATTTGACCATAAGAAAAACCAGCAGTGAAAAAATTGTCACCGGAAGAATTGTTTTTGAGTTTCCAGCAAATATTCTACAACCAGCTAGCACGGGATTAATAACTTATCAAACTCCTTTTACTTCCTCCCAGCTATCAGGTGGCGGACTTACTGCCACAAATCAAATTACTGTTTTCGCGGATGCTCAGAGAGATCCTCAGACACGTGATTTGATTGATCCAGGCATTACAGCTGATATTGCTGTAGTAAAATTTATCGTGAGAAGCGATGTTACTAATGGGCTTTCCGGCAAATTTGTCTTTAAGAATGCAGAGATAGTTGGAGAAAGCGGTAGGTTAACTGTAGAACAGTATAATCCTCTAACCATAACCGTTAGTCAATCAGGGGTTACTAATACTCCCGGACCATCACCAACACCTACTCGGACGCCAACTCCGACCACTCCTGCGGCGACTAATACTCCCGGACCAGCAGCTACAGTAACACAAGGCCCATCGCCAACCAGCGGTGGTCCATCGCCAACAGCAGGACAAACAACAGAAACACAATCGCAAAACATTACTCTTAACCTTAAACTCAAATTCCAGGGCGTTTTAAAAAGGCCAAGCGGAGATTCGAACAAGCTTCAGGTTAAAGTCAGGGCGGTTGGCGGCGGCAAAGAAGAAACAAAAACAGCCGAATTTACTGCCAATGATAATGCCGTCTGGACTGGTTCGGTGACATTTACCACCCTGACCCCCGGCACAAATTACCGGATTTACACCAAAGGACCAAAGCATTTGCGAAAAAAAATCTGCAGCGCTTCGCCTTTGGAGACATACCCGGGCACTTATCACTGTGACGATGGTCAAATCGCTTTGGCGGCCGGACAAAACACTTTTGACTTTTCCAATATCTATCAGTTGGTCGGTGATTTACCCGGTCAGGGAGGAATGCAGGACGGGATTGTCAATTCCTATGACACTTCCTTGGTGACGACAAATTTAAATAAAAATGATAGCCAAGCGGTCAACTGGGCTGATTTAAACCTTGACGGCGTTGTCAATGCCCAAGATTATTCATTGATCATCGCCGCCTTGTCAATAAGGTCTGATGAATAAAAGTTGGCTTATTAAAAATTGATAAAAAAAATATGGAAATCACAAATAATAACCAAACCCAAATGCCGGCGGAAACCGAGGAAAAAAACAGCAATCAAACATTTTTAATAGTCATTGCCGGCGTAATTGTCCTTTTTATTATATTGCTTCTGGTATTTATCTCGGGTTCAAAGAAAAAAACAGTTAATTATAGTCAAAATATACCCGAAGTTTCACCAGTGCCAACTGTTATTCAGGAAAAAGGAGTTTTAAGTTTGAAAAGCAAAACCGGAAAAACCAACTTTTCAGTCGGACAAACAATCACTTTAGTTGTCAATGCTTATTCTGATAATAAGCCAATTACAGGCTATGATGCGGTGATAAAAACAGATGATAATTTGTTAAAATATCTTGGCCAAAAAAGTCTCAACCCAAATTTTCAGCTTTTTACCAGCGTAAAGCCCAATCAAATTTATCTAACCGGTGTTAAAAAATTAAATACCAACGAGGAAATTGTTTTTGATAATACCGACATTGCTGAATTGACTTTTAAAGTATTAAAAAGCGGGACAATCAATTTGGGCTTAGATTTTGTGCCGGGAAGCAAAAAAGATTCTAATTTGATTGATAATCAAAGCGCCGATCAACTCGGAAAAGTTGAAGGAATTACTTTGAATTTAGCCTCCCAAACAAAGTAAATTTATTCTTTTTAAAAAAACAAGAGCTAATTAAGATAAAAATTTAAAAAAATGTTCCTTTTTTCTTTGTTTTATTTCTTCTGATTATTTTTATATTGTCCAGAGGCCAAAAAACACACCTCGTAGGTGTGTCTACAAAAAGCAAAGATGGGAAGGCGGGGTTTTAAAACTTTGTTATTGATATTATTAAAAGTTTTTTCTATCATTATAATAGTCAATTTATAATTGTCTGTTTATTATTGATAATTAAATGATAAAAAAAATTATTATCTTTTTTTTTACCTTAATTTTTTTGGTTGGTGGCAGTAAATTAAAAGTCCTTGCCCAAGAAACCGTTAATATTCAAATCAATCCTCATCAAATTCTTAATGAAGACTTCACTCAAATCAAAGGCGGTTATATTAGCGAAAGATATGATCCTAACAGTTTAATCGATTTGTCCAATCCTAGTTTAATTGATTCATTAAAATACTTAATTTCTCAAGACGCTGATCCACCAACTTTGATATTAACCAATTATTACTTGATGTATCCTGGTTCACCAGTTCTTGAAGATAATGAGGTTAAAGCCTTGATCCGCCTTTGTAAAGAAGTCAACTGTGATCCAATCTTTTCCCCGATTAGCGGAATGCCGCCTCCTTATAGTGATCCAAACAAAATGCGGGCACGGGTTCAGCTGGTCAAAGACGAATGTCAGCGGGTATTTGGCGATAACAAGCATTGTCTTCACTGGACAATCGGCGGCGAGCCGCCGACAACCGCTGATAATTGCCCAGGATGGGCTAATCTCATCCATCAGGCTGGTTTAATTGTCAAAGATATTATTCCTGAAGCAAAAATTCATGCTCTTGAACTTTTTGAATATGCCGCTAAAGTCAGAGGGACAGACGAAACTGTAGGCGAGTGTATTATTCGTCAACTTAACGAAAAAACACCTAAGTTAAAAATCGATTATCTTAAAACCCACTGGTATCCATATTTGGGCGAGCTGGATATCAGAAACCGGACATATACCGACGGCAATAAACTTTTAAGCTGGGAAGGGGATAGTTTAAGTCCCAGATTAAGACGGATGCTTTATCCTTATGATGTGGTGCGCGATATGAAATTGTGGGCTCAAAAATATGAGGTTAGCCGAGAAGCAGAAATTGGTTTTGGTGAAGTTTTACCTTGGGCGGCTGGGCAGGAATATGGAGGTATTTACCAAGACGACGATGTGGTTAAGGGCTGTTGCTGGTTAAAGCAAAATTATAAAGGTGATTTAACTTTATATGGCGGCTGCGACCCCTGTCTTTACCAATCAAAAGCAGAAATTCCCTCGACCTGTCAAAACAAATGCCGAGTTCCCGGCAATTTTCCAACCCGCCGACTTCACTTGACATGGGGGGGCGCTTTTTGGTTTTTGGATGAATTGGGAATTAGCGCCGAAGCAGGAATTAAAAATATCCAAATTCACACTTTTGTTACCAGTCTTGTTTGGCCGGCTGATGGCAAGCGTTCGGTTGTTACCGAGGCTTATAATTTTTACAACCAGTATTTTGGCAATACCATTGTTCAAAGTTCTTCTGACCAGCCGGAAATTTTGAATTCGCATGCCTCTTTGGACAAAGATGGCAATTTAAGAGTAATTTTAATTAATAAAGATATAAACAACAGGGCGAAAACTGCCAGAATCAGCATTTCCGGTTATCAGGCTCAAGATAAAGGCGAGGCTTATATTTTAAGAGTTCCTAATGCGGATTTTAACAGCGAAGAGCCGGGAGGGCCAATTCAGACAACGAGCAATATTTCGGTTGGCACGAGTTTTAACTATTTAGTCGATGGGCACGCCGCCGTAATTATCAAAATTCCCGGTGAAGTGATTTGTCAGTGGGCGAATAATACCACCGGTGATGCCAATGGCGATGGTCAAATAAACATCGATGACAAAAATCAGTGGAAAACTGATTTTGCCCAAAGCTTGTGTAAAAACAGGGGGTGTTATTCAGCTGATTTTGATCACGACAAAAAAGTTTGTTTATCTGATTTGGAAATTTGGCGCCGGTCACGAAATTAACTATGAAAAAAAATAATAAATTTTTTTTGATTATCATTTTGTTTTCTGTTTTTCTGATTTTAGTAAATTTGACTTTTGTTTTAAAAAGAAACCGAGATTTGCGTCTAAAAGCCCAAACCGCCGATTTAAGTTTAAGCTTAACGCCAAGAGATTATGTTTTTCAGTCAAATAGCGAAAAAGAAGCTTTGCTGACATTAAATAATCCAACCGGCAAAAAAATCGTCGGTGTCAATCTGGCAATAAAATATAATCCCAATGTCATTCAGGCAGAGAATCTTTTGGCTAATGCCGGCAGTGATAAACCTTTTACCGACAATTTTTCGCCGTCAATTAATAACCAAGCCGGTGAAGTAAGGATAGTCCTTTTTGCCGATAAAAATGACGCCGATTTATCCTCCGACAATACCATTGTATTGGCAACGATAAAATTTAAGGCGGTGGGGGGAGGAAAAAGTGATATTTTTATTGACCAAGACTATGAAGTCATTGGTTTTTCCTTGGCCGGCGATGATTACAAATTGACTTTAGCTGATCTGACGCTGGGAATTTGGCAGGCAGCTGGTCCATCGATTACCTTAGAACCGACCCGGCCGGCCCCGACCGGCAATATCACCAACCAGCCAACTCCGACACCAACGATTACCCCAACTCCAATTCCTGCCGGAGAAACACAATTAAATATTGAATTAAAGCTTCAAGGGGTGGTCAAAAAGCCGGAAAAAACCACCAGTTTGTCAGAAATTGAAGTGGTGGTCAAAGGAGAGACATTAAAAGAACAAAAAAAACAAACAATCTCTTTGACAGCCAATAATCAGGCAGTTTGGCAAGGCAAGGCCACTTTTACCGAGATTCCTTTAAGTCCGGAAAAAATTTATCAGGTAGAGATAAAAGTGCCCAAACATTTGAAAATTGAAGTTCAAGATTTAATTTTAACTGAAGGAGAAAATGATTTTGATTTATCCGAAAGACCTGTTTTAGCTGGAGATGTCAACGATGATGAAATAATTAATTCTTATGATCTGGCTTATGTCAGAAATAATTTAAACACCACCAAAGCAGAGATATTAAAAAATGCCGATTTTAACTTAGACGGTGTCGTTAACGCTTCAGATTTTTCATTGGTGGTTTCCAGTTTAACGATTTTAACTAAGTGAATTGGTTACCAACATTTTGCCTGTCGAGAATTATCCTCACTTACTGTTCGAGCCTGTCAAGAACTGTTCTTAATTTCGCTTGTTGTTTTTGGTTGTTGTTCGAGCCTGTTAAAGAATTGTTTTTTTGTTACCGTTTGAGTATTTTGAGTCAAGGATCATTGTTTGTTATTTGAGCTTTGTTGGGAAATTCCAAAATACTTAAAAAGCATCAGGTAAAAGCTGTCCACCAATTAGAACAAAAAACAAGCTTAACCACTACAATTAATTAATTAATTGTAGTGGAAAAATAAGTTATTGTTTGAAATTGTCGAGGACTGTCCCTTAGTTGCTGTTTGTGGCGATAAAAAACCTATAATCTGAAATTTTCTTGCTTCTTAACTTTGCTCGAAAAATATTGCTTTTTAATGTTTTTTGGAAACCTGCTTTTGACCGACTTCAAACCCTTATTCTTAACCCGACCGCTTCGCTTTTTTGCTTGAAGAATAATTATTAATTAATCTATCAATAAAAGGAAATTTGACCACCCGACATCAAAGCCCGTTTTAAAATTTAACATGTAAAATTTTCTATATAGTCACCAGTATAATTATTGACAATTGCTTTTTTTTTAATTATTATGATAATAATGAAAAAGGTTATTATCAAACTTCTTTTAATTTTAAGTTTTCTTTTTTTCCTACCACTAACAGTTAATGTTTTGGCTGCCACCTTAGAATTTAATCCGGCTACTATTACTACATCGGCAGGTCAATCTTTTGACCTTAATATCGTAATTAATGCCGGTTCTGATCAGATTACCTCTGTTGATGCCTTTATTGTCTATGATGCCAATCTTCTTGAAGTTGTGAGTGTCACTGACGGCACTTTTTTTCCAACAATCTCCAAAGACACTTCAGTGACGGGGAAAGCCTATATTGCCGGGATGGTTAATGATCCGGCGACATATAAAACCGGCAGCGGCACTTTGGCGTCGATTCGGTTTACCGCCAAAGCCAACGGCGTTGCCAATGTTACCTTTGATTGCGCCCAAGGGTTGACTACCGACAGCAATATTACAAAAAATGATCTTAACGCGACAGATATTATTCAATGTGCCAGCAATGGTTCGGCAAGCGTCGTTATCGGCACGGGGGGGGCGACCGGTCCAACGGCGACTCCACGAGCGTCTTCGGCCGGATCGACATTGCCTCGGTCGGGAATATTTGATAACGTGGTAAAATACTCTATCCCGGGGGCAGTATTATTATTTTTAGGAGGAGTGGCTAAATTAATTCTTTAATTAATTTAAAGATATGAGTAATTCCAAAGTCACCAAAATTACGGCGATTTTAATTGGAACAGTTATCTCCCTCTTTTTAATCATGGGAGGGTTTAAGCTTATTGAGAAAGTTTTTACCCGGGCGGCTGATGTCGAACCAAGAGACGTAGTTGTTTCCGAACTTACCCAAAGCTCCGCCAAAATCAGCTGGGCGACTGGACAGGACACACAAGGAGTGGTTGAATACGGAACATCGCCAACTTCGATGAATTTTTTTGGGCCGGAAAGTCAAATGGGGAAAAGTCATTCGGTTGATTTGACTCTCTTGTCACCAGGGACGACTTATTATTTTCAAATTAGAATCGGTGAAAAAAAATACGATAACGGCGGAGTTCCCTGGACTTTTACCACCAAAACCCGAGAGGAAAGTTTGCCCACCCAGATCAGCAGTCCAACGCCGACGGTATCTCAATCTGCCGGCGGGATTACCCCGACGCCAACGCCAATTTCTTCAATAAAAATTGACACCGGAGGTTGCGGAGAAACCGATTGTGTCAAAATCTGTCAAAAAATTAATAAAGGCTGCACTCTTAATGACTTTGTCAAAAACAAATGCATCGGCAAGGTCAACATCAACAATTGCCAGTAATTTTAATTAGAATTAAATTCTTACCGAAGATTGATTAAAATTAAAATATGCCTTTAAAAAAGATTCGGGCAAAGGTTTTATACCGCCTTTTATTTTATCTCATTCCTGTTCTAATTTTAGCTTTTACCAGCTTTTTTTTTATTTTAAATGCATTAAATAATAAAAATTTAGTTTATAAATCAAAAGCCATCGAATGTGAAAACGGTCAGTGGCGGACTGAATGCTTAAGTCCTAGAGAGAGGCAAAGTTGCCCAAGTGATGCTGGAGTTGAGCAGGTTTTTTTATGCGAGGGGGGACAATGGGCTTATAAATATCCTCAATGCGCGGTTAGATGTGCTCCTGATAGCGGTTCGGGACCTATTAATTCTGACCCACGTTGTGTTGGAAAAACTCCGGGCGTGACTATTGATAGCTGTGTGCGTAAAGATTGTGATACCAATATCAAAAAACTGGTTTGTATCGAGACTTATTGCGACAATAATCTCCAGTTTCAGGAAAAACCAGGTCGGCCGACCAATGAGACTTGTGGATTAGATACCGCCCCATGCAATAAAGGTGCGGTTATTGAGTATTGTGCCCGTCAGGAATGTGATGTTAATCTTGGAGTTTATGTTTGTATCGAAACCTATTGGAATGATAACTGCACTGTTAGTGAACGGGTTGGAACACCGACTTCGACCACCTGCGGTGATCAATTTGCAATTACTGGTCAGCCGAATATCGCTTGGCCGTCAATAACGCCTGGAGGGGGAGAGGTGCCAATTATTATTAGTCAGCCGAGTCCAACTTTGCGCCCGACAAAACCAGCAATTCCCACCACAGAACCAACGCCATTAATTGCAAAAATATCTCCGACCCCCGACAATAAATGGTGTTTAAGTTATGGCCAAACAGGTTTGGTTAACGGTGAATGTTATTACTGTTTTTCTCCCTATATTCCTCCTGTAAAAACAGATTTGGCTAAATGCGCTAAAACTGAGCGTATTGTTTCTCCGGTAGAAACTGGATCTGTTTCGCCTGTGCCGACTGCCATAGTAAAAATAAATTGTGATTATTCTTCTTTAAAAGAATGTAAGTCTGATTGCTCACCCCCTAATTATTGTACAACTATTTCTAACCAATGTTACAAATGCTATACTGCTAAACAACAGGCTGATTTTATTGCCCAGAGACTTCAGATTCCAACTAATAATGATGAAGCAAAAGTTTTTAAAAAGAGTGAGGAAGGGATTTCAAAGATTGATGTTTCTCAAGAAAGTTGTACTAAAAATACTTGCTGTGGTTCCACCAGTATTTGTGCCGGAACTGGTATTTTGCGTTTAGGAAAAGCAAAATGTCAGCCGTGCGGAATTACTAGTGAAATTTGTATAAATGGAAAATGCCAGAGAGCTGGTTGTACAAACTATGGAGAAACTAAGATGGAAAATAATCTCTGCTATAGTTGTTTTAAACCTTATTCTGATAAGCCGGGTGAATTTATTGCCATTGATCCAAAGATTTGTCAAAGTGGTCAAAAAAAAGTCGAGTCCGGTGACATCGTTACTTTAGCAGTTCACGCGGAAGATCAATATCATCTAAGACAAGAGGCCTATGAAAAATACACCCATGACCCAAACATTGGCTTCGGTCAGAAAGTTTCTGCTAGTCTTATGCGTTTTGGTGATGGTCTTGGTCATGCATGGGGTAGTGTGTCTGCCGCTATTTCCAGGACTTTTGGTAATAAAGAAGCCCAGGCGACGAGTTCTTTAGGGAATTACTATGTTAATAATATGAAAGCTAATATTGAGTATGAAAAAACTCACGCAGGTGAAAAAAGAAAAGTTACAGTCGGTCAAGCTTTGGCAGGTGGTGTTGCTGGCGGATTGGATTTTGCCAATAAAATGACTTTTGGAGCATTAAATAAAGTAACTTTTGGAGGTATCGCTGCCGCTGATCGTGGTTTGATGACCGCTGCTTTTGGAAAAGAAGAGGAAGGGAATTATGAAAGAATAGCTGCCGAATCAGCTCGATCGGCAGGAATAGATTTAACTAATACAGTAGCAATATTATTGCCAGCCGCTAAAGGAGTTGGTGGGATAGGGAATTTGACAACTAAAGCAGGAGCAAAATTAGTCGCTAGTAATTCAAAATTAATAGGCGGATTCGGAAGAGGTCTTGAGGCTGGAGGAAAAGCTATTTCTTGGGCGGGGAAAGCTCTTGAATGGACTTCCCCAGAGACATGGACAGCTCCTTTTATTAAATCTGCCCCAATTTCAACTGCTGTTGAGGCCGGCTCAAAAGCTTTAGCAGCTTCTAAACCATTTTCTATGATGGGTCAAAGGGTTGGCAAAACATTAGATGTGGTGACCAATAAAATCCCTGTTATTGAAGGAGTAGCTAATGGTGTAAAAAAAGTTGGTCAAAAAGCTTTTGAGTTTATTGTTCCTCGTTCAGCTTTAACCTATACACCCGAAGAAGCGGCTAGATTTTTGGCGCGTGATATCAAAATTGGTCTAATTGATGAAGCCGGAGCAGCGGAAAGATTAATTAGTAAATATCATATTTCAGCCGGTCAAATCCCTGATTCATCGGATTTTAGTAATCTTTTAAAACAAAACTTAAATGCTCCGGTTGGAAAAGGATATCAAATACTTGTTCCAAAAAAAAGTATTGTCGTGATAAATACCAATAAGGTGGCAGACTCTGTTAAAAGGGAAATAGAAAGAATTAATAGGTTAAGTTCAAGAGTAGTAAAGATTAAAGAAGTTGGGGCTAATAATAATATTTCAGTTGATCAAACAAATCTAATTGCTTATAGCAAAAAATTTAGTCACATAAAAAATGAAGACGAATTAGCAGAAGCTATATTACATGAGTGGGAAAAGGTTGATACGATATCATATATAGACAACCTTGATCAGCTTGGAAAAGCAAAACGTTATGCCCAAGAAGTTCTTGAACTTCGGAAAAAAAACTCTTTGACAAATAGAATAAAAACGAGTTTTGATCATCTGAAAGATCAAATATCGACCAGACTGTCAGAGGCAAAAAAAGAAACCACAGCCTATGTAACAACAGAAACAAAAAATGGGATCAGGTTTGGCCAGAGCAACAATGATGCAGTATTAAACGTTGTTGATCGACAAAATATTAGGGTCTATATTGATGGGAATGAAATTACCGGGAGTCAAGCCTTTCTAAAAGGAGGAGAGAAGGTGGTCATAAAAAGGGTCGGCAAACCAGATGAGGAGTTTATTTATAAAGGAATGAAATCTGCCCCAGACGGGAAACAAAGAATTTTAGTAGAAAAGGCACCAACTGTAAAGGTTGTCGTTCGAAAAAATCAAGTTGTAATAGGTACTAATTTAGACAATCAGTTTTTTGATCCGAATCTTGGTACTGATTATGCAAAATTAACAACATACAGTGATGGTACAATTAGTTTTTCTGATTTTGGGAACAACCCAGTCCTTATTTTTGACACACAGGTCAAAGCTTTTAATCCAATCAGTGAATCTTCACGTCTAAAAGCTGGTGACATTATTCAGTTAAGTGGTCAGCAGTTTGTAATTGGAAGATCACCCGGTGGTGCTATATACCTAATTGATATTGCCAAAGGTAGCTCAAAAAAAATCATTGCGTCACAGGGACTAACAGGTCAATTAAAAGACCTAAGTATTGTGTTTAATGAAAGAAAATACATAGAAAATGCTTTAAATCAAGCTAAAGCTAAAGTTCAGTTGCGAACTTTAACCAAAGATAGAATTAGGAACGCTTTAAGGAATGTATATACAAAATATGACATGGGACGAGATGAGAATTTTTTTACACCCTTAACTGATACTGATGTGTCATTTTTTGAAAAAAAATTAGCAGAGATCGAAGGTTGTTTAAGTCCCGGTTGTAATAGAGGTTTATTAAGTGTATTTGATAATCGATCCCAGAGATTATTTAATAAACCATTAGGACAATTAACATATGAAGAAAGAATTTTTTTAGCAGCTAGAAGTTTATCTGTTGAAGGAAATATACCGCAAGATGTTCTGCAAAATATTAGAAAAGCCTTAATACAAAAGACTGAAGAATTAAATGAAATTGGAGCAAGAATCGCTCGACAAAATAGACAACCATTTACTCCCCTTGATATTGATGATGTCTCACCAGGATACGCTGGTGGAAAAACAATGATATTTAGATATGGAAACAGAGGGGCGAGCTATTATGGAGTAAATACAGGAGCAGATGAAATTGTTTTAAATTTAGATCAACTGGCAGATAAAAGTGAAAATTTCATCATAGCAACACAGACACATGAAACAATTCACAGCGCTCAGAGAGCTTTCGGTTTTCATAATTATGATATAGCTAGACCAACTACCTATACTGAAGTTTTTACTGAATGGTTATCCAATAGGCTTGCTCCTGTTTCTCAAAAAGAAGCTGAGGAAGTTGCTTATTATATTGGTGTAAGGCGTTTGAATGACTTTATTTCCAAGCATAGGATTAATGGAGAAGATTTAAAAAGATTCATCGATACGGCTGTTAGTTGTGACTTTCAACAACTTGACAAATGGTTAACTACAAACTACAAAAGAAACCTACGACAGATATTGGGTGATACAACAGACTATCATTTTTATCATCAAATAGCTAAATAATATAAATTCATTTAACTTTGTTTTCGATTAATTATAATATAATTTAGTTATGATAAAAAACATAGTTGAATATTTAAAAAAGATTCTCGTGATTTTGCTAATTTTGGTTCTTGCCAACCTGCTTTCATCATTTTTTTGGGGTTTTCTTTTGACGATGGGTGGTAATATTGAGGTGATTGGTTTTAACAGTATTTCATTTGACCCTCTAATTACCATTGCCTATATGATACTTTTTTATTTCTTGTCGATTTTTTATCAACCGGTTCCGAAAGCACAGTTTTATTTGTTCCTTTTTACTTTATTTTTAAGCTTTACTGTCAACTTTATTCAGGGGTCGATTTATTTAGTTTTGATTTACATTTTTTTAAGGCAATTCAGGATAATTTAATTTTATCTCAAATCCCCAAACGGTTTAAAATTAGTTTAAAAGCGGTAAACATATTAGTCTTTGAATCAACGAAAAGTTTTTAATTTAAATGACTCCTGTTAAAGAAAAGGGGAGAAGAAGTTTAAGAAAGAAATAAAAAACTGGTTTGATTAAAAGGTCAAGCATCGATGAATTACCCAAGGGAAGAATAAGCATTAATAAAAAAATATAACCAAATCGCTCTAAGCTATACCATTCTTCAGCTTTTTCATCCGGTAAAAAACCACCAACAATTTTAAAACCATCAAGGGGGTGAATAGGCAAAAGATTAAAAAAACCCAAAATCAAATTTATGGTAATTAATGGGACAAAAATTAAATTACCTATAGTAAATAAAAAAGAGAGATTAAAAAAGATGAACAATCTCAAAAGTAAAGAAAGTAAGACCGCCAAAATAAAATTAGACAAAGGACCGGCGACAGAAATCAAAGCCGCATCTTTCCGGGGATTTTTTAAGTTATAGGGATCAAAAGGGACAGGTTTTCCCCAGCCAAAGCCGACAAAAAACAAAAATAAAAGGCCAACAATATCAATATGGACCAAAGGATTAAGGGTAAGCCTGCCAGCCAGCCGAGCGGTCGGATCGCCTAAACGGTCGGCTACCCAAGCATGGAAAAATTCATGGATGGCAATAGTCACCGTAAGAGCGGCAAAAAAAACTAGAAAAGACAAAGGACTGGTGAAAAGTTCATTAATCATAAATAAAAAATTTTTAATTTTGAAGCCCTAATTTTTAATAAATTTTTAATACATTAATCTTCCGACATTAACAAAAATTAATTGATTATTTTATCTATATATGTTATCATAAAATCTTAATTAAATTAAAGATTATCTCCGAAAAGGATGATTTAATAAATATGTCAACTTGTTATCATTGCGGAAAAACAGTTTTGTATGGTCGGCGGCATACCCATCATCGAGGAGTGGCCGGCGGTCGTTGGAAAAAAAGAGCACCAAAGACTCAGCGGATATTTAAAATCAATTTACAAAAAGTGAATATTATTGAAAATGGAAAAGTCAAAAGGGTAAATCTTTGTACCAAATGTCTTAAACGGATAAAAAAAGATATTGCCGATAAGAAAAAACCTTTCTTACAATTGGCTAATAGTCAGAAACTAGTCAAAAAATAATTATTTTCCAATCCTTTAATTTTAGCGATTTTAAAAACTAGTTTCAGATAAGACTAAGACCCTAAGGATTAATTATCTTGATTATTTTTAGGCCAATTTAAGAGTGAATCAACCGGCTCTAGACAAAATCAACTGGTTTCAGCTGGCCGTTTTTTTCTTTATAAAGTGGGTTTTTTTGTTCTAGAACTCTTTGGGTAAAAACCACTCCTTGAAGGTGGTCGATTTCGTGCTGGATAATCACCGCTTTAAATCCTCGATACCATTTAATCTTTTTTTGGCCGTTGATATCTTGAAATTCGATTAAAATTTTCTGAGCTCTTTTGACCGGCCCCCAAATTTTGGGGATTGACAGGCAGCCCTCTAGTTTTATTTTATTAACTTTTGGTTTTGTTTTTAGCGGGTCAATTTTCAAAATTTTCGGGTTAATAAAAACTTCAATCGGTTCTTTTTCCGAAGGCCTGATAATAAAAAGAGAAAGGGGATAGCCAACCTGATTGGCGGCCAGCCCGACTCCTAAAGGGTCTTTTTGAGCAGTCAAAGTTTCTATCATTTCCTTGACAAGTTTTTTTAATTTTCGGTCAAAATTAACCACCGGTTTAGTCGGCGCGGCCAAAAGCGGATTAGGCAAAGTAATGATTTTAAGCATGCTAATCAATTATAACAAAACTGGTTTTTATTTTTAAACAATTTAAATCGAATGAAAAAACTAAAATAAACAGGTAAAATTTAACTATGAAACTGTCTCTTTGTATCCCGGCTTACAATGAGGAAAAAAATATTCATTATCCTCTTGATTCCGCTTATGATTTGGCCGATGAGGTGATTATTATCGATGCCGGATCAACGGATAAAACCAGTGAAATTGCCCAATCATACGGCTGCAAAATTAAAATATTCAGGACCGATAACCCAAGAAATTTTTTGATTAACAAACAAAGAGCGATTGAAAAAGCAAAAGGGGAGTGGATTTTACAGCTTGATGCCGATGAGGCTTTATCGGAAGAATTAAAAAAAGAAATTATTGAATTGATAAATAGTCAATCCGGAAAAGAAAAAACCAATAACCACACAAGCCAACAATTCAAAGACAAAGAAGTTGTCGCCTATTGGATTCCCCGGAAAAACTTTTTTTTAAACCGTTTTTTAATGAAAGGGGGAGTTTACCCGGATTATGTTTTAAGGCTCTACAAAAAGGAAAATGTTTTTTTCGATCTTAAAGATCTTCACGAAAATGTCAAGATAAAACCGGATAAAAAAAACCAAAATCCCAAAACAGGTTATTTAAAAAACCCGATTCTTCACTTTGCCGACCCAGACTTTTCTCGATATCTTCTTCGGTGGGATCGCTATACCACTTTTGACGCCCAGGAGCTTTTTCAAAAATACCAAGGGAAATCAAAGGGAAAAAATTTCCTCCTTTTTTGCCAGTATTTTTTTATCAAACCGATTGTTTGGTTTATCAAGGTTTATTTTCGGCATAAGGGGCTGATCGATGGCTTTCCTGGTTTTGTTTTTGCCTTATTTTCTTCAATTAGATTTTGGGTAATATATATAAAGTGGTGGCAGATTAAAAACCATCAAAAATCAAAATTATAAAAACCAAAAAAAGTTTTTATGGCAGAAGGAGCTATCAGAATCCCAGAGGTTACTTCCCCCGAACAAATAATCACCAGTTACAATCTAGAGCAATATTTAAACCCGATAAAACAGTGGGGAATAAATATTGAGTTTAGAAATTATCCGCCAGCTATAGACAGATTAGGAAGGGAGCGGTTTAGTCTAATTGCCGGATTTGATTCCAGAAGAAAGGCATTAATTATTGACGAAGCGGCATTAAGAGAAAGTCCGGAGATGATTAAAGTAGCCATTTTTCATGAATTTTTTCATATCGAAGCTTTTAGAAATCTAACTTATTCCAACAATCCAAGACTATTGGGAATTGAAAGAATACGAGAATATATTAGAGAAGAAATTGAAGCAAGAAGATTTGCTTCCAATTTAGCAAAAAAAATAAATCAATCTGATTTTGGGCAAATGGAAGAGGCAGATTTTTTAGAAACTTTATTGGCCAAAGCAGAAAGACCTGATGAATTATTAGATATTTTGTCACGACATTTAAAATTAGATGAGAAACATATTTTATTGCTTCTTTATCCCGAAACTGTCGGCAGCTTCCAAACAGAGCCTGACCGGCTTTTAGGTTAGGATGGTATCAAAAGCCTGATTATTAACTCGGTCGCTTCGCTCCCCCGCTTGAAGAACAATTATGATATTATCGTTCAAGCTTATCGAGAACCGCCCCAATCTTACTTGGCTGTTTTTAGTTATTGAGAGTTGTTTTTTTTGTTACCGTTTGAGTATTTTGAGTCAAGGATTATTGTTTGTTATTTGAGCTTTGTTGGGAAATTCCAAAATACTTAATTAAAAAGTATTAGATAAAAACTGTTCACAATTAGAACAGAAAAATAACCTTAACCACTACAATTAATTAATTAATTGTAGTGGAAAAATTGTTGTGCTTGGGCTTGCCGAGAACTACTCCCAATCTTAATTATTATTATTTTTAGTTATTGTTCGAGTAAGCGGAGGAATATTTATAATCCCCGAAACGCATCGGGAACCGGTTTTTTGTTAATAATTTAATCCAATTGAGGGCCAATAACTTCCTCGTTTTTTTACTTGAGGCATATTTTTTGCCTACGAACTATAAATTTTTGTGATCCGGGCCGATATTTCGACTTAAACCTCAAGCGCAAATTTTTAAAAGTGCTTCGCCACTTGATTTTTATTTATAAAATAAGCTATATTATAATTATTACAATTTATTTTTTAAAATTTATGGAGGAAAATCAAAAAAAATCAAAATTTGGTTTAGGATTAATCATCGGCAGTATTGTTGGGGCAATCACGGCTTTTTTCTTTTCTCCAAAATCCGGCCCGGAGAATCGAAAGATGGTAGCCAAAAAGATCAAGGAATTGGAAAAACTTCTTAAAGAAAAAGAAGTTGACAAAAAAGTTAAAGAAATCTTTAATGAGGTTACCGAAGAGTCAAAAAAAATCTATCTTCAGGCAAAACAATGGTTAATTGAAGAATTGGCGGCTCTTAAAAAGGCGATTGATGAAATTGATAAGGAAGAATATTTAAAAGCAGTTAATACTACCGTCAAAAAAGTTGAAAAAGAATTCAAAAAGGATTCAAAAAAAGTAGAGAAACTTAAAAAACAATTAGAAGGAGAGTGGAAGAAAATTAAAAATCAAAAAGAATAATTTTTCGACTTCGCTCGAAGAAATAATATTTTTACTTGTTTTTGAAAAGTTGCTTTTTAACTGTGCTTGAAAGGCGATATTTTACTTTTTGAAATATCGTCTTGATTCCTTACTCGAAAATAATTCTTTAAACCTTTCTTCCATATCTTTCCTTCGACAGTCTGATAATTTTTTCCCGATTGTCATTTTTTAAAGCCGGAAGGGGGAGAGTAATAGCGGGAAATGGCGCCGAAGTCATGCCGTCGACTGAAAGCTTCAAAACAATTTCATATTTCCCAAGCGAAACCAAATCGTTTTCTTTATAAAGCTCACCGAATTCTTTGCTTAAAATATAGGCGTCGCGAGCGCCGACAACAAAGGAAATTAACGTACCGACATTGCCAAAAATAGCTTTTTGAACCGCTTCATCAAGCTGTTCGATATACTGATTAGCTAGTGTTAATGATAAACGGTATTTTCTTGCCTCGGATAAAATTTTGATAAATGAAGTGGTGGCGAAATTCTGAAATTCGTCAACATAAAGAAAAAAATCGCGTCTTTCTTCTTCTTTGACAAAAGAGCGGTTCATTGCTGCCAGTTGGATTTGAGTGATGATCATGGCACCAAGAAGAGCGGCGTTATCTTCGCCTAATTTTCCTTGGGCAAGGTTAAGAATTAAAATTTTGCCTTCGTCCATGATTTTTTCTAAATCAATGGTGGATTTCGACCGGCCGATAATATTACGAATCATTTTTGAAGAAACAAATTGGCCAACTTTATTCTGGATGGGCGAGACCGCCTCCGCTTTAAGCCGATCAGGCATCCGGCTAAATTCTTTTTCCCAAAAAGCTTTTAATACTGGATCTTGAATTTGAAGAACAATTTTTTTCCGGTAATCATTATTGGCCAGTAGACCTAAAACATCAACTAAAGTGGCGTTTGGGACATTTAAAAGCGTCAAAATGACATTTCTTAAGATATATTCCAGACGCGGCCCCCAGCTGTCTTTATAAAGCTTGTAAAAGATCGAAACAATGCCTGAGGCAACCAAATCTTTTTGTTGTTTGTTTTTAACTTCCAAAACATTTAAGGCAAAGGGTCTTTCTGTGTCAAAAGGTTCCAGATAAACCACATCCTTAATTCTTCTTTTGGGAATAAAGTCCAGAATGGTTTCTGACAAGTCACCGTGGGGATCAATTATACCAATACCACGGTCTTTGCGGATATCATCAATAGCCATATTGGCGATAAGAGTCGACTTGCCGGCGCCGGTTTTACCGATGATATAGACGTGTTTTCTTCGGTCTTCAGTTTTAATGCCAAAAATTTGTTCTTTGTTTTTGAATTCAGTTTTGGCGAAAAAATTAATATCTTGCTTTATCTGTTGTGACCAATCCTGTCCTAGGTTTTTTCCCGTTGGTGTTTGTTTCAAAAAATTTCCTCGGCTGCCCGCCGACGACTTTCCGCTTACAACATCCGTCACCACCGGCACCACCGGTAAATTCTCCGGTGGTTCGCCAAGTAAAGTTTTTCCCCAGGCGATATTTTTTATCCCGGCCAGTAAATATCCGGGAGGATGCCAGATGGTCGCCAATTCTTGAGAATTTAAGATCTGATAGCGGTGTTCAAAATAAGAAAGTTTTCGATTTTTAATTCTTTGAAAAAGCCAGGATTTTAAAAAAATAGGCCGTTTAAAAGAATATTGATTACCTTCGCCTAAAGAAAAACTGCCAAAGGTACCGCCTAAATTTCGAAGATAGGGTATAGGATTAATTACCGGACTATCAACGCCTGCAAGGAGCCGAATGGCGACCTTGCCTCCCTGAAACGATGCTTTTCTCATAATCAATAATTTTTGGGGATTTTGGGTATATCGAAGAGCGGTAGAGTCATATACCATATGTTTGGCGGCTTCGACCGCCCGGTCCTGCCAGGGAAAATAAGCCGGAGCAACAACAATTTGAATTAACATTTTTAAATAAGGCGGCTGTTTGGACAAAAACCCTACCAGAGAAGAAAGAGGGTCGACATCCTTAAAATCCAAATAAGTTTTGGTCGGCAGATAAAAATATGAATTTAAAGCGACTTCACCAACCGCCAGTTTTTTGGCTTTTAGAACTAATTTTAACGGATCGGTTGTCTTTTTAATGGCTGATTTAGGAAAAGATGAGGCGATTAGACTTTGGACAAAAGTTTCATTTTCCGATGGAGCAACGGCGTAAAAATAAATGGTTTGGGACAGCAAATAAATTTCAAAAGCATAAGTTTTTGGAGCAATATACCAACGTTTCCATAAAGGGATATAAGAATAGGGGAGAATTGAGGAAAAAATTTGGGTTGCTGACTCAATCGGTGTTTCATCGTCTTTGGGATTACGGACTTGGAGAAAAGATAAGTTAGTCATAAACAATTAATTAAATAAATATAGAAAAACAATATAGAAAATAAAACAGAGAAAACAATTTATAAAATGATTATAACAGAATGAGAATTATAACAAAATAAGAAGAAAAAATGCCATATTTTTACTACTTGCGTGCGGCCGTCCGAAGGTTGTATACTAAAATAATCCATGGGAGAACAACGAACATATAAGCCCAATGAACTTAAAAAATATATTTTAGCAGCTTTGGGGATAGGGACGATTTTGGGCGGAAGCATTTTATTTTCGCCTAATTTTCCCATCATAGTCGGTAGCATCTTGAAAATAATCGAAGAAATAAAAGGAGAAAAAATTCCCAGAAAAAAAGCCATTAGAGTTTTAAAACAATTGGAAAAAAGACAATTGATCAAAATTGACAGAAAAGACGACGAAATTTATGTCACCGTCAGGGATAAAGATAATGTTTCCATTCTTAAGTATTCTTTAAAGGAAGTTTTAAGATTAAAAAAGAAAAAAGATTGGCAGGGAAAGTGGTTTATGGTGGTTTTTGATGTGCCGGAAATTGAAAGAAAAAAAAGAAATTATTTACGAGGTTTTTTACGCGAAATCGGTTTTTATCCTTATAATCAAAGCGTTTATGTTTATCCTTACGAGTGCGAAAAGGAAATAGCTTTAATAAAAAAGATCGTTGAAGGAGGAAAATATATAAGTTATATTATTGCTGAGCGTTTGGAAAAAGAAGATCAGCTGAAAATCTTTTTTGGTCTTGGAAAATAAAAAATAGTACGACTTTTATGCGGCCGTCTGAAACCTGTATATTACTAAAAAAATTGGGTAAAAGAATAGTCAAACTAAGGTTAAAAAAAAGCGCTCTTACCATATGATTTAGCTGATTGAATTGATTTGGCTAATTTGGCCGCTGTCGAGAGAAGTTTTTTAGCTTATTTTGAGAAGGGAAAAGTAAATATAACAGTTAAGTTTCTTCATAAAATATCCAATGCTTTGAAAATAAAAGTCGATGAATTAACTAAGGGTTTATAAATAAAAATTAGATTTTTTGGATATCTTTAATTCATTTATTGAATCTTGAGGGATAAGTAAGGATAAATAAAAAAGCAGTTATCAACAGAAAAAAACCAATAAACTCCAAATATTGAGGCCAAAAAACAACTAACACTAAACTTCTAACATCTAACTTTTGATTATCTAAATTGTTAGAAGTTAGTTGTTTGATGTTAGATGATATTATCCACCCATTGGCCCAGTTGTTGATGAGGACGTGGTCTTTTAATTCTTTGCCAAAAATAAAAGGAAAATAGGTATCAAAAAATTGTTTGATGTTAGATGTTTGATGTTTGATGATATAGGCTTTCCAGCCGGGGTGATAGGATTGGGATAGATATAAAGTTAACGAGTTAACGGGTTGGCGAGTTGGCGAGTTAAAATCAATTTGATATAAAAAGTAAGCCAGTTTTTTGGCGGTAAAATTGAATAAATTTTCATGCATTATTTTTTCATTAGTAAAGTTGAAATCATTAATATAGTTTATTAAAGCTAAAGACTTAAGCATAGTTATAGGAAAAGGATGAATATTGATAGTTTTTAAAATATATTCTGCTTTTTCTTTTCCAATAGAATTTACATTAATATTAAATCCATAGCCACTATAAAAATCTTCAGTTTTAGGTAAAAAAAGGTAGTTTTCTACTTTATTTTTAGATAATTTACTTTCCAGTTCTACTCTCTTTTGATAAGAATTATCAACATAAAAACTTAATGGAAGCCCTTGAATATATTTTGATTCTATCTTTATTAAATAGTTTCCTTGGTGGGGAAGATTTTCTTGCCATAAAGATATAGCAATTTTTTTACCTATTGAAGTTATTGCAAAAGGATTTTTTCTTATTTCAAAAAAAGAATTTGGTGAAGTAAACTCGGATTTTAATTCTTTGATTTCTAAATTTTTAACATCTTTTTCAATATCAAAAGGAGAATTTAATTTTTTTATTTTTACATAGAAATTTTTAATTGGTGTATTAATTGGAATTTTATAATTATTAAAAGAAAGATTTCTTGTGTCAATTAAGATTATTTCACTTTTATTATTCTCTACAATTTTAATTGAATTAAGAAAATTATTTTGAAGACAAGTTTCTTCACCTGATTTTATTTGGTAGTTAAAATCGTTAAAAGTAATTTTTGGCGAAAGGAAAGTTTTTTCTAAATTTATAATTAATGTTTCATTTTCGGCTGGAACATTAATATTTTCGTTATTAATAAATATTTGTGGGTAGATTGGTTTAATTATTAATTTATTTAATTTTACTTCAGCTTGAACTGGAATTAGATGCTCACTAAAAATAGAAGGAACATTAAGAATAAATTTCCCTTCTGTAAAGTTGATTTCAGTTTTCGGTTTTATAATAAAATAGTCTTTGTTTTCTTTTACATTTATTGGGAGATCATTTTGAGTTTTTCCGCTAAAAAAAGAAAAAAATGGAAAAATAATTTTCGGATTTTTGCTATCAATTATATAATCTCCTAAATTTTCATAAATCTGATCTCTTTCATTGAATAAAGGAATTTTATTAACAATGGGAAAATTTTTATTTTCTAATTTAATCCATTGATCGTCTATTATTTTCTTAAAAATAAAAAGTTTTCCAAAAGATTTTTCTAGGGTTAATGATTTATTTTTTCCCAAAAAATTAAGTAATTTTTCATAATTTATTGGTTTTGATGATAATGAGTTAACAAAATATGAATCAATTAGAATATATTTAGTTTGATATTTATTTAAAATGCCATTAAATAATTTTTCATCATTCAAACTTATTGCGTAAGAAATTTCATTATAAAACTGTTCATTATAAAAACTCCACGGATCAAAAGCCCGAAGCATTATTGGTTGTTTTATTCCATACCATAAAAATCCCGAACCACGATAACCCCAATTTCTAGTTTCCCAATTCCAAAAACTTGGCGCCGGTAGAAGAAGTATTCTTTGGTTATTATCTTGTTTTTTAAAATATTCCATCAATTGAAAATAATCTTGAGGGATTTTTAATTTTAAAATTGAAGAAAAAAAATTACCATTAAAAGCAGGTAAGCCTAAATAAATGAAAAAAATGAATAAAAATAAAAAAAACATTTTTTTATTAAATTTCAATATTAAATATTCAAGACCATAATTTAAAAAAACAGAAAAACAAAAAACAAAAAGAATGATAAATTTAGTGAATGGGAATCTAAATGCTTCAGCTACAATTGAAAAATTGTTTCTTAAAAGATTGTTTATCTGAGAAAATAAGGGAGTGTTATTAGCTAAGAAAATAAAAGCAAAAAAATATGAAAAAATAAAAGGATAAAAAATTATTTTTTTATTTTTTATAATTTTTATTATTCCTAAAATACTAATTAAAATGATTACATAGAAAATTAACTGATAAAAAATGGTGTTTGAATGATTTTTCCAAACTTGCATAAAGTAAACATTTTTGTTATTTAATACATCTGTTTCTACAGCATCAAGCATGAATCCTTTAAAATTTAACACATTTAAAAAATCACCCCGAGCTTTATTGCGAAAAAAAATTTCTTCTGAGGAAAATTGATTAATACGAGTATTAGGGATAGTTTGACTATTTTGTTTTAAACCATAAAGATAGGGAAGGAACCAAAAAGAATTAACACTTAAAAAAATAAAAAAAATAATTAATGATTTTTTGATGTTTTTATATTTTAAACCTAGCCCAGTAATTAAAGATAAATAAAATATTGAAAAAACAATAAAAATTGTAGGGACAAAACTTTGAGGAGTACTTAAAATAAAGCTTAAAAATAAAACTAATAAATTTTTTTTTGTTGTTTGAATAAAAAAGTTAATTGTAGTTAGTGAAATAAGTGGTAAAGCAAAAAAATGAAATGCAAAAACCTCTAAAGGTGCAAAAAACATTTGAATTGTACCAATATTTAAAATATAAAATAAAGAAGAAAGAAAAGATGATTTCTTATTATTGGTTAATTTTAAAACAAAAAGATAAAAAAACAATCCTCCTAAAAAATAACTAGTGAAAATAAAAATGTAACGAAGAGTGTTTAAGGGAAAGACTAAAGAAAGTAAAAATATTACTAATGTATGAATTAAATTAGCAGTGTGAGCCATACCGTCATAAAGTCCTAAACCTCGATATTCTTGCCATACTCCTAAAATAGATCTTTTAATATTAGTTGAAATATCAAATTCCGGCATTAAGTTATCCCAACCTACTAGAAATGTATTCGGTTTATAATTCAAAAAAAAAAGTAAAAAAACTATTAAAGCAAGAAAAAAAACTGGCAGAAGATTGTTTATTTTTTTATTCATAATTTGATTTTATCATCTTTTTCATTAAGAGTAGGCGAGTCTGATTAATTTTTTTGGAATTTTTATTGAATTTTTAAAAGTTAATTTAATTATGTTGAGAAGTTTTTCTTTTTTAAGAATACCACGACTTAATAAGTATATATATTTTAATATTTTTTCTGGAAAAATTAAAAAAAGTATTGCTTGAAAAAAATTAATAATCCATTGATTAATTTTTGGTTCATACCCAGCTTTAACCATAAGTAATCTAATCTTTAAAGTATTTAAAAATTTTTCTTTTATTTTAGAAAAAGTATCATTTTTGCCATGAATTCTATAAAAAAGTAGTTTATCAGATAAATTGGCAAAGATGAAACCTTTAGTCACTAAAAGTTTAAAAAAAATATAATAATCATTATTGGCGCTAAATTTTTTAGGATAAAAAAATTTTTTACCGTTTATTTTACTTTTAAACATTACTGATGGATGGATAATTGGGTGGAAAATAAAATATTGTTTATAAATTTCTTGATATGAAGTGGGGACTTTTTTTTCGCCAATTTTTTTTCCTTTTTTATCTATTACCCAAGCATTACTGCCAACCAGCCAAACATTTTTGTTTTTTTGCAAAAACTTCACTTGTTTTTCTAATCTTTCAGGATGAGAAATATCATCAGCGTCCATACGAGCGATATATTTTCCTTTAGCTTTTTTTAAAGCGTAGTTAGCACAGGCATCACCGCCTCGATTTAGTGTTTTTGATAATCTATAAGCTTTAATTTTTTTTGAGTATTTCTTATTGTATTTTTTAATTATTTCCCACGAGTTATCAGTTGAAGCATCATCAACAATAATAAACTCAAAATTTTTATAAGTTTGGTTTAATATTGACTCAATTGCTTCCACTAAAAAAGAGCCGGCGTTATAAACCGGCATAATTACGGAGACTAATGGTTGATTTTTTTTATTATTTTGATTTTTCATTCTTCAGCCAACAAGAATATTTGTTAGCTTAAGAATGAAGGGGAGTATAGATAAGCTTATTTTCTAGTCGCTTTTGGCGACGAGCCTACCAAAGATTGGTAGGATTTCGAAAATAGCTTATCAAATCAACCTTTCGGTTGAAGTCTCCCCCTTTCGATTATTAGGGTCAGGTTACCGAACAGGCTTAAAGAACCCCGTAGCCTCCCAGTACACGTAACCACCGTTGTTGGCGTTTTGAGCCAATCGGCGTCCTATGTGGGCTTTGACCTGTTCAAATACCTGATCAAAGGTACAGCCTGCGTATTCCCAGACGTGACCTCCTGAAAAATTGATTTTCAGAAGGTATCGGCCACCCGGCAGGATGGTTTCATACTCTGGAAAAGAGCCACCGATCCAGTATTCCACATGGAGGTAGTTGCCGCTTGACGTAGCAACTTCCGGCAGATCTTTTAGTTGGTAGTCATGAATGACTACACATGCGGATACGGGTGCGGCAGTCGATGTGTAGGACAATGGCGTGGTTGTGGTCGGCGCGGCGGGCGCGGTCGGCGTCGTCCGGATGGTCGGTATGCCTGTTGGCATCGGCGTGGCCGTCGGCGTGTTGGTCGGCGTCGGTGTGGCCGTCGGGGCGGGCGTTGGCGGAATGGTCGGCGTTGGCGTGTCGGTCGATGTTGCCGTTTGGGTCGGTGCGGACGTCTCCGCTTTCGTGATTGATACAGCATATTCCCCTGCAGGAATTGCTGTTCCATTTACTGTCATACCTTCCGGCAGCGCTATCACACCGCTGCAGGCCGAGGCCGACGCCATCAACAGAATCATTGTGATGCACATTGTTACTTGTTTGATTCTTTGGTGTCTCATTTTCTTCCTCCCGAGATTATGGATTTTCTCCCTCTTCCACTATTGTGGTTAACCAACCGGATTAGGGTTGGAGGGCGCGACACGATTGTCGCAAGGTTGCCCCTTTTCTTTTCGCCTCCTTTCAATTAGATTTGGCACTTGCTCTCTGAAACTAAGCAAGAGAGTGACACTTGATGCTTGAGGCCGGAAGTTTGATTAAGAGGCTGGATGCTTGAAGCTAGAAAGATTTCCAATTTTGTCTTAATTTAAATAATTTTCTACCTAAAATATTGTATCTTTTAAGGACATCTTCTGCAAAATCTTTGTTTAAATAATTAAGATCTCTAGCTGTTTCTATGTGTACTTCCATTTCGTTAGCTGATCCTATTGCTATATTGAGATGTTTTTTAAATTCTTTTTCATGATTTCTTTTTGCCCAACCTTCAGCGATATTTGCTGGAATAGATTTTGATCCTCGTCTCATTTGTGAAGTTAGATCCATTTTTTCATAAATTGGAAATTCTTTTATTTTTTTATGGATTAAAATCATTAATTTGTAGCTTTCTTGATAGACTTCAAGATCACGAAATGATTTTATCATAAATAAATAATAACAAATATTGTTTTTTTAACCTCAAGCCTCTAGTTTCCAGCGTCAAATTCTCTTAGTTCCAAAGTGCAAGTACCAATCTTTCCCTACTCAATAACACCATTTAGATCCTGAAACAAGTTCAGATGACATTAGTGTTATTTTTCGGAAAGAAAGGAGGTTAGCTTTAGGAGGCGCCATGATTTTTCAACCGCTTTGCCCATATGGCCTTTGCCCTAAGTAACCTGATTTAGTCATTTCAGACTAAAATAGACATCCTTTTATCTTTTCCGGACCAGAGCTGATCCGGTCCGTTTCGGACTTAAGATGTCTATACCCATTTTATTAAAGTGCGTCGAGTTGGCAAGCTTTGCTTAAAACAAGCTTCCCCTCAACACTTTTCCCTTTCCCCATTTTTTTGAAAAACCCATGGGGGCGGGGACTAGTTATATTGTCCCGCCTCTAGGCGGGAAGCTGGTCCCCGCCCGGGACGAAACAATTATCTTAGGCTATAAAAAAGCCCAAGAATCAAAGGTCGTTAAGCGACCCCTAATTTTTGGGTATTTGTAATACGGAACCCTTCGAGATTGGCATATGTTTCGTTTCTTAAACATATGCCCTATAGTATATCAAATGGAATGATACATTTCAACTATAGTTAAGGCTTCGACAATCCAGATATTTTTATCCACATGACAGACACACAAACTCAAAAAGTGAAGCTATAAGATATAAGGGGTGGAGAGTAGAACTTCAAACCTGAAACTTTGGTATATCATAATTATTTAGTTGGTTTAACAATCTATATTTAATATTTTGTTGACTATGGTTTATAGACTTGTTAGTAGAGATTTATTATTAATTTGTTATTTTGAGGAACTCTTTCTAAGATAGATTCCTGTTCCTAAAGCCAAAACCTCGCCTGAAAGAAGAATGATTCCAAATTCAGGTCCGGCTGAAGGAACAGTACTTACACCGGCAGCTACAAATTTTTCAATGCAAAATTGAGACGTATCTTCATCAGCTGAAGTTTCACCAGTGGCTCTTACTTTATTGGTTGGACAGAAGATCGACTGATCAGCGGGTAAATCGCTTAAAGGTAATGCTCTCATTTTTATGGTAAATTCTTTGGTTTGATCGGGATCAAAGTCACCGGCATTAAAACTAATTCTTCTGGTGGCTTCATCAAAAGAACCGGGGCCCTCGATTGGCGTGACGTACGAGGGGACAAAATCATCGACAATCACATTGTTAATCTTTTTGGAAGAAATGTTTTTTACTTTAATTTTAAACATAATGTCTTGGCCGGGAGAAAACCTTTTATCACCGGCAGATAGATTATCAACATAGACAATTTGAGCAACGCCGCCTTTGGTAAAAGAGGTGATTTTCCCCACTAATTTATCTACTAAAATATCCTGAGAAGGAGTTCCGCCTTCATAAGCGCCGTATTGAGCAATGACGCTGTTGGCCGATGACAAATAACCGGCAATCAATAACAAAAAGATCAGAAATTTTTTCATAACGCTCCTTATTATACTACGGGATTATTTAAAAGTCAACTATAGGATAGGATTGAATGAGGATTGAATGATACGAATTATGCGAATTTATGCGAATCTACGAATATGCGAATAATTTATGAATAAATTTTAGATTTTGATATGATTAGTTTATGGGAAAGATTTATTTATCCTGATCTTTCTTATTTAATTAATGGGATTTTATTTAAAGTTCATAATGATTTGGGAAGATTTAGAAATGAAAAAGAATATGGCGATTATATTGAAAATAATTTTAAAAAATTAAATATAAAGTTTGAAAGAGAGAAAATATTACCAATTTCATTTGAAGGAGAAAAAATCGGCCGAAATAAGGTTGATTTTTTAATTGAAGACTCAATTATTTTAGAGATAAAAGTAAAAAGGATTATTGAAAAAGAAGATTATTATCAGATAAAAAGATATTTAGTTACACTCAATAGAAAACTAGGTTTGTTAGTTAATTTCAGAGATAAGTATTTGAAAATTAAAAGAATTCTCAACTCACAATTTTAATTTTTTTCATTCGCATATTTGCAACATTCGCATTTATTAGTAGATTCGTATCATTATTGTATAATTTACCCTATGAAATTAAATGCTGAGGAGCTTCGTCGGCTTGAGGAAGAGAGGGCGAGGGGAGTGATAAAAAAGGTAAAAAGAAATCCAATTTATTTTATATTAGAGGATATTTACGACACATATAATATTGGCGGTTTGTTCCGTCTGGCTGATGCTTTGGCAGTCGAAAAAATGTACTTGGTAGGAGAGACCGAGACACCGCCAAACTCAAGGATCAAGAAGGCGTCGATTGGGACGTATAAAATCGTTGATTGGCAGTATTTCAAAACCACCAGTGAAGCAATCAACGAACTAAACTCAAAACTCAATCCGCCAGCTGGTGGACCAAAACTTAAAAATAAAAAACCAGAAAACAATATACTCGATACTCCACGTTCGACGTTGCACATTGTGGCGGTTGAGCAAAGTCCCAAATCAGTACCTTATAACAAGGCAAAATATCATTTTCCTTTAGCCTTAATTTTTGGTAATGAAAGTTTTGGCGTAAAAGAAGAGACTTTAAAAATGGTTGATCAGATTGTTGAGATTCCGATGTATGGAGTAAATAAATCTTTAAACGTGATTATTGCTGCAGCAATAGTGGGCTATTTTGTTGTCTTCGCCAGAAATTAAGGCCAGAGCTTAGGATTTGTTTTTTTCAGGTGGTTCATCCCGTTTAAATTAGGTAAATAACCCAATTATTTTCAAGTGAATAAAATATGATAAAATAAAATAATTTTATAATTAATGATTTTATGATTCCAGATTAAACAGAAGAATTTTTGATTATTGATGCCCAGATAGTTCAGTGGTAGAACGCTTTCTTGGTAAGAAAGAGATCGGGGGTTCGATTCCCCCTCTGGGCTCCAAAGCTTTATGAACAAAGATATAATCATTCGTGAATTAAAAAAAATATTTTTTTTGTTTGCTTTTTTTATTGGAATTTTTTTGATAATTCTTTTTTTTCTCAAAAAAGGCAGTTTTTATTTTGGTTGGAAAAATTTCTCCAACAAAAATTTTTCATTTAGTTTTAAATATCCTTCATCTTGGTCTATCGATGTACCCAGCCAAAGCAGTGTCCTTGTTTATAATTCACGCCGGCCAGCTACCGAAATAGAAAAAGACGGCAATCAGGAAGAAATTAAATCTTATTCAGAATTTTATATTCAATGTGATCGATTAACGGCGGTTGATGATTCTTCATCGGCAAAAGCATACCTTCTCAAACGACAGCAAATAGCTTTGGAGGAGGAGAAACAATCTTGTCAAGAATTTCGCCGGCAAAACCACCTTAATGAGAATGAGCCTTGTGGACCAAGGATTCCGGGCGTTAGCCAAAATTATTTAGGCGACGCTTCTCAAGAATTTACCGGATCAAATTTGACGGCGGTTGAAATCGCCCCATATCATTTTTCGCCCGATTATGGTTTGGAAGAAGATCTTTTGGTAAAAAAAGAATATCTTTTGCTTGTCAATCATAAAATCGCCTGTACAGTTGATCTGATTGTTCCTCGATCAACAAAACAGAACAGTTTGACAATTAAACAATTACAAATGGTTGTTAAAAGTTTAAAATTCCAACCACAATGAATAATTACAAAAAAATATCAATTTTTTTATATTCGGTTTTATGTATATATTTAATATATTTGATTGCCTTGATTTTTTTAAGACCAAGCCTTCCGGTTATTAAAGCAATCTCCAGTATATATATTATTTTTTTATTTTTAATTATTTTACTAATCATGGGAATCAGCAAAAATCTCCGCTGGGCACAGATAATAAATACTTTTATTGGTATGTTTGCTTTAATTGGGATAATCTCATCGATTGCCCATCGAAGTTACCTAGACCCAGCCGATTTAATATTATTTATCGCCGCTTTATCAGCAAAAATTGGCGCTTATTAGAATGATTACCTGTTGTTTTGAAAACGGGGGAAAAGCTTTTTTGCGTCATGTTACTTGCAATGTCATTATTATCAAAGAAGGCCGGGTTTTACTGGGAAAAAGGGGCACTTTTCAGGGAAGAAAAATTGCCGAATTTGGTAAATGGGGACTGATCGGCGGCTATCTTGGCCGGGATGAAAACTTAATTCAGGCAATCAGGAGGGAGGCCTTAGAAGAAAGCGGATACCAGATCAAAAATATCAAGCTCTTTCGGATTAAAGATAATCCTGACCGACCTCATGAAGACAAGCAAAATGTGGACTTTTGTTTTCTGGCCAACCCCGGAAAAAAAATCAAAGATTCTGACGAAGAAATGGTTGAATTGTGCTGGTTTGACCTTGATAGACTGCCGCCAAAAAAACAGCTGGCATTTGACCATGCCGACGACTTAGGGCTTTATAAAAAATATCTTAAAAAAAAATTTAAGATTCCTATTTTGGGGAAGAGTTATTTTTTAAAAATTTAACGCCGCCAGTATGAACCTGATACTTGAGAAAAATTGCCCTCACTAATCATTTGGGCTAAAATAGCGGCAAAAATTTCGTTACATTTTTGTATTAACGGATCATTAATTCTTTGAGTTTCTTGCATTAACTCTTCACAAGTGGGCATTTTTGGTAAAAAGGGAAGTAGATCAGGACAATATTGTTGGCAATAATCAATAAGCTGTTGTCTGCCGGCCAGGTGATTTCTTACCGATCGTTCGAATTCGGCTGGATTTAAAGGAATTGTTGTCATTACCGCAACGTCGGGGCATATGAAAGGATCTTTTTTGTGTCGGGCTTTATAGTAGGCAAGAAGATAACTGCCATCGGCCCGGATTTCAGGGAACCTGAAAGAAGGATCAATACGGGCAATATCTATGCCAAAACAATTACCTTTAAAAGGCGGTTTTATTTTATTACGGTAATACTGATAATAGGCGTAATTAGCTTCAAAATAATCTGGCGGTGGAAAAGAAGGCCTAATCAATCCTCTGGGGAAAACTTTGGCCCCAACCAAAGGATGTTCTTGGAGATAATAAGCTATTTTGTCCAATCCGCCTTTGGTAACAAAAACATCATCATTGACAAAAATACAACCCGGATAACGATTAAATAATGCGTATTCTAAACCACGATTTAAGGCATGACTTCTTCCTATGGTATCAACAATATGTATTTGAACATTGGGATAAGGACCCAACACTTGAGAAATATGGTTGGCGGATTCGGAGTCGGAGTGATTAATATCAATTAGATATTTAAAAAAACGGCTGTTTGACCGCAGGAGATATCTTAAACCGGCGAGAAAAAAACGAGTATGATGTAAATTTTTATCGCGATCGTCAAAATTAATATGTACCGGAATAAATACAAGCGGTAAAGTTTGAAACATATCTTGCTAATAATCTAGTTAATTGATAGATATTATACAGCAATGAAAGGATTATATTGACAATTTTTTAATTCTGGGGTGGTATAGCGGAGTCGAACCGCCAACCTTCTGCTCCACAGGCAGACGCTCTAACCGGTTGAGCTAATACCACCATTGAAGATAATTTTATCATAAATTACGGCAGTTATGGATAATTTGTTTCCGTTTGAGTTTTTCGAGTCGGATATCTTTTTTTATCCTTCGAGCCTGTCGAGAACCATTCCTCTGTTACTGTTTATGTATGTATTATATTATTATATTTATGATCGAGGGAAATTTAGAATCGCCTAAGTTAGAAAAAAAACCGTCAAGAAAAAGAGCGGGAAAGACTTCAAATAAACTTATTTTTTTAAAAATAAGTTTGATTATCATTCTTCTGATTTTTGGATTTATTTTTGCTAAGTTTGCTCAAAGGAAATTAGCCGAACAAAATCGGATTTTAGGCGCCAAAGCGGAAAATTATCAAGAAAATATCGAAAATAAAATCGGTCATTTTTTAAAAAAAACCGGTAGCAATGCCGAAGAAATTGTTACATCCGGGGTTAAAAATATTTTAAGTACGGTCAGCGAAACGGTGGTTGATACCGCCTCCAAATCAGCCGGAGTAGTTTCTGAATTTGTTTTTGAGAATACAATTGGTAATTTGCTTAAACAAATAGAAAAACTACCGCCGGAGCAAAAAGAACAAATAAAAAAAGAAATCTGTCGTTAATCAACTACTTCACCGCTCAACTATTTGACCAATAGGTAATTTACCGCATCTTGACAAACTTTTGACACACTTCTGATATGACACACCTTGACACACCTCGTGACACACCTCGTAGGTGTGTTTTTGGGGCTAATACAGAAAAAAAAGATTGATTTAATGCTCTTAAATAAGTGTTTTGTCGATTATAGTCGATTGAAAAAATTTTAGTTTTTAAGAAAAATAATTTTATGAAAAGATTTTATTGCGATGAAATTTTTCATATTTTTAATAAAAGTATTGCCCAATTCGGTATTTTTAAACGGGCAAGTAATTGTCGAAGATTTATATCAACTTTAGATTATTATAACGATCTAAATTTAAATAAAAAATTTTCTGAGGCCTTGAGAAAAAATCAATATACTTATAAACAAAATATAATTTACCCAAAAAGCTCTGCAATAATTAAAATTATTTCATATTGTATAATGCCTGATCATTACCATTTGTTAGCTAAATTGATTAGTGACTATTCTTTGTCAAAATATATAAGCGATGTAGAAAATAGTTATTCTCGTTTTTTTAATATAAAATTCAAACGAAAGGGTCCGCTTTGGCAAGGAAGATTTAAGACGGTTAAAATAAATACCGATGAACAACTACTTCATGTTTCTCGTTATATTCATCTTAATCCGACAACTGCAGCTTTGGTTAAAAAACCAGAAGATTGGATATTTTCTTCCTATAGAGAATTTATTACAAATAAAAAAGTTTTAGAAAAAGATTTTCCAGAAATTTTGATTAAATCAGCCGATAATTATAAAAAATTTGTTGAGAACCAAAAAGATTACCAAAGAAAATTGAAATTAATTCAAAAAAGAATTTTAGATTAAAAAACACTGATGCTAAGCCAAAAGACACACCTCGTAGGTGTGTTTTTTTTATGTTGTGGTTTACAAAACCGTTTTCATTTGGTAATTTATATGCATATGGAAATTAAATATTTGGGTCATTCTTCATTTTTTATCCGATCAAAATTGGCAGGCAAACCGGAAACTCGTTTGGTCACCGATCCTTTCGATCCGGCGATGGTTGGCCGGCGATTCCCAAAAGTGGAAGCGGAAATTGTCACGGTTTCCCATAATCATGCCGATCACAATCAATGGAATTTAGTTGGAGGTCGGCCTTTGGTCATCGACTGGCCGGGGCAATTCGAGAAGCAAAATATAAGAATTTATGGTTACCGAAGTTACCATGATAAAAAAAACGGTCAGGAGCGGGGAGAAAACATTCTTTACAAAATTGAAGCTGAAGGAATCACTATCCTTCATTGTGGCGATTTGGGTTATATTCCGGAAGAATCTTTTTTGGATGATTTAGGAGAAATTAATATTCTTTTGGTGCCGGTTGGTGGTTATTATACAATCGATGCTTCAGAAGCGGCCGAGTTAGTCAAAAAAATCGAGCCATCAATAGTTGTTCCCATGCATTATAAAACCGCTGATCAAAAAGGTTTGACTGAGTTGGCCACGGTCAATGATTTTTTGAAAAAATTTGGGGTAGAAACTTTAAAACCAGAGCCAAAATTAGTCGTCAGAAAAGAAGAACTTGGAGAAGAACTAAAAATTGTATTACTGGAAATATAAATAAGGCAGGGAACTAGTTTGGATCAACAATGAAAAGCTGATTATTTATTTTTTTATTTTTTATGCCCACTTCATCAGAAGCAATTAAAATTCCTCCTCATAATCTTGAGGCGGAAAAATCAGTTCTGGGTGCGATTCTTATCGATTCGGCGGCAATTAATTTAGTGGCAGAATTTTTAAAAGCCGACCATTTTTATTTACCCGAACACCAAATTATTTATTCAGCGATGCTTGTCCTTTTTGAAAAACAGCAGCCAATTGATTTGGTGACAATAAAAAATGAATTACAACACCAAGGGGTCCTTCGCAAGATTGGTGGTGCCACTTATCTTTCCGAGTTAATTAATACTGTTCCCACTTCTGCCTATATCGAGCACTATGGCCGGATTGTCAAAGACAATTATGTCAAAAGAAAACTAATTGATCTTTCTTCAAGAATGGTTGAAAAAGCTTTTGACGAAAAAGGCGATGTCAAAAAATTAATTGACCAGGCGGAAATTGAAATTTTTGCTTTGGCTCAACAGCATCTTCACCGCGATTTTATTGAACTGAAAGAAGTTTTGGCAGAAAGTTTTGAAAGACTGGAAGAATTTGTCAAAAAAGGAGCCCAATACCGCGGTATTCCAACCGGCTTTAAAGATCTTGATAACCGTTTGGCCGGAATGCAGGATTCTAATTTATTGATTTTGGCGGCCAGACCGGGGATCGGAAAAACCACCCTGGCATTAAATATTGCCATGAATGTTGCTGTCAAAGGAAAGCAGCCGGTTGGATTTTTTTCTTTGGAGATGAGCAAAGAAGAACTGGTTGACCGGATGCTGGTTGGTCAGGCCGATATTGACGCTTGGCGTTTGAAAACCGGCAAGCTTTCTGACGACGATTATAAAAGGCTGACTGAAGCGATGGGTGAGCTTTCGGAAGCACCCATTTTTATCGATGATACGCCGGGGATTTCAATTTTGGAAATGCGTACCAAAGCAAGAAAACTTAAAGTGGAAAAAAATCTGAAATTTCTAATCGTCGATTATCTTCAACTGGCTGATTCTGGCCGCCGCTTTGAATCAAGAGTTCAGGAAGTTTCCTTTGTTTCCCAAGGCCTTAAAAATTTAGCCCGAGAATTGAAAATTCCCGTCATGGCCGTTTCTCAATTGTCGCGAGCGGTGGAGCAGAGAGGGACAAAAAAACCCCAATTAGCTGATCTTCGTGAGTCAGGAGCGATTGAGCAAGATGCCGATGTCGTGATGTTTTTATATCTTGAAGAAGAGTCCGAAGACCTTCTTGATCAAAACAAAAGAATGGTCAAACTTTATATCGCCAAGCACCGCAACGGTCCGACAGGCGAGCTGGATCTTATGTTCAGAGGCGACCGGGTGAAATTTTATAGCGTGGAGAAGTAAGGAATTTTTATAACGACAAGACTGCCACTAGATGACCCTAAATTCTCCATCAACAACTTCATCACCGGGAGGAGGTGGTTTTTGATCTGGTGACAACGGAGGATATATTACGTAGCTTTCGGGATTTTCGCCACCTAATAAAATCGATAATCTCTTTTGTGCTTTCTTTAAGTCTTCAAGTTGATCGTTTAATCCAAAGGATTGAAATTTTTTAGCAATTTCATCAGAGTAAACAACTGATGAAGCTAATTGATTTAAAGCATTATATCGACGGCCACTTTCAGGGTCATTAAAAGCGGCAAGAGATTCTATAGCGTCATAAGCTGCATTGATATTATTAATTAGTTGGGCAATTAAACGTTCAAAATATCTCTGGCTAAGATTTTCTAATGCATAAGGAATAAATTCCAGCGCCCAATTTCGTTTTTCCTGAGTAAAAGAAATACCAGATCCCGGTTTAAATAAATCAAGGCCTTCCCAAGTCATTACATGAATAGTTTCTTCAATAACGTCGATTAATTTATTTAGTGCCTCTTTATTACACTGCTGTTCGGCGGGAAGGCATTCAGATTTTTGGCGGCAAAACCGGATGGCGTCGATAAAACTAACTGGATATAAAACTCCTTCTTTTATTAATCCAGATCTTGAAATAATATTAAATCGATTTAGGGCATCAGTTATAAGATATGCTTCTGATTCGGGTAAAACATCAATTAAGTTACGGAAGGCGATGTTAAATCTTTTGATAGAATCTGGGTCTTTTACCAATAACATAAATTCAGCCTTTGTTTTAGGCAACGCTGACTCAATTATATAATCTATAATTTGTCTTCGGGTGGCTATTAATGTTTGTAAAATTGACGAAGCCGAGCTTGATTGGTTATTTGCAAAAATGGATGTGGCAATATGAATTGTGGCATTTAAATCCGCAATCACAAGAAAGGGAGTCAATGGATATAAATTAGTAGCATTTCTTACTGCTTTTAAAATGTGTTCATCAAAACCTCGGGTTCCATCTTGCATCGGCGTAACTTCTCTTCCTCCTGTTAATGCCGCTCCCATACACATCGCCACTTTCATTGCCGGCGGCAAGTTGACCGTATTAAAATGCCCACCAATTTTAGTAATTCGGTCATAGATTTCTCCACCGTTAAAGAATGGATCACCAGTAAACTCTTGACTATGGGCATCAAGAATTGTTGATCTAAAACGCAAATACCATTCTCTTAAAATTGCTAGAGAGACACCTTGAGTAGCAAGAGTATCTCCGGATTGACCAAAAAACAACATTTTTGCCAGTTGGTCGCCGTCGGTGATTAATTTGGGTGTTTGTAATTGGAATGCCAAAGACGGAAAAAAACCGGTTAAAGCAAGAAGAGCCGCTTCAGGAGTACTAGCGGCTAAACCCTTTAAATCATTAAAGGGTTTTGAAGCAATTTTAGCATAGATATCAGGTTCATTAGCCAAAGAAAATAAGACGGCCATCGGATTAGGAAGCCAATCTGTATTGCGTGGTTCACCACTTTTTCTTGAACTTTTTTGGCTTAAATATTCTGCCCAGAATAAAATCTCAGGTAGTCCATTTATACCTTCAGGAAGAATGTCTGAAAATGCTCTCCAGGTATGTGGATCTTTATAATTAAATTTTTTAACTGCGGTCTTCAACCCGGGGGGAATCGTTTCCTCCATTCTGCGTTGAAATTCCATGAATCTGCGACCTATTCCTTCTCCCAAACGAAATGAAGCCAGCTGATTAGGGAAGTGTTGTCTATATTCTCCTAAGAATCCAAGTTGATCAAACATTACAGTCATCATTGGTTCCCAATCAGGAAAGCGATTTACAAAATCATTGATTCTTCGCCATTTTAAAATAGTGCTGGCGATGGCAGCGGCCTCTCCTGCTAAAAAAACTCCCACCCCGATTAGCCAGATTTCTGCTGATCTTTCTTGGAGGGGGTAATGGGTAACAGGATATCTATCAAGAATTTTTCGGGTTAAATAAAATCCGGTTGCCGCTCCGGCAGCTAAACCACCAAGCGCGGTTAGCACAAACACTGGCAGATTCTTCGATTTAACTCCAAGATAACTGCCTCCTAAAGCTCCTAATCCAGCCAAACCCCATCTGACTGCAGTCTTAAAACCGGTATTATCAATAATGGTTGTATAAGGTGGTAATGAACGAAGATGATCATAGTGACTATACGCCAAGAGGCCAGCCAGCATAGAGACGGCGGCGGTTCTTAATAAAAAATCCCATTTTTGTGATGCAATTCTTCCACGTTGTTCAAAAAACTGGCTTGGTTGAAAGTCTTCAGGACCAAGCTTAATTTCCCCTTCGGCAAACCCTTTGATTAATGGTTTTAATGCTTTCGGGACTATGGAGGGTTTTTCTCTACGGAAATTTGTTGCGTCGATAATACCATCTGGTCCAATTACAGCCCCTTTAATTATCTCTAACCACATTGACCTTAGCGATTCCAAGTTGGTTGCTCCCGAGCTAACGTAGGCGAAAGCATCAAGAAGGGCAAGCAAAACAAGAGAAGGATCTTTCAAAAAAGGAAAGCGTTGAGCATCGTTTATAAGTGCTGGTCCTATAGGTTCATTAGTATGTAAAAGAAAACATAGTGGGGGCAGTTCTCTTCGCCATATCTGCCATTTAGTATGACCCCTTCTTTTACCGTCACCTTCTTGATTAATTGACATAGTGTTATGTATTATATAAAAAAACTTCAGAATTTCAAATTCTATAAGATAAAAAAATTTAATAAGATAATTTATCCTAATGGCCTTCCTGAAGTTTGTTTTCCCCAGTTTACTGGTGGAGACTTGGCAGCAATGACTAGATTTTCCGTATTCTTAAGCATTGGAGGCCATTTTTCAGGCGCAGATAATTGTTCTCTAAGACGTAAAAGTCGGGCCAACCAGGTTACGGAAGCAGCAGCCACAGCAGTCCGACATTGTGCCAAATCATTATCCGGGCCTGATAAAAGTTTTGCTACGGTCTGTTGTGTTAGTTGAGAAAAATTATCTATAATGTGTTTTAAAGCTTCTAAAAATTGAAAAGGATCTACCCAAGGATGAACGGGTCTAATTTCACGAATTTGACGCCACCTATCTCTTAATACTAGTGGTATGTTTGGATCATGACATAAAGCTTCAACAACCCAAGGGTCAGCTATATCGCTAAGCATTGCTTTTGCCGCTTTAATAAAGTCTTTTATAAGCCCAGTTTGAAGATTTATTAATTGATTCCTCTCTGCCACTTCCGGAAACGGCAAAGCAACTACTGGACTTATTTGCCAAACTTCTCGTCTTGTATTTATTGGTGTTATTCTTGGAGCAACATCTAGAAATACTGCAGGTGGAGAAGGTGGTGATAGTAAAGTCCAAAGAGTTCCTGGTAAAGTTAACGCTGCCAATATTAATAGATCTCTTTTTAGCCAATCAGGTAAAGCGGGGCCCCCAAAATCGCGATCATGAAGTTGGTACCACGTTAATCCAGTTCTTTGGTCAAAACCCGGTCCTTGAGGATCGGCAACCCCACGTGCTAGATTTAAAACATATTCATAAACGGGTGGTGGAAGACCTTTTTTTAATACATCTAAAATAAAAAACTCATAACCAGGATCACTAAGAACCATTCCTATTTGGGGTCTTGTATCTGGAGAAGCCATAATTTATATAGTATTATACTATATTTTTTCTATTTTTCAATAAAAATTTATATATAGGCTAATTTTATAATTATAGGTTTTAAAATAACTAAAAGCTTAATCATTGAAAGCCAAAAAACTCAAAAGCGATTGACAAACAGCAAGGGTTTTTTTTATTCTTAAATTAAGTTTTTTTTATTGAGTTTTATTTTTAACATATGTTTGATTTACATGGTAAAAAGGCTTTGGTTACCGGCGGCTCCCGGGGAATCGGCAGGGGAATTGCTTTGTCTTTGGCAAAAGCCGGGGCGACGGTGATTATTAATTATCGTTCTCAAACCCAAGAAGCAGAAGCAGTGGTGGCGGAGATAAAAAAATTAGGTGGAGAATCGGTTGCTCTTCAGGCCGATGTCTCGCAAAAAGATTCAGTGACAAAAATGTTTGCCGAAATAAAAAATCGTTTTGGCCGGCTTGATATTTTGGTTAACAACGCCGGAATAGTTTTTATGAATCCTTTTGAGAAAATTACCCAAGAGGAGTGGGACAAAGTTCTTGATACTAATTTAAAAAGCCAGTTTTTATGTATTCAGGAGGCAGTAAAAATTATGCCTTCGGGCGGAAAAATTATTAATATCGCTTCAATTGCTTCCGGCGGCGTTGGCGTCGGTTTTGGCAATATCGCTCACTACGCCGCCTCAAAAGGAGCGGTAGTCGCTTTGACCGAAGATTTGGCAATTGAGCTTGGACCGCGGGGAATCAATATCAATGCCATTGCTCCCGGAATAATTGAGACTGATATGACTACTGGTCTTTTGTCCGATGAAAAAACGAGGACAGGATTATTATCAAGAATCCCAAAAGGCCGTTTTGGCAAGCCGGAAGATATCGGGGCGGCGGCGGTGTTTTTAGCTTCAGATGAATCTGATTATCTGACCGGTTCGGTAATTTATGTTGATGGTGGCTGGCTGGCTGAATAAAAAAATATTTTTCTTCTTTTTTTGCTTTTTATGGTAAAATAATCCTATAATAAATGATAGAACGATATCAGCCAGGTATTTTTTTGCCTTCAAAAGGTTTAGAAGCTTATGAAGTAAAAGACCCAAAAACTGTCGAAGAAATTAATAAAATGCCCTTCTTATTGGCGACCGAAATAAGAACTAATCCTTTTAATGGGGCAATATATTTTCCCGGATATGTATCTTATAGCGAACCTCATTCAGTAACGATTACTCCCGGTAAAAACGATATTCCTATTTGGTTGGCTTTTCCAGATATTATGACGGCAATCAATTTAGTCGCTGCAAATACCGATCCAAAACAAGTCGGGCGGACAATGGCGGTGGTCGAGGCGATGTCAAAAAAATATTGTACGCAGGCAGCAGATTTTTCCAAGACGGTTGAGTTAAAAATGGAGGAATTTAAAAAATTGATTAACGATTATCAGGGATTATTGCCTTTGGCAGTTTTGCTTTTGGAGCTTCAACTTGAAAGGTTTACCGTAAAAAAATTTTTAGAAAAAATTAGTGATGGAGTTATATTGACAGATCCACGTGAAATATTTGATTCTTTTTTCCCCAAAGGACGGATCAGGGTCAAGCCGCTTTTGGAATCGGTTGAAGGATTAAGAGAGGCGAGAAAAAATTCTTATAACAAAGATAACAAAAAGGATTTTTTAGAAGCAGTAAAAGAAACTTTAATGTTGGCTCTCGAAGAACTGGAAAAAAGTCTTGAGGAATTTTTTGCCCAATATCCTCACGCCACGATTTTTTTCGGGAATAACCAGTTGGGACTGCCGGGATTTTAAAACAAGCGACAGGAACTTTAATCAATTTTATGGTAAAATTACGACTTTATGGCAGCAGAAAGACTAGATTTATCAGGAATTCATCCCAAAATACTTTTTCTTTCCGAAGCCTTTTTTTATGATTGGGTGCAAATCCATCTCCGGTGGCCGTGGGGACTGTTGGTAGTTCATCAAAACGATCGCCTTAGTCAGAAGATTTTAAATCAGCCATCGCCAGTTGATCAGGAATTAGTCAGAGAATTAATTTTTTTTGGCCAGTCTTCTGAAGCAGAATTTAAAAAAAAAGTAAAAACTTCAATAAACGGATTATATCAAGAGATGATGAAAGAAGAACAATCTCAAGAAGAATCTGGGGCGTTTTTAAAAAACATATCTGCCGGGATGGATTTTTTAGACAGCGTTTTTGCCGCATTAAGCGATGGAAAAAGAAGAACCGGCGAGTCAAAGGCCAGCCATGCCTGCAGAACCCTGATGTATTTTTTATTAAGAGCCAGAGAATTAAAAATTGTCAGCCGGTATAATCCAAAATGGTTTAAGGATCCGGAAAGCTTAAGTCGGCTTATAAATATCGGTCTTTTGGCCGCTTTATTTCATGATGCTCAAGAAGATATTAGCGGCTTAAATATCAAAAAAAATGATCATGGAAATAAAATAACTTTTTGTTACCAGTCAACTTTAGAAGGTAAAAACTTGACTTGTAGTCTTGATTTCAGTACCCAAGAAGAGATCGACCTTTTTCTGATGATGCTTGACGGATTAACCAAGCCCGAAATTAAAGAGACCAATCCAAAGAAAAAATCAAAGAGGCAATTTACCCACCTTTTGGAAAAAGCCGAAGAAATCCGTAAAAAATATTCAGATTGGGGCCGAGACGCCGCCTTGATACTGCTACTTGTTAAGGATGCCGATCGGACCGACAATGTCTATACCGATATGGTTTTGAGAGATGACGGTTATTATTATCTTCAGCAATGGCCGGAAAGGCGAAAAAAATTGATTGAAGGGTTGGTCTGGTTCCGGCTGATGATCAAACAAATTGAGAGATATTTTAAAGAAAACAGCCGGATAAACGGTATCCACGATTTCAAAAATCGATTAAATCCCAATTTCATTTTATCTTTTTTTACGATGGAAAGAGACAAAGCTTTAATAGCCATTGTTGCTCAATTAGTTGGCGTTCGGCCCGAAGCAATTTTTCATGCCTTTCATTTAAAGGCAAAAGAAAACCGGAAAAGCGGGGAATTAGTTATTCCCGGCCCGTTGTTTTATTAATAACCACTTAGCAATCAAATAACCCAATAATCCACCGCCAAAAACATCCAAAAAATAATGGCAGCCGAGATAAATTCTTGAAAAGGCAATAAGGAAAGCAATAAAGTAATAAAGATATTTTCTTTTTTTATCAAAAGCCGATAAAACAGAAGCGGCGGCAAACGCAATCGCGGCATGACCGGAAGGAAAAGAGAAATCGACGGGACAAATCAGTGAGGTTGACGCTGGGGCAGTTTGAAACCGGTTAAGTGATGGCCGAGTTCGGGCAATGAGATTTTTTAAAATTATATTAACAAAAAACGCCGTTATTAAAAGACTGGAAGAAAAAATTAAAATAAATTTTATGTCTTTTTTCTTAAGGCCCGGTGATTTTTTTTCCGCCAAATAAATCCAAAACAGGGCTAAAATAATCCAGAAAATTGTATTTATTCCCCGGATGGAAAAAAAAGAAAAAAAACCATCGAAAAAGAAATTATGAGGTAAAAGCCGGTTGAAAAAAATTGTTATCGATTGATCCAGGGAAATAATAACGCTTCTCATAATTTTAATATTACAATAGCAGTTAAATTGAGAAAAGGGAAAAAATTCATAAGCTTAAGTTTTGACAAAAAAATGGTTTTTAGATTGATGGGAAAGCTCAATAAATTAAAAAACCCTAAATTACTTTATCCAAAAAAAGAGAATGAATGGGTTTTAACTTTAACAAAACGATTTAAAAGAAGTTTCTTATTGAACTTTTTATTCATTGTTCCTTTAACCTCGACGGCAAAAGAAGCAGTTGCTGCCGCCAGCCGACCGCAGTCGGCAAGAGAATAATGATTAAGAAAGCCATAAAGAAAACCAGCCCGATAGGCATCGCCGGCACCGGTTGGATCGATGGTTTTTCTCACCCGATAGATGCCGATTTTAATTTTTTTATGATTTTGGTAAATTTCCGAGCCGTCTTCGCCCAAAGTCTTAACAAGAATTTGATGAGATTTTAGATTTCTAATAAGCCCTAAACCAGAAATTTTTTCCAAAAAACTGATTTCATAATCATTGCCAAAAATGATGGTGGCATTTTTGATTCCTGAAAGCAAAATTTCTTTGGGCAAAATCGGAATATAAAATGCCGGATCAAAGGCAAAAGGAATTTTATTTTTTATTGCCTCAAAAAGGAATTTTATCATTGTTTTTGGATAATTGGCGGTAATAACCAAAAAAAAATTGCCTAATTTTTTGATTAAGGGAGCTAAAGTTAATCTAGCCGAATCCTTGATTGCTCCTTGAGAAAAAACCCAAATTTGATTATTGCGTTTATCGGTGAGGACCGACCCCATCGCTGTTGGTTTTTTTCTGATTATTTTGATGTAATCGGTTTTTACTCCATTTTTGTTCAAAAAATTTTTGTAGTCTTTAAAGTCAAAACCAGCCGTTGTTAAAATATATGGGGCCATACCAAGCTTTCCCAAATAAAACGCCTGGTTGCCACCGGTGCCGCCAAAAGTCCGCTGATGATCTTCGGTAGCCAAGGAAATATTGATTTGGTGGATTTTGTCTGGAAGAATATAATTGGAAAAATAATTGTTAAAAAGGAAAATAAAATCAAAAGCGAGCGCTCCGTTAATCACAATTTTGTTTAGGGTTAAATTCTTTTTAAATGTCATAATAAGAAGTTTTTAACACTATTGTATTTTATAAAAAGATTTGTTAAATTAAAAGCCATTATGAGCAAAGTAAAAAATCTAAATCTCGCCAAAGAAGGTCAATTAAGAGTTGGTTGGGCCGCAAGCCAAATGCCAGTTTTACAGATCATCAAAGAAGAATTTATCAAAGAAAAACCTTTTAAAAATATTGTTATTGGCGCCTGTCTTCATGTCACCAAAGAGACAGCGGTTTTGATTGAAACCCTTCAGGCCGGTGGAGCAAAAATTTTTCTAGCTGGCTCCAATCCCTTATCTACCCAAGATGACGTCGCCGCTTATTTAGTAAAAAAAGGAATTGAGGTGTTTGCTTGGAGAGAGCAAAATGATAAAGAATATTACTGGTGTATTGAAAAAGTGCTTGATGGTAAGCCACAAATAACTATCGATGACGGAGCAGATTTAGTTTCGGCCATCCACACCAAAAGAAAAAATTTAATTAAAAATATTTTTGCCGGCCAAGAGGAGACGACTACCGGCGTGATTCGACTAAGGGCAATGGCCAACGAAGGATTTTTAAAATATCCGATAATCGCCGTCAATGATACGCCGACAAAACATATGTTTGATAATGTTTATGGGACGGGCCAAAGTACGATCGATGCCCTTATCCGGGCCACCAATATTTTATTGGCCGGTAAGACATTGGTTGTATTTGGTTATGGGTATTGCGGTCGAGGAGTCGCTAATCGCGGCCGGGGAATGGGAGCAAAAGTGATTATCTGCGAGGTTGATCCGCTGAAGGCGCTTCAGGCGACGATGGACGGATTTATAGTAAAAGACGCCGATCAGGCGGCCCAAGAAGGGGATGTTTTTATTACAGTCACAGGCAATAAAAATGTCATTCGGGGAGAACATTTTTTAAAGATGAAAAAGGGAGCAATATTAGCCAATGCAGGTCATTTTAATGTCGAAATCTCAATTCCAGATTTGGAAAAAATCAGTAGAAAAAAAATTAAAATTAGTAATCATATTAAAGAATATCAGTTAAAAAACGGCCGAAAAATTTATCTTCTGGCAGAAGGCCGTTTGGTAAATTTAGCGGCAGCAGAGGGCCATCCTTCTTCGGTGATGGATATGTCTTTTGCCGATCAAGCCTTATGCAGTCGTTGGATTGTTGAAAATCATCAAAAACTTAAACCAAAAGTATATGAAGTACCAAAAGAAATTGATCAAAAAGTAGCCGAACTGAAATTAAAAAGTCTGGGAATAGAAATTGACAAGTTGACAAAAGAACAAAAAAAATATCTTGCCAGCTGGCAAGAGGGGACTTAAAACATTTTACCGACTTCTTTTATCCTTTGTAGTCTCTTAAAGCCATTAAACACACCTCGTAGGTGTGTTTGTGTTTTACACACCTCATTTACACACCTCGTTACACACCTCGTAGGTGTGTATTTGATGAATTCCGGAGGTAATTTTTTCTTTTTCTTTGAGGGTTTTTACCGGATAGTAATAAGAGATAAGACTAAAGCGGGGAAGCTGTTTTTTTAACACGGCAAGAATTTTTTCTATTAACCACGGTGAAATATAAAGATATATTGTTATGTTACTATATTTTTTTATTGCTAATTTTTTACTTTGACGGCGGAGATTTTTTTTATTATCAATTTTAGGATTATCGTCTGGTTTGATTTTTGATATTTGATTCTTGATATTAATTTTAAACATGTCTCCCCAAACAATTTTGATATTTTTTTTATTTTGATGAAAAAAACGCTTGAGATGTAAAATTAATACCAATATTGGATTAATTTCAACCGCAACAAAAACAGCATTAATTTTTTTCCCGTAGGCTATTTTGGCCGCTTCAAAAATAATTATGCCGTCGCCAGCTCCAAGATCAAAGACTAGCTGGTTGTTTTTCAGATTGAGGGCTTTTATAATAAGGGGAAGATCTTTTTTATTTGAGGGATAGTAAGGAATGGGGGAGAGTTTGGGCGAAGAAAAAATAAAAATAATAATAAAAATTAAAATTATTGTTACCGCGATCAATATCATTAAAAAATTCTAACAGATCAATGGTTAAAAAAAAGACAATAATTTTCGATTTTGACGGCACAATTGCTGACACCTTGCCTTATATTTTTAAAATCATTAAAAAGTTAGCGAATGACGAAGGGATTGAAATAAACGATCGGCAAATTCAACAAGCGAGAGACAAAAGCCCGATTGATATTATCAAAATGTTTAATCTTCCTCTTTTAAAATTGCCCTTTTTGATAGTCAAAGGGCAAAGAATGTTAAAGGAAAACATCCTTAAGATTAAACTTTATCCCAAGATAAAAGATGGATTGCTAAGTTTAAAGGAAAAAGGTTATCGATTGGGTGTTTTGAGCTCAAATTCGATTGAAAATTTAAATTTATTTTTTAAAAAAAACAAGATTGAAATTTTTGATTTTATTAAATCATCCAATAATTTTTTTGGTAAAGCGTGGGCGCTGCAGACAATCATAAAAGAATATAAATTAAAAAAAGAAGAGATAATTTATGTTGGCGATGAAGTGCGGGACATCGAAGCTTGTCGTAAGGTTGGTATCGATATTATTGCTGTCACCTGGGGATTTAATTCAAAAAAAATTTTAGAAAAATATCGACCGACATTCTTAATAGATGACCCCAATCAACTTCTCAACCTTTAAGTTTCCTATTAATGTAAGAAATGGAAAATCGGTTTTAAATTAGATATACTTTCAATAACAATAATGAAAAACCCGATAAAAAAAATTTTTTTTATCATTTTCTTTGTTTTAATTACTTTTTTTTTCACTCCAACAATCTTTGCCAAAATTTTTGCCGAGCAGATTAATGAATTTACCGCAACTATTAATATCCAAAAAGATGGCCGGGTTAAAATTGAGGAAAAAATAATTTATGATTTTGGCTTTCTTTATCGTCACGGAATTTATCGAAATATCCCATACATAAAGACCAATAAAGAGGGAAAAAAGTTTAAGATGGATATTAATCTTTTGTCGGTCACCGATGAATCTGGACGGTCATATCAATATTCAACCACGGATGATAAAAATTATTTAAAAATAAAAATAGGCGATCCCAATAACACAATTACCGGCATACACCAATATATTATTAATTACGTAATTTCAGGGGCTTTAACTTATTTCTCCGATCATGATGAGCTTTACTGGAATGTTACCGGCAACGACTGGACGGTACCGATTTTATCAGCCAAGGCTGTGGTCAATTTTCCAGAGGCAGTCAATTTAAACAATATCAGCAAAATTTGTTACACCGGTTCATTGGGAGCGAGTGAACAGCAGTGTTTGGCGACTTTTGAAGATAGCCAATGGGTTTTTAGGACAACCAAAATGTTAAGTCCCAGTCAGGGATTAACAATTGTCGCCGGTTTTCCAATTAATCAGGTGGCCAGACTAGAACCAAAACCGGTTGTCAATTTTTTAGATACAATCATCGGTAAAGTTGTTATTTTTTTCTTAATATTATTGACAGTTTTCTGGTATTTAATTTATCCTTTATCGCTGCCGATCAAATGGTATCGGCTGGGTCGAGATCCCTCAACCGGCTCTGGGCCGACGCGAGCTTGGTATGATCCGCCAAAAACTAAATCAGGCCGACCATTAACTCCGGCGGAAACCGGGACTTTAATAGACGAAAGTGTCGATATGCCTGATATTTTGGCCACCGTCGTTGATTTAGCTCGTCGGGGTTATTTTAAAATTGTTGAAAAGAAAAAAAATGATTTTTATTTAATCAAAGAGAAAGAAGCCGATGTCGACCTTTTGCCTTTTGAGAGAATGCTTTTTGATGATATATTTGCCGGTGGCGAATCAGAGGTCCGCATAAAAGATGCCGAACTGGTAGAGACAGTTTCCCGCGTTAAAAAATCAATTTATAATCACCTTGTTAAAGAAGAATTTTTTCCGGAAAATCCCCAGAAAATCAGAACTTTTTATAATTTTATCGCTTTTTTTGCTTTAATAACATTAAATTTTCCTTTAGTCTTGAGTGCGCTAATTTTCGGTCGAGCAATGCCACGAAAAACCCGGTTGGGCAAAGAACAAGCCGATGTCGCCAAATCTCTTTTTAATTTTTTAACCTCTCAAGAAAGACAACTGACTTTTCAAGCCGATAAACAGATGTTTTTTGAAAAACTTTTGCCTTACGCAGTCGCTTTTGGAGTAGAGAAAATCTGGATTAAGAGATTTAGTGATTTTGCTTTAAGAACACCCAGTTGGTACCAGACTTATGATCGGCAACCTTTTAACAGTGCTGTTTTTGCCTCGAGCCTTAATTCGTCGTTATCAAGTTTCCGGGCCTCGGCTACTCCCACAACCTCATCTTCTGGTTTTTCTTCTGGATCATCCGGTGGATTTTCCGGCGGCGGTGGAGGAGGGGGCGGCGGAGGAAGTTGGTAAAAATTTATAATGGATTCTTCTCAAGAGTTACCAAAACCAAACAACGAGGATCGTGATTTAAGAGATGAAATAAGATTGGCCAAGCCAGTTTTAGACAGATTCAGCAGAACGTCTCAACAGCTCCATAGCATAAATATACTTAGGAAACACCAAGAACGACATCAAACTAAATTAAGCTGGGAAGAGGCTCAAGCAATGGCGACGGTTGAGGCTTTGGCCTTAGTTTTAAATAACCCAAAATTAAGAGAAGAAGTTGATATATCAAAATTTTGTGAATTATATAGGCTTTACCGAAGTATTGAACTTCATTCTGGTAAAACCAGAGGCGGTGATATTTTAATGGGAGGAAAGCCGGCCAATCCCAAAGATATTATTAACCATTTTTATGCTTTATATACTGCTCCTCCTTCAGATCAGCAAATTCTTCAGTTATTGGCAGATCATCAGACTCAAAATTATTGGTTAGACAAAAACCCAGACAAAGAAGTACAGCTAATAAAAGGCATATTGTATTTATACCGGCAGGACGCTGAGGTAATTCAAAGACTTCCTCAAGATAAAATTAAAACAATTATTTATCTAAGTGATTGGGCAAAGACTTTGCCAGAAGAAGATAGACAACGGCCACCAAAAACGATTGATCATTTATTGGTTTTTCATGATAATGATAAAAATATCGCAGCTTCTCAACAGGGAAGATCTCTGCTTCGAATTCTTTACTCTTCCATTGAAGAAATAAAAGGATATGTCAAATCGTTTACCCGGGTCATTCAGATTTTTGGTTAGGAGAAGATATTGAGACACGACAAATTGACGATGAAACCATTTTTGGTAGGACAGTTAAAATAGCCAGTCATAGTTTAAGGTAAATGGGAGACCAAACAAACTGACTATTTTATAAAAATTTGCAATTGCGTTTCAAAGCGATAGAGAGAGTTTTTTTAATAAGTTAAAAATTTAACAATAGTATAAAGAAGAGTCAAACTTTCAGGAGTTGGTCTTAGAGCTTTTTGGTCCAAAATTTTGTGCCGCAGGGGGGAATCGAACCCCCATGAGATTGCTCTCATAGGTTTTTGAGACCTACGCGTCTACCAGTTCCGCCACCGCGGCAAAATTTGGGGGGCAAGGTAATAATTATTACTCTTACTGCTCAGGCCGTCTCATCATCGGCAAATATTTGTTTATCTATTTCAAATTTAAAAAAATTATATTTGACCATTCCTTTTTCAAATTATATCAAAAAAACACCCCACTAGTTGCCACTACAATTAATTAATTAATTGTAGTGAGATTTTTAGTTCTTGACTAAATAAATATTTGAGTTTATTATATCGATATGGATTTAAAGATAAGGGTGGTAACAGGAACACTCCCAATCCAGCCAGAAACGGCGATTTTTTTTTCTTTTGAGGAAAAACTAGAAAAAAACCAAAGCTTAAATTTCTTTGATAAACTTCAGCTTGAGCGGATAAAACAAATTACCCAAAAAAAAGACTTTCAGGGAAAAGAAAAACAAATTTTAATGATAGAAAATATCGCTCCTTATCAATCGATTGTTTTAGTTGGGGCAGGGAAGAGAAGTGACTTTAACTTGGTTAAGTTTAAAAAATTTTTAGCCTTGGCGATTAAAAAAATTATTGGCGAAAAATATAATTCAGCGATTTTAAGATATTTTGAACAACTAGGAAAAAATTGGGTTCAATTAGGAAAAACAATCGCCGAAGCTTTTTATTTATCTAATTATTACTTTGATTTTTACAAAAGCAGCGAAGAAAAAAAGAAACTTCATCATCTTCGGGAATTTATTTTTTCGGTACCTAATGGTAACCAAATTAAAAAAATTGAAGAGGGAATTAATTTGGGACAAATTATCAGCCAGGGAGTTTATTTAACCCGCGATTTGGTCAACTTCCCGGCATCGCAGGTTCATCCGGAAACTTTAGTCGAAGAGGCTTTTAAAATCGAGAAAGCCAGTCGAGGAAAAATTCAAGTGGAGATTTTAGACGAAGACGAATGTCAAAGATTAGGTATGGGAGCTTTTTTGGGGGTTAGTCAAGGAAGTGAAAGAAAACCGAAGTTTATCATTTTACATTATCCAAACAGATCTCTTAATTCTGATTCCCTTACCCCCAGGGCCGGAAAAATACGGTCTGTTGGTATCTCCTCTTCCCGTATTCCTCGAATATGTTTGATTGGTAAATCAATAACTTTTGATTCCGGCGGTTTATCGCTTAAGCCTTCGGAGGCAATGGAGGCAATGAAGATTGATATGGCGGGTGGAGCGGCAGTTTTGGGTGTTTTTCAAATCCTTACTCAGCTTGATGAGAAAATTTACCCGGTTAATTATGAAATATATGGAATTTTGCCGGCCTGCGAAAATATGCCTTCGGGAAAAGCTTTGAAGCCGGGTGATGTTTTGCAGGCACTAAACGGAAAAACTATCGAAGTTTTAAATACCGACGCCGAAGGAAGACTGACTTTAGCCGATGCTCTTTGTTTTGCCGAAAAGCATCTTAAGCCAGATTTAATTATTGATCTGGCCACTTTAACTGGCGCCTGTATGGTGGCTTTAGGAAGAGAAATCACCGGTCTTTTTGGCAATAATAAAAAATGGTTGGAAAAATTTAAAAAAAGCGTTAAAGAAGAAGGCGAAGAATTATGGGAGCTACCATTATATCAAGATTATAAGAGAATGCTCGAAAGCGACATTGCCGACTATAAAAATGTTGGTGGCAGATACGGCGGAGCGATTACTGCCGCCTTATTTTTAGAAAATTTTGTTTCTAAAACCGCCTGGCTTCATTTGGATATTGCCGGTTCAGCCTACAATTGGGATAAAATCGAAGATATTAGGAGTAAAGGTGCCACTGGTTGGGGAGTGACCAGTATTATTAATTTTCTTTTGAAAAAATAATGACGATCCAAAATGCGATAAAAACTAAAAATATCATTATAATTAATCCCGAAGAGACCTTGTCATCGGCTTTAAGCAAACTTCATAGCTCTCATGATGCCGGATTTGTTTTTTCCCAAGACAAACACTATTTGGGAGTAGTTAATCCCTATCATTGTTTAATTAGAAATTCTTTTCCTGGCAATGCCAAAGTTGGTCACTGCCTTTTTCACGCCCCCCGATTGAAAGTAAACTTTCCGATAACCAAAATCGCTCAATTGATGATTGAGTCAAAAGTCCATTATTTACCGGTATTTGATAAAAAAGAAAATTTTATCGGAATTTTTTCTGCACGTCATCTTTTGGCTGATTTAAAAGACAGCCCAATTTTCAAAATAAAAATCAAAGAAGTTTTAACAGAAAAAAAACAACCAATGATTACAATTTATGACAATGATTTAATCGCCAACGCCCTTAATTTATTTAAAAAATATAAAATTTCCAAACTGATAGTTATTGGCAAAGATATGAAATTAAGAGGCATTTTAACTTATTTTGATTTAATTTCATTTTTAATTGCTCCAAAATCAAAAGAGGCTTTGGGAGAAAGAGCAGGGAATAAAGTCAATTTAAACTATCAACAGATAAAAAATTTTGCCAAAAGCTACGTGCTGACTCTTACGGAAAACGATTATCTTAATCAAGCATTAGAATTAATTTTAGATAAAAAAATCGGCAGCGTCGTCATTGTCGATAATAAAAAATATCCAATCGGTATCATTACCACCCGGGATTTTCTTCGACTTTTAAGCAAAAAAAACAATGAAAAAAAAATTGAGATTACTGAAAAAAATCTCTCCAAAGAAAACCGCCAAATTTTAGGCGGTTTTTTTGAATATCTAAGCAATTGGGTAAAAAAAATTCCTGATGTAACGAAAGCAAAACTTTTTGTCAAAGAAGAAAAAAAAGGTGGCCTTTTTGAAGTCGTTCTTTCCTTAATTTATAGAAAAGGCCAACCGACAATCATCAAAAAAGAAGGGAAAAACCTGCGAAAAGTCTTAAAAAAGATTAAGGGAAGTTAAGACAAAAAATGAAAAAATCTTTAACTCTTTTGCTAATTATTTTTTTGGGGATAATTTTCCGTTTTAATAATCTAAATTGGGACGCCAACCATCATCTTCACCCCGATGAGAGATTTTTAACAATGGTTGGCAACGCTATTAAGATGCCCCAAAATCTCAAAGAGTATTTTAATCCTGATCTTTCTCCCCTTAATCCAGCTAATCATAATTATACTTTTTTTGTCTACGGAATTTTTCCGATTCTTTTTAACAAGGTGCTGGCAGGATTTTTTAATTTAGACAATTATAATGATTTTACTCTTCTTGGTCGTTTTTTATCGGGTTTTTTTGACTTATTAATTATTTTTTTGGTTTATAAGACAGGAGAAATTCTGGAGAAAAAATACCGTTGGAGCAATTTTTTAAAATATTTTGCCGCTTTTTTTTATACAATTGCTGTTTTGCCGATTCAACTGTCCCATTTTTTTGCTGTCGATACCTTTTTAAATTTTTTCATGTTCGCTAGTTTTTATTTTTCTTTGAAATACAATTATTTTTCGAGCGAGCAAGCCAAGCGACCGAGTCGAGAAACAATTGATAATTCTCGGCAAGCTCGAGCAGTAATAAAAAATAGTTCGCGACAAGTTCAAATAGTAGGGAAAGCTGGTTCTCGAAAGGCCCAAATGATAACGTATTTATTTATGAGCGCCATTTTTTTTGGTTTAGCGATGTCAAGTAAAATTAATGCTATTATTATTTTACCGCTTAATTTATTTATACTTATCGTCCCGAATTTGTTTCGAAATCTAAAATTTGATAATGTGTTAAATAAATTTTTTTTAATCTTAGGTTATTTATTAATTTCTTATTTTACTCTCCGTCTCGCCGATCCTTATATTTTTTCTTCGGCTAATTTTTTTGATCTAAATTTAAATGAACATTTTGTTGCCAGTCTTAAATCTTTAAAATCATTTGAAGGAAAAGATATTTGGTACCCGCCGGGGATTCAGTGGATTAATAAAAAACCAGTAATTTTTTCCTTGGTTAATTTGGCTTTTTTCGGCGTCGGTTTATTTTATTTTGCTTTTATAATTTTGGCGATTGGGTTAATAATTAATTTTTTTCTTTCGAAAAAAGGCAAACGAGTTTCAATTTTTAAAAGAGGTAAATCAGCTAATTATATTGTCGAGGCAACTTTATTTTGGATTTTAGCCTTTTTTCTTTATCAATCAACCCAATTTGTCAAAGCGATGCGTTATTTCATCTTTATTTATCCATTTTTGGCAATATTGGCGGCTTATGGATTGAATTGGGTTTTTAAAAAAATTTTACGACCAATGTTTTTTTTCTTGTTAATGTTATTATTGATTTGGCCGGTTAGTTTTTCCTCAATTTATCTTCGGCCGGTTTCTCGGGTGACTGCTTCTGAATGGATCTACCAAAATCTTCCTGACAATAGTTTTATTTTGGGAGAAAGTTGGGATGACCCGCTTCCTTTATTTGTCGAAAACAATTTCAATAAACAATTTAAGATCGAACAGTTGCCAATTTTTGATCCGGACACGTCAGAAAAATGGCAAAAAATGAATGATTTATTAAGGCGGGCCGATTATTACATCCTTTCTTCAAACCGGGGGTGGGGAAGCATTACCACTGTGCCGGAAAAATATCCGAAAATGTCTAAATTTTACAGTGATTTATTAAGCGGAAAAAATCAGTCATATCGATTGGTAAAAGAATTTACTTCTTATCCTCAATTGAAAATCGGTAATTGGAAATTGGAATTTGCCGATGACTGGGCAGATGAATCATTTACTGTTTACGATCACCCGAAGGTCTTAATTTTTAAAAACATTTCCAAAAATAATTAAAGACTCATATGTTGTATTTGATAACTTTTTTGGGAATTTTTATCGCCGGTATATTGACTAGCAGATACCCTTTTTTTGGCAAGGCGGGAACAATTTTTTGGCTAATGTCGTGGTTTTTTATTTTTTTGTTTTTTATTAGACAGCTTATTGAAATGATTAAACTGGTAGTTAATAAAAAAATATTTGTTGCCCTAACTTTAATTTTACTTACGGCGGCAATTGTTTTAATCAACATAGACAATCCCAAAAATATAAGCGGTGAAACAACTCAAGAAATCAATTGTATGTTGACTCATTTTAAGTTTGAAAAAGATTGGGGATTTAATAAATCTTGTTTTTTGGGTTATCCGAGCAGGCAATTTATTTTACCGGTTTTGCCTTCTTTAATTTTTGGCCGCTCGCTTTTCGCCTTAAATTTGGGGGGAGCGATTTATTTTATTATTGGCTTAATAATTTTTGCTTCCGGAACTTTAAGTTTTTTAGGAAAAAATAAAGTTGCTGATTTGATCACCGCTATTATTTTGTCCTTTATTTTTCATCTTTACTACTTTAACCATTTTATGTTTTTGTATGAACAAAGTATTTATCCTTTTTGTTTTAGTTTGCTTGCGGTCGGGCTTTTTCTTCATTATTTATCCAAAAAATCATGGCCTATATTAATTTTAATTGGTTTCACCTGTCTTTTCTTGATTTTTGCTTACACGCCAGGAATAGCAGTTTATTTTCTGATCGTGTTTGTTTTGCTTGGTTTTCTTTACTCCAAACAAATCAATTTTTATCAAAAAATTACCATTGCTTTGATTATTATTATTACTTTGGTAAGTTATCTTTTTTCTTTAAAAGTTAGAGGAGATATTAATTTTTTTGATTTTAATCAGCCGCCAGCGATAAATATTTTAAAAGACTTAACCGACACTTTTTATCACCTGATTTTGCAAAAAAACGGTAATCCAATGGTTAGTCCAGTTTTTAATTTTATTTTTTTATCAGTTCTGTTTATTCCTTTATTTTTGGTTTTTGGTAAAACAATGTTTATCGGCTCAATTTGGATGCTGGCGGTAATCATCGCCAGTGTAATTGCCAAAGGTTATAGTTATTATGGAATTGATTTTAGAGTCCATCGAGCAACAATAATTTTTCCGATTCTTTTTTTGATGATAATTCTCATGATTAAACCTTATATTAAAAAATTAGATTTTTTTAAAAAGCCATTAACCGGCTTATTGATATTTTTGGTTTTTACCGGCTTAATTTTTCAATTAAATATGTTAAATTTAAGAGATCCGGGGAGACATTTAATTTTTATTAATTTTTTGAAAGAAAAAATAAAAGAAGGAACATTGACCTATAAAGAAGAGATAATTTTTAGTGACCGTCTAAACTCTGAGTATATTTCTTTACACGATATTTTGCAGTATTTTTTACCAAATTTTAAATATGGCTCTATTAGTGATTATTTAACAAAAGGGATTAATTCTGAAAATGCGGTCTTTTTTTTAACAAATGATGATTTATCAAACGAATTATTATGGCAATTGGTAAGTAGAAAACAAAAGATAGGAGTTTTTAATTTTAAAACAGATAGAACTTTATTAGTGTTTAAATAAAATAAAAAAATCAAAGAATTTTTGCCTTTTTATTATAAATTTATTCACTATCCAGACAGTTGGGTCGAGGAGACTTTTACTGTCTATGATCAGCAGACAGTGATGGTGTATGAAAAAAGGAAATAAAAAAAATAATAAAATAACAACGATTTTTTTTTCATTTTTAAAGAGCGAGATTTTTATTAATTGGTTAGTTTTTACTATAATTTTTACTGTTTATTTTTGTTCAAGTGTTGGATTGATTAACTCCGGTGATACTCCTCAATTTTTTACTACTGAAGCATTGTTGAAAAATAAGAACTTAGACATTTCAGTTTTTAGTAGAGATCCGCATTTTTTTGTCTTTCCAGATATTATTAATTATAACAACCAGATTTTAAGTATGAGAGGATATATGTTAAGTTTATTTATGATACCTTTTCATTTGCTTTCTTATTCTATTAAAGGATTAATAAATATTAATAACTTTCCTCAAGAAATAAGATCTGCTAACTTCCCATACGAATTAACAATTGTTTCTTTATATACTGTTATTACAGCTTTTGGGTTAATGATTATATGGAAATTAATTAAAGAAATAACTAATAGTAAATACATTTCATTTTTTTTAATAATATTATTAGCTTTTGGAACATATTGCTGGAAATATAGTGCTTATTATACTCGACACGGCTTAATTGTTTTATTTTTATCAATAGTGCTATATTGTTTTTATTATATTTTGTTAAAGAATCAATTAAGCTACTTCTTAATTTTATTAATTTTATGTGTTTTATCTTTTGGACTTGATTTGTTTTTTTTTATTACAATGATTTTTACGTGTTTTTACATATTTGTGTCAAAGCCCAAGATTTATAATTTTTATTTAAAAAATAAAAGAAAGCTGTTAATATATTTTGCAATATGTGTTTTAATAATGATAATTGAAATATCTTTGAATTTATTTTTTTATGGTTCTATTACAGCTTTTCAATATAATAAATTATCTATTTTTACTAACTTAAGTAGAACACAGATAATCAAGATACTTTTTAGTACACCGATATTGCCAACATTTTTTATTGTTTTATTTGGATTTGGAAAAATACCCCAATCTGCTTTTGATAATTATAAGTTTATTCCTAAGAATATTGCCATCTATAATTCGGTAGACTATGCTAAGATGTATAATTTTTTTGGAGTTTTTTTTATAACACCAACTTTATTAGTATCTTTTTTCATTTTTTTATTTACAAAAAACAAAAGTATAAAAAAATACTGGCCAATCATAAATTACTCTTTTATTATATTTTTTGTCAGTATATTAATGAATTTAAAATTCTTTAATTTTTGGGGCGGAAATCAATATGATATAAGATATTTTTATTCGTATTCAATTTCATTAGTTATACCATTAGCAATATTTTTAAATTACGTATTTAAAAATAAAAATATTTTTTATAAATATTTTATAGCTATTATTTTTATTTTAAGCTATATATTTTCATTAATAATGGGTTGGTTGGGTGTTATTAATATGTATAAGCCGGCCTTAACCGGTGAAAGAAGAATTTGGATGGATATTTATGATTTGCCAAGAAATTTATTTAAACATTCTTTTAAAGAGTATTTAGATGCTACTTTTATGAATAGGGAAAATTTTTGGATTCCAGTAATTTTTTCATTAATTTTTTTGTCAATTTATTTATTGTATAAAAAAATAAAATCATTTTTTCAACACAAAAAACAACCCGCAACTTTTTTTAGTATCAACATTTAATCCGCCTTCGCGGGATTCTTTAATTGTTAGATTACGGAATGAATAGATGTTTTTCGCTTCGGCGGATTTCAGCTCCGACGAAGCGTTTGTAAAGATTGCTTGACTATTAGATCGTGGGAGCTTCAATTTTATATTTTTTAAGGCGAGTTTAAAGTAGAGAAGTGAATTTAGTTTTGGGAAAAGGACCCATTTTTTAAATAGCTGGTAAGAGACAAGTGAATCAAATGATACAAAGTGCATTAACTCTAAAAATTGAGCATTTTTTTTGTCAATATAACCATCAATTTTTTCGATTTTAAAACCAATTTTTTTAAATTTATTTGACCATTGATTAAAAGACAAAAGATTAAAATGCTCTTGTTTTTTTCTAAGCCATTCAAGATATTTTTTTCCTAATATTTTTTTTCCAAACATATATTTTTCCCAGTTATCAGTCATTACTGTTGTTAAAAAATAGCCATTTGGTTTTATTATTCGATAGATTTCTTTTAATGAAAAATCAATTTTTGGTATATGCTCCAAAACACAATTTGAAATAACAGTTTTAAAATGGTTGTTTTTATAAGGAATTTTTAAGCCATCATAAAGAATGATTTTTTTATAAATTTTATTTTTTAAAGCTTCATTAACTCGAGGATTATTTATCAAATCTAAGCCAACATCAATTTTTCCTTTACCAAAAACAAGATTAGCAAAAAAGCCATCACCACAGCCAAAATCTAAAACTGGCGATTTAATTAAATCTTGATTTTTATAAAAATAAAAAGCCTCTTGTGGTCTAATAAAAGAAAAAAATGCCGGCCGATTTTCTAGATATTTTTTAATAAAAAAATTAATTTTTTTCATTTATTATTTTCTCCCAAAACTGATAAACCTTTTTAATATCAAAGATTTTTTGAGCGTTTTTGATAAGAGTAGGATTGGTATATTTTTTTCGATTGTTAATGATTTCAAAAATTGCTTCAGCTAATTGTTTTTCATTTTTTGGCTCAACGACTGTACCCATTTTTGTTAATTTAATTGGCATACGTACTCCCGGCAAATTGGTTGCAATAACCGGGGTACCGACCAACATTGCCTCAGCCTGAACCATCCCAAAAGCCTCAGTTGAATTAATTGAAGGTAAAACCAAAACATCAATAGCTTTATAGAAAGAAAACAGTTTATTTTTAAATAGGTTTCCAAGAAATAAATGGTTTATTTTTTTTCCATTTAAAAGTCTGGTTATTTTATTGTAATAATTATTTTCTCCAGCAACATTTTTACCGTAAGGTCCGGCGAATACAAGGGAGATTTTTTCAGCACCGACCGTCAATTGATTAATCGATTGTACAAGGTATTCGATTCCTTTTTCTGTGGCAATCCTTCCAGCAAAACCAAGCCAAATTTTATTTGCTTTTAATTTTAATAATTGGTTATAAAATTTTTTATCGATACTAAATGATTCAATTGGCGGTAAAACGGTTAATGTTTTTTCTCTCAGTTTTAAAAAATAAGGAAGAGAATTAGCGTAGTCTTTTGTATAGATAATGATTTTATCTGATAATATAAGCTGAATAATCATTGATTTATTTAGAAAAAAATTTATTAATTTCGTTACCCAGTTGTCGTTTAAAAACACTTGACAGTGAAAAATTGAATAGATTTTTTTCTTCATCATTTTGGCAAAAACCGCTAATAATAATCCTTCAAAGTTTGGTTGATTTAAAATTACTATATCCGACTGGGCTGCCTTTTTATAGAAATATAAAATTGATTGGGGTGAAATAAAACCTTTAGAGACTTTAAACAAATAGTTCATTCGAATTATTAAATAACCATTTAGTTTTTCAACTTTTTTCAATTTTTTATTATCTTTAAAAGTTAATACTTCAATCTCATGTTTTTTTGCAAGAAATTTAAAGATTTTTTGCGGATAGGTAGTTATTCCCGACGTGTATGGATAATAATATGGTGAAAAAAAGAGAATCCTCATTGTTAAATGATTAAATTGTTTAAGTTTTGTTTTTGCCAGTAAATTAGATTTTTTAATCCTTTCAAAAATGGGGTTTTTGGTTTCCATTTAAGAAGTTTTTTTGCTTTTTGATTGTTTGAAACAAAATATTTTTGATCACCAACTCGCATTTTATCAAAATTGATTTTGATTTTATAACCAAACTCTTTTGCCAAAATTTCAATTACTTCAAGCAAAGAAAAAGCATTGGTTTTTCCGCCACCAATATTTATCGCTTGACCTTTGACTTTTTCAATATTAAAAATAGCTTTTTCATAGGCTTCAATTAAATCTCCAACATAAAGTAAATCTCTTATTTGTTTGCCATGGCCGAAAATAGTAATAGGTTTTTGAAGTAAAAATTGTTTTGAAAAATGGGCGACCCAACCTTGGTCTTCAACGCCGATCTGATGGGGGCCATAAATACAGGATTGGCGAAAAACTACCGTGTTTAATCCAAAAACTCGCTGATAGTCCAGAAAATAACAATCAGCTGCCCCTTTTGAACAGCCATAAGGCGAGATAAAATCAAGAGGAGCAGATTCATCAACCGGTGAAAATTTTTTTAATTTGGATAGATCGCCATAAACTTTATTAGTTGAGGAGTAAATAATTATTGCTTTTGGATTATGTTTTCTGATATTTTCAAGCAGAGTGAAACTATCTAAAAGATTATTTTTAAAATCATTTTCTGGGTTTTGAATTGAGGTGGTTACCGCTGTTTGACCAGCCAAATGAATAACAACATCAGTTTTTTTAAGACATGAAAGGTAATTTTTAACTTCAAAAACATCTGATTTAATAATTTTTATTTTTTGATAGTTTTTCTTTAAAAACAAAGCATTAATTTCGACACCTTTTCTTGAAAAATTATCAACTAAAACAATTTGGTGTTTTTTATTAGCAAAATAAATAGCCGCGTTAGTCCCAATAAATCCAACTCCGCCGGTAATAAGAATTTTCATAGATCATCTAACATCTAACGTCTAACATCTAAAAATAAAACCACTTCTTTTAAATTTTTAAATTTATATTGATATTTTATATTTTTATCAAACAAATTATATATCCAAAAAATTTTTGTTTTCACTTTTGACTTTTGACTTTTAACTTTTAACTTTTTAACTATGTCCCAATTATCTTCAACAAAAATATCAAGATTAAACTTTTTTATCATCCGGGTTTTAAAATCATATGGTTGCTGATTTTTTTCATTGTAATACCAACCGGAAAAAAGATTATCCGGATCAATTCTTTTTTTCCAATAATTAAAGTCTTCTTTTAAAGATTCATAACGAGCTGAAATCACATAGGCTTTAATCTTTTTTTCTTTAATAAGATTTTTTAATTCATTTATGCCAGGTTGGGGGAAAAGACTAGTTTTATGAAGCAAAAGCCAGATAAACTGTTCCAAGCGGTTTTTTGGATAATAAAACTGATCAGTTTTTCTTTTTAAAAGATATTTTTTTAAAAAATAAATAATTGGTCTGGCAATTCGAGCTGGATTATAAAGCAAAACTCCATCTAAATCAAAACCAACTTTTAAGACTTTATTTTTCATTAACAATGAATTATACTAAGTAAGATGTCAAAACTCAAAGCCCAAATGTCAAAACCACGTCAGACATGGTTAAAAGTTAAAAATTACAATTAAAAATTAAAAATTGAAAATTGGTCATTTGATTAAAGTTGTTTGTAAGACGTTAGACTTTAGATGTTTGATGTTATTAAATGTTAGAAGTTAGATGTTAGATGGTTTATGTTACCGGTCCTTTTTACCATTGGTCCGATAAAGATTTATACTTTTGGTGTTTTTTTGGTTTTGGCATTTTTTTGGGGAACTTTTATTTTATGGAAATTAATTAGACTAACAAGTTTTAAAGAAGAAGAGGTGTTTGACGGGATGTTTGTTGGATTAATCGGCGCTCTTTTTTTTGGCCGACTTTTTTATGTAATTTTAAATTTTAAGGATTTTGGCTTTAGTTTTATTAAATTTATTTTGATCAATGGTTATCCGGGATTGTCTCTTTATGGGGCGCTTTTTGGCGGATTAATCTTCTTATACTTTTATTTTTCTCTGAAAAATATTAAGTTTTTAGAAGTGGTAGATTATTTTGTTCCCGCTTTAATGATCGCTTTGGCTTTTGGCAAGCTGGGAAGTTTTTTTTCCGGAGTTGAGGTAGGGACAAAAACCAAATTTTTATTTTCTATTAAATATGTTGGGTTTGAAGGAATGAGGCATTTGACAAGTTTTTATGAGGCGATGTTTTTCTTTTTAGGGCTGTATTTAAGTTATAAAATCCTTTTTGAGATAAGAAGAGAAAAATTTCCATACGGTTTTAATTTAAAATTTTTTGGTTGGTTTTTTAGTTTAAGTTATTTTTTATTTGACAAAATTAAAGCCAATCATTTATATCTCAAAAAGTATAATTTTAATTATGGGTTATCGGCAATATTACTCTTGACATTTAGTTTTTATTTCCTGTATTATTTCAGAAGCTTAATATTTGCAGAAACTTTAATAATTATCAAGACAATAAAAAATTATGGTCACAAAACTTTCAAAAAAATTTTTAGCCAGGCAAAAAGACAGATTAATAAAAGAAAAGAATCTCATTCAAAAACAGATAGAAGAACTTAAAAAAAGCGATCCTTTTTCTGATCCGGATCATGCTTCGGATAATGCGGCGGTTGACACCGATGTCAGGGAACAGGTTGGACATGATACAATTGAGGCGCAGATCAATGACTTACTGAAAAAATTAGATTATATAGAAATTGCCTTAAAAAAAATTGACCGCGGCTCTTACGGGGTGTGCGAGAAATGCCATCTAGTCATTCCTTTAGCTCGGTTGAAATTAATTCCTGAAGCAAGATTTTGTATCACCTGCGAACAAAAACTAAGAAAATAATCCATTTTAGACAGCTACAGCCATATGTATTTAACCGCGGGGGTCAACCTTTTGATGGCCAAAGTGGGGGATTGGTTTGATTTTGATTTTTGGCAGAGCTTATATATACTGTTATTATGGCTAATATTTCTGCCAGTTTGTTTTTTAATTTTTTTATTTTCTTATTTATTCCTTTTATTTTTGCTTTAATTTTTAAAAAGAAAAATATTTCGCCGATTATCGGCTATATTTTTGGGGGAATTGTCATCAATAATTTTTTCAATGGGTTTGTCTCCCAAGAAATTATTAATAACTTTGCTTATTTTGGCATTATTCTTCTTCTTTTTACCATCGGTTTGGAAATCAATTTCGAGAGGCTGCTGACAATTAAAAAATTCATAATTTTCGGTGGCCTTCTTCAAGTGCTTCTTTCAATTGTTTTTATTAGCCTTTTATCGACTTTTTTTCATTTTGACATTATTCAGTCTTTTCTTATTGGTCTGGCTCTTTCTTCTTCCTCAACTTCTTTAGTGGCCAAAATCATTGAAGAGCGGGGAGAAGAGAACTCTTTTCAGGGAGAATTGACTTTGGGGGTCCTTATGTTTCAAGATCTTGCCTTTATTCCTTTCATGATAATTTTTAATTCGATTTCCACAAGATATTTTACTTTCTCGGAAGTAGGAAAAAAAATCCTTATCGATATGTTGTTTTCCCTAATTATTCTCTGGCTGATTTATTATCTGGGCAAAAAAATTATTCCTCTAGTTTTTGAAAAAATTGCTCGCATTTCCCGGGAGGTTCTTAATCTATTTATCATTGTCTTTATTTTTTTTGTCGCCTATATTTCAACCTTTTTTGGTTTGCCGATACTAGTGAGTATTTTTATCGCCGGGATTTTGGTCTCCCAAACCCTCGAACATTATCATATTTTCTCTCAAATTAGGCCATTGAGAGATCTTTTAGCAATAATTTTTTTCATCTATATCGGCACCAATATCAAATTTAATCTGGTTTTACCAATGCTGCCGCAAATTTTATTATTCACTTTACTTGTAGTCTTAATAAAAGCTTTAATTGTTTTGGCGATTTTTCTTTACTTTAAGCTCAACACAAGAATGTCGTTTTACCTTTCTCTTTATCTTTTTCAAATAGATGAAGATGCCTTTATCTTAATGTCTCTTGCTTTTGTCAATCAAATTTTTGACCAGCGAGGATACCTTTTTATTATCACCTCGGTACTTTTGAGTCTTATCCTTACTCCAATTCTAATAAATAGCAAGGAAAAAATTTATTTCGGTCTTCGCGACTGGATAAAAAGATATTTACCATTTGTCCATAAATTTATTAAATACCGGCTGGATTTCAGTCCTTCGCCAATCGATGTTTTTCAAATCAAACAGCATGTTGTTATCTGCGGTTATGGTCGGGTAGGGGCGTATATTGGTCGGGCCTTAATGCTGGCCAACATTCCTTTTGTGGCGATTGATTATAATATCCAAATCGTTGAGAAAGCCAAAAAAGAAGGCATTAATATTATTTATGGTGACCCGACCGATATCGATATTTTGGATTATGCCGAGACAGAAAACGCCTCAATTTTGGTTTTAGCTGTCCCAGACAGGTTTTCTCAAGAAGCAATTATTCTCAATGCCCGCAAGCTTAACAAAAATATTCATATTATCAGCCGGGTTCACAAAAAAAATGATCAAAAGAGAATGAAAGATTTGGGGGTCAAAATGATTATTCAGCCGGAATTTGAAGCTTCTTTATCGATCATTAGAAAAATTTTTCTTTTAAAAAATATTTCTAAAGAAGAATATCATAAAAAAATCCGTTATTTTAGATTAGAACAGGAAGGGATATGAAAGAAAAATTTCATCCTCAAAAATTAAAACCCAGGCTTCAATCAAAAAAAAGTAAATTTTTTATCAACGGCTGGTTTATCGCCGGCATAATTTTATTAGTTTATATAACAAAAGAAATAATCAGTTCGCCATTTATCAATCAAAAAGAGCGGATCAATGTCGTTTTTTATGGTCGGGACACAATTTTTTATTCATTAGGATTGGCAGACAACCTTAATTATTTAATTTATTTTTATCCCGATATCAAAGTAGTCGTTCCCGGTGGTTATGGTCGGTATCGGGTTGGCGGGATAAAAAAATTGGTTAATTTAGAAAAAAAACCAGAATTATTTAAAAAAACTTTTTCTTTAGCTACTTCTTCTTTTATCGATTATTATTTTTATTTGCCAGGTGACCAAGTTTATTATGGCAATAATTTAGAAAAAGACGACAATTTTCTTCCCCCAGTTCAAAGTTTTTTCTTCTCTTGTTCCAACGCCAGATTTTTTGACCGACTTTATCTTTTTTTTAATCTTATAACAAGGAAAAAAAGCGACTTTATCCGCTTGAAAAATCAAATAGAAATAGTCGATCAAGAAAAGACAATCTCAATAAATGATCAAGCAAAAACTTATTTCGGTTTTTTTTACAAAAAAACCTATAGAAATGAGAAAGCCAATGTTCAAATCATTTATACAAAGAGTGATGAAACCGCTGTTTCAATTAGCAACATCATCGAGGGAGAGGGGATAAGAGTAGTAGATTTTTCTTTCGAGAAAAACAAAAAAACCAAAGAAAATTGTCAAATAATATATAAAAACACATCGGTGTTAAAAAGTGCCCGGGGGCTAGCATCTTTTTTTAATTGTCAGCTTACAATCGGAAAACCGGAAATTTCTGATATAATTTTTAAATTAGGTAAGCTCGAAGATGAATGGGCGGTAAATTAAATACCTATGGCAATATACTTTTTTATTATTTTTATTATTTCCTTTTTGGTGACGTTAAAATCAATGAACGATTTTCAACTGCCAAAAGAGATTAGTAGCATTATCAATAAAAACAAAACAATCAAGGGGACAATTTTGTTTTTTAAAAATAAAATCATGCATTATTCTTCCATGTCTTCATCAGGTTCTTCTTCGGGAGAAAAAGGCAAATAATCTTTTTCTTCATTGGCAATAATTTCCGCCAATTTTTCCAAATCATTTTCAGCGATTTCTTCTTCTTCTGGTTCGGTCGCTTCTTCGGCGTTTTGCACTTTTAAGATATTTTCAGTGGAAGTTTTAGGAAAGGAAGGATAATTCATCACTTTTTTCCCCTTTTTTTCTTCGCGAATAAAAATCACCACCCGGTTTATTTCTGCTTCTTTTATAAATCCACGATATTGGCTACCGGCTTTTAAAAAAAGAATTAATCTTTTGGAAATATCGTCGGGCAGGGAGCCAATATATTCATTCGACCTGGTGCGAACTTCAATTTTTCTTTTTTTTTGCCTCAAAATGACTTCTTGGCCGATCATCAGTTGGGCTAAAATATTTTTTTGACCAAGATTAATTAATTTAACACTTTTTGTTTTACCAGGAGATTCGATAAAAAGATTAGGGTCTAAATTAGGAACTTCTTTGATTTTTTTTAATCTTTTTCCCTCAAGGACTTTGATTCTTTCAAGATTTTCTTTGGCTAGCTGATTGCCTGGTTGGAGCCTCCGGACTTTTAAATAGTATGATTTAGCTTCTTTTAATTTACCAAGCTGCCAATAACAATAACCCAACCGAAGTAAAGCCGATAAGTTTTTTTTGTCTAAAGCGAGAATTTTTTTATTTATTTCAATCGCTTCATTCCATCTTAATTTGACGGCCGCCTCAATTGCCTGCTGTTCCAAAAAATCTATTTCATTCATAAAGATTTGTATTTTTTTAAAATTTGAATTAGGTTAAAGTATATTTAATTTTTAACGATTGTCAAGTATAATAATTATCAAATAATTTTAAAATATTTTAAATATGAGCGGTCATTCTAAATGGTCACAAATAAAAAGAAAAAAACAAACTAAAGATAAACAAAAAGGAAATATTTTTTCCAAACTATCAAGGACAATTACTTTGGCAGTCATTGAAGGAGGAGGAATTACTGATCCGGAAAATAATTTTAAACTTCGGTTGGCAATCGAAAAAGCCAAATTGGAAAACATGCCTAAAGAAAATATCAAAAGGGCTATTGAAAATGGTTTGGGGCCAAACAAAGCCAATTTTAAAGAGGCGATTTATGAAGCCTTTGGTCCGGCTAAAATTGCTCTTTTGATCACAGCCGCCACTGATAATCCCAATCGAACCCTATCGGAAATAAGAAGCGTTTTGGATAAGAATGAAGGAAAACTGGGGGTCAATGGCTCGGTTGCTTATCTTTTTAAAAAATGTGGTTTGGTTATCTTTGATAAAAAAACTGTTTCTGAAAATGACATTTTTAGTTTTGCCGAAAAAATCAACGCTTTTGATATCGAAGAGGATAAAGATAATTTTTCAGTTTATTTTCCATTTGAAAATTTAGGTCGAATTAAAGATTATCTTGGCAATATATCGCCAAAGGAGACGGAAATTGATTATAAACCTCTGTCATTGATAAGAATCGAAGACAAAGAAGAGGCCAATAAAATTCTTAAATTGGTTGACGAGCTGGAATCTTTAGATGAAGTACAGCGAGTTTACAGCAATTTCGACATCCCCGATGAATTTCTTAATTAAATAATTTATGATTAAGAATCTTTTTAGGCAATTAACAAATTCGTTTCTCAAAATAGAAAAACGTTTTCGTTTCGTTATCAGTACCTTGCTTCTTACTTTCCTTATGCTTTTTTCAACTTTTTTTTTCTTTGAAAAAGCTTGGCTTTTTATCCCAATTTTTATTATCGCCAGTTATCTTTTAACTTATTTTTCTATTCTTGAGGGAATTGAGAAGATTGAATGGTTGATGCTTTTTATTATGCCAGTGGTCTTTTCGGTTTCTTTTTATTTATTTTATTTTCTTTTTCCGGTCCGTTGGCTTACCCGTCTGCCATTTACTTTAATTTTTGCTGTTTCCGTTTACGCGTTATTTTTGGTATCTAATATTTTTAATGTTGGAGTGGAGAAGAGCCTTCAGCTTTATCGGGCGGCTTTTTCTGTCAATTATTTTTATCAAACTTTAATTGTTTTTTTAATTGGCAATCTTCTTTTTGCTTCACGGTTGGGGGTTTTTTTAAATGGTTTTATTACTTTTCTGATAGCTTTTATTTTAGCCAACCAGCTCCTTTGGAGTATTACTCTTAATCTTCGGTTAGAGAAAAAATATTATCTTCATGCTTTATTTATCGGTTTGATTTTAATGGAAGAGGTGGTTGTTTTATCTTTTGTCCCTTTTCAGTCTTCAATTCTGGCTTTGATTTTGACCGCCTCTTATTATTCTTTGGGGGGATTGACTTACAGCTTTTTGGACCAGAGATTATTTAAAGAAACTGTTCGCGAATACTTAATTGTCTTGGGTTTTATATTGATTATTGGATTATTATCTTTAGGTTGGTAAAATTTTTAGCCTTCACCAAAAATAGGGAAGAGGGGAAACTACTTTTTAGTTTTTTTTAAAAAAATACGGACGTGCATTATATATCCTATAATAATTATTATCCTATAATATATTTATTATAAAATTATAATTTATAATGAAATTTTTAATTCGGAAAAAGCTTACAATGCAAAATTATTGAGGCTAATTTTTAAGTATATAGCGCCTCTATGCTCTAAAGTTAGAGGCAACCTTTGTGGATAAAGAAGAAAAAATAGCCTCGATTATTTATACTTAGCTTATTAAGACAAGCTAAATATAAATAATAATTTATCAGACAAAACGAAGAAGCGAGCCTCATTTTTAAATAATTAGATTGATAAAACAATCTAAATTAAAATTGATTCTTAATAAAATTAAGTAATTTTTGAGCTCAAAATTTAATAAAGATATTGTTATTATGCTCTAAACAACGATATAAACCAATGGCGAAAGAAGATCAAAATAGCCTTAAATATTTATATTTAGATTGTTTTTATGCTCTAAATTATAATAAAACCATATTATCAAATAAATATTTTTAGCCTCAAAAATAATACTTTATACTGATATGACAATCTAAATCTAAAACAGGATTATTCTCTTTTGTCTGATACCAACCAAAACGTCAATCTTTTAGCCTCAATTTTTAATATTTATAGCATAATATTGCGCTAAATTTGCAAGATCCTTCCTTTATTGGGAGAAGAGGTGCTTTTAACTTAATAATCATAATTTATTGTGAATAACAGAAAACACTTTAGATTTTAAAAGACACAATATGAGAAGAGGGACAGCTGGTTTACTTCTCTTATTTAAAAATGGTAAAAAACCGGCATTTTGGTAGAAAGATTTTTTAGCGACTGCCTTGGCCAGGGAAATAAGGTTGTATAACGTCGTAAAATGGATCTTTTACGACGTCTGCCATGGCTAATTGGTGGAGGAGACCAAAAAAATTTAAATTAAATAAAAATAAAATAAATTAATTATTATTTTTTTTATTTTTTTTTACCTAAAATAATTCCCTTTTTTTTGCTTGTCTTACCCAAAACCAAACCGGCCTCTTTTTTTCCGGTAAATAAGAAGGGTAAAATTAAAAATTAGATTGTTATAGTCCCCTATCCCCAACTGTTCTCCAATTTTTTTCTTAGTGGGCGAGCCTTAATTTTGGATTTTTTTATTGTAGACTGCCAAAGCTTTTTGGATTATTTTGATGCTCTTTTTTAAATCATTGGCATTAATTACATAAGCCAAGCGAACCTGATTTTTACCCAAACCTTGAGTAGCATAAAAACCATTGGCCGGAGCGAGCATCACTGTTTCATTGTTTAATCTAAAATCAGTTAAAAGCCAGCGGCAAAAGTCTTCGGCATCGTCAACTGGCAAAGTAACAATCGTATAAAAAGCTCCTTCGGGTTTGGGGATAAAAACGCCGGGAATTTTTTTTAGGCCACTATAGATAATATCTCGGCGTTTTTGATATTCTTTTTTGATTTTTTGGAAATGGGAAAACGGCACTTTTTTAATTTCAGCGGCAATAGTTTGATCAATCAAGCCAGCAGACAGTCGACTTTGGGCAATCCGAAGCGCCCCAGCCATAACCTCTTGATTAAGAGAAACCAAAGCGCCAAGCCGGGCGCCGCAAAGACTATAGCGTTTAGAAAGACTGTCGATGACGATTATCTGGTCAGCCATTGTTTTCATGTAATTAAAAAGAGAGATTTGCCGACGGCCATCATAAGTAAATTCCCGGTAAACTTCGTCAGAAATGACAAATAAACGATGTTTTTTAGCCAGACCAAGTAGCATTTCGATTTCTTGCTTGGTATAAACAGTGCCGGTGGGATTGTTGGGATTACAAATAAGAATGGCTTTAGTTTTTTTAGTAATTTTCTTTTCAATCTTTGCCTTTGGAGGCAAATGGAACCCGTTTTCAGCCACCGTCAAAACAGGGACAATTTTTATCCCGTTAAATACCGCATAGGAATTATAATTAGTATAAAGCGGCTCAAAAGTAATAATTTCATCACCGGGATTGGTGACAGCAAAAAAAGCCAAAGAAATTCCTTCAGAACCGCCACTGGTGATCTGAATGTTTTTTTCTTCAATAAAATTAAAACCTAACCGGTGATAATACCATTTAACCGCTTCTATTAATTCTGGTTGTCCTTGAGACTGGCCGTAGCCAATCGGATTTATCCGCCAATTTTTAAGTGACTGAATAATGACTTCAGGTGTTTTTATATCTGGATCACCAATGTTCAAATGATAGACTTTGACTCCTTGTTTTTTGGCCATTAACGCATAAGGGACCAGTTTGCGTATCGGTGAAGCCGGCATCGCCAACAGCCGTTGAGAAATTTTTACTACCATAAAGGTGTCAATTGATATAAGAAATATTTTATCACACAAATTTTTTATAGAGGCTTATTTAAATTTGGTTTATATTATAATTTCGGTATGGATATTTTACAGGTTAAAAATCTAACTAAAAGATTCGGACCGGCTGATAGTGGATTTTTGGCGGTGGATAATGTTTCTTTTTCTTTGAAAGAGGGAGAAATCTTGGGACTTCTTGGGCCAAATGGAGCTGGAAAGACAACAACAATTCAAATGCTTTTAGGTGTTTTAACGCCTACAGCCGGCGATATTTTTTATTTTGGCAAAAATTTAAAGACCGCCCGTGAGGAAATTTTAACCGAAATCAATTTTTCCCTGACCGATGTTAATTTACCGTGGGATTTAACCGTCAAAGAAAACCTGACTTTTTTGTCATATCTTTACCAAATTGATGACCGAAAAAAAAGACTGAATAAATTAATTGATATTTTTAATTTATATCAGCTTTTGGATCTTCAGATTCAAGATTTATCTGCCGGTCAAAGAACCCGGGTTAATCTGGCCAAGGCGTTTATAAATTTCCCCCGGGTGCTGCTTTTAGACGAACCAACCGCCTCTTTGGATCCGGATATTGCCAATTATATCCGCCAATTTATATTAAACGAGAGAAAACAATTTAAAGTCAGCCTGATTTTTACTTCCCACAATATGGCCGAAGTCGAAGAAATCTGCGACCGGGTAATTTTTATAAATAAAGGAAAAATTATTGCCGATGATACGCCGGAAAATTTAGCCAGAACAATTGAAATCAGTCATCTGACCCTTTTGGTTAAAGATGGGTTAAAAAGAACCATTGAAGAATGCCAAAAAAACCAGTTGTTATACCGATTGGAGGGAAGATATATTATTGTTGATTTAAAAGAAAGACAAATCCCCAATTTTCTAAAAACTTTGATTGATCGGGGAGTTTTTTATGACGAAATAGCGATTGATAAACCAAGTCTTGAAGATTATTTTTTAGAAGTTGCCAAGAGGAAAAAATGAAAATCAATCGAATATATGCCATGGTGTTGCGTTATTTTTATTATTTTCGCCATAGTTTAGACAGAATGAGCGACGCTTTTTATTGGCCGACAGTCGATCTTTTACTTTGGGGTTTAACCAGCGCTTATTTTAAACAATATACGCCACTAAATTCCAAAGTAATTTTAATGATTGTCTCGGGGATTCTTTTATGGATTGTTGTCTGGAGGGGCCAGTATGAAATCACCGTCAATTTGCTTGAGGAAATTTGGAATAGAAATTTAATTAATCTTTTTGGCTCGCCGTTAAAATTTTCCGAGTGGATTGTTACTGTTTTAATTGTCGGAATTATCAAAGCTTTTTTAAGCCTTGGTTTTGCCATAATTATTGCCTTTCTTCTTTATCGGGTGAAAATTTTTTATCTCGGTTTTTATTTTTTGCCTTTTATTTTTCTTTTAATTATTACCGGCTGGTGGGTTGGTTTTTTGGTCGCTGGAGTCATCCTTCGCTTTGGAACTAAAGTGCAAACTTTTGCCTGGACGGCAATCATGATTATTGCTCCTTTTTCGGCGATTTATTATCCTTTATCAGTTTTACCGCCCTGGGCGCAAAAGGTGGCAGCTTTTGTCCCGACGAGTTACGTTTTTGAAGGAGCAAGAAAATTGCTTAATCAAGGTAAAGTTGACTATTTAGACTTGATATTTAGTTTTATTCTTAATATCATTTATTTGCTTTTGGCTTTGGTTTTTTTGCGCCAAAGTTATAAAAAAGTTTTAAATAAAGGATTAATCAAAGTTTTTTAATTATGGTTCACGCCACTTCTGACCGTCAACAATTTTGTCAAAAGCTGGCGAAAGTGGTTGAAGAAATTAATTTTTGGGAGAAAAAAAACCGTCTAGTTACGGAAAAAAATTTTTTTGCTCTTAAAGAAAAATTATTAACCCAAGTTTTAAACCTACCAATTAATGAAAAATTAATTTTTTATCGCCTCATTGACCTTTTCGCTTTGAAGCATAAAATTAATTTAAATAAAATTTTTACCTCGATTATCAATAAAAATGCCAATAAATACATTGGTTTTTTAGGACCTTTGGGAGTGGGTAAAAGTACGATCAGCCAAATTTTAATCAAAGATCTTAAAGCAAATTTTGTTGTCAAAGAGCCCCATCGGAAAAATCCTTTTTGGGCGAAATCCCAGCAAAATCCCGATTATATGCTTCGCTCGCAGATTTATTTTTTATTAAGCAATATTTTTTCCGATATCAAAGCTAAAGCTTCTTCGGGGATTGCTGTCTCCGACACGAGTACTTTAACTGATATTTTAATGTGGGCAAAATGGTACTACGAGGTTGGTTTTTTAACTTCCGAGGAATATTCGATGTATCAAGAAGTGGTCAGACTTTTTAAGCCAATTATTCCCTCCCCTAACCTTTTGGTAATTTTGTTGCCCGATAAAATTGAAAATTTAATCGAAGGAATAAAAAGACGACAAAAAGATGAGCCCTGGCGAAAAGGAGAATTAAATTTTGGCTTTAAAGACTTAAAGATTCAAATCCAAAGAGTTGATGAACTTTGCCAAAAGATTACCGATCAATGGGGGGTGCCGGTTTTAAAAATTACTGTCAATCCGGTGGCTGCTTATGAAAATCCGTCTTTAAGCTATGATTATGTTTATCAGATAAGACGCGAACTTAATCTTTTGGGAGAATTATTAGAACCGCAACCACAAGAAGCGGTCAAAGAAATTTTGCGGAAAATGGCTGAATCACGGGGCCGGACAGTAATTCTCATTCACAGTAAAAGTATGTTCAGCGGTAAAACGACTGTTAGTTGTCTTTTGGCTTCAGAATTAGGAAAAAGAAAAACGCTAGCCTTCCAGCCGCGGGCAGCGGTCAGATATCAAAGTCAAGAAAAAGCGATTGTCAGCCGGGATGGTTATCGGCTCAAAGCAAAAATTATCGAAGACAATGATCTTGAAACAATAATTAAATATATCCGCAAAAAAAGACTTTCTCCCAAACAATTTCCTTATATATTTATTGATGAAGTAATGTTGTTTATCGCTCAAGCTTCTCAACCAAAAAAAGCAATCGCTGTTCTTGACTCTTTGAGAAAAAAAGGTTTTCATATAATCGCCAATGGGATTGATTTTACTTTTCGGGGAGAATATTTTACTTTTATGAAACATTTATTAAAAGAGGTTAAAAAAAATAAATTTTGGCATGAAATAGAAACTTCGACCCGGTGTCGATATTGCGACCGGAGGGCTAAAGGGACCAGAAGGAATAAAATCGGCAAAGACGGCAAAATTATCATCGCTGATTACCATGATACAGTTTTTTTACCCGGCGACAGCACTTATGAACCGGTTTGTCAGGAGGAGCATTTTAGCTGCCGGCGAGGGCCAAAATAATTTAAAAATTTTAATTTATCTTTTATGAACGTTGAGGGATCATTACCCGAAACCAATGTTCCTAAGCGGTTAACTGCGCTAAGATTAGCTGATTCAAAAGAACTAAGAGAATTGATTGGGGCAAGCATGCTGATTTTAACCGCCTCGGTGGTTGAAGAACCGGGATTAACCGGTAAAGAAAAAGAACTGGTTTTATCAAGGGCTCATTTATCAATGCCGTTGGCGTTTGCTCAATTGGAAGAAAAAAACTCTCGATTGCCGGTGGTCGATGTTGGCCGATATTTGCTGACGGATGCGTGGCAAAAAATGAGTTTTGTCGGCGAACAAGGCCGGCGGGTTGCTCGCTCTTTATTATTAAGAAAAGGCCATGAGTTGATGGCCCCGATTTTAAGACAAGGATTGCCGCTTGAAGAATATTTAAGAGCAGAAACAGAAGCGATTATTGAAGCGGTAATTAGCGGAGTACCAGCTAAGCCGATTGTCACTTTCCACTATGCTGTCGGCAATCTTGCCGCTGATTTTTTATCAAGGAATCATCGAAGCGATATTCCAGTCATTCATTATGTCACTGATCCTTATGTTCACCCCAATTATTTGAAATATAAAAATTTACCCTTTGTTTATTACTTTACTTTTGATGAGGCGACAAGAGTTTCGTTAATTAAACAAGGAGTGCCGCCGGAAAGAGTTTTTTGCACTGGCTTTCCACTGGCAAAAGAATTGGAGGTAAATATTGATTTGGCAAATTTAGAAACAAAAAAACAAGAATATAATTATTTTTTAGGCGGCAGAAAAAAATTAAGAGTTGGCGTGTTTACCGGCGGACTGGGCGGTAATCAGGAAGAGATTTTAACCATTGCTAAAAATTTGGATTATCGTTTTCAGCAAGGAGTTTTTTATTGCGGCACCAATGCTGATTTGAAGGAGAAACTGGTAAGAGAATTAAAAAGAAAAGGAATTGCTTATAGAATTCACGATGTTAACGAGTCATTGACTGTCAAAAAGGATGATCAAGCAGTAATAATTTTCGGAGAAAATTTAACCAGTCTTTTGCCTTTATCTTATCAGGCGTTAAATTGGTCGCAGGTTGTCTGCAGTAAACCCTCCGGCGATATTGGAATAGAGAGCCTAATGGCGGGGAAACTTTTTGTCGCCCTTGCCAATTGGGGAAGACATGAAGCAAGAATTAGAGAAATACTGGAAGAAACCGGAGCGGTAATACCAATAAAAAACTTATCAAAGATAGGAACAGAACTTTTTGATTATCACCGTCATAAAGATTTGGTTGGTCAAATTGAAAGATTATTAACAAAACTTAATCAAGAGCCGCCATTTCCCTATAATTGGCGGGAGAGGGTCAAGGAAGCTTTGGCAAAAATTTTACCGTCTCCAACTAATAGTTTAAACTCCCCTTTTCCAGTTTAAAATTTTTTCCAGAAAAACTGTCATTGTGTAAGAAAGTTTTTTTACTGGATAATCCTGGGTAGGTAAATAATCAACCTGTTGACCGCCAAACCCTTGTTTGAAAAGAGTTAAACCCGACCAGCTTTTTGGCGTCCGGCCTTTTTTCATAATTCCCCAAAAATTATAAAACTGACAGCCTCGTTTTTTGGCTTCTTTAATTGCTTCCCATTGGAGAAGATAGGTCACTGGTATTTTGCTATGGATTGAGGCGCCTTGATGATAAAAAGCCGTTGAGCGGGTAAAAATGATTAAAGCCGAAGCGAGGGTGGTTTTTTTTTGATAGCCAAATAAAAAAACAGCGTCACCGGTTTGGTTAAAAGCTTTAAACTCATTGCTGATGTATTTTTTTGAAAAAGGAACAAATTTTTCCCGGCGGGCGGTTTCTTCGTAGAGTCGATAAAAATCATCAACGGCCTTTTCATCGGTTCTTTTTTCAATAACGACATTTTCCCGGCCGGCTCTCTTTATTAAATAACGTGTTGTTTTGCGCATATTGGCCATTAACGTTTCTTCACTTGGATTAAGGTTCAAAATCCACATGGTTTCCGCATGCATGTAAACCGGAGCAGTTTTAAAACCCAAATCTCGATAAAGTTTTTGATTTTGATGATCATCAAGGGCTAAGGGCGAAATTCTGATGAAGCTGAAATTGTCTTTTTTTGCCAAATTAACCAAAAAATCCCTCAAAGTTTTTAAATAACTTTTTTGACAAGAAAACTGGCGGCAGTTAATCACCGGCCCATGGGGAATAAAGAGAAAATTACCTCTTTTTGATTTGATTTTAATTACTTGGGCAATCATTCTTAACTCCCCTTTTTCCCAAAAACCCAAGCGGCTTATATCATAGCCTAATGTTTTTTGAAACTCGCCCCACTGCCAAGATTGAAGAAAAGAGGCTGATCCATAATCATTAAAAAACTTCTCCCAATCATTTTTATTTTCAACCATTTGGACATTCATAATTTTTCACTACAATTAATTAATTAATTGTACTAAACATGGCTGGAATTTTTAATTTGCTGGTCTCTGCTTTGTTTTTTTCTCTTTAATTTTCTTAACTTGTTTTTTTACCTGATTATTAAAATAGTATAAACAGCATTTTGATCCAATCAGTTGACGATGTTTTTTATAATAGTTTTTAAAGTTTCGGTGACAATTTTGGCTTGTTTTTGACCAATGTTGGTGGGAAGGTTAATAATTTTTTGGCAGATTTTTTCCGCTTTGGGACAACTGCCAATTTGATAGCCAACTTTTTTTAAATTTAGGGCTTTCGGAGCAACTACTTGGTCGTACCATTTGCCTAAAAAGATATTATGCTGCCGAGCCCCATTGAGTATTTCATGGCGATCATTAACCAGTAAAGGAAAGCGCAAAAAAGATCCTTTAAGATAATGGCTGGGATTCAAAAGAAGATTTTTGGGAAGATTTTCTTGGTAAAACCTTGATATTTGAGCCCTAAGATGATAAAAAAGGTCAAATTTTTTTAATTGCTGAGCTAAAAGAATAGCCAGCGCGTTGGGATAAGCTTTGTTCATCAAGGGATCAAAGGCGGCTGCTTTTTCTTTGGCACTAATTTCCGGCACCAAAAGATTAAGTATTTTTATTAATTGATGAATGAGTTTCCCTAACCCAAAATCATAAGTTGATTTAATGATCAAAGAAAACGGTTTATATAAAAGGAGTTTAAAAATAAAAAGATTGTCAGGATAAGCTAATGATTTTTCCAAATGGCTTAATTTATCAGCTATAAGGTCATTATTGGTAATTAGGGCAGCGCCGAAAACAGATGATAGAGCTTTAGAGCGACCAAAAGAAAGTAATTTTATCGTCTTTGTTTGGCGGTTTTTAAATAGGGACAGATCAAATCCATGAGCCAAGTCTTCGATAATTATCACATTATGCCGAGTCGCCAAGGAGACAATTTGTGATCGATATTTTGGTATTAAGCCAAAAGTGTGCTGGAGGATTAAGACTTTTGTTTTAGAAGATAGTTTTTTTTCTAGGTCATAAAGATCAAGAGATAAAGTTTCAGTTTCGATGTCGACATAAACCGGCTTTAATTGATTGGCAATGATTGGTAGTACCACTGCTTCACAGGTAAAGGCCTGGACGACCACTTCGCTACCTTTGGCTAAATTAAGTTGAGACAATAAATTATATAGCGCTCCTCTTCCGGTTAAAAATAAGTAAACGTTGTCGTTAGCAAACAGGTCGGACAACTGCTTTTTTACTTTTTTTATTACCTCTCCCCTCTTCCACCGCCAAGGCATAAGAAGAAGAGAAGCGCTTAATAGAGCGTCATCGATTCTTTCATTTGGGGCAAAATCAGCGGAAATCATAAAAACACCAAATTAACTTTTAAAAAGATTTTTCATCGAGTCAAAAGAAAATTTTCCCTCAACAATAATTAAAGTTTTCTGGTCGGCGATTTTTTTTAAAAAATCAATAAGTTTTTTTTCCTGATTAAAATAAATTACCTGGTTGGACTTATCTTCTATTTTAAACAACTTATCAGTCGTGAAAAGAGGTATCTGATTATTCCTTAACTGGTTCAAAATTTTTTGGTAAGAAATTCTTTTTTCTTTTCCCAATTCAATAATGCCGCGGGAGATAATAAATTTTTTTGGTTGGTCAAAAAACTGGCCGGCTTGAATGGCGGCGATGAATCCATCGACATTAGAATTATAAGCATCGCTTAAAATTATAGCTTTATTTAAACCCCGGTGAAGGGAGAGCCGATGGGTGGTCGGTGGAATTTTAGCAATTGTGTCAATGATGGTCTTTTTTTCAATACCGATGTCGCTGGCTAAAGCGATGACAGGAAGCAAATTAACGATATTATGAAAGCCGATAAGATTAGTGGTTATTTTAAAAACTTGCTGATGGTAAACTACCTCGGCGGAAAATTTTCCCCGGCTAAAATTTAATTTTTTAGAGAAAATATCGGCTTTTGGATTAGTTGAAGAAAACGAAACGACTGGACAGCGGATATTTTTAATAAAGCTTTTATATTCTGGAAAATCGGCATTAATATAGGCGCGGCCATCTTTGGGCAAAGATAAAAAAAGTTCTTTTTTGGCGATCAAAAGGTTTTTTCTTGAACCAAAAAGATCTAAATGCTGATTGCCGATGCCGGTCAGAATACCATATTTTGGTTTTATAAATTCGGCAATTTCTTTAATTTCCCCGATTTTATAAGCACCTAGTTCAGCAATAAAAATTTTATGATAATTTTTCAAATGATTTAAGACAGAAAGGGCGACGCCGATAGCCGTATTCATATTAGCTTCGCTTTTAGCCGTCTTGAATCTGGTTGATAAAAGAGTGAATAAAAAATCCTTGGTTGAGGTTTTGCCAAATGAGCCGGTGATACCGATAAATATTGCTTTTGACTGATTGACTTTTTGGGCGGCCGAATCAATTAAATGTTGACGATATATTATCACCGGAATGCTGGTTAATCCTACGCCAATCAAAACAAATAAAAAAGCGACCAGGGGGATAAAAATAAAAATCACCGAAATGATTAGAAAATTGGTTTTTAAAAGGAATAAAAAAAGACAAAAAGAAAAAATAAAAGAAAGAAAAATTAAACCATAATTATGCAGACTTTTCGCCGGTAACCTGATTTCCCGAAAATAAAAAAGGCGGAAAAAACCCTCTTCTTTTAAAGACGAAAACAATCGATCGAGTCGATATTCCTTGATTTGAAAAAGATAAACAAAATAAAAGGTTTTTAAAAAAACTAAAAGCGAGACTACCAAAATAAAGATTTTTGGAAAATCAATCATAGAAATTTTCTTACCTCATTATATACTAACTGGGGTGATTTAAGAGGTAGATTATGCTTTTCTTTGGAAAATATTTTTAATCGGGATTGGCGAATTTTTTCTTTTAATTCATAAGCTAAACCTAAAGGAGTAATTTCATCGTTTTCTCCCCAAAGAATAAAGGTCGGCGATTTTATTTTTGGTAAATATTTTGTCAAATCAGTGACAACAATTTTGCGGAAGTTGTTTTCCAAATGAGGAAATTTTGCTAAATCAGAGCTGGGGAAAAAAATTTTATAGATTAAAAGTTTAATTTGACGGGGGGTGCTTCGGAAAAATTTAGCCAATCTTGAACGCCTGACCTCCCTTTTAAATGAACTATTGCAAAGAATTAGTTTTTCAATTATCGATGGTTGTTGGGCAGCTAAAAAAATTCCCAAACCACCGCCAAAAGAATGGCCAAAGTAAATTATTTGGTTGAGTTTTAATTTTTGGATTATCTCCCTGACTAATTGGGCGTACTCCTCTACTCCCCAATCCTTATCCGGAGGATCACTTTGGCCAAAGCCCGGAAGTTCGATAACAATCGATTGAAAATTTTCAGCCAATAAGTTGGCCAGCGGCTTCAGGCTTTCAATCGTTCCTCCCCAGCCATGGACAAAAACAATCGGCCGGCCGCGGCCTTTTTTAAAATATCTGACTTTTTTTCCTAAAACATTTATGTATTGATATTCGGCCATATTTTTTCTCTAGTTATTTTATCATTTCTAACGCCAAATATAAATGTGTGATTTTAGTTTTTTTTTTGAGATAATTTATTGGTTGAACTTGATAAACAAGAATTCTGATTAATTTTTAAAACATTTTTAGTAAAATAAAAAAATATTAAAAAAACAAAACCGATGGAAAACGTTACTTTTTATCCCGGCAACTATTTTCATATCTCAAAAAAATGGTATAAGAAAACTTCGAAACATTGCCGATTGGTAAAGGTAAAAGCGCCGGCCAGACTTCACTTTAGCGTTTTTAATTTTTTAGCAATGAAACCGCCACAACCCGGCGGTGGAGGGATCGGAATCTCTGTTTCGATGAAAAATTCTGAAGTAATAATTAGATATGCTGATAAATTTGACCATGAAAAAGAATCAAGTGTTCCGGCGACCGCCAAACATTTGCGACTTTTATTTTGTCAATTGACTAATAACGATCCAAAAAAAATCCAAATTACCCACTGCCGATCTAATTCTCTATTGCATACCGGTTTAGGTTCAAATGTCTCATTTAATACCGCAGTTTTTTACGGCTTAAATGAATTATTCTATCGACCGTTTAATAAACAAGAAATCTTTGACATTTTAACCCACAATTATGTAGAAAACGATGAAAGCAATCATTTAAAAATATTTATGGAGCCGGATACGGGTATTGGAGAAGCGAGTATTCTTTTTGGCGGCTTTGTTTTGACCGACACAAAGGGAAAATATACAGGCAACATCGAGGCGCCGGATATTTATGTCTTGGTGGCAATCGCCAATAAAGAGAAATTTATCTTGGCTGATGGTTATTCAAACAAGAACAGCGCTCAAAAAAGCGAAACCCTTTGTCTGGAAACTGCCGAAAAATATGTTAAAAAATTTCAGGCAAAATATGGAAAAAAATTAGAATCATATTTAGAAAATATTTTAATTCCTATTTTTTTAAAAAAAAATAAAAAAAAGCTTTATTCAAACCTATGGAATTTACATGAAAATGGAATTACTGAATTTTTACGCTGGACTTATGGGGCAACAATAATAAATAAATTTTTAAAAATTGCCAAAGAAAATAATGCCATCTACGCCGGAATGAGTTCGGCCGGACCATCGATGTTTGTAATTGTTAAAAACCGTCAATTAGCCTTGACGGTTAAAAAAAAGATTGTTGCCCAAATTGGAGATTATTTTAAAGACTATTATATTTCAGAAGCCGGGAAAAAAATCATTGCCCAAAGCTTCTCTTAAATTAAACAAACAATTTACCAATAAGATGGCCAATAGAATTCAGGCGGCGCAAGACGTGTAACCAAAGCAGCCCGGATTTAAAGATATAATTTTTTTTTGGGGCAGTGGTTGACAAAATAAGCGAAAGGGGTAAATTTTTTATGAAGGAAATTAATCAAAGATTATTTTTTTTAGACTGGTTAAAATCGATAAGCATCGCGGCGTTGATTTTAATTCATAGTCTTTCCTATTTCACCGACCAGAAATTGATATTTGAGATATGGAATTATTTGCATTTTGTTGTCGTCGCTTTTGTTTTTGCTTCAGCATATATTTTATATTTAAAATATCAGACGGGTTTTAAAGATTTACAAAAAGCAGGATACTGGATTGGTAAGAGATTAAAAAGGCTGCTTGTTCCTTATTATATTTATCTTTTCTCGCATTATTTTTTATGGTGGTTTTTTCCCAATTTTTTCAAAGGGCTCGGTCTGCAAAACAACCGCCCCTTTTTTATTAAATCCTTGTTTTTAATTGGCGGAGTAAATCACAATTGGTTTGTGTTGCTTTTTATTCAGCTAACCTTATTCTTTCCGATATTAATTTATTTAAAAAATCACAAAAAATTTCTTTATTATTTATTATTTCTAAATTCTTGTTTTTTTTCTATTTATTTTATTAATTTTCGTCCGACAGGAGAAAATTATCGGTTTTTGATGTTTTTCCCCTGGTTGTTGGTTTATTTTATCGCCTTCTTTTTTGCCTTTTTTGATCAAAGAAAAAAAGATTACCAAAAGTATTTGGTTTTTTTTACCCTCCTGGCTTTTTCCCTTTTTATTTTCCAAAAAAATCTCTTTTTTGATTCAAATTATGTGTTGATTCAAAAAAAATATCCACCGGATATATATTTTTTGATTTATGGCTTAATGACTTGTTTTTTACTAATTTTTTTAAGTCAATTGAAATTTTTAAAACTCAATTTTTCTAAAAAAATAATTAATTTTTTGGCGGGCAATTCTTACTCTTTATATTTTATTCATTATTTGGTTTTAGATCCTTTAATCAATTTTAAAAAAAGTTTTTCTCCACTGGAAATTTTTGTCCTGGTTTTTTTAATCAGCGTATTTATCGTCTATTTTATAAATAAATCGAAAAATTTTATATTGCTATCGTTGAAACAGGGTTGAAGAAAGCCGCGGTGGTGGCAGACAGCTGCCGGCGCCGGTTTAAAGGATTGGCGCAGCAATCCACTTTGAGACATTTAAAAATATTCTAATTCCCCTTGACAAAACCACCCCCCCTATCTATAATGAATAGGTATTCATAATTGAAAGGAGGTGAGATAAATATGCCAAACATGGACAAAACAGGGCCGCAAGGTCAAGGACCAATGACTGGTCGAGGATTAGGACGATGCGGAATAGGTTTCGAAAGAAGAATGGGTTATTATTTTAGAGGTCGTTATGGACGGGGTTTAGGCCGCTGCTACGGTTGGAACGAGCCGGAAACCGCTGAAGAAAAACGGAAAGATCTGGAAGATTATCAAAAGGCTCTTCAGGAAGAACTGGAAGATGTGGAAAAAGAATTAAATTCGATCGGTAAGTAACGGGAACAGGAGTCCCTGTCTGGTCGAGAGCAAAAAAAGATTAAGACCAGACAGGGACTTTAATAGTTATTTTATCAAAAAATATATGAGACCAAAACTTTGCCGCCGTTTGCGTTTTCGGCCAAACGCTTTATATTTCAAACCCCAAGGAGTTCCAATGCATCTTCTTGAGGAGATAGTTCTTTTGCCGGATGAAATTGAAGCGCTTAAACTCTATGAAATAGACGGCCTGGAACAGACAAAAGCCGCTTTAAAAATGAATATCTCCCAGCCGACATTTGCCCGGATTTTGGCCAGCGCCCAGAAAAAAGTGGCTGAGGCGATCATTAAAGGAAAAGCCATAAAAATAGAAAAGAGGGAAAATAACCAAACATGAAAGAAAAAAATTTACTCATTTCAATCGGTATTAACGTCATCATTACGATGGTTGAAATTATTATTGGACTTTTTATTGGCAGTTTGGCAATCATTTCTGACGCGGTTCATAACTTCTTTGATGCGGGAGCTATGGTCATCAGTTTATTTGGTGAACGGGCAAGTTCCAAGAAAATAGATATAAAGCACTCATATGGATATAAACGGACAGAAGTTCTTGTAGCACTCCTAAACAGTGTTTTTTTGCTTGTTTCCATAATTGTTATCGGATATGAAGCAATACAACGCTTGTTACATCCTCAATTAATTTTAGGAGGATGGATGTTGGCTATAGCAGTTGTTGCGTTTATCGGCAATATGATTGCAACAAAACTTCTCCACGATCATGCAAAGGAAAGTATGAATATTAAATCCGCCTTTCTTCATTCTCTTCAGGACGTTTTGTTTTCGGCGGGTGTGATTGTAGCAGCAGTTCTTGTATTGGTTTTTAACTGGCAATGGGCTGATGCGGGGATTTCATTGATATTATCAGTGTTACTTGCCAAGGAAGCTATTACTTTAGTCATGGAAACAGTTCATGTCCTCATGGAAGTAGTCCCCACAGATGTAAACATTGAAAAATTGAAGAAAAATTTATTGTCTATCGAAGGTGTGAAATCACTAGAAGATTTGCACGTGTGGAAAACCGGTTCGAAAGATACTTTACTTACTACTCATATTATAGCTAACGGGCTTTCTTCAGATTCCGTTTATGCAGAAAAACTAACAGAGATTAAACAGATGCTTTTATCGAAATATAACATTAACCATTCGACGATTCAGCTGGTATCTGTTGAAGCTGGCAAAAAGCTCGTAGATCTGTGTCAGCATTGTCGTTGATGCATCGTAAGAAAAAATCAGATTATTTTGGAAGTCTTAACTTCCCTTCTTATTTTTTTAAGCACGTCTTGACAAGCTAATAAAAAAATAAAACGGCTCATGAAAAATTTTTCTTTTAACGCCGGGGCTAAAAAATTGATACAAAAGCAGTTGGCAGCCTTTTTTGTATCAGTTAAAATTTTTCTGAAAGCGGAGTATATTTTTTTTGTTTTTGTTTTTAATTGCCATCGGTCCTTTCTTTAGTTTGCCTATCGAACTAAAGAGATGTTCTACTACTGGCGGAGCATCCTGATCTGGAATTTTTTAATCCTTATAGTCTCGATCCTTCTCCAGGATACTTACCTAATATTATAGAACATTCTTTGAAGCTTTAATCCTGTAATCTGAGGCAAAAATGTCACAAATGCCACACATATAAAAAAGGCAAAACAAGCTCTTTTAAGGACAAACAACGAGATGTATAATGGGGACATGCCAAAATTAAGAAATAGCAAAAATTCAATTGGAGCAATCGTCAAAAAAGCCGAACAAGGCATAGTTCTAACTAAAAAGGAACAGGAAGCATATCAATTTATTGTTGTATCAAGCAATCAATTCAAGGCTTTAACTGAAGGACTAAGAGAGCTTGTTCAAAGCTATACGGAAACTGCTGAATCGGTAACTGGAGTTTTTAAACAGATGGCAGAAATGCAACTTCAATTTGCCAAAAGTTTGAAAAATCTTTTTGCAGGACTGGAAGCGGTTGGAAAAATCACAGCACTAATTCAATTTCCTAAATTCATTATTCCCACTAGTAAATTTGACGATACAAAATCATATCCGGAAATGGAAAAGCCTCTTCGTAAATTTATTCAACCCGATAAACCTTATGTTGCACCAAAGTTTTTTCCAACACCTAAACGAAAATATAAACTTCCTTTAACTGCAATTCAGGTAGAAGATAATGGATTTACCATAGAGGGTACGTACATAAAAAATATAACCAGAAAATCTCTTATCGGACAAATTCTTGAACTTTTTATTCGAGCGGACTATAACGGTTATGTTTCGGACAAATTAATAGATGATATTATTGGAAGAGGCTTATTGAAAATAGATTATGTAGCTCGGTGCAATACAATAATTGCTCCAAATACAGGCAGAGTCCAGCTAAAGTATTTAGTATGGATAAGATGGATTATCTTATCTCCACCGAGCACTTTAACTAAATGTTTTATTTCGCTATCCAAACCTTTGTTTCTAATGTAATGAAATATTGTCAAATCTCCGACTACCGCACCTAAACCAGCACAATCAATCCGATTTCGATTGAATGAAGAGTCTCGGCTAATAAAAGAAGTAGTGCTGTTCCTATAGATACTGTAAATGTTGAAACAAATAAAATTCCTCCAAAAAAAGCGCCAATATATCCAAGGTTACCAATATGAAATACCAGTTCTCGAAAAAAAGGTGTCTTTAGAAAAATTAATCCAACAATAATACTTAATCCAAAATTAGTAAGGTTTTTATAATGATGTCTTCGCCATTTTTTTCTAAAATATCCATCTGATGTTATAACATAATTGATTTAATTTCTATTAATTTATCATTATTTTTCCTTGTTACTTTGTAGATACAAAACAAAATTATTATTACCGCCACAAATATAAAAATATAAATCATAGTAATCTAAATATTAAATAAGCAAAAACTACCCTTAAAATTACAGGAATAATTATTTTCTTCATAATCCATAATCGTTGATTTAATTATATCCAAACTTTTTGATATACCACGTTTTAACTAATTGGGTTAATATAATGTAACTTAAAAGCATTAAGCCAAGAAGCGGCCAGTAGAATACGGGCAATCTTACAAAGCTAAAGAAATGGGCAAAAGGAGAGAAAGTGATAAATATTCCTGTTGCAACTATTGTAAACGTCGTTGCTATTAGGGGTAAACTTGCCCAGGTTTGAAAAAAAGGCATTTTTCGACTTCGGATAACATGAACAATCATTGTTTGGGTGACTAACGATTCAACAAACCAGCCTGTTTGAAATAGTGAAGGATTATTCCAGGCATGAAAAACAAAGAGCATAATGAAGTAAGTCATATAATCGAAAATTGAACTGATAGGTCCGATGAATAACATGAAGCGACCTATGTCTTTAATTTGCCATTTTCTTGGTTTCTCAATATATTCTTGATCAACGTTGTCAAGTGGAATTGCAGTCTGGGAGATATCATAAAGAAGATTATTAACCAGAATTTGAGCTGCAGTCATCGGTAAAAACGGAAGAAATATACTGGCACCCAAGACACTAAACATATTGCCAAAGTTTGAACTTGCCCCCATTTTTATATACTTTGTAATATTACCGAATACTTTTCTTCCTTCAACGACTCCATCAACCAATATGTTTAAGCTTGTTTCAAGAAGAATGATACCGGCCGACTCTTTGGCAATATCAACCCCGCCATCAACGGAAATTCCTACATCGGCCGATCGTAAAGCCGGAGCGTCATTTATTCCATCGCCTAAAAATCCAACCACATGATCAGAACTTTTTAAAGCTTCAACTACCCGTCTTTTATCGTCAGGTGATAGTTTGGCAAAAATAGTGGTGTTTTCTGCCTTTTTTCGTAGAGTTGCATCATCCATTTTTTCAACGTCTTTTCCTAAAAGAGTTCCTTTAATATCTATTCCAACATCTTTGGCGATTTTATTGGTTACCAGTTCGTTGTCACCGGTTAAGATCTTAACTTCTATACCATATTGATTTAATTTTTTTATTGCTTCAATAGCACTTTTTTTAGGAGGGTCTAAAAAAGTCATAAGACCTGAAAATACCAAATTTTTCTCTTTTTGGTTGATTTCTCCATCAAGTTCACCGTTTACATGCTGATGGGCAACGGCAATCACGCGATAGCCTTCTTTACTGTATCTTTCATTCATCTGTTTGATTTCTCTCAGAGCTTTTGAGTCAAGTGGATGTTCTTTCTTATCAAGCTCATAATAACTGCAGATACTTAAGACTTCCTCAACCGCTCCTTTACAAATAAGGATTTTTTTCCCTTTTTTATCTTCAACGATAATTGATACGCGTCTACGTTTAAAATCAAACGGAAGCTCATCGATTTTTTTGTAATCAATATCTACATTATTAACTTTATTGTCTTTTGCATGTTTAAGAACTGCCGTATCAAGAAGATTTTTAAAACCTGTTTGGTAATAGCTGTTAATGTAGGCGTAATGTAATACTTGCGGATCGTCCTTTCCTAATATATTGATATTTTCAATCAAAACAATTTTATTTAAAGTCAGTGTTCCGGTTTTATCAGTACAAAGTATATTCATTGCCCCAAAATTTTGTATGGAGCTTAACTGTTTGACAATAACCTTTTTCTTAGACATATTTACAGATCCTCTTGATAAATTAACGGTAATTATTGCCGGTAACATCTCCGGGGTTAAACCAACAGCGATTGATATTCCGAATAAAAAGGCCTCAAACCAGTTTCCCTTGGTTAATCCGTTGATAAGGAAAACCATTGGCACCATTATTCCCATAAACCCAATCATTAACCAAGTAAATTTATCCACACCACGATCAAAACTTGTCTGCACTTTTTGGCCGGTGATACTTTTTGCTAAACTCCCAAAATAAGTACTAGCGCCTGTTTGTAAAACAATAGCAATTGCGTGTCCGCTTTCAACATTAGTTCCCATAAAGCAAATATTTTTTAATTCAAGAGGGCTAATATTTTTGTCAGTCGGTTGGTAGACTGCATGTTTTTCAACAGGTAAAGCCTCACCTGTCAATAACGATTGATTGACGAAAAGCTCGTTGCTTTCGATTACCCGAAGATCGGCAGGAATAATATCTCCTGCGGACAGTTCAATAATGTCCCCAGGCACTACTTGTTTTAAGTCAACCTCTCTTTTATTTGAGTTGCGAATAACCGTGCAGGTTGTTTTTACCATTGATTTAAGACTTTCGGCAGAGTTAAAAGCCTGATTCTCCTGGAAAAACCTGAGAGCGACGCTTATTAAAACCATCACACTGATAACGACGGTGGTTCTCAAATCTCCCGTAAAAAAAGAAACGACGATAATGAGTAATAATAACGAGACTAAAGGATTAGCTATTATCTTAAATAGTCGGATAAGCCAGTGCGGTCTTTTTTCATGTTCTATTTCATTTAGACCATATTGAAACAAACGTTTTTTAGCCTCTCTATATGAGAGTCCGTTAATCGAAGATTCTAATTTCAGAAAGATACTGTCTTTATTATCTATTGCCGTTTGAGTTAAGCTCTCCAGTATTTCAGTTTTAGATTTTGGGCTTATTTTGGGATTTTTTGTTTCATATCCAAGAAGTTCTACTCGCTTTTCATATTCTTCGACCCGATCGGCAAGGGTTTTTCCACCAAGCATCCAGCCGTATATAATGCCCATACATTTTTATAAATTTACTAAATGATCATACCAACAAAAAAAGAGACCGCTTATTAATAAAATTATTTAATGAATTTAATAATAGCCCGTCTCTTCGGTAACGATCTTTATAAGTTGTTGCGTCAGAATAAAAGACGAACAAATACATTCCATTTTTTTATTGTAGCAAAAAATATATGTTTTGAAACTTAGGCAAAATACTTAAGGATTCAAGCAATCGTAAATTTATGTCATTATATTAAAACATGACAGGATTAGAACAAAACTTAATAAGCGTCAAAAGAGACAACAACAACCTAAACGATACAAAAAGCTTAGAACCAATGACAAATACCTTGAAGGGTTTTTAGGCGATTTTACACTCTTCAGGACTGTTCTGGGCGTATTGACTTTTCTTCTGATTTTTCAGCAAATAATAACAAACCAAACTGAGAAAGTATATGGGTCTTATGGAACTTTTCTGCTTAATGCGGAGAAGGCGGGATTCGAACCCGCGAGGGCCTTGCGGCCCTATACGCTCTCCAGGCGTACGCACTCGTCCACTATGCGACTTCTCCAGCGTTTTTATATTTAAAAATTATATCACGACTTGGTTAAGAAAATAAGCCGATCAAAAATATTATTTTTTTAAAAAATATCAATGTAGTAAAATTAAAAGTTATGTTTCCGATTCGTGATTCTACTCCAACCAGAAAATTTCCCTTGGTAAATTATTTAATTATCATAACAACAATAATTGTTTTTTTTATTCAATTGTCAGCGCCGGATTTCGAAAACTTTATAATCCAATATGGCTTTATTCCCTCCCGCTTTAACTTTTTTGATATCCATTCTTATAAATATATTTTATTTTCTATTTTTCTTCACGGAGGGATATTCCATATCGTTTCTAACCTTTGGTTTTTACATATTTTTGGCGACAATGTCGAAGACAGACTGGGACATTTTAAATATTTGATTTTTTATTTATTAGCTGGTAGCGTGGCGGTGATTGCCCAACTTATTTTTAATTTTGGCAGCCAACTACCGATGATCGGCGCCTCGGGGGCAATTTCCGGTGTTGCCGGCGCCTATTTTGTTTTTTTCAAAAATTCAACGATCGAAGCTTTGGTTCCCGGCCTTTTTGGGTTTTTGCATCTTGTAGAATTACCGGCCTGGTTTTTTCTTGGCTACTGGTTTTTTATCCAGTTGTTTTCCGGCCTTGGCTCTTTAGTGACTTTTGACATCAATCAGGGCGGAGTGGCTTGGTTTGCCCATATTGGTGGGTTTTTGTTTGGCTGGTGGATAGCCAAGAAAATTTAAATAATGTTTTTTTACCCACGGGGCCAGATTGATCTTGTTAAACTTTGAAAAAAAATCTTTAATGGTGATGATTTTCATTTGATAACTAAATTGAGGATTGTCGCTGATTTCTCCGGAAAAATCAATTAAATATAAATAATTGATCTCGTGTTCAAAATAACCGCTTTTTTTATCCGCCGCCCGGTAATAATATTTATCTAAAAATTTTATTTTAATTTCGGCATTTCTTCCGACTAACCACTCCCTTTGGAATGTTTTTAAAACCGCCTCTTCCATTGTTTGGAGCTGATTTTGTATAAATACCGGGTGAGAAGAAAAAGAAAGGTCATATACGCCGTCAAAAACCGGATGTTTCCGTTTTTGGAGGATAATTTTGTCTCCTGATTTTATAATCGTAGTGAAACCGCGATGAAGAATAGCTTGCCGATGGGCCTGCCATCTCTCTATTTTGCCGATAAGCCCATCATTTTTATTAATTTGGGGGATAAAAAGCTTTTTTTTATAATAATCCATTTTTTTAATTTTAACATTTTTTATTGAAAAAAAAATTTTTTTTGATTATTATTTTAAAGTTAAAAATTTTGACAACCTGATTAAGCCACTGTCTTTTTTTAGACGATGGGAAGGCTTTTTAATTTTTGGGAACGCCGGTGAAAATCCGGGGCTGTGCCGCAGCGGTAATTTCCAAAAATCTTAACAAATTGATTAAGATTTTTGGAATAAGCCCGAAGACCGATCAGGGAAAATGGCTCCCCGCGCAGGGAAAAATATGACTGTTTGTCGGGAATTTTTAAAATTTGGATTTCGGTCGGCTGAAGAAGCCGCTCAATTGGCTGGTTTGTCAATTGGGGAAAGAGAAAGATTATTCCGCCGGTCGCTTTCAAGTTTTGCCAGCGAAATGCTTTCCAAATGGGTAATCTCCGCCCCTTATTTTTATCGAATTAAAAATCAGAGGCTTTTTGTTGACAGCGATGAAAAGGAAGAGCTGGCGGTTGATTTATTTGATGAGCGCGAACGGGAAGGAGTGGCGCGAACTAGTTTTTTGGCAATTGAAAACTTTTTAGTTAATCATCCCGGAAGGGTAGTTTTATGGTGTTCACCAAAAGGAAAAGGGGCTTTCGAAGGAGGAAACGAAAATGAATTTACCGAGGTGGATTACCCTTTCAATCAATTGATAATTTATGTCAATTTAGGAAAAAAAGTTGTCGGCCTGCCAATTGCTTTTACCAATGAAGAATTTTTAAAATTAATTTTTGGCAATGGTTATCGAGAAATAAAAAATGAAAGAGAAAAAATTTATTATTTTCTCTCCTCTCCTCTATTAACCAATTTATCAATGGAAGATTTTCTAGATTATTTGGACAGCCTGCCAAATATCCTGGTTCACGATAACGGCGAAAGGGTTTTTTATCTTCAGGATTTATGGCGGGAAATCAATTATGCCCTTCAGACAGGACAAACTACTTGGTTGGAATCTTACGATAAAACAATTGAAAATTTGGCAAGGCAGCTGGCTTTAGAAGAGAATTTGATTGCTGAAGCAGTCAGGAGAGGTTATTTAAGTTTGGTTTATTACCATCAATTATCAACCGGACAAAAAATCACTGATTTAAGCGCCGGATGCGGCGGCGGTACAGTTTCGCAGCAGGAGATAGAAGAAAGTCTGGGAGTTTTCTATAATCATTGGCGAAGTGTGATAACGGCTGATTCAAGTCTTTACCGGTTATTATCCGGTAAATTTTTTCAAAAAAAGGAAGAAACTGATCGTTATGAAGATTACGAATGCCCCAGCTGCCATCAAAAAATTCAGGGAGAAAAGAAAGATTCGCCAGCGACATGGAAAGCTAGGTGCCCTTATTGCGGCTATTCATTCACTTGTGGAAAACATCAAAATTAGAAAATGTTTATTTAGCTAAGCCGATAAGGATTGCTCCAAGACTCATTAATAACCCTCCGAGAATAATTGGCAGGCTGATTTTTTCTTTTAAGATAAGACCGGCTAAAATAATAGTCAAAACCAAGCTTAATTTATCAATGGGAGCGACTTTTGACGCCTGACCGACCGAGAGGGCATAAAAATAAAAAAGCCAAGACAAACCAGTGGCGATGCCTGACAATATCAAAAAAAGCAGTGAAGTTTTTGGGATAGAATTAATTTCTTTGATTCCTCCCTGGAAAAAAACAATTCCCCAGGCAAAAACAAGTATGACGATTGTCCTTACTGCCGTCGCCAGATTGGAATTTATATTTTTAATACCAATTTTTGCCAAAATAGCTGTCAGAGCGGCAAAAAAAGCTGATAAAAAAGCGGCAACAAACCAATTCATAAGTTAATAAGTTTTTTATTAATTAATTATAACAATTTATTTTAAATCAACGAGCATCTTTAATATCGGTGGAGCTTGGGCTAACTTCACCACCAAGATGAACTTATAGTATTAAAAAATTATTCAGTTATCCACAATTTTTAATTAGAAATAAATATATCTTATAGAAAAAATTTTTCCTTTTCTTTTTTTAATATTGCCTAATTAACTTTGCTATAATTAGAGAAAGATTTTGCCCCGATGCTGGAATTGGTAGACAGGTACGGCTTAGAACCGTATGCCTTTTTGGGCTTGGGGGTTCGAGTCCCTCTCGGGGCACTGGTTTTATTGAAGTTGACGACGTCGTTTAATATAATAGTTTAATGAGCGTCAAAGAAGCGATTTTGCGTTTTTTGGAATACTGCGAGCTAGATCGCAATCTTTCTTTAAAGACCGTAAGAATGTATGGCTATTACCTGAATTTTTTTGCTGATTGGATTAAAGCCAATTACGGCGATAATTTTCCCGTTGAAAAAATTGACGAAAACTTGATCAGAAATTTTCGCCTTTTCCTCTCCCACCGATATAAAAATCCATTTAAGGGCGAGCTAAAGCGCCAAACCCAAAATTACTTTTTGGTAGCAATCAGATCGCTCTTCCGCTACCTTCTAAAACAAAATTTGAAAGTGCTGGCGCCGGAGTTAATTGAGCTTGGTAAAACCGAAGAAAGGGTGATCAAATTTTTGACTTCGGAAGAATTACAGCGGCTTTTTGAGGCGGTCGAAGAAAAAAACATCATCGGCATCAGGGATAGGGCGATTCTTGAATTGCTTTTTTCCACCGGTCTGCGCGTATCTGAACTGGTCGCTCTCAACCGGGAACAATTTTACAGCAACGCCGATGAATTTAGTGTCAAGGGAAAAGGAGGAAAAACCCGGGTAGTTTTTTTGTCAGAACGGGCAAAAAAATATTTAAAAAAATATCTTGATCAAAGAAATGATGCCTTTCAGCCTCTTTTTATCAGATACTCCGGACCGAAAGAATCAAAAGAATTAACGGAAGAAAAATTCCGGCTGACTGCCCGCTCGGTCGAAAGAATGATCGACAAATACCGGAAAAAAGCCGGCATTGCCAAAAGGATCGGCCCCCATGCTCTTCGGCATTCTTTTGCGACTGACTTATTGTCAGGAGGAGCTGATCTAAGATCGGTTCAAGAATTATTGGGGCATAAGAATGTTGCCACTACCCAGATTTATACCCACATTACCGATGCCAGATTAAAAGAGGTCCATAAAAAATTTCATTCCGGTAACCGCTAAAAAATTAGAAAAACTTTTTTTAGAAAAACAAGGCTGTATGAAAAAATTTTTTAAAAAAAACTTACTAGAAATAATTTTGGCGATTTTAATTATTTCATACATCATTATTTTTTCTTTGCTAAGTATAAGGCGATATTTAAGCTTAAATTCTCATTATTATGATTTGGGAATCATGGATCAGGTGGTCTATAATACTTCCCGGGGAAGGATTCTGGAGATGACCAACCAACAGTTGAAAAAAAATGTCAGTCGGCTGGCGATCCATTTCGATCCGATTTTAATTTTTTTTACCCCGTTTTACAAAATTTATTCCGGGCCTGAAGTCCTTTTAATTGGACAAACAATTATTTTGGCTTTGGGAGCCTGGCCGATATTTTTAATCAGTCAAAAGACAATCAATAAAAAACTTCTTGGTTTAATTTTTGCCAGTCTTTATTTATTATTTTTCCCCGTCCAAAGAGCTAATCTTTTTGATTTCCATCCGGTAGTTTTGGCGACCACTTTTCTTTTATGGGCGATTTATTTTAATTTAATTAAAAAAAACCGCTGGAGTTTTTTGTTTATCTTTCTTTCGCTTCTGACAAAAGAGCAGGTTGGCCTGATCGTCGCTTTTTATGGTTTTTATTTAATTTTTATCAAAAAAGATAAACGATATGGTTTTTGGCTGTCTTTTTTAGGGATAATTTTTTTTGTCAGCACAGTCTTTTTGATTATCCCCTATTTTCGGCAGGAAAGCCATTTTGCCTTAAGATATTTTGGAGATTTTGGCGACAGTTCAAACCCGATGATTAAAAACTTCTTGAGCCCTTCGATAATATCTAAATATTTTTTTCGTCAGGAAACTTTTATTTATATTACACAATTGATCAAGCCTAATTTTTACAGCCTGTTTTCACCCTTGACTTTATTGATTAGTCTGCCTGAATGGTTGATTAATATTTTAAGTTCCAACAGCAATATGCGGGCGATATATTTTCATTACCATTCTTTGATTATCCCCTTTCTTTTTTATAGTTTGATTTTAGGCTATAAAAATTTTCATCGCTTAGTAAAAAACAGTTGGCTTCAGGGAATGATTTTTCTCCTTTTTCTTTATTTTAATTTTCAGTCAATTTATCGGTATAATCCTTGGCCGACAGACTGGGTAAAAAATCCAGGCGGGCCATATAGAATCGATAATCAAAAACTTGCCACCATTAGATTATGGCAAAAAAAACTTAGTGACGAAAACATCAAAGTGGCGACGACTCCGAAACTGGCGCCATTTTTTACCGAAAGAAAAACTTATATTAATTTTCTTTATGACCCGGCTTTTTACTCGATGGGTTTTAATGAAAAAGAAATTTTGGAAAAAAAACTTAATGATTATCAAACGGCTGATTTTGTTATTATAAATAAAGATGAAATTAATAAAGCATCTGATAGCCTGCCGCTAAAATTTTATAATAATTTCAAAACAGATGCCAATTTTTCGATGATTTTTTTTGATAATAAATCAATCGAAGTTTATAAAAAAATATGATTTCCATAATTATCCCCTTTTATAACGAAAGGGAGAATTTACCAATTTTATTAAAAGAACTTGAAAAAGCGGTAGCTAAAATTAAAGAGCCTTGTGAGGCTATTTTTGTCGATGACGGATCAAAAGATAAACCAAAACTGCTTTTGAAGTCGACCGTCTTCAAAATAAAATTACTAACCCATAAAAAAAAAGAGGGCAAAGGTCGGGCCCTATCTGACGGAGTTAATCAAGCAGAAGGAGAAATAATTATTTTTATCGATGCCGATTTGCAAGATGATCCGGCTGATCTGCCAAAATTTTTAGAAAAGATCGACCAGGGTTATGATTTTGTCAATGGGATAAGAAGCCAGCGAAAAGACAGCCGTTTGGTAAAAATTTATTCTTGGATGGCGAGATATTTTTTGAAGATATTTGTCAATTCGCCCTATCAGGATATAAATTGCGGTTTTAAAGCCTTCCGGAAAGAAGTTTTAAAGGACTTTATTTTTTATGGCAACAATTTTCGCTTTTTGCCGCTTTGGGCGTATTATAATGGATATAAAGTGACAGAAATACCAGTCAATAACCGGCCAAGAATTTATGGTCAGTCTAAATTCGGCAAAAAAAAATTTTTTACCGGATTTTTAGATACTTTGACCGCCTATTTTCTTTATCGTTTTTCCGAAAAGCCGCTTCATTTTTTCGGGACGATTGGTTTTATTTTATTTATTACCGGTTTGCTTATTGATTTATATTTGGCTTATGAAAGGATTTTTTTTAATGTCTTGCTTTACCGCCGGCCTCTTCTCTGGCTGGGGGTGCTTTTAATAATTGTCGGCATTCAAATCATCATGACCGGCATAATCGGCGAATTAATAGTCTTTTTGAACAAGAAAAAATGAGCCCTTTTTTAGCTTTGATTATTGCCAATACAATTTGGGGAGCGGCTTCGCCAATTTTCAAATATGCCCTGATAAACATTCCGCCATTTACGCTGGCTTTTTTACGCTTTAGCCTTGCCTCTTTTATTATCTTGCCTTTTATGGGGAAAAATTGGCAGGCGATAAATAGCAAGGATTTTTTTAAAATTTGTCTGGCGGCTTTTTTTGGCATTACGGTAAATATTGCCTTTTTCTTTTTGGGGTTAAAAAAAACGACGAGTATCAACGCGCCGGTAATCGCTTCGGCCGGACCGGTTTTTTTATATTTCCTATCAATTGTTTTTTTAAAAGAAAAACCAAAGATAAAGGTTTTTTTTGGACTGTTGATTTCTCTACTTGGGGTTTTAATTATCATCTTGTCCCCGATTTTACTTGATCAAAGAAGACTGATCATCAATGAAGTTGAGGGAAACTTATTTTTTGTGCTGGCGACTTTAGGGTCGGTTTTAAACACCCTTATTAATAAAGAAGTATTAAAAAAAAATAATCCTTTTATGGTGACTTTGATCGCCTTTATTTTTGGCGCTTTGACTTTTGTGCCTTTTATGATCCCTGAATTAAAAAATTGGTCGTTTTCTGATCTTAACTATCAGGGTTATTTGGGGATTATCTTCGGGGCATTTTTTTCTTCGGCTTTGGCTTATTACTTATTAAATTACGGTTTGACCAAAATTAAAGCTCAAGAAGTGGGTTTATTTACTTATATCGATCCGGTGGTAGCGGTAATTATTGCCGCTCCCCTTCTTAAGGAGTACCCAAATTTTTATTATTTTATTGGCGCTTTTTTGGTTTTTTTGGGGATATATTTGGCGGAAAAAAGGATTCATTGGCATCCTTTTGATAAAATTAGCTGAAGGTTAACCATCTTAGTCGCCCTAAGAGTCGGAGAGCTTTTTGTTAAAATATATCTATTATCTTTATGACAAAAAAAATTTTGATTACCGGTGCCGGCGGATATATTGGTTCGGTGGCGACTTATTTATTTTTACAAAATGATTATGAAGTGGTGGCTTTGGATAATTTTTCGACCGGCTACCGACAGCCGCTTGAGCTTTTACAAAAAAAATTTGGTCAAAAAAAACTCCGCTTTTACCAAGCCGACATCAAAAACGATTTATCGAATATTTTGAAAAAAGAACCGGGAATTTTTGCCGCCGTTCATTACGCTGCCTCCTGTCTGGTTGATGAATCGGTAAAGAAACCAGAAAAGTATTTTGACAATAATGTTTGCGGCTCTCATAATTTATTAATCACGTTAATGAATTTTAAAATCAACAAGATTATTTTTTCCTCAACCTGCGCTGTATATGGAGAAGCAGCTTATGTCCCTATCGATGAGAAACACCCCACCAATCCAACCAATCCTTATGGCGAATCAAAGCGGATGGTCGAAAAAATGATTGAGTGGTACGGAAAACTTAAAAATTTAGAATATGTCATCTTAAGATATTTTAATGTTTGCGGCGCTTCGGAAGATGGATTAATCGGCGATTCCAAAAAGCCCTCGACTTTATTGGTCCAAAACGCGGTGCGGGGAGCTTTAGGAATTGAGCCGTTTTTTTTAACCTGCCCCAAAGTCGATACCCCCGATGGAACGCCGATTCGGGATTATATCAATGTTTTGGATTTAAATGAAGCCCATTTAAAAGCTTTAATTTATCTTGCCAATGGGGGAAAAAGTGAAATTATCAATCTGGGCACCGGCACTGGTAATTCAGTTTTGGAAGTGGTGAAACAGGTTCAAAATACAACCGGCGTAAAATTTACCGTCAAAAAAACCACTCCCCGTTTGGGTGAATATGCCAAAACGATTGCTAAAATTGATAAAGCCAAAAAAATACTTAACTGGGCACCAAAGCGAACAATTGGAGACAGTGTTAAATCTTTGATTAAATGGTATAAAAAAAATCCCAATGGTTGGCAAAAATAAGTTTTTGCTATAATCTGCTTTTATATGAACAAAAACATCGCGGCGATTATTTTGGCGGCCGGCAAAGGGACAAGGATGAAATGCAAAGAGAGAAATAAAGTGACGATTCCCTTTTTAAACAAACCACTCATTGTCTACGCTGTTGAACTGATGATTAATATTGCTTCACCGGTCGTCGTCGTGGCTGGCGCTTTTAAGGAAAGTGTCCGGCAAGTTTTAAAAAAATATCCGGTGGTTTATGCTTTTCAGAAAAAAAGGCTGGGGACCGGCCACGCGGTCAAGGTCGGTCTTTCGGCGATTGCCAAATTAAAAACGGTTCCGGAATTAATTCTCGTCGGCTATGGCGATCACATGATGTTTTATGATCAAGAAGTGATAAAAAAACTACTTGATTTACACCAAAAAAAACAACCGGCGATATCTTTAATCACCTTTGAGTATGACCGCCCTAATTTATTGAAATACGGAAGAATTATCAGAGATAAAAATGGATTTATCACCGGCATTGTTGAGCAGAAAAACGCCAGTCCAAAACAAAAACTGATTAAGGAAGTTAATCCGGGATTTTATTGTTTTGATTACCTTTTTTTAAAAAAATATCTTAATCAGATTCGTAAATCAGCTGTCGGAGAATATTATTTAACCGATTTGGTTGAAATTGCCGCGGCCCATAATTTTAAAACTATTGGTTTAAAAATACCTTTCGAAAAAGCAGGCCTCGGCATTAATACTTTTGAAGAGTTAAAAGAAAGTGAAAAAATTTATATTAAAAAAAATGGCCACTAAAACCCTTTCCATCATCATCCCTGTTTATAATGAGGAAAAATTTATTGGTCAAACAATAGAGCGCGTTCTAAACGCCAATTGTCTGGATTATAAAAAAGAAATCATCATCATTGACGATGGCTCAACTGATAGAACCCGGTTAAAAATCAATCAGCTGATAAAATCAAAAAAATTTTTCAGAAAAAACCAGCCAAAAATAATTTTTATCATCAAGAAAAAAAATGAAGGAAAAGGAGCGGCGCTTAAGACAGGTTTTTTAAAATCGACTGGCGATGTTGTCCTGATTCAGGACGCTGACCTGGAATATAATCCTGATGATTACCCTATCTTGCTTGAACCTTTTAAAAATGGCGCCGATGTCGTCTACGGATCAAGATTTATTTCCAATCGCCCCCACCGCGTATTATATTTCTGGCACTCGGTGGCCAATATTTTTTTAACTTTTTTATCCAACATGTTTACCAATATTAATTTAACCGATATGGAAACCGGTTTTAAAGTTTTCCGTGGTGATTTAATCAGAAAAATTGCCAGAAAATTGACCAGCAAACGTTTCGGCTTTGAGCCGGAAATTACCGCCAGAATTGCCAAAATAAAAAATTTGAAAATTTATGAAGTCGGGATATCTTATCGCGGCCGCACTTACGAGGAAGGAAAAAAAATCGGCTGGAAAGACGGCATCAGAGCTATTTATGAAATCATAAGATACAATCTTTTTAACTAATCTATGCTAGGAAGATTTGTCAAAACAAGATACTGGCTAATAATTTTTTTGATAATCTATTTAATTTTTTCCTTGTTGACTTATAAAGATTATGGAATTTCAATTGACGAAAGACCCACCTATTATCGAGGGAAGCTCCTTTATATCAAAATCAGAGGTAACGATCAAATCCTTCAGAAAGATTTTGTAGTCAAAGGCCCGGACAGCGGCGATCTTTTGGATCATAACCATCTTCACCACGCCATCCTTTATATCTTTAATGGTCAGGAAAGTATGGAAAAATATCATCTTTTGAATTTAATTTTTGCCGTCTTGATTTTTATTGCTATTTATGAAGTCCTTTTTGAAGAATTTAAAAATGGTTTTTTTGCCCTTTTGGGGCCGATTTTTTTGGTTTTTACCCCAAGATTTTTTGGCGATCTTCCTGTCAACCCGACTGATATTCCTTTTGCTATTTATTATTTTCTCTCTTTAAGCCTAATTTACTTATCAAGAAAATGGGAGCAAAAATTAAGAATTCTTCTTTTGGGATTAAGTTTTGGAGCAACTCAATCGATGAGAATGGCTGGTTATCTGATTTATCCAATTTATTTTTTTTACTACCTTCTTTGCCATCAAAAAAAAGAAAAAAAAATCAAAGATTTTCTTTTGGAATTGATATTAATTTTTTTAATCGGCTATTTAATCCATATAATTTCCCTGCCCTATCTTGGGGCTGATCCTTTTAACCATTTTTTTCATCTGGCAAATATTGCTTTAAAATATCCCTGGCCGGGAGAAGTCCTTTTTTTAGGGAAATTTATTTCCAGCACATCATTGCCATGGACCTATTTACCGGTTTGGTTTTTAATTACGACGCCGGTTTTTATCCTGTTTTTATTTTGTCTTTCTTTTTTTTATTTAACGAAGAAAAATCAATTGTTGTGTCTTTTTTTGATTTCGCTGGCAATCAACCTGACGGTATTTTTTATCTGCCGGCCGGTTGTCTATGACGGTTTAAGACATATGGATTATTTATTGCCTCAGATAATTGTTTTAAGCATCGCCGGTCTTTATGAGTTAGTAAAAAATCCTTTTTTCAAAAAAATAGCTCTGGTTTTAATTACGTTGAATATGATTCTGATTGTTAAAGATTACTTCAGTCTTTACCCTTACCCGTATCTTTATTTTAATGAGTTAATTGGCGGATTAAAGGGAGCCTACGGCCAATTTGAGACCGATTATTGGGGAGAAGCCAATAAAGAAGCCGCCAACTGGTTAAGAAAAGAGCTGCCGGCCGGTGATAACAAACCAAAGCCCTTTTTTGCCTGCGGCAATGCTTTTGCGATTGGCTATTATCTTAGGGATTTGGGTTTTGAAGAGATAAGAGACGCTGATAAAGCTTCTTATATTGTCTGCTGGACAAGAAATAATGACCATAAAAAATTTAAAGGAAAAATCTTAAAGATCATAAAAAAAGATGGTGTTCCCCTAGTTTATATTTTTTCCCAAAAACAATGAATAAAAAAGGAATCCTTTTTTTCAGTTTTTTTATCAGTTTTTTTATTTTAGTTTTTTATTTAAGCTTCATTAATTTATCATCCGATACAATTTTGCTTTTTTTGACGGCGAAAATTTTTCTTGGCCGGTGGCTGGCCAAGGGAATTTTCCCTCTTTTTAATCCCCATATTTTTGCCGGTGTTCCTTTTGCTTTTGATTTGGGACTGGGTAATTTTCACCCCTTTAATTTGTTTTTTATTTTTTCTTATCCCTGGTCAATCAGTTTGTGGACAGCCGCTAATGCTTTTTTGTTTATTTTTGGTTTTTTCTTATTCTTTTCCCAATTTACCAAAACCAAAAAATTCGCTTTCTTGCTGACGCTGGTTTTGTTTTTTTCCGGTAGCGGCATTTTTTTGCGGATGAATAACCCGCTGATTTTAGCGGTCATTTGTCACTACGGACTTTTTCTTTATTTTTTGAAAGATTTGATCAAGGAAAAATTTACCGGCTATCTTTGGCCGCTTGTTTTGGGAGTTTTTTTAACTTTGTCCGGTCACAGCCAATTTGTTTTTTATGGATATCTGTTGGCGGCAATCATTGGCAAGTTTATTTATAAAATCAAAATCAAAAAACTGTTAATTTTTTTTCTTGTTCTTTTTATTTTAACTAGCTGGTATTACTTTTTTTCCCTGCCGTTATTACTTCAATCAACCAGAGTAGCTAAGGAAGTTTCGGCGGTCGGCCGGCTCCATTTTTTCCAATTGTTTCAATTGGTTTTGCCTTTTATATTGGGAGAAAAATATTCCGGAGCCAAATGGAATGTTGGTTATAGCCCAGTAGTCAATATCTCTCTTTACTTCAGTTATTTTTTAATTCTATTATTTTTAAAAAAAAGAGTGAACCGGCAGCGAATTATCATTATGGTTTTTTTATTTTTTTTGGCTTTCGGGTTTATCACTTTACCTTTTTTCCGGATTGCCAGTCAGATTTTTGTCGTTATCCATATTTATGGTCTGACTTTGATTGCCCAAAACGAAAAATTTCTTCTGCCAATCAAAAAACCAGCCGGATGGTTTTTAGCAGTTTGCCTGATTTTTGCTTTTTTTTCTTTTAGTTCTTATTTTGAAAAATTCTTTACGACTTTGTTTTATCTTATAAAAAAAAGACCGCCGGGTCTTTTTTTCGACCGGCCGACCATCGTCGCCATTGGCCTTCTTGCCGGAAAAAGTTTTTTTTTATTATTTTTATTTTTTCTGATCGGGTTTTTTATCAGTCGTTTTAAAAAATTTATTTGGCTTGGCTTATTTTCTTTTTTGTTTTTTGAAGCCGGCGTGATTAATTTTTATTTTAATTATTTTATTCCGGCAACGGTTATCAAAGAATCAATTAATAAAAAAATTGATCTGGGGAAAAACGCCGATCTTAAAAATTATCGTCTTCAGTCAACAGCCGATATGATTCCCTACTTTGGTTTTAATATTTATATAGACAGTGTTAATTTTCGACCACCTTTTTCCAAAGAAAAAACTTTTTTTGATAAAAAAGAAAAAACCGATTTTAGTTATTTAAAAAGCATTCTGGCTCTTAATCCTTCTTCCTGGGCGATGGTCAGTGGGACTAAAAGCGTCCAGGGATACGCCACTTTTGTCCCCCAAAAAATCGCTAATTTTTTTAGCCGACCATCGGCGGATTATCAAACGGTTTATCAAAACATTATTAAAAGAAACCCGACATTTACTCAACAAACAATCTCCCATATTAATGCGATTAATACCTCAAAAATTACTCCTCAAGATCGGCGCTGGCAAATTTTGGCAGTGAAATATTTTTTAAGCGACCGAGAGCTGAACTACTACCAATTAATTGAAAAAAATGAAAATTATATATATGAAAATCCAGAGGCATTGCCGATCTTTCGGAAAACCGATGGGAAAACCCCTTTGACGATAATCAAAGAAACTCCAAATGAAATAGTTTTTGAAATCAAAAAAGAAGAAGTAGGAAAAAAAATCCTTATAAATATTAACCCCGATGGATTTGCCGGTCGTCTTAACAGCCGGCCAGTAAAATTAATTAAAAGAGATTTTGAGCTTGAGGTAGATTTAGATAAAGCGGGCGAACTAAAGATATTTTTTTCGCCGCTTCTTTATTTTCAAGAAAGTTTAAAAAATAGAAAATTTTTATTATAATTAAAATTCAAGCGGTGGTAGTTCAGCGGTAGAATGTCTCCCTTCCAAGGAGAAGGTCGCCGGTTCGAATCCGGTCCACCGCTCCCTAATTTTACTTAATTTAATGAACAAAAAAATTATTCTCCTTTTTATTTTTTCTTATCTGATTTTTTTTATCCTTATTCCTCCCCTTAATGGTCCCGATGAACCAGAGCATTACGAAAATATTTATTGGGTCGCCCAAGGAATTTATCCTTACAATTATCAAAAAGGACAAAAACCAAAATATTTTATTGACGATTTATTAAAAATTTTTCTCAAAAAAAAGCTTAATTTTTTCGAAATCAAAAACTCCTTTCTTCATCAAAAAATCCAATATGACAAAAAGGAAAAGTCGCAGTTTAGCCGGATCACTTTTCAATCTTATCATCCGCCTCTGTATTATATAATTCTTTCCCCCTCGATGTGGCTGGCTGATTTTTTGAAGGTTGATTTAATTTCTAGGTATTATCTGGTTCGGCTTTTTTCGTCGTTATTTTATTTTGGGATGATTTATTTTTCCTATCAGATTCTAAAATTAATTTTTAAAAACGATTTGGTGATAAAGACAATTTTAATTTTTTTTGCCCTCAATCCGATGGTGGTAAAGACATTTGTTGGCCTAAATCCCGATCAGGGAATGGCATTTTTTGCCACGGTTTTATTATTTCTTATAATTAAACTTAATCAGAAAAATTTTATAAAGCGGCAAGAGATATTATATCTTTCGATTGTTTCGGCGGCAGCCGCTTTAGCCAAGTTTTCCGGAATCTTTTCGATACTATTTGCCGAAATTTTCTTATTTTTTAAAAGCAAGACCAAACAAAATTATTTAATCTATTCATTATTTTATTTAATAGTTTTTTCTCTGATTTTTTCTCCCTGGATATATCTGAATTTAAAACGTTATGGCCGGATGTCGACCGAAGCTTTTTTTATTGCGGAAACCCGGCCACTTCGGCCGCTTGCTTTTTTTCCCGCCTTATGGCAGGCGGTTTTTGAATTTCGCCATACAATCATGCATTACGCTGGTTTTTTGGGCCCAACCAACGACTTAAATCCCCCAAAAATTTTTTTTATCGGCTATACGATAATAATTTCAATTTTAACAATGATCGGATTGGTAAAAGTTTGGCAAAAGCAAAAAATTATTGTTGAGTATTTTTTTTCCTTAATGGTTTTTTTATTTGTTTTAAGTTTTTATTTTAAAAGATCCGGCCTTTCCTGGGACATTCAAGGTAGATATTTTTTAGCCGGTTTTTTTCCTTTGGCAATCTTTGTTTTTTTTGGTTTGCTAACAATTTTTAAAAAAAATAAACTTGCCAGATGGATAGCAATTATTTTTTCAATTCTTCATTATTATTTTGTTTTGTTTTTTGTTCTTCTTCCCGGGTATTACCGATTTAACTTAATTGGTTATCAATTGGAAGCGATTCATTATGGCTTTAGTTATTTTTTTTATTTCTTTTTGATTGGTCACCTTGGGTTGGTATTATCAATTGGTAATTTTTTAAAAAACCATTATTAATTCCAAAAAAATTCACTTTTTAAATTTTCTTAAAATGACCACAAAAAGACAATTTTTTGAAGTTGACTATTATTACTGCCCAAGATGCAAAAATGAACTAAAGTTTAAGTTGATCGACGGAAAAAAAAGGCTCCATTGTCAGCGATGCGATTTTATTTTTTACAATAATCCAAAACCAGTTGTTTCTGGTCTTTTGATAAAAAATAAGGAAGTATTATTGATCAAAAGGAATGATAAAAAAGCTTCATTTTACGGCTACTGGTCTTTGCCCGGTGGTATTTTGGAAATCGATGAAGAGCCCAAAAAGGGACTGGAAAGAGAGTTTGCCGAGGAAACAGGGATCGCTGTCAGGGCCGGAAAAATAATTAACGGATATTTGATAAAACATTATCAAACCGGCCGACAATCTTATGCCTCGGTTGATATAGTTTTTGAAGTTGGAGCAAAAAAAATTTATTTAAACAAATTTAATCAAAAAGAAGTGAGTAAAATTGATTTTTTTTCAATTAAAAATTTGCCAAAAAAAATTGCCTTCGGTCATAAAAAAATTATTATTAATTATTTAAATAAATTATGAAAATATTGGTGACAGGCGGTCAAGGCTTTATCGGAAAGCATTTAGTCAAAATTTTAGCTAAAAAACATGAAGTAAGTATTTTATCTTCAAGGCCAACCAGCGGGAAAAACATAATTTTAGGCGATATCACTAATCGAGAATTAATTTTAAAAATCGTCCCCAATTTTAAAATGGTTTTTCATTTGGGAGCGGTATTAGGAACAAGCGAATTAATAAACAAAGCCTATGAGGCTTCCAAAATTAATATATTGGGGACGATCAATATTTTAGACGGAGCAAAAAAAAATTTTACCAAAGTAGTTTATGTGACCAAGCCCAATGTTTGGTTGAACACGTATACAATTACTAAACAGGCGGGAGAAAAATTTGTCAAAATGTATTCTAAATATTTTGGGTTGCCTTCGGTGATAATTAAATGGTTCAATGTTTATGGACCGGGACAATCTTTTCATTGTCAAAAAGCCGTCCCCTTCTTTATCCTTTGGGCTTTGAAAAACCAACCGATTAAAATTTGGGGAGACGGCAATCAAACGATGGATTTAATCTATGTCACCGACGCTGTCCGGGCGGCAGTTTTGATTTCTGAAAAAAACACCCTAAATGGAAAAACAATTGAAGTGGGTAGCGGTATCGAAATCACGGTAAATGATTTGGCAAAAAAAATTATCGAATTGACCAAAAGCCGGTCCAAAATTATTTATCTGCCGATGAGAATAGGCGAAGACCCGGGGACGAAATTAAAGGCAAAAAACAAAATATTAAAAAATTTAGGTTTTAAAATCAGGGTTAATCTTAGGGAAGGTCTGACAAGGACAATTAACTGGTACAAAAAAAATTTATAAAAGATTTTTTAAATCGGATTTATTTTTTTGGTTTGTCACGCCGGTTTTAATTTAATTTATTGTTTTAAAAATGGAAAAAGCGACCTGGCTAACATTTTTTTTAGTAGCTTTTTTTCTTCGATTGATAAATCTTAACCAATCGCTTTGGCTTGATGAGGGAATTACTAGTCGGGTGGTGACCGAATATTCATTTGACAAGATAATCAGCCAATTTTCACCTAAAGATTTTCACCCGCCTTTATACTATCTTTTTTTAAAACTTTGGACAAACTTTTTTGGTTATTCGGAAATCAGCTTAAGAATGCCTTCGGTGATATTTTCTTTGCTGACCGGATATTTAATTTTTCAAATCGGCCGGAGGCTGAAAGATTACCGCACCGGTTTATGGGCGGCGGGATTTTTTCTTTTTAATCCTTTGATAATTTATTATTCACAAGAAGCAAGGATGTATTCGATGGTGGTTTTTTTCCTTACCGCTGCTTTATTTTACTTTTTTAAATTGGTAAAAAATTATGGAAAAAAATCTTTTTTGAACAAGGAAATTTTGCTTTTCAATTTTTTTATATTGTTAAGTTTTTTTACTTTTTATGGTTCGATTTTTTTAATCGTGTCAATGATTCTATTTTTTTTCTATAAAAAACAGACTAAAAATTTTTTTATTTCCAGCTTTATTTTACTGACTGCTTTTTTAATGGTTTTTTCTTTATTTTGGCAACAAAGATTAAACAGCCAGCAGTCTTTGGCGGTGGTTTTAAATTGGAAAAATGTCTTAGGTAGGGCAAATATAAAAAATTTATTATTAATACCAGTCAAGTTTGCTGTCGGTCGGCTTGATTTTTATCCCAAGTGGTTTTATTATCTGGTAGCCGGCCTTTGGACAAGTTATATCTGGTTTTTTGTTTTTCTTTCGGCTTTAACTCAAAAAAGACATGATGAAAAAACTCTGATTTATCTTTTATTTTTTCCCCTCGGGTTAGGGACGATTGTTTCTTTTTTTACTCCCCTTCTTCAGTATTTTCGTTTTCTTTATCTTGCCCCGATTTTGGCGCTCATTTTATCTTTGGCGATTGATATTAAAATATGGCGAAATTTTGTTTTGACCGGAATGATAATCTTTTCTTTGGTCTATCTAATTTTTCCCAGATTTCACCGGGAAGACTGGAAAAGTCTGGCAGGCCAGCTTTCAGAAGAAAAAAATATTTATATGATTTATCCTTCGGCCGATGCTTTAAGATATTATAAAAAAGACTTAAAAATCATTGATTTGAGGGAAATAAAAAACCTTCACGATAAGGAAATTATTGTTATTCCCTATACGGCTGAAATATATGGGTTCGATTATCAAAAAATTTTGCTGGAAAAAAAATATTTTTTAAAAACAAAAAAAATTTTTCGCGGAGTTTTTTATGAAATTTGGGCTAAGACAACGCCATAAGTTTGATCCTTGCGGTCAACCATGGTGGCCAGCCAATTTTAATTAAATCTGCTGTAACTCTTTTTTTAGCGAAAAAAGGTAGATAATAAAATTAATGAAGAAACCGGCGGCGACAGCATAAATTGCTCCAAAGGCTCCTTTTTGAGGGATTAGTATCAAGCAAAGCCCAACCAAGGTTAAGAAGAATCCGATATTGGCATAAAGAGAATAGACAGGTTTTTTTCTGGTATATAAAAGAAAAAGATTGATTAAATTACTCATCGGTAAAATTAAATAGGCCAACGCCAACCAATGAGTGATCGTCGCCGTTTCGGCAAATTTACTGGTAAAAAAAAGGTAAAAAATCTGATCGGGCAAAATAAATAAAATAAAAAATAAGCTGGTGGGAATAAGCATATAAAAAAAACCCGATTTGAATTGGTGGATAACTTCTTTTTTTGTTTTAATTTTGGAAAAATGAGGAGAAAGAACCTGGGTTATGCTTATCACCGTTGTCATGATGGTCAAAATAATTTTTTGGGCCAGTCCGTAATAGCCGACTTCAGCTTTTGAACGGAAGTAAGACAGAAGAAACAAATCCATCCGGGTGCCTAAATTAAAAAACTGGGAAGAGATAAAATAGGTTAAAGTGAAACTCATCCGGAATTCCTCACGGGCAACACCGCTTTTTACCAAAACAAAAACCAAATCTTTTTTTTCGACAAAAAGAAGAAGGAAAAAAATTATTGGGCCCAAAATTCCAAAAGTAAATATGATTGAGCCGATGGTGACATTTTTAGTGGCGATTAGAAAAAAAACCACTAATGTTTTTATAATATTGGCCAAATTAAGATAAAGATTGGCTTTAATATATTTTTTAGCCGCATATAAAATATTCAAAACAAAATTTTGCCAAATTAAAAAAAGGACGGAAAAAGTAGTTAGATAAAGTTCCCAAGACGGAGCGCCGGTTTTAAAAAAAATTTTATCCAAAGAAGGAAAAAATACAAAAAGGAGAAAGATTATCAAAGCGGAAAAAACCGTCTGATAAAAAAAAGTGCTTTTGATAAACCGGTATAAATTAGCCGCTTTTTTTTCGATAAGCGGTGGAAGATAAGAATAAATTGTCGCCGTCGTCCCAAAATCAAGGATATTGGCCAAGACATAGGCAATCCCCAAAAGGACACTTAAAACGCCATATTGATCAGGATTAAGAATTCTGACAAGAATCAGGGCAAAAAAAGCAGTAAAAAAAACATTGAGATAATTGCCAAAAGTATTGATAATTATATGAAGGCTCGTTGGTCTTTTGATAAAATCGATCGCCCGTTTGATCATAAAAGAATATTGTAGCAGAAAAAAATAAAGACAAAAAAAATAAATTCAAACGATTGAAAAAATAATCAAAAATTAGATTATTTGGAGCGTCAAGCTGGTTCAAGTTCGACCGCGGGGGTCAACCTTTATCGCCTTAAGGGGATTAAGGTGGTTTTTTTTAAAAGCAGGTTTCTGTTATAATAATAGAAATTTTTAGATTAAATTATTTTTTGATGAATTTTAAACATTATTAATTTTTTTAAAAAAAATTTATGAAAACAGCTTTGATCACGGGGATTCTTGGGCAGGACGGCCCTTATTTAGCTAAATTTCTTCTGGAAAAAAATTATAAAGTTTACGGGATGATCAGGCGTTATTCCAATCCTAATTTTGAGAATTTAGATTATCTTAAAATTACCGATAAAATCGAATATGTCGATGGCGATATGAATGATGATTCTTCTTTAATAAATTTAATAAAAAATCTTCGTCCCGATGAAGTTTATAATTTGGCGGCCCAATCTTTTGTCGGTTCATCGTGGGAGATGGCCAAGCTGACTACCGAAGTTAACTCTTTGGGCGTCCTATATCTTTTAAATGCCATTAAATTTTTTTCGCCGATGACGAAATTTTATCAGGCTTCAACTTCAGAAATGTTTGGTTTAAGCAATCACAATGGCAGTCAGGATGAAACCACTCCTTTTCATCCAAGGAGCCCTTACGCCATTTCCAAAGTATACGCTTATTGGATGACGGTCAACTTCCGCGAATCTTTTGGAATTTTTGCCTGCAATGGAATTTTATTCAACCACGAATCACCTATCAGAGGATTGCAGTTTGTGACGCGAAAAATCACCGACGGAGTGGCAAAAATAAAATATGGATTGGCTAACAAATTGGCTTTGGGGAATCTTGACGCCAAGCGCGACTGGGGTTTTGCCGGAGATTATGTTGAGGCGATGTATTTAATGCTTCAGCAGGACAAAGCCGATGATTATGTCGTCGGCACCGGTGAAAATCATTCGGTGAGAGAATTTGTTGAACTGGCTTTCAAATATGCCGGAATTCCCAACTGGAAAAAATATGTCGTCATTGATCCCCGTTTTAAAAGACCAGCCGAAGTCCACGCTCTAAGAGCCAAATGGGATAAGGCAAAAAAAGTTTTAGGCTGGCAGCCGAAAGTCAAATTTGAAGAGTTGGTAAAAATGATGGTTGAGGCGGATTTAAAAAGATATAAACAACAATTAGATTTACAAAAATAAATTATATAAGTGGAATTAAGTTGTCATTAGATCGTCGGGTCGGCCTTAGGTTGACCCCCGCGGTCGAACGGGTTTTTAATAAAAAAATCTGATAAAATTTAATTATGGCCAAAAAGATTTTTTTCCTGGTGATTATTTTATTAGCCGGCGGTTTAATTTTTCTTAATAAAACTTGGGCGGGCCGGCTGCTTCCCCGCTTTAGCCGAAGCCGAACAACAACCAATCGCCGGGCGGTGGCCGGCATTAGTGTTTCCGTCAAATTTAATTCGGCCAGAAACGGAATTATTCTTTCTTTTAACAATCTTAGCCGGGCTTCTTTGGTAAGCTATTCTTTAAGTTATCAGACCAATGGCAAAGACGAGGGAGCGCTGGGGACAATCAGTCCTGCCGGCGAAAATTCCACCAGTCGGGAGCTTTTATTTGGCACTTGTTCTGCCGGAGTTTGCCGCTATCATACCAATATCACCAATGCCAGATTAGAAATTACGACCACTTTGTTATCGGGAGTTAAAACTCTAAAAAAATACCGGATTAAAATTTAAAAAAACAAGGTTCGGGTGTGACGAAAAAATATAAAAAAAGCAAATAAAATATGGCAAAAAACATTGTCAAAGGTTTTATTTTAGGCTTGATTTTGGCCGGACTTTTTCTTTCGATTAGTTTGTACCAAAGTCGCAATAAAAAAACAGTTTCTCCTTTAAGCGAGACGATTATCTCTCCCACAGCGCCGGCAATCAGTCAAAAAACCAAAGAGTATCAGGATCCGACCGGATTTAAGTTTAGTTATCCTGAAGATTTAAAAATTGCCGTCAAAGAAACTTTGCCGGCCGAGGTTTACGCCGATATTAGTTTCACTTCCAATATTGCCTCTGGCGGAATCACGGTAAAAATTTTAACTAAAAAAAACAGCTCGCTTGATGATTGGCTCAAAGAACAGGGTTATGATTCTTCAAATAGTATCATCGGCAATCTTGCTTTGGCTGATTTGGCTGCCAAAGAGGTTAAGCAAGGAAAAAAAATTATTACCGCGGCTTTGGATGATTACGATACTTTGTATTTAATTGAGGCCGATTTGGCCGATCAGGCCAAATACTGGTCGGAAGCCAATAAAGTAATTGCTAAAAGCTTTGCCTTTGTCGAACCAGAAGCGGCCGGCAGCGCTCCCGCTTCTTCTTCCTCCGGAGAAGATATTGTTTTTGAAGGAGAAGATATTGTTGAATAAGTTAGATTGTCGGACTGGTTTTTGTTTAATTTTTGCCGTCGACCGGCAGCCGGGCCGGAAGTGATAAAATATATTCATGAAAGAAATTGTTGTCGTCATTCCTACCTTATTTGCTTCTGAAAACCTTAAAAAATGTCTTGATTTGCTTTTTGAAAGTCTCAAATTTTTTGGAAAAAAACAAAAAGCAGTGGTGGTGATTGATAATGGGGGCAAAATTGATGACCGCTTTTATTCCAAAGAAATTGTCGTTATCAAAAACCAAAAAAATCTTGGTTTTGCCGCCGCCGTCAACCAGGGGATCAAAAAAATTCTTTCGCGTTATTATCTTATTTTAAATGACGATTGTTTTCTGGAGAAAGAAACCGTGGAAAAAATGTATCTTTTTCTTGAAAAAAACAAAAAAATTTTTGCCACCCAGCCGGTAATTTTTAAACCGGACAAACAAGTAGAGAATATTGGTTTTTCTGTTGATTTGCAGATTGCCAGAGCTTTTCCGATCAAAGACAAAAAGCTTTGGTATCAAAAATGGGATAATAACCGATATCTTTTGGGATTATCAGCCACCTGTCTTTTAGCCAAAAAAGAACTTTTTGAGTCGGTCGGTTTTTTTGATGAAAGCTTTCATTCATATCTTGAAGATGTTGATTTATCGATAAGAAGTGCAAAAAAAAATCTTCACCTCTGGCCAACTTTTTCTGCCAAAGCGACCCACCTTCATCAGGCAACATCATCAAAAATGGGATTATATAAAGCAAAACATGATTTTTTAAATTGGCTTAGAATTATCAAAAAAAATTATTCACTTAAAATGATTTTAAAATATTTTCCCCACCTTTTTTTGGAAAGACTAAGAAATTTTTCCGGAATTTTTAAATCATAAGATCGAAAAATTTCCAAAATTAGCTTAAAATCTCCCAAAGGGCTAGGCATATTGCACCGCCGAGTGGGGTGGGTTTGCTCATTGTTCCCCTCTTTTTTTGTCACTCCCGCGAAGGCGGGAATCCAGAACAATCACCTTTAAAAGTGTATCCCTGCTTACGCAGGATGACAATTTAAATGTTAACTTATAAAATATGTCAAGTCCCCGCTTTTATTATTAAAAACAATCTTCGGACAGCAAAAATTTCTAACGAAGAATATTTTGAGTTGTTAAAGAAAGTTTAATGACTATAAAAACATCTATCATTAAAAATGATACAAATCTACGAATAAATGCGAATGAGGCGAATATGCGAATGAAAAATTCAAAAATAAAAAAAATACGTTATTGGTTATTAGTTATTAGTTATTTGGAAATAAGATAAGTAGGGACAAGGCAATACCCTGTCCGTATAAATTATTAAAAACCGGTTAAAATCTGTTGAAATTAAAAAGGAAATTTTTTAACAAGTTATATATTACACGTTTTACGTTATATTTGAAGCGTCAACGTGTTTTTTTAAGTTTTTTGATGAAATTAAAGAAATAAATTTTTTTATCTCCCGAGGTGTCAAGCATATTGCACCGCCGAGGCGAGGATGCGCTTTTAAGCAAAATTTTTGCTATTGACTTTTGTTTCTTATTTGGTATAATTTTTATACAAAATCAGAAACATATGAAAAAATTAGAATTAAACAAATTAAATAATTTTTTAATAATCACTAAGGAGTCATTATCTCAGCTGGAAAAAAATGATAATACTTTAAACGCTAATATCAAATATTGGATTAAAAAAGGTGATTTAATACGGATAAAAAAAGGCCGATATATTTTAAGATCGACTTTTGATAGACAGGATAATAAGGAAGCATATTTAGAATATTTAGCTAACAAGATCTATCAACCGTCTTATCTTTCTTGCGAATATGTCTTAAGTAAATATAATCTTTTAACTGAAGCAGTTTTTGGAATAACGAGTGTGACAACTAAAAAAACAAAAACTTTTAAAAATAATTTTGGCACTTTTACTTATTATTCTATCTCCCCTAGTCTTTTTTTAGATTATGAAACTAAAAAATTTAAGGATGCTGATATCTTAATTGCCAAAAAAGAAAAAGCGGTTTTTGATTTTTTGTATTTACGATTTTTTAGAGAAAAATTAATTAATGAAAAAATTATTGAAGAGCTAAGAATTAACTGGGAAAATTTATCGAAAAAAGAGTTTAATAAATTGAAAAGATACGGAAAAATTTCAAAAAACAAAAAAATTATTGAAGTTATAAATTTAATTAAAAAAATTTACTATGCTTGAAAAAATTTTAAAAGAGTTTATTTATCAAAAAAAACAAGAAATTAGAAATCAAGCGCTGTTGAGAAATTATCTAAAAGAATATATTCAGTATTTAGTTTTGAATATTTTATACAACGATAAAAAATATAAGGAGTTAGTCTTTAAAGGAGGTTCTTGTCTTAGAGTTTGTTATGGATTGCCAAGGTTATCTGAAGATTTAGATTTTGATTATGAAGAAAAAATATATGGAAAAAATTTACTTATAGATTTAGAAAGCTTTCTAAAAAAAGAGATTGAAACAAAATATTTTTCTAAATTGGAAACCAAAATTCAATCAAATATACGTCTTTATCTTAAATTTCCTATTTTAAAAAATTTAGGGATAGCTGATAAAAATGAATCAGATAAGCTTTATGTAAAAATTGAGTCAACTTTGGGTTTAGAGCCTTATTCTAATTTTGATTTAATTCCAATCTCAAAATATGGGTTTAATTTTATTGTCAAAACTTATGATCTTCCAACTTTGATGGCGGGAAAAATAAACGCAGTTTTATATAGAATATGGTTTAAGGGTAAAGAAAATGAAATTGATATAAAAGGAAGGGATTTTTTTGATTTGTTTTGGTTTTTACAAAAAGGGACAAAACCAAATTATAAAATGTTAAAAAAAAGAACAGGAATAAAAAATGAAGAGGAGTTAAAGAAAGTTTTAAAAGAAAGAATAAAAAAAGTTAACACCCCTAAAAAATTAGCTTATGATTTAAATAATTTTATAGAGAATCAAGAATATGTGAAAACTTTTTCTAAAAATTATCTTCAATTGATCGAAAAGTATCTTTAAAACCAAAATAGTTAAAACCAGTTAAAATCAGTTAAAATTAGTTGAAATTATCAGAAATGTATAACGGGAACGTAGAACCCTAAAGTAGATCAAAGATCACATTAATGTGTAACGTGGAACGTATAACGTGAAACGTGTAAAAAAAACATTTGGTTATTAGTTATTTGGTTAAAATCAGTTAAAATCAGCTAAAACCGGTTTTTTGTCATTCTGAGCGTTAGCGAAGAATCTAGCGATAGCGTGTTTTTTGAGGTTTTTTGATAAAATTATTATGACGTATGACGATTAAGGTTTTTAAAAGTAAAAATAATATTAACATTAGACTTACTTCAGAAAGATTAAATCATATTTTGACAAATCATCCCGAAATAGTTGAAGACATCTTTTTTGTTGAAAAAGTTGTAGAAGATCCAGAATATATATTTCAAGGATAAAAAGAAGAGTTAATTGCCGTTAAAAGTAGAAATAAGTATTTTCTTGATGGATTTATAATCACTGTTTTTAAAACAAAAAATATTAATTATTATTTAAAAAAGAAAATATTATGGAAAAAATCTTGATTAATAATCTCCAAAATAGTATTCCTAAAATTTTCTTTTTAATGAAAAAGCAAAACAAAAGTAATTTAGTGTTAAATTATGATAAGGAAGCTGATGTTTTGTATATTTCATTTGGTGAAATTAAAAAAGCTGATAATTCTGAAGTTTATTCTGATAATATAATTGTTCGGAAAAAAAATAACGACGTAATTGGTATAACGGTTTTAAATGCTTCAAAAGTTCTTCATTAAGTTTTTTTTGCTATAATTTATTTATATTCGCCTCAGGCTGTGCTAATAGCCCCCTGAGGTTTTTTAGAATAAGTCAAATATTTCAAGCCGGCTTCGCAGTAATTTTTTAAACTTTAGAGTTTGGTCAAGCATATTGCACCTTCGAGGTGAGGAGTGGAGAAAAAAATTTATAATTTTCCTAAGCCTTCATCATGAGGACCAATTGTAAGAATATAGATATTATTGTTTTTCATAATAAAAGTTAAACGGTAATGATAGTCTATTCTTGCTTCAAAACGATTAATGCCAGTCATTTTTTTAACCCGAAGTGACGGATGTTTGATATTAGTTAATAAAAGTTGTAGTTTTTTATCAGTTTTTAATTTTATATTTAAAGGAAGCTTTTTATAAGTCTTCTCTGCTCTTGCAGTTAAGATTATTTTCATATCATTTTAAAGAATCAAGATGTTTTTTTAATTTTTTAGGAGAATCAAAAACCAAATAGTTGCCTTTTTTAATATCAGCAACTGCTTTTTTATCTGACCAATCCCACCACTCATCAGTACCATAAACAGGTTCGCGCTCAATTTTTTCCAAAAGATCAGACAATTTTTTTTCAACATTAATTAAGCGTTCTAAAAGTTGTTTGTAAGCTGATTGTGATAATGTTATAGTATTTGACATATTTAAATTATAAACATTAGTTGAATTTTTAGCAATAATAATAAGGTATCATAAAGTTAAAAAATACGTTATTTGTTATTAGTTATTAGTTATTTGGTTAAAATCGGTTAAAATCAGTTAAAATTAGTTAAAACCGTTAAAACCGGTTTTTTGTCATTCTGAGCGTTAGCGAAGAATCTAGCGTTAGCGTATATCATATAATTCAATAATTTACGCTCCCTTCGGTCGCTAGATCCTTCACTTCGTTCAGGATGACAGAAAGGAATGTTCAGGATGACAGAAAGGAATGTTTAAGATGACAAGAAGAGGCGTCAGGATGATGCATTCCCTTTGTCATTCTGAGCGTTAGCGAAGAATCTAGCGTTAGCGTATATCATATAATTCAATAATTTACGCTCCCTTCGGTCGCTAGATCCTTCACTTCGTTCAGGATGACAGAGAAGAGGCATATTGCACCGCCGAGGAGTTGATATTGCTCTTGTTTAAATTTATCTTTTTTGAATTTTAATGTTATAATTTTATATATGTCAATTCAATTTCCAATTACCATAAAAATTATTTACGAAAAAACGTCTAAAGATGCTCCTTTTGTTGCTTATATTCCAGAATTCGATATTTCTTCCTGTGGAAAAACTGAAGATGAAGCAAGAAAAAATGTTAAACAAGCTTTAGAATTAGTGTTTGAGGAGTTAAAAAAGAAAAATAAATTAGATGAATATTTAAAAGAGTTTGGATTTGATATAAAAAAGAACTCTTCTTATCCAAAAATAATTATTGAACCATTTATTTTTAATTTTTCTTAAAATAAATGCCTTCGATAAAACCAATTGATTATAAAAAATTGGTTAAAATTTTTGAAAAAGTTGGTTGGAAGCATATTAGAACTAAAGGTGATCATATGATTTTTATGAAGGATGGTTTTATTAGGCCAATTGTTATTCCAAAATATAAATCTATTCCTACCTTTATTATCAAAAACAATCTTCGAACCGCAAAAATTTCTAACGAAGAATATTTTGAGTTGTTAAAGAAAGTTTAATGATTATAAAAATATCTAAAATTTAAAATTTCTAATCGATCTAATTTATCTAGCTGTCATTCTGAGCGTTAGCGAAGAATCTAGCAATAGCGTGTTTTTAAAATTTTTTGATGAAATTAAAGAAATAAATTTTTTTTATTTACCAAGGTGTCAAGGATATTGCGCCTTTGAGGTGGGGTTGAGGTAGAGGTGGGAATAGAGGTGGAGATATTTTATTTTGTGGTTTTTTAAAATTTTGTTATGATATAATAAAATCATATGAAAAAGATAAAAAATGTTTATAACCAACTATCAGCTTTAGTATGGAAAGAGGATAAATTTTTTGTGGCTAAATGTCTTGAAGTTGAGGTTGCAAGTCAAGGAAAAACTAAAAAAGAAGCTTTAAAAAACTTAAAGGAAGCTTTAGAGCTTTATTTTGAAGATTTTTCATCTCCAATAAAATCATCTTACTCCAATATATCTTTAGAAAAAATTTCTATTAACAACCAAACTTCTTATGCCTAAGGCTTATAGCGCAAAAGTTATTTTAAAAATATTAAATAAAATAAATTTTTCAATCGTATCTCAAAAAGGAAGTCACATAAAATTAAAAGGCATAAGACACGGCAAAATTTTAACAGTAATTGTCCCTAATCATAAAGAGTTAGCCAAAGGAACATTCTTAAGTATTTTAAAACAGGCAGAACTTACATTTATTGAATTTGAAGAATTACTTAGAAAAAAATCTAGCATTTAATGTCAAAAAGTGTAACGTGTAACTTATAACGTGTAACGTATAAAAAACTTCATAATTTAAAATCCTATACATGTTATACGTTACACGTTTTACCCATGAACCAGACCCGACGTTATGTCGGGACGGTTCAGGGTTTCGCCCCGCGAAACCCTGTATCAAGTGGTACCGCGGGTTTTACCCGCGGGGCTCCACGTTATACATAGTATTTTTGTCATTCTGAGCGACTGAGCCGAAAGGCGAAGGAGCGAAGAATCTAGTGTTAACGTATTTTTACGCTATGATGATTTACGCTTCCTTTGGTCGCTAGATCCTTCACTTCGTTCAGGATGACAGAGAAGAGGCATATTGCACCTTTGAGGTGGAAATGCGCATTTTAATACTACCTCGCCTATCATTGAGCGAGCCGTGGCGGCGAGTGTAAAAAAGATTTAATTATAGTTGACAAATAATAGACAAATTTGTATACTTTTTGTAAATGAAACTTGAAGATTTTAGATATAAAATTCAAAATTCGTTTTTTTCTTTTGAAGATTTATTAAAGTTTTATCCTGATGAAAAAATAAACACATTAAAAACACAGATTTATCGTTGGATTAAAAAAGGAAAAATTTTTCGCTTAAAAAGAGGTTTTTATCTTATTAAAAAAGAAGGTTTAAACCTTTATTTTGTTGCTAACATTCTTTATCAACCTTCTTATATTAGTCTTGAATCAGCTCTTTTTTATTATGGCATAATTCCAGATATTCCTTTTGTTACCACCTCTATAACCACCATTACTAAAAAAGAAATAAAGACAATTGTTGGTAGATTTATTTATCGAAAAATATCAGTTAATCTTTATTTTGGTTTTGAAAAGATAAAAATTGGTGATGAATTTGTTCAAATGGCTTATAAAGAAAAAGCAATATTGGATTATTTATATATTTATAAGTTTAAAAGAATAGATGATTTAAGAATTGACTGGCAAAAATTTGATAAATCAAAACTAAATGAGTTTTCTAAAAATTACCCGGTATGGGTGCAAAAATTAGTATGCGAAGCAGTTTAGTTGATCGGTTCAATCAGGTTTTAGAATTTGCCAGAAAATATGGTATTCCTCTTAACAGAAAGGAAAATATTTTGCGCGAGTATTTACAGTCTTTGATCTTGAATAGAATTTATCAAAAAAAACAATCGGCAAATTTATTTTTTATAGGCGGGACATCACTTAGACTTTTAAGAGGTTTGGATAGATTTTCTGAAGATTTAGACTTTGAATTTGTTTCTCCTTTAAATTACTCAAAAATTAATGATCTTTTAAAAGAGATAGAATTTTATTTACAAAAAGAAAATATATCGGTGTCTCTTTATACAAACAAGACTTTAAAAAGAGTTTATTTTGAATTTAGATTTTCTAAAATCCTTTATGAATTAAAACTTGATTCAGATCAAGAGAAAAAATTGGTTATAAAGCTTGATTTTGAATCTAATTGGAAAGGTTTAAGTCGAGAAATAATTAGTTTTGATAGATATGGTTTTTTATCCAATATTGTTACTGTAAGCCTTAATCAACTTTTAATACAAAAGTTATTGGCTTATATTGATAGGAAGCAGACAATGGCAAGAGACTTATACGATATTGTCTGGCTTTTGTCTAACAATGCAGTTTTTGATTGGCAGTTTATTGAGGATAATAATATTACTGATTTAACAAAAAGAGTAAAAGATAAATTTTATGTGGAAAAAAACAAACTAAATCTTTATAAACGACGATTGGAGAGTTTTTTACTTGATCCTGAAAATGTTAATAAGCTTGATTTTTTAGAGATTTATTTTCCAAAAATGATAAACTTGGAATATGTAAGATACGATAAAATTGTTAATCCTAGTGGAGAGGATATTATTGTTTATAGATTTTTTTTTAAATTAAATAAACAAAGGGAAATAATCTTTAGTATAAAAATAGCCGAGTCGGCGCTAGCTGGCTTTAAAAAGTCTTTTGAAAAAAACCAGGATAATCTTAATTTTTATATTAAAAAAATAAAAGAATTTTACTGCCTTAATCCGATTAAGAATTATGAAACAAAAGTTATAGATACAAGATTAAGGAAGAATTTAGAAAAAGGCGAAATCAATCACTTGATATAAAATTAAAATTTAACTTTTAATGCCGCCTCCCCTATCATCGAGCGAGCCGTGGCGGCGAGTGTAAAAAAAATATAAGTTTAAAATGTTTAGAGTGTTTAAAGCGTTGAGAGAATTGAAATTAGTTGAAATCAGTTGAAATTAGTTAAAATCAGCTAAAACCGGTTTTTTGTCATTCTGAGCGTTAGCGAAGAATCTAGCGAAGCGTATACATAAGCGTTAATAATTTACGCTTCCTTCGGTCGCTAGATCCTTCACTTCGTTCAGGATGACAGAAAGGAATGTTCAGGATGACAGAAAGGAATGTTCAGGATGAGAGAAAGGAATGTTCGTGGTGACAGAAAGAAATGTTCAGGATGAGAGAAAGGAATGTTCGTGATGGTAGAAAAGAATGTTTATGATGGCAGAAAAGAATGTTAAGGATGACAGGAAGGGATTGTTCAGGATGAGAAAAAATAATGTTCATGATGATAGAAAATAACGTTCAGGATGACAAGAAGAGGTATCAGGATGATACATTCCCTTTGTCATTCTGAGCGACTGAGCCGAAAGGCGAAGGAGCGAAGAATCTAGCGAAAGCGTATTTTTTAAGTTTTGTCAGGCATATTGCATCTCCGAGGTGAGGAGTGAGGATTTTTGCCAAACATAAAAGTTCTAATATATAGTAAAATTTAATATCTTATGAATCGAATTGCCTTAATTGGAGCAAATGGTCAGTTGGCTACTGATATAATTAAGGTTTTTAATAAAGATTATTTTCAAATTACTCCTCTCACCCATAAGGATGTAGAAATTACAGACGTCAATAATACAAGAAAAGTTTTAGAGGAGATTAATCCTGATATAGTGATTAATACAGCAGCATATCATAAGGTTGATGAGGTTGAAGACAATCCGGAAAAAGCATTTTTAGTTAATTCAACCGCTCAAAAAAACTTAGCTGAAGTTTGCGAAAAAAATAACTGGACTTTGGTTTATATTTCGACCGACTATGTTTTTGGTCAAGATGAAAAAAGAAAAAAACCATACAAAGAAACTGATAATACTGGACCTATAAATGTTTATGGGGTTTCCAAATTGGCTGGCGAAAAATTTACTCAATACATTTGCTCAAAATATTTTATTGTTAGAGTTTGCGGTCTTTTTGGAGTGGCCGGCTCATCGGGAAAAGGGGGAAATTTTGTAGAATTAATGGTAAGATTGGGTAAAGAAAAAGGCGAAGTGAGCGTTGTCGATGACCAAATACTAACACCAACCTATACCAAGAATATTGCTGAAAATTTACAAGAGCTTTTAAAAACTGATTATTATGGTTTATATCATCTGACATCAGAGGGTCAGTGTTCCTGGTGGGAGTTTGCTAATGAAATATTTAAACTATTAAAGCTAAAAGTAAAAAATAATCCAGTTGATTCTAAATTTTTTAAAACCAGAGCTAAAAGACCAAAATTTTCAGTTTTGGAGAAATATCATCTTAATAAAATAAATTTAAATTTGATGAGAGATTGGAAAGAAAATCTTAGACTTTATTTAATAGAAAAATGTTATTTAAAGTAAAATTAAACTCTTCCGTAGATAAAATTGTTTGATTTTTCATCACTCCCCCACTGTTTTAAACTTAATCCTTTTTTATCTTTTTCAGAAATAATTAAGCCCCTTTTAATCATTTTTTTAATTTTTTCTTTTGTTTGATTTGGACAAAAAGACCAATCTAAATCTTTATCCAAAGGATTAATTCCGGCTTCGCATCCGGGACTATATTCACCAGTGCAAAGATATTCAATAACAGTATCCTCTAAGAAAATATTACCATGAGCAAAACCTGGCGGAACCCATATCCATTCAGAATAGTCCTTATCAAAATCAGAGGGCATTTCATAGGCGCTGATTTTTCCATAAGTTGGCGATTTTTTTCTGATGTCCAAAAACAAATCAATCATATAACCTTTAATTGTCCTTACCAATTTTCCCATATAAGGATTCCATTGAAAATGAAGACCGCGAATAACTCCTTTTTTGGAAAAACTTTCATTTATCTGGACAATTTTAAAATCAGGTATAAATTCTTGTATAAATTGAGAAAAACGAAATGGTTCGGTAAAATAACCACGATTATCGGCAAAACGAGCAAATCTTAAAACTTTTATCTCCTTAGGTTCTAAATTTTTTATTTGGATTATTTTCATAGAATTTTATATTGTTTTTAATTATAATATTTAATATCTATAAATTTTAACAAAGTATTTATGAAAAATCACAACCATGACAAAAAAGTATTAGTTACAGGTGGTGCTGGTTATATTGGTGTAGTTCAAATTGAGGAGCTTTTGGAGAAGGGATATGCGGTGAAAGTTTTGGATACTTTGTATTGGGGAGAAGAACCATTAAAACACCTTAAAGATCGGATCGAGATAATTCAGGCAGATATAAGAGACGTTGATCCATCTATTGTAAAAGATGTTTGGGCGGTAATTCATCATGCCGGGTTATCCAATGATCCAATGGCGGAATTTAATCCAAAAGCCAATTTCGAGATAAACACTGAAGCAACAAAAAGATTTGCCAAACTTTGTAAAGAAAACGGAATTCAAAAATTTACTTTTGCTTCATCAGCCTCAATTTATGATAAGGGACTTTTAGCAGAGGATGTTCTTCAAGACGAAAATTCAAAAGTTGAGCCAAAAGCAGCTTATTCTTTATCTAAATATAAAGCAGAACAAGAACTTTTAAAATTGGCAGATAAAGATTTTTGTCCGGTGATTTTTCGTCAAGGGACAGTATACGGATTTTCTCCAAGAATGAGATATGATTTAGTGGTTAATACGATGTTGAAAACCGCTTTGATGACAAATAAGCTTTTAGTTTTTTGCGGAGGGGAACAATGGCGACCTTTAATAGATGTCAGAGATGTGGCTCAGGCGCATATTGTGGCTTTGGAAGCACCAAAAGAAAAGGTTTGCGGTCAAATCTTTAATTTAGTTTACAAAAATTATCGGGTGTTAGAGTTGGCTCATTGGGTAAGAAAGGCGTTAAGAGAAATTAAAGGATTAAATCCAGAAATTGAAGTTGATTATTCACCTCGAAGAGATAGAAGTTATCGAATATCAGGTGAGAAAATTAAAAAAGTTTTAAACTGGGAGCCAAAAATATCAGTTGAAGAATCATTGAAAGGAATGATAAAAAAAATCGAAGAATATAAATACACCGACTTTATGAACCCAAAGTATTACAATATAGAATGGATGAAATTATTGAGTGAAGTAGTTGAGTTGCAAAAGAAGGTAAAGAGGGTGTTTTAAACTTGAAAAATGTTTTTTTAAAATTACATTGATAAGTAAAAAAATTTTTAGTAGCTTAAGAAGTTGAAACTAAAAATTTTAATTATGAAAAAAAATTTTTCCTTCTTTTTTTATTTTTTTCTCTTTTTTATTTTTTCCTCTCCTGTTTTTTCTTTCTCCAAAAAAGATATTGAAAATAAACTTAAAGACAAAAATATTAATCAACATAAAATAGAAAGAAATCTTAATGTAAATCAAGAAAAATTAGAATTAAAAAATAGGCAGTCAACTAAACAAAGTTTTGATGAATTAAAAAGAGAAAAAATTATTCCTGATGTAATAATTAGTATTGATTCTAAGAACACAAATAGTCAAGAAATTGATAAATTAATTAAAAAACTAGAAGATCTTAGAAATCAGGGTAAAAAGGTGGATTATTATACTAATGATAAATTAGTGGGTATTTATATTTATCTTTATGGAAGTGAAGAAAAGTATCAAGAGTTAAGAAAAGAAATAGTTTCGAGAAGTATTAAACTTTCTTCTAATAGAAAATTAGTTAAACAATATACCCCCAATGATTCTTATTATTCTTCTCAATGGAATTTAACTAATATTAGATGGTCTGAGGCAATGGATTTGGGAACAGGGTCAAATCCAGTAACAATTGGGATAATTGATAATGGAGTGGATGTTGATGATTCTGATTTATCTTCAAATATTTGGCAAAATGCAGGTGATTCATATGGTGATTTGACAGATAATGATGGAAATGGTTATATTGATGATAGATATGGGTGCAATTTTTATTTAAGAATAATTGAAGGTTATACTTATATTCCATGTCAAAAAAGTTACATAAAAGAAGATTTAACCTTAGATTCCAAACATGGTAGTTATGTAGCTCAAGTTTCTGCTGGTGTAACAAATAATTCTTTAGGAATTGCAGGAGTTTGTTCTTCTTGCAAAGTATCAGTATTAAAAATTACTGATGATTTTGGAGACGGTTATTTTGACCTTTTTCCTTATGTATTTACTTATGCGATTAATAAAAATTTTAAGATACTTAATTTAAGTTATGGATCAAGATGCCCATTTGACGCATCAGAAGATATTTATGCGGCCGATATTAACACTCTTATTAATACTTATGGCATAATGCTGGTTCAGGCAGCAGGAAATAACGGTAGTATGACGCAGAGTCAATGTATTTCTTTATGTGGTTCATCTAATCCCTATTGTTATTCTTCAGCAAGAAATCAGGCGTATTATTATGTTGACGGAAAAAGTGTTCCAAATAAAATAAATGTGGCTTCAATAAATTCATCAAACCAAAGATCTTCATCTTCAGTTTATGATGGATCCAATGCTGTTATTACAATTGCTGCTCCCGGAGAGAATATTCCTGTTTATCCTTATAGTCTTGTTAATGGAACATCATTTTCAGCACCTATGGTGAGTGGGGCGATTGGATTTTCTATGACTTTATTATCAAGTACATCTCCTAATTAAATTTATAATCTAATAACTGTTTATAGTAATAAAAATTTACCAAATCTTAACATTAATAAACTAAATCTTTTAAAAATTAGGGCAAAAATATTTATTGACCAAAATCAGAATACTCCTTATGTTTATAGAATATGGCGCAATGATAAATTAATTCATTTTTATTCAATCTCAAAAAATGAGATTGATAATATTCTCCAAAATGATTATTACGATTATTGGATTTTTGAAGGTCCGGCTTATGTTGCTTTTAATTCTCAAGTAACAAATTCAATACCTTTATATCGTTTTTATAGAACTGATGTTGGAGTTCATTTTTACACTGCTAATGAAGATGAGAAAAATTCAATAATAAATAATCCTAACTCTCAAGGTATTTGGAATTATGAAGGAATTGCCTACTATGTATATCCAATTAACCCATCATTAGGGTCAAAAAATGTTTATCGTTTTTGGCGGACAGATGTTAAGGTTCATTTTTATACTGCTAATGAGGATGAAAAAAATAGTATAGTTAACAACCCAAATAATACTACTTGGATTTTAGAGGGAATTGCTTGGAGGGTTCCTTAAATCAGGTAAGGCTACTTTCATAAGTAATCCTGAGACCTTTTTCTATAGGTGTTTTTGGCTTCCAATTATATTCTTGTGAAAATCTTGTTATATCTAATATTACTTTTGGCGGATCTATAATCCTTTTTTCTTTATAAATTGGTTCAAGTTTTGATTTTGAAATTTTTTTGATTATTTTCCAGACAGTTTTTATAGAGGTTCCCTTTCCGCTTCCTAAATTATATATTGCATGATTATTTTTTTTATTGAATGAAATAGTTATTGCCTCAATTAGATCTTCAATATATATAAAATCTCTAATTATTTTACCATGGTTATATAAAACAGGTGATTTATTTTCTTTTACGGATTTAATAAGGTGTGGAATTAAACCAAAGCCTTCTTTTATATTTTGATTTGGTCCATAGGGATTGCTAATTCGATAAATCAAAATTGGTATAAGATAGTATTTACTAAAGAAATTTAAATAGTGTTCAATAGATAATTTAATAATGGCATGAGGTGAGTGAGGTAAAAGAAGAGAATTTTCTTTATATGGGGTTTCTTGATTATCATAGTATATGCCTCCTCCGGAAGAAAAAAAAATCATTTTTTTAATATTTAATTTAAATAAAAATTCTATAAGTTGAATTTGAGGTAAAAAATGATTTTTAATTTCATCAATAGGAAAACAAGAAGATTTCTGCGGAGTTGATGGGGAAATTAGATTGAATACAATATCATTTTCTTTAACAATTTTTTTTAAAGTATATTTTTCATATAAATTAATAATTTCAAATTTAATTGATTTAATATGATTTTTTAAAATAAGATTATTATAAAAACTAGATGAATTTGTTCCTGTTACTACAACTTCATAATTAAGCGACAATAAACTTTTTGCTAAATAAGAACCAATGAAGCCAGTTCCTCCTAAAATTATAACCCTCATTTTATTTAATTTATGAATTGTTAAGAACTTTTAAATAAATTTTTTCTGTTTCAAAAGCTTCTTCTTCTATGCTATGGTCGTATTTAATATTGCTATTATACTTTAAATTTTTTTTATAAGCCTTCAATAAAGTTTCTTTTAAAGAGTTAACATTATTTATTTCATATGTAAACCCATTAATTTTTTCTTTTACTAATATAGCAGCGCCGCTTGGTTTAGGTACTATTATTGGAACGCCATAATTTAAGGAATTAACACATACAAGAGGATATGTCTCAAACCAGGTTGAAGGTTGAACAACAAGATCTATTTCACTAAGCAAATTTTGAAGATCATTACTTCTGTATTCTCCTTCAAAGATTATTCTTTTATCTTTACCAATAAGTTTTTTTAAGTAATTAAAATAATTTTCATCAATTCTTGGGTTGCCATATATTTTTAATTTTATTTTGTCTATTGGGATTTTTTTAAAAGCTTGGATTAATAAATCGACTCCTTTATGGGGCAAAATTGTTCCTAAGGATGCAAAATTAAAGTGTTTTTTTTTATTTTTATTTGTTTTTGTGTTTCCTAAAACATTAATACCATGAGGAATAATAGCAATGTTTTTATTAAAAAAATTATTTGTTAAGAAAATTTTCTTCGTGAATTCATTTGAAAAAATAATAAAATCACTATTTTCATACATAAATTTTGAATCATTAAATCTTTCTATTAATTGATTTTTTGGAAGAAATTGATAACAAAATTTTTTACAATTTATTCCCTTTTTAGGAAATAAACATAGACTATTATCTGAGCGTTTAAGTATACCTCTAGGACACAAAAGCCAATAGTCAGTTAATGTTAATACGGTTTTAATTTTTAGTAGTTTAGCGGCTAAAAAAATAGAGCCGATCCTCATTGGATGTACAACATGTAAAATATTTGGAGGATTTTTTTTCAATTCAGATTTAAAAAAATTAATAAGAAAATCGTTTTTAAAATTGAAAGATAAAAAATTATTTTTATCCTTAATAAAGTGAATTGCTACTACTTCATGATTTTTGTAGGTATATTTTTTAAAATATAATCCAGCGCCAATTTTTTCCATTTCTTTATCAAAATTTGGCAAATAAGTAAAAATTTTAATTTCATGACCAAACTTTTGCATCATAGTGGCAATATTTAAAAGATACTGCTCAGTTCCTGTATAATAATCAGGAAAATATTGATGAATAGCGTAATATATCTTCATTTTTATTTTTATAAATTATTAGCGTATTTATAAATTTTTTTAATAATAAAATCATTTTTATTTTTTAATAAAAAATCACCTATTTTATTTCCTAATATTATTGATGTTATTTTATCAATTAAAATAAAATAATCATCTTTAGAAATATTTTTAAAGATTTTTTTTATGGAATTTAAATGAAAATCGACAAAATCAAAGATTTCTTTATAAAAAATATCAGTCCAGCTCTTAACTGAATTTTTTACTTGGTTTGGTTTTAAAAAATGCGTCATTTTAAGATTTTTAATTATTTCTTCTAAAGCTAATTTAGAATAAAAATTTACTTTATTTTCTTTATTATTTAGATAGTTAATAATATATTTTTCATATTTTTTCACAGCAAAAAACAATGAAATTAAAAAAACTTCCGGATCTATTAAATCATTTTTATTATTTTTAATTTTTTTTGTTATTTTTTTTTCATCAAAAATCTTAATTAAAAACGTATCCATAATATATCTTTTTAAAAAATAATCAGCGTTGCGGTTGTGGCTATGAATTACCCCATTTTCAGTTAAAAAAACAAGTTTTTCACCTGCCTCTATTAAACGTTTAGCAATTTCTAAATCTTCAGCATATGTAATTTTTTCATTAAAGCCGCCTAAACTTTTAAACTTTTTTTGATTAAAAATAGAATAAACATCATCGATAACACAAAATTGTCTTTTTTCCATCGGCGATAATTTTTTAAATTTTTCTTTTGGTATGTTTATTATTAAATTATTTCCTGTTGGAGAAAGAATTTTATTGTAAAGAGAAATTTGCCAAGAAGAAAAAATATCTGCATCTATTCGCGGTATTTGTTTGACAGAACCAGCAGCGGCGTCGTTTATTTTTATTTGGTTTATTAAATCTGAAATTGTAAAATCGTTTACTAAAGTTGCATCTCGAACTGTAAACATTAAATATTTTCCAGAAGCATATTTAGCACCTAGATTTCTTGACTTAGAATGAGAAAATGATTTTTGTGGTATAGAAATTACTTTACATTTATACTCTTTGGCGATTTTTACTGTATTATCATTAGATTCTGAATCGATAACAATTATTTCATTTATTTTGACATTTTTTTGTGATCTTATTTTTTCTAAGCACATTCTAAATAAACTTCCTCCATTTTTAACTGGTATTATCACAGAAACTGATTCTTTTTTTTTTGATTGAATTATTTCTTTATTTTTGATTGATTCAAGAGTTTTTTTATATTTTTTAAAATCATCTTCTATACCTAAAATAAGTAAAATAAGATTTTTTATTTTATATCTAAAATCTATTGGTATTAAATTTTTCAAAAAAATAAAAATATAAATAAAAACATTTTTATTTTTTTTTCTAAGATCGCAAAATTTTTGCCATAATTTAAATGCCTTTGATGAAGTAATTTTATTTAGAATTTCTTCTAAATTTCTAGCATGTTGTTGAAGATTTTGAAGTTCATTTTTAAGTTCTTGATTTTGTTTTTTAATTATTTTAATTTCCATAATTTTTTTATTCTTTTTTTAATTTTAATAATTTTATTACATTACAATACCCTTGCCAAAGTTTAAAGAACTTTGCGGATTTTATGATGTTTAATTGTGATTCAAGATTGTTAATTTTAATTTTTGTTTCTTGAATTTGGGTTTTTAGTTGAATATTTTGAGCTATTAGAGAGTTTATAGTTTTAAGTTGAGCTTCAAGATTTTGTATGTAAGCTTGTTGTTGTTGAAGTTGTTGGGTGAGTTGGAGGTTTTGAGAGTTGAGAGAGTTGAGTTGGAATTGGAGTTTTTGTATTTTATTTTCAAAAGATTTATTAAAAGCTTTAGTTAAAAGATTAAATTTTTCAAAAATTGGTCTTTGTTTTTTTGCCATTTTTAAAATTTTATAAATTTTACCTCCATAATTTTTTTTAGTGATATATATTTTAACAAATTTATAAGCATTTTTTCCGAGTTCTCTAATTTTGTGTTTATTATTAATTAAATACTCGATTTTTTCAGCTAACTCCTTAAAATTTCCTGATTTATATAAAAGACCGTTTTGGTTATTTTTGATTAATTCAGTAGTTCCACCGCTTTTAGTTGCAATAACAGCTTTTTTTAAAAGCATTGCCTCCACTGTTGTTCGACCAAAAGCTTCATTTACAGAACAGTTTAGGACAATATCAGCTAGATTGATTATTGGATAAGGATTATTAACAAATTCAGATATGTGGATTTTTTCTTTTAGTTTATTTTTTTCAATAAATTCACTTATTTTTTGATAATAATTTTTATCAGCAATTGCGCCAACAATAGCTAATTCAATATTATATTTTTTCTTCAAAAGCAAATTAGTAGCTACAACCGCATCTAGTTGGCCTTTTGATGGCATAATTGTTCCTAAAATTAAAAGTTTGATGTTTTTTTTATTCTTATAAACCTCAATTGTTGGTTTTTCTTTTAATAAACTTTGAGGAATGGAAATATAGTTGTAAGCGGTGATAATCTTGTTTTTATTAATAAAATCACTATAAAAGTCAGCGACTGCTTTTGAGTTGGTAATGACATAATTTGAAGCAGCGTTAATAAATTTTTTTGTTTCTTTTTCTTCTAAATCAAAATAAAGATTATGGTCACTTTTACCAAATTCACGAATATGCCAAATATGAGGTTTATTAATTAAGATTGATGTAAGTGCTCCCCAGGGAATACTAACAGTGTTTGTATAAACAATATCAGGATTAAATAGTTTAATTTTAGGTAAAGCATCTAAAAGCGAAGAAAAAGAATTACTATTTTCGTTAATTTTTATTTCATCAGGAGTATTTTTTACTCTAGCCCACCAGCAATAATTAATAATTTCTGTAACAACCGGTCTTTCATCCAACAATTTTTTTAACGGACCATCAGATGGCAAAATAACCATTATTAAAACACCCATTTCCAAAAGCTCATCAATCAACTCCAAAAGTGACCTTTCTGAACCCCCGAATTGGGATGAGTGGGAGAAGATGAGAAGTTTTGAAATATTATTATATTTATTAATTTCTAATAATTTAATCAAAATCTTTTGATTAGTTTTGCTTAGCTCTATTGCTATTTTTGGGTATTTTATTACAAATCTTTCGAAAAAATTTGTTTTTTGCTTTTCATCAATTTCTATAAAATTATTTACTACATAGTTTATATGAGAAAAAATTATGTTTTTATTATTTTTATCTTGACCATATAGTTTATAAAGATTGTAAAACATCTTTATCATTTCTAAGCCATATTTTTTAATATGCATTCTGAGGTTTTTATAGGCATTCCACCATTGTCCGTTTTTATGTTTTCGATAAACACTCATTATTTTATCTATATATCCTATTTTTCCTTTACTAGCATGATAAAGATTTACGAACCAATCAACTAAAGCAAAATCTATTCTAGGAATATTAATAAAATTTTCCTTTCGGTACATCACAGAACATGGTTGAATATAATTTCCTTTTAGTAAATTTTGGAAATTATATTCTTTTAAGTTTAAGCATTTAGGAAAAATCCTATCTGGTTCTTCTTTATTCTCAAAAACCCATTTAACTGCATGAAAAACTATTGAGCAATTTTTATTTTTATCAAGATAGTTTACTTGTAGTTGAAGTTTATTTTTATCTATCCAATAATCATCACCATCGCAGACGGCAATATACTTTCCTTTAGCTTTAGGTAATAAATATTTTATTGCCAAATCTCTTATTCCTTTTGAATATTTATTATATTTGCTAAAAATCGGTTTTATGATATTGGGGTATTTTTTTTGGTATTGTTTTATGATTTGGGGTGTTTTATCGGTTGAGGCGTCATCATGAATCAGAACTTCAAAATCAAAGTTAGTTTTTTGCATAAGAAAAGAATCAAGCGCCTGTTTTATGTATTTTTCATGATTATAAGTTAAACAAAGAATTGAGACTTTAATCATATTAATTATGATAATTTTAAAGACATATATGATTTAGGCGATCCCTTTTTAATCATTTTAAATCCTAATTTTTTATACAGTTTTAAGGCTATTATATTATTGGTTTTTACTTCTAAATCAATTTTTTTAAATTTTTTTCTTTTTCCGTATTCTATTACTTTCTTTAAAAGTTTTGTAGCAATTCTTTGTTTAACATAGTTGGGATTTATTCCAACTACAGTTATGAAACCTTTTTTTGACGAAAAATCATTATAATATACAGCTACTAAACCAATAAATTTATTTTTATCCCAAGCCTCAAATCTCTCAGCAAACGTTATAATTTTTTTGGAATAATTATCTAAATTGGTATACGTATCCAAAGGTGGTACAAATTGACAAATTTTGAGGTGTTTTTTAATGGCAGTTAAAGAAGCTTTGTTTTGTTTATATTTAATCATATTTATTTAAGAATTATTTTTACCCATCTTTGCATATTATTCATTTTTTCATGCATTTCTTTTTCAGAATCAAATTTTAAAATCATTGTTCCTAAAGTGCCGTTAGAACCTTTAAACGATGGAATTTTTTCACCAACCTTATAAAACATCTCAAATTCAACAATATTTCTTGCTTTAAAGTTTTTATCAATATAGACTTGTTTTAATATTCCCTCTTTTTCACTATGCACCATAAAACAGGACCAAAAACCCTTCGGCTCAACCATTTTTAAATCACTACAATCTTCCCCTACGGCAGCTTTTATTGTATGTTCAACCAAATCGATACCGGTTAAATATTTAATTACTTGAGGAATAAGATTGCCACCATTTCTTGGACCAACTTCCATTAAATAAACATTTTTATTTTTATCAATCCGGATATCAAAGTTATAAGCGCTAGTTTTCATTTTTAACAAAGTAATAAGTCGCTGAATCTCATTATGAACTTTGTTATGAATATCTTTAGGCATATTATAAGGCCAACTTTCACCTATTGGAACAAAGGGATTTGATGATTTGTCATCAAAATGTTCATTAGCAAAACAACGAAAAACAAGTTCTCCATTTACGGAAAATCCATCACCGGCAATTTGATAGCCAAATTTTTCAACAAATTCTTCGATTATAAATCTTTTACATCTTGAATAACTTAAAGCATATTCTACAGCTTTTTTAAGTTCGCCTTTTTTAAAAATTCTTGACACTCCTTTACTACCTGATGAATCAGTTGGTTTAACCATAACAGGCATTTTAAATTTATTAAATTTAACAATTGCTTTCTCATAAGAAGAGAATCCCTGAGCTTTTGGGACATTAAAGTTGTGTTTAACTAAAAATTCTCTAAATTTATCTTTATTTGTTAATATTTTAACTGATGAATAAGGATTTCCCGGTAAACCCATTTTTTCTGCAACGTAAGCTGCGGTTTCTGCTGCGGGATCAGAAGCATAACAAACAATTCCATCAATTTTAAGTTTTTTAGCTAGTTTTAGAACTCCCTCTTTATCTGTAGTGCTAACATTATGATATTCATGAGCAAATTTATGACCCGGATTATTTGGTAAATAATCACACGATATTGTATAGTAACCTAATTTTACTGCGGTTATAATTGATGGTGTTTGAAAATGCGAACCGCCTAACATTAATACTTTTTTCTTTAATTTTTTCATATTTTATTTTTTAACTTCTATAATTAAACTAAACTCATTTTTTTTCTTTTAATTATAAATAATTAATTATAGATGGTGCTAGATTGGTTGTGCAAATAAAATTGTTTCTTCGTTATGGATAGAATTATGTTTTAAATAAAGCTTATAAAAAGGAAAATTTTTTTTAATATATAAGGGAATATCGACAAAGTCATCAAGTGAATGATAGATTGAGATGGCTAATTTCGGTCGAAATTTTTTAATAGTATTTTTCCCACCTTTAAGTGCCGGTAATTCTGCGCCTTCTATATCCATTTTAATAAAATCAACTTTAGAAATTCTATTATTTTTAACAAAATCATCAATGGATATTGATAATTTTGAATAATTGGAATTTTGAGTTTTTACGAGACTTTTACTTCCTGGACCTCTGTCTATTAAAGTAAGTTTTTTGTCAGAAATGCTCCAAAGTGGTTTTTTAACTATTTTAATTTTTTTTGCTAATAAAGGATTTAATTTCATATTAAATTTTAATATTTTTAAATTATTAGATATTGGTTCAAAAGTATAGATCTTGCCTTTGCCGACTAAATTAGCGAAATATAAGGTAGTATCACCAAAACAGCCTCCAGCATCAAGAACAACATCATTTTTTTTAGCAGCAATTTTTTTATTTTCAGAAATAATATATTCATATTGTTTTGTAAAGAAAATACTTTGAATATCAATACAATAAAGTCTTATATTCAATCCGATGCTTTTTAAATTAAACAGATTTAATAACCAACCTTGACATTTTTTAGGTTTAGATTTTTTTACAATCAATGTTCTACAAAATTTTCTTGTCTTCCAGAAAGAACTATTATTTAGAGGCAATTTATATTTTTTATGACCTAATAAGCGAAAAGTGATTATTTGTATCAATAATTCCTTTGACCAGACATCATCTAATGATAAATATAATTGTTCTAATTTATTTAGATAAGCAGATATATTAGTTAAAACATTTAGAGCGTATTTTTTCTTTTTGTTTGATGAAACAAATAGAGTATAAAATATTTTTTTAAAAAAGTTAAATATTTTTGTAATATAATTTACCGTTTCCGGATTAGGTCCAAATCTTAACTCGTCATAATTATTCGTATAGTAATTACAATAACTTTTAGATATTTCCTCTATTAATTTTTCTTTAAATAAAATCATATTTGTTTCATTAATACCTTAACAATTTTTATTAAATCTTTTTTCCAAATTCCCTCATAAAAAGGTAAGCATAGAATTCTTTTTGAAATATCTTCGGAAACCGAGCATTTTTGAGAATTTTTTAAATAAGGCAAGGTATTTAATGACGGGTAAAAATAACGTCTTGGGTAAATATTGTTTTTGTTTAGAATTTTTACCGCTTTTAAAAGCTGATTTTCGTTTTTAAAGATTATCGGGTAATAACTAAAATTATATTTTGTACTTTTAGGGATTTTTGGCTTTTGAAAACTGTCACCTAAAAGTTGATTGTACATTTCATATAATTTTTTTCTTTTTTCAATAAGTTTTTCGATGTATTCAAGATTGCAAAGACCCATAGCCGCTTGAAATTCCGAAGCCTTGGCGTTTATTCCTAACATATAATGATTATTTTGATTGTGCCCAAATCTTTTTATTAATTCAATTTTATCACTAATTTCTTTGTTATTTGTGGTAAGACAACCGCCTTCAATGGTATGAAATATTTTTGTGGCATGAAAACTGCCCATTGAAATATCGCCGAAATTAAAAATGTTTTTTTCTTTATACTCTACTCCAAAAGCATGGGCGGCATCATAAATAATTTTTAAATGGTAATTTTTGGCAATTTCGGCAATTTTTTTCACATCGCAAGGAATACCAAAAACATGAACCGGTAAAATGGCTTTGGTTTTTTTTGTGATCGCTTTTTCAATTTTATCCGCGTCTATGCAAAGAGTTTCTGGATTAATGTCAACAAATACAGGAGTACATCTTTCCCATAAAATAGAAGAGACAGTGGCAACATAAGTGAAAGGAGTGGTTATAATTTCTCCTTCGTTTATATTAAGTGCTCGCAAGGCAATTTGCAAAGCAAGGGTGCCATTGGTTAAAAAATGAAGATATTTCACCTTAAGATAATTTCTTAATTTTTCCTCAAATTTTTTAAGTATTGGGCCTTGGTTAGTGAGTTTGTTAGTTTTCCAGATTTTTTCTAAATATCTTTGGTATTTTTTTAAAGGCGGAAGGAAGGTTTTGGTGACAAAAATTTTTTTTGAATTCATGAGGATATTTTAGCATAAAAAAAACATAAAAATAAAATTAAGGACGAATAAATGAAAACAAATAACGTCGACGATGTTTGAGATTAGATATTGGTTAAAATCAGTTGAAATCAGTTGAAACCAGTTGAAATAGGTTAAATAAGTCGAATAAGACTAATAGGAGTAATAAAAGTAATAGGAGGAGAAGAACAAAGAGTTCATAAAGTTTATAAAGTTAAAACAAATTTAAGTATAATTATTCAAATCATTATCATGGACATCCTGAGGCTTTTTTGAAGCCGGCTTTTTGGGCTTCTTCCTCTGAGCAAAAATATCGCTCACCAATATCTTTTTCAATGACGATTTCATTGTAATGTTTACAATTGGGAAGATGATAAAATTTTTGATAAGTGTTTTTGTCAATGTTGCCTTTGATAATACAATTAGTTAACGGGTTATCGTCGCGGCAGAGAGAACTAAAGATTCCTAATTGATTGTTTTTGGCATAATGATAGGCTGAAGTTAATTTATCTCTTTGAGAGTTTTTTCGGTAATCGGGTCTACCCCAGCCTGATTTTAAAACCATTTCATTAATAAGATTTTTATTTAAATAAACCAGAGCTAAACTTCGGCCAAAAGTTTCCTGTTGCTCTTCCTTTATTGTAACGATTTTTCCCATAACTTTTGATTCAAGGAATTTTTTTGCCTCGGCTCCACCGCAACGATTATATTCAGGCGCATCAACTCCCAAAAGCCTAACTCTTTTTCCGGATTTTAATTGAAAAGTGTCGCCATCAACCACATCAACCACTCGATTTTGCTCGGTTAAAGTTTTATAAAAATAAAAGTTTAAGGATAAGGATATAAAAGTGATTAAGATTAGAATAAAGTTAAAGAGTTTTTGCATTAATTAATTATATATTAATTAAACGTTGAGAGGGTTGAGAGAGTTGAGAGCGTTTAGAGCGTTTAGAGTGTTGAGAGGGTTGAGAGGGTTGAGAGTGTTAGAGAGTTGAGAGAGTTGTAAGAGTTGTAAGAGTTTAGAAAGTTTAGAGAGTTGGGAGGGTTGAGAGTGTTGAAATTAGTTGAAATCAGTTGAAATCGGTTGAAATTAGTTGAAATCTTCTTGACAAAGTTCTTTAAACTATATATAGTGTAAAGTATATGGAAACTTTAAATTATGCTTTAGTTGTAAAAAAAATCTATGAAAGCGGTCTATATCTTTTTAATAATAAAACTTTAAAAGATATTATTGAATCAAAAAAGGAAAGCACATATTTTAAATATTTAAGTCGATTAATAAAAGAAAAAATATTAATTAAAATAGAAAGAGATAAATATATTTTAGCTAAAGCTAATATTTCTGATTTTGAATTGGCAAATTTTTTATTGGTTCCTTCATATATTTCATTTGAAACAGCATTAAACTTTTGGGGAGTAATTTCACAATTTCCATATGAGATAACATCAGCAACAATAAAAAAAACCCGAATCAAAAAATATGGTGAAAAAATTTTTTCTTATTCTCGACTATCAAAAAATCTTTTTTTCGGATATGAGCTAATAAATAATTATTTAATTGCTAATTTAGAAAAAGCTTTACTTGATCAATTGTATTTTGTTTCAAAAGGAATAAAAAAAATAAATTTTGAGGAATTAGATCTATCAAAATTAAAAAAAACAATTTTTAAGGAATATTTAGAAAATTATCCAAAGACAAGACAATTTTTAAAAATTATCAAAGAACTATCTAAAAAAACAAAAATAATATGATTAATAAAGATCAAATTTTTTCATTGGTTAAAAAACATAAAATTAATGAAACAGCAATTTTGCGAGAATATATTCAGTTATATTTTTTAAGCCGGTTTTATGATTTTGAAAAAAGCCAAAAAATATTTTTTAAAGGAGGCACTGCCATTCATTTTCTTTTTAATTCACCTAGATTTTCTGAAGACTTGGATTTTACAATTGAAATGAATGAGGGTAATTTTGACAAATTTATTAATAGTTTCTTTAAATTATTAGAAAAAGAAGAGTTTGTATCTTTTAAAGAAAGAAAAACTATCGTTGGCAAAAAATATTTACTTACATATGAAAATTTAAAAGTGGCATCTTTTCCGGTTTTTATTAATTTAGACTTTTCATTTAGAGAAAAAATCTTTTATAAAACTAAATCGATTATAAAAACCGATTTTCCAGTGATTTTTCGATCATATGTTTATCATCCGGAAAAAAAAGAGTTATTGGCCGAAAAAATTAGAGCTTTTCTAACAAGAACTGTTGGTCGAGATCTATATGATCTTTGGTTTCTTTTAAATCAAAATATTGAAATTGATGAAAAATTGGTTTTGGAAAAATTAAGATACTATGATATTGAAAAATTTAACTTTGATATGATTAAACAAAAACTAAAAAAACTTAATAAGAATGATTTTGTAAAAGATTTAAAGCCTTTTGTGACATTTTCTGAAAGAGAAAAATTAAACAACTTCTTTGATTATCTTATTGATTTTATAAATAAATATTAATGTGTAAAATTCAAAAAAAACGTTATTAGTTATTTGGTTAAAATAGGTTGAAATCGGTTGAAATTAGTTAAAATCGGTTGGAATCAGCAGAAATGTATAACTTAGAACGTATAACGTGGAACCCTGAAGTAGATCGAAGATCACTTTAGGGCAGGCGTGTAACGAGTGAAAAATAAATTGATCTAATTTAGGTTTATTTTAAATTTTGAAGATAGAGGTTAAGATAAAATTCAACTTCTGATTTTAGTTTGTTTTTTATCCAATCTTTTTGTTTTACTTCAATCAACTCCCCTATTCCCTGAAGAAGCTGGATTGATTTTATTTTTTTAAGTTTTTCTTTGGTTTTTTTTAAGGCGGTTTTTAGATCAAAATTAGTTTGTTTTTTTAGATATTCTTTATCAAAAGGAAAGTCATTTTTTAAAATAAACCACAAATCAAAAAGATCACGACTAGCAAAAGTTTTTCTTGTTAAAAAAGCAGCTAATTTTTCTGTGGCCAGTCCTTTTTTATCAGCCACAAGAACAGGTATGCCAAGGTAATTTTTTACTTCATAATTAGGATGAATAGCTCTTTTTGAAACCTCGATTTTTATTTTTCTTTGATATTTTTCATAATTTATTAAAAAAAATAAACTAAATCGTTTTTCAGTTGCTTCTTCAAGTTGTCCAAATTTTTCAAGGATTGTTTTTAATTTTTGAAAAACAAAATCTTTTTTTTCTGGATTGATTAGATTAAAATCCAAATCTAAAGAAAGTCTGGGTAGATTGTAAAATAAAAAAAGGGCGGTTCCTCCTTTAAAACCTAAGTTTTTAGCCAAATCAGTATCAGAATAAATTTCTTTAATAATTTTGATTAAAATTGTTTGATGTTTTTGTTTTTCAAGCATAATCTTTTTGATAAATTTTGTAATATTTTTTTACTCTACTTTCTAAAGCCTTATTTTTATAAATTTTTACCATTTGGAAAATTTTTTTAAAATCAAGGGGCATTAAATTATCAAAATGATAGTCTTTAAATAAAAATAAAGCGTCTAAAAAGGCTCTTTCCTTGCTGGCAATGAAGTAATTGTCAATTTCAATTATTCCTTGTTTATTAGTTAATACTTGATCTTTTATCTTTCGATAGTTTAAAATAACGTCATTAATTTTAATTTTTCTAGTGATATAGGATACAAGAGTTATTTGGGAGATTTCTTGAAAAATAATTCCCTCTTTTTTTAAAACGGTTTCAAGACTAATATATGATGGAGTATATATTTTATTGGCAAGTTCAAAATAATTAAAATTAGTTTTAGCATATGCCCCCTTACGGAGTCGAAGCAATTTTTTTGTCTTTACTGCATATCTTAATTTATCTTTTAGCGACTGTTTTTTTAAATCTGGAAACATTAAATACAGTTCTTTAAAAGTAAAGACAGTTTGTTTTTTTTTATATAATTCTAAGACAATGTTTTTCATAAATATAGACTGATGGTGGTAATTTTTTCTACTTATAGTTTAAGAATAACAGTTTTTTCAAAAATGTCAAGAGTGAATAAGTCAGAAAGTAGAGAGAATACGTTATTGGTTATTGGTTATTAGTTATTTGGTTAAAATGATACGAATCTGCGAATGAATGCGAATGAGGCGAATATGCGAATGGAAAATCAAAATGCAAAATCTCAACTATTTTTCTAGAAAATAAATAATTACACCACCATCTATTTTATAAGTTTTTATTGATCTGGCTTTTGATGGATTGAACTCGGAAAGCTCCCAGTTTTTGATTTTGTTTAGATTAATATCTGGTTTTTCTGAAATAAGAAGAAGTTTGTCTGAAATACTGTAACTAAACTGGTCTAAAGTTTTATACCCGTTTTTCAAAAGGAAAAACCGGTATTCAAAACCGGCGGGAGTGGGGGCGTCATCAGAGCGCAAAAACAAAACATTTAACTTATCATCTTTTTTAAACCAATTTTTGGCCAAAATTTTTTCTACCCTCTTCCCAACTTTATCATAGGATCTTGACGCTTTTTGATAATAGCTTTTTGAAAAATTAAAAATCAAAAAAATTAAAACAACCGGCAAGATAAATTTTTCTATTTTTAATTCAATAAGAGTGATTAAAAAAGAAAAGCTTAAAAATGTTAAAAAAGGCAAAAGATAATGAAAGGAATATTGAAAACGAAGCAAAAAAACTAAAATAAAAAAGGAGAAAATAACAAAAAAATTTAAAAGTTTCAACCTTGTTTTTTTTGTAAAAAATATTGAGAAGAAAATAAAAAGGATAATTAAAATTGAATTAAAGTTTAAATAAAAAGATAATTGATTAAATAAAAAACCTAAATTACTAAAAGGATTTTTACTAAGTTTGACTCCGTGAGGGAGATTTTTATTTTCGACAAATGAAAGATATGAGCGGTCAACAAAAGTATTTTTAAGCATTATAAAATGGTTTTTAATTTCAAAAAGAAAAAGCGGAGAAAAAGCTAGACCAACCCCGCATAAGAAGACAAAAAAACTTCTCTTATCTTTAAAAATAAAAAACAGAAATAGCAAGATTGGTATAACCAGCGGAAAATAAGAAAACTGCATTGAGATTATAAACCCAAACAAAAGACCCAAACTTAAGATTTTTAGAAAATTAAATTTATTAATATCAAAAAAATAAACCAGAGATAAAAATAAAATAAAAAAAGGAATATGAGAAAAACCATTGCCGGGGTTGCGGCCGGAAAAAATAAAAAAAGGAAAAAGCATAAGTGATAAAGGAGCGAGAAGAGAAGATGGTTTTTTGAATTTTAAGATAAAAAAATAAGACAAAAAAGCAATAATAAAAGAAAACAAAAGCGCGTTAAAAAATATTACGCCTTTAATACTTCTACCAGTTAGTAAAAATGCTGGTAAAAATAAGTAATAGTAATAAGGAGCTGTGTAAATTCCTCCAAAACTACCTTTAGGTCCAAGCAAAGTAATATCGCCAAAGCTGATTTTTTCAATCTCATAAAGGTCACGGGCCAAATCACCTTCAAAAAAGACCGATTGGGAAAGTTTAAAAGATAAAAGAAAAAAACTGATAAAAAAAAAGGCAATGGGGAGAAATTTTTTAAAAGACATAAGAAATATTTTAACAAAAAGAACAATCTATTAATCCGGCTAAGGTGTTTGATCGATTAGACCGCGTGGGGTCAAACTTTGTTGATTTTTTTTAAAGGCAATTTGATAAAATTTGATTATGGAAGAAGATTGGGCGATTAGTTTTAATCATGTCTATAAAAATTATCCCCTTTTTCACCAAAAAACATTAAAAGAATTTTTTCAGGCGCTTTTTACCCGAAAAAAAACTATTGAAAGAATCGATGCCCTGAAAGATATCAATCTAAAGATAAAAAAAGGCGAAACCGTCGGGGTGATCGGTAAAAACGGCGCCGGAAAATCAACTCTTTTAAAATTGATTGCCCAGGTTTCTTCGCCAACTGCGGGCAAAGTCAGAGTCAAAGGAAGAATTTCACCACTGATTGAGTTGGGGGCCGGTTTTCATCCGGAACTTTCGGGCAAAGAAAACATTTTTTTAAACGGGGTGATTTTGGGAATGAAGGAGAAATATCTGGTGGAAAAATTTTCGGAAATTGTCGCCTTTTCCGAGATACCAATGGACTTTATTTATACGCCGGTGAAATATTATTCATCGGGGATGTTTATGAGACTGGCTTTTTCAGTGGCAATTTTTTCCCGGCCGGAGATCCTTTTGGTTGATGAAATTTTGGCGGTCGGCGATATCGGATTTCAAAAAAAATGCCTTGCCAAAATGGAGGAATTCAAGAAAAAAAAAGTGACAATAATTTTTGTCTCCCACAGCCTGGAACTGGTGAAAAAATTTTGCCAGCGGGTTATCTATCTTCAAGGAGGAAGAGTAGAATACGACGGCAAGGCTGAGGAGGCAATCGGAAGGTATTTACAAAATTTGAGAATAACCTTAAGTTAAAAATTTTTCCGCAACGGGTTAAAAAAATTTTTTTATGTTAAATTACTGGCCATTGATAAAAAAACTTACCCTTAGGGAAATAAAAGCCCGATATAAACAGTCGTTTTTAGGATTTTTTTGGATAATCTTAAATCCATTTTTTCAAATGATTATCATGAGTTTTGTTTTTTCTAAAATCCTCCGCTTTGGAAATTTCGGCGTCCCCTACCCGCTTTTTATTTACGCCGGCCTTTTGCCCTGGACATTTATGGTAGCTTCGCTTCAGTCATCGATGGGAGTTTTTGTCAGCGACGCCTCCCTGATAAAAAAAATCTATTTTCCTCGGGAAGTTTTGGTGATCGCCACCCTTTTGGCCAAGACATTTGATTTTTTCTTAGCTTCAATTATATTTCTTCTGTTGATGATTTTTTATCAGGTGCCGTTTACCGGTTTTATGATCATCTTTTTTTTGATTTTTCTAATCCAGTTTATATTTACTTATGGATTGTCGCTGCTTTTGTCAGCCCTTAATCTTTTTTACCGGGATATTCAATATCTGGTAAATTTGATCATAACTTTATGGTTTTATTTAACGCCGGTTGTCTACGCGGTCGAATTTTTTCCGGCCAGATATCGGATAATTTTTCAGCTCAATCCGATGTCGGTGTTGATCAATGCCTACCGGCAGGTTCTGCTTGGCGGCAACTGGCCAAACTGGCAGAGCTTGGCCATTGCCGCTTTGGTGTCGATTCTGATTTTTATTTTTTGCCACCGGATTTTCAAGAAACTGGAGCGATTGTTCGCCGATATAGTTTAGCGGCGGTTTGACACGCTTTGATTAGGTGTTTAATTTAGCCAAGTTGACAAAAGCCAATTAATATTTTAAAGTTATTTTAAGAAAAAAATTGACTTTCGGATAATTTTTTTTATGAAATTTTTATGAAAACTATAAGGGATTTTTTAAAACTGGCAATTTTTTTAACTTTTGTCTTAATTTTTATTTTAAATTGGCCGGTTAAAGCCGACCAAAAAAATTTTTCCAATTCTTCCGCAAAAGAAGTACCTGAAAAAGACGGAGTTTATGACGATCCGGAGCATCCGGGGGTCAAAGTCAGAGTTTTTGTCCATCGGACAAAGCCGGAAAAACCCGGCCGATTGCCTACCCCGACTCCTAAATTAACTTGTGGTTTAGATGATCCTCAATCTAGCGCAGTAGTTTCAACCGGTCCTTGGATTTTGCCTGTTCAGTGGAAATATAATCTTAATCCAAGTTCTGTTCCTTCTTCGGTTGGTTCGGAAAACTTGGCCATTATGGCCGCAAATGATTTTGAGAGCTGGTCCAAAGCGACCGGCAATAAAATCATCTTTACCAGAGATAAGGATACTAATGTATCGCGCCAAAGTTTGGACGGGATAAATTTAATTGCCTGGGGCCGGACTTCGAGTTCGGCTTTGGCGGTCACCTATATTCGTTATTACCCGGAAAACGGTTTGGTGATTGATATTGATACTATTATGAACAGGAAATTTCCCTGGAACTGGAGCGGCGGCTCGACAAATTGCGCTTATGAAAATTATTATGACGCCGAAGATATTTTGACTCATGAGTTAGGGCATTGGATTGGCTTGGGTGACGAATATGATAATTTATATGCCAATAATACCATGTATGGCTATGGTTCCATGACTGAAACCAAAAAAATCTCTCTTACCCACGGCGACGAAGAAGCGGCGTATTCGATTTATAATCATTAAAGTTTTAAGGGCTTTAGATAATCAAAGCTTTAACTTTCAGCCAACCTTCAACGCCGAACTTTAAACAAATATCGTTTGCGCTTGTCAAACAGCAATAGTTAAAGGTTCAACAACCAAAATTAAATGTTAAATATAAAAACCTTTATTCTTCAAGTGGAGTCAAGTAGCCAAATAAATTTTCGGCAAGCGAAAACGACAAAAGTTAATTACAATGTTTCAAAATATTGAAATCAACAAAATTAACCCCCTGCTATTTTTCAAAATTTTTTGATCTAGCTTCACTACAATTAATTAATTAATTGTAGTGAGTGGGGATGTTAAGCCTATAGGCAAATCGGGTGTGATATTGAATTGGATTTATATTTTTAAAATATATTAGGGGCTAATTAGGGGCTAATTTTTAAATTCATAATACTTGACTTGAAACCCCGAACGTGAGTTCGTGGGAGGCAGTTTCTTAATACTAGTTCGACCCCCGCGGTCAAACTTTATGGCAAAAAATATTTATTATTTTCTGACAAAAAGAAGGGCGTTTGGTAGATTTCGGCCAGGACCAACTTTATAACCATTATACCAAAGGGCGGTTGAGCCGCCATCGTCGAGATTTAAAGCATTTTCCATTCCCAAAGCTGCCAAAACTCTGGCGGATTCGGCAACATTGGCATTAAAAACAACGCCGATATAAACAAATGAACCTTTATTGGCGACAAAACTTCGATTGCCTTTAGCACCGTGTTTTATTTCATTATCGCCGCCAAAGACAATATTTCCTTGAAAAACCAGAAGCGGTTGCATCGCCAAAACGGCGTCAACAGCAGTATCTCTTCCCCACTCTAGCGACCGGCTGACAAAGCGGGCAGAATTGCCTGAGAAAATTACCGCCGGGACAGTACTATAAACATTGTTATCAGAATTGATATAAATTTTATTTTTATTCATCAAAAGAGTATCAAAAGATTTTTTTTGTCGCTGCAAGAGGGATATTCGGCCGGACAAAAATAAGAGCCGTTTATGCCGGCAAAAGCGCCGGAACGATTGATATATTCGGCTAAGGGAAGGACCGGACAATCGTTGTGGCAGTCGGAATCAGAAGCGGTGTCGACGATTACTCTGGTTGAATTAAGGTCGGCGGCGACGATATCAACTAAAAAATTGCCAATTTCGGTTTTAACGATTTGTTGGCTAAAACCCGCCCCGGGCGGATTATTGCTTTCCACAGCATTTTTGGGGAGCTGAAAAGAGGAGACGATTTTTTGCCTGTCTTGGCGAATTTGATCAGATAATAATTTTAAACCGGCTTCAGCAGAAGAAAAATTGCGTTGGGACAGCCAAGTCAAAATTTGGGCAAACTGAATATCTAATTTTTCAGTTTTTTTGGTCAAGGTTTTTAAATCGAGAAGAGACTCATAGGTTTTTACTGCCTGGTCATAGGTAGTTTCGATATTTTTAAGTTCTTGTGTAAGATTTTGATTAATTTTGTATTCGTCGCGTGATTTCATAACCTGAAGATCTTTTTTGATTTTTTGCAGCTCATCAGCATGGGTTAAGTTTGATTTTTTTAATGAATTAATCTGGTAAATTAATTTGAGGATAATTACTAAAAAAAACAAAAAAAACAAAATAAAATCAAAAGAAACAAGATCTTTTTCCTCATTTTTTGAGTATAACACAAATAAGAGAAGTGAATAAAAAGATTGTTTTTAAGCCAAAAAACACACCTCGTAGGTGTGTTATAATAAGTTTTGATGAAAAATATCCGAAATTTTGCCATTATTGCTCATGTGGACCATGGGAAAAGTACTTTGGCCGATCGGTTTCTGGAGATAACCGGTGTCGTCAGGATAGGCGCTCATGAGGAGCAGTTTTTGGACCGGAATCCGATTTCCCGGGAACGGGGGATCACGATAAAGTTGGCGCCGGTAAAAATGGTTTATAATTCCTATATCCTTAACTTAATCGATACTCCTGGTCATGTTGATTTTTCTTATGAGGTTGACCGGACTTTGGCTTGTGTTGAGGGAGTAATTCTTTTGGTTGATGCCACTTCAGGAATTCAGGCACAGACGATAGCTAATGCCTATAAGGCTTTGGAAAAAAATTTAGTCATCATTCCGGCGATAAATAAAATCGATTTGCCGAGCGCCAATATTGAAGGAACAAAAAAAGAAATTGCTGATTTTTTAGGAATAAAGCCAGAGGAAATCTTTGAAGTGTCGGCAAAAACAGGATACGGAGTGAGGAAACTGCTTGAGGCGGTGATTGAAAAAATTCCCGGCGGAGAGGACAGCATAAAAAAAGAAATTAGCGATCGAATGATGGTCAAAGATGAAGAAAGAATTCGGGCGCTTATTTTTGATTCTTATTATGATTCTCACCGGGGGGTGATCGCTTTTATCCGGGTTTTTTCCGGGAAGATCAAAAAAAAAGACCAGATAAAGCTTTGTAACAGTGGTTATGATTTTGAGGTGATGGAAACCGGTTATTTTAGCCCAGAACTAAAAAGTAACGAGGGAATTTTTGCCGGCGATATCGGCTATGTTGTCACCAATCTTAAAGATATTCATCAAGTCAAGGTCGGCGACACGATGGTGGCGAAAAATGATTTGGCTACTCCCCTGCCCGGTTATAAAAAAGTCAAACCAATGGTGTTTGCTTCAATTTTTCCTTTGGATACGGCCGAATATCCTAATTTAAAAAAGGCTTTAGAAAAACTTTATCTTAATGATTCTTCTTTGACTTTTTCCCCAATTTATAGCCAGGCTTTGGGAGCCGGATTTCGGGTCGGTTTTCTTGGTCTTTTGCATGCCGATGTTGTCCGGGAAAGACTGGAGCGGGAATTTAATTTAAATTTAGTTTTAACGCCTCCTCAAGTGGAATATAAAATTGTCGGTGGTCAATTTGCCGAACCTTATGTCAAAGTGATGATTTTGACGCCCAATCAATATTTGGGGGCGGTGATGAAACTTTGCGAGGATTACCGGGCTAAATTTTTAACGATGGATAATAAAAACCAAATCTCTCTTTTTTACGAAATGCCAATGTCAGAGTTGATCAATGATTTTTTTGATAATCTGAAAAGTGTCAGTTCGGGCTTTGCTTCTTTGGATTGGGAATTTTTGCGTTATGAAAAGGTCGAGGCCGACCGGTTGACAATTTTGCTTAATAATGACCCGGTAGCCGAGTTTTCTGAAATTGTTGTTAAAGAAAGAGCCCAGTCAAGGGCGGTTTTTTTAACCCGAAGATTAAGGGAAGTCATTCCCCGGCAGCAGTTTGAAGTCAGGGTACAGGCAAAATTTAAAGGAAAAATTATTGCTTCGGAAAGAATTGCTCCTTTCCGAAAAGATGTGACAAAAAAATTATACGGCGGTGATAGAACCCGCAAAGACAAACTTTTGGAAAAACAAAAAGAGGGAAAGAAAAAAATGAAAATGATCGGCCGGGTGGAAATTCCCAAGGAGGCATTTTTAAAGCTGTTTAAAAAGAATGGTTAAATTAGCCTCTTCGTAATCGTCTAAAGCGATCTTTAAATTAGCCAAAGTCGGCAGAATCGTTTAAATAGACTATTATAACAATAAATTAAATTTATCGGGCCAACCTTTGTTCGACCGCGGGGGTCAACCTTGATGGCGGGGATTATAGTTGACGCCAGATAATATTTTTATCCTTTTTCATAAAAGTTTCCTGCCTTTTAGCATATTGAACTTCGGCGGTTTGCCATCGATTGATCGCCTCTTTTAAAGAAATTTGGTGATTTAAATAAGCAAAAAGCGGCTGATAGCCGATAGTTTTTAATCCAGAATCAGATGTCTGAAAACCCATGTTTAATATCTTTTTTGCTTCGTTTAGAGCGCCTTTAGCCAATCTTTGCTCAATCCTTTTTTTGATCGCCGAAACTAAATCAGCCTTTTTTTTGAAGCGTAAGCCATAGATTTTTATTGAATAACCCTTTTGAAAAATTAGACCTTGAGGCCGGGAGGAAGGCTTAAGAGGCAGTTGATTTTTGGCAGAGGCAATTTCGATTTTGCGAATTAGGCGGTGGGGATTATTTAAATCGCTATGATTTAATTTTTGATAAGTAGCCGGATCGATAGTTAAAAGAATTTTCTGCAGTTCTTTTACTTTTTTTCGAGCTAAATTTTTTCTTAAATTCCAATCGGGAGGAATTTTTTCCGTTTCGATTCCGTAAAGGAGGTGTTTTAAATAAAAATAACTGCCGCCGACAATAACCGGAGTCTTTTTTTGGTTAAGAAGATAATCGATGACATAATTGGCGCATTGGACATAATCATAGGAGGAGAAAGACTGATTGGGTGTGATTATATCGTAGAGCCAAATTTTTGGATAGTCGGGTAATTGATTTTTAAAATCGTTGATACTTTTTTGGGCGACTGTTTTGGTCATCTTTTGATAATAGCCGATGTCAAAATGGCCACTTTTTTTAATGCTGATAAATCGCCAATCTTTATCGATATCTTTTCCGGTGACCACATCTAGATATTTATAAATTTGCCTTGAATCGCAGTTGATCAGATCTCCTTTATTTTTTTTGGCGATATTAAAAGCTAACTTGGTTTTGCCAGTCGCCGTCTGGCCGGTAACAACAAAAATTTTCATCAATTTTTATAAATTAGGTAATTTATTATTATAAAAAATTTTCACCCTTTTTAAAGTTTAAACTAAAATCAATTAAATTAGTCCATAAAATTATTCAAATTAGTTAAAGTCATTAAGAATCGGTTAAATTATGGGTGGATTGTCGGGCCGGGCCAGGTTTGACCGCGGGGGTCGAAGTTGATGGCCAATGAATTTATTTTTGCAGTTTTACTGCCTGGATTAGGTTGTGGTAAAGATATAAGCTATCTAAAGGGCCGATGCCGCCGGGAGTCGGCGTATAATAACTGGCGATTTTTTGAATTTCTTTTTCTTCATAATCGCCTTTTAACTGGTTGCCTTCTCTTCTTAAGCCGACATTAATTAAAACCACTCCTGGTTTTAGCATCTCCGGCGAAATTACTTTCTTACCTACAGCGGAAATGATAATATCGGCTTGTTTGAGATATTCGGTGGGATTGGGGGTAGCCGAATTGACATTGATAAAATTAATGCCAAAATATGAAAGGGTTTTGCCAACCGGTCGGCCGCCGGTAAAGCCCCGGCCCAAAAGGACAACTTTTTTGTTTCTTAAAGCTCTTTTCATCAGGGTCCGATCGGCTTTAGGATCAACTAACAAATGGCTGTCGATTTTTCCATTGGCGAAAACATATTTTAATAAAGTGATTGTGGCAAGGCCAATCGGCGGTAAAAAACTAGTTTTTCGGTGATGGCCCTCGATTTCTTTATCGAGGGGCAAAAAATCGTAAAGACAATCGGTTTGCAACTGGCTTGGCAGCGGTTGTTGGATGATTATCCCGCCGGTTTTGGCATCGACCGCCTTTTCTTTGACAAGATGCATAAATTTTTCAAAAGAAGGAGTTCTTTTGAGGTGGATTAAGTCGAATTTGATTGCCAATTTTTTGGCCAATTTTTTTTTAATTTTGACAAATGAAAGCTGCTCGGGAGAATTGCCGACCAAGACAACCGCTAAGGTCAATTTTTTTCTCTTTTCTTTGTTAAGTTTCCGGATCTCTTTTTTTTCGATTCTTTCCAGAAACCTGGCAATTTGTTGACCAGGAATTTTCATAAATGAATACGATATTATACCAGAAAAAAGAGAAAATTTAAATGAATGTGGCGCTGACAACTTTATCGGCCGGGTCGGAAAAACGCATAAGAATGACGCCTTTGGCCGATCTTGAACGGGAGGGAATTGCCGCCAGAGGAATTTTGACAATCTGACCGTGGGCGCTGGTGATAATGGCAGTGGTATCGCCTTCGTTGATTAGCTGAGCAAAAGCAATTTGGCCAAATTTTTTATCAATGGTGGCGACTTTAACGCCTTTGCCGCCTCGATGCTGACCCCGGAAAAGAGATAGAATGGTCTTTTTGCCGATCCCCCGCTCGCCGATAACCAGAATATTCTTTTTGAATTCTTTATCGGAAAAGACATCGGCGGCCACCACCTGATCGCCGGCCGCTAATTCGATCCCTTTGACCCCTTTTGAAGAACGGCCGGTTGGCCTAATTTCTTTTTCTTTAAAAACAATCGCTTTTCCTTGTTTGGTGGCGATGATGGCGTTTTTTTGGCCGTCGGTCATTTTTACCCAAAGTAATTCATCATCTTTTTCTAATCTAATAGCAATGATGCCGTTGCTTCGGATATTGGCGTAGTCGGAAAAAGGTGTCTTTTTCACTGTCCCTTTTTTGGTAAACATAATAACAAAAGATTTGGCTAATTCTTCCTCCAAATGATTGCCGTAAGTCAAAATCGAAGTGACTTTTTCTTCCGGCCGCAACGACAAAAGATTGACAATCGCTTTGCCTTTGGCAGTTCGCGATCCTTGAGGAATGTCCCAGACGCGGTTTTGAAATACCCGGCCAAGATTGGTGAAAAAAAGCATATAATCATGGGTCATCGCCGTGGTAATGTAATAAACATTGTCGGATTCTTTGGTCTCGATGCCGGTTACCCCTTTGCCGCCCCGATTTTGGACGCGGAAAGTCTCCCGGGGAACCTGCTTGATATAGCCTTCCCGGGTCAAAACTACAATCACTTCTTTATTTTCAATAAGTTGTTCATCGGTAATTTCTCCCGGTTTTGATTTGATAACCTGGGTTTTTCTTTCGTCTCCATATTTTTGTTTTAAAAGAAGCAATTCGTCTTTAATCACTTTGAGAATTTTGAAAATATCTTTAAGAAGATTTTCCAGATAACTGATTGTCTTTTTTAATTCAGCTAATTCTTCTTTGATTTTGTTTTTTTCAAGACCAGTCAATCTTTTTAATTGCATATCAAGAATCGCTTGCGCCTGAATTTCCGAGAGGAAAAATTTTTTAATTAATTTTACTTTTGCCTCGGCCTCGTCTTTTGATTTTTTGATGATGTCGACAACTTCATCAATGTGATCTAAAGCGATTAGGTAGCCCTCAAGAATATGGGCCCGGTGTTTGGCTTGGGCTAATTCAAACTTTGATCTTTTGGTAATAATCATTACCCGGTGTTTAAGATAAAGTTCAAGGACGGATTTTAAAGAAAGAGTTTGGGGAACGCCATCGACCAAAGCCACCATATTAATCGGGAAAGAGGTCTGTAATTCAGTATATTTAAAAAGATTATTTAAAACTTTTTTATAGGAGGCATCTCTTTTAAGCTCAATGACAATCCGGATACCTTCTCGGTCGGACTCATCCCTCAAGTCGGCAATGCCGACAATTTTTTTGTCATTAGCCAGCTTGGCAATTTTTTCGACCAAAACCGATTTATTGACCTGATAAGGAATTTCTTTAACAATAATTGCCCGCCGACCATTTTTTAATTCTTCATCATCAATTTTTCCTCTAATTAAAATTTTTCCTTTGCCTGTCGCATAGGCCTGTTTAATATCATTAAAGCCATAAATAATACCGGCGGTGGGAAAATCCGGCCCCTTGATAAATTGGAGTAATTCATCAATTTCGATATTGAAAATAAGATTGTTGGGATTAGGATCTTGATTGACCGGCTTTTTTTTATCTTCAGTGGCCTGACTTTTTTGATCATTAATTAACTTGGCTTTGTCAATGGTGGCACAAAGAGCGTCAACTACTTCGGAAAGATTATGGGGGGGGATTTTAGTGGCCATACCAACGGCAATTCCCTCGGCACCCATGAGCAAAAGATTAGGCAGTTTGGCCGGTAAGTAAGCCGGTTCTTTTAAAGTAGCATCAAAATTATTAAGCCAAGGAACAGTCTCTTTATCAATATCCTGAAGTAATTCTTCAGCTAATTTAGTCAGTTTTGCTTCGGTATAACGCATGGCCGCCGGTGGGTCGCCGTCAATCGAACCAAAATTACCTTGACCTTTAACCAAAGGATAGCGCATGGAAAAATTTTGGGCCAAGCGGGCCAACGCTTCATAAACCGGTGCGTCGCCGTGAGGATGATATTTACCCAAGACTTCACCGACAATTTTGGCCGATTTGGAATAATGGCCGGAGGCACCCAAACCCATTTTATACATCGCGTATAATATCCGCCGATGAACCGGTTTTAAACCGTCACGAACATCGGGCAGCGCCCGGGAGACAATCACCGACATAGCGTAGTCAAGATAAGCCCGCTTCATTTCGGCGGTAATTTCAGTTTGTTTGCTTTCATTTGTCGTCATAGTTTTATCAAGTTAGTAAAAAATTAACCCAAAAACGGGGCAATCAGCAAAGCGACGATATTTAACACCTTGATCATTGGATTAATCGCCGGACCGGCAGTATCCTTATAAGGATCGCCGACGGTATCGCCGGTGACAGCCGCCTGATGGCTGAAACTGCCTTTGCCGCCGAAATTACCTTCTTCAATATATTTTTTGGCATTGTCCCAGGCGGCGCCGCCGGTAGTCATCGAGATGGCGACAAACAAACCAGTGATAATCGAACCGACCAGTAAGCCGCCCAATGCCCGGCTACCCAAAAGAAAGCCGACAAGAATTGGCGCCGCAATAGTAATCAAAGTTGGCATAATCATCTCTTTTATAGCGGCTTTGGTGACAATATCTACCGCTCGGCCGTATTCGGGCTTTTTTTGGCCGGTAAGGATACCTTTAATTTCTTTAAACTGCCTTCTAACCTCATTGGCGATCGCCATACTGGCTTTACCTACCGACTCCATCGCCAAAGCGGCAAAAATATAAGGCAAAGCACCACCGATAAAAAGACCAACCAGGACGGTTGGGTCAGATAAGGAAAAATTGTCGGCAACAGTTTTTAGGCCCCGACCAAGTTCCTGGGTATAACTAGCAAAAAGAACCAGAGCGGCTAATCCGGCCGAAGCGATTGCATAGGCTTTAGTCACCGCTTTGGTGGTATTGCCAACGGCGTCTAAAGCATCGGTGACTCGCCTGACTTTTTCCGGATGACCGGTCATTTCGATAATTCCGCCAGCATTATCAGTAATCGGGCCAAAGGCGTCGATCGAAATAACAATTCCGGTCAGGGAAAGCATACTCATCGCCGCCATCGCCACTCCATAAAGACCAGCCCAATGATAAGCAACCAATATGGCAATAGAAATCAACAAAATCGGTGAAAGAGTTGATTTCATTGAGTTGGCCAGACCGGCAATAATATTTGTCCCATGGCCAGTGGTTGAGGCCTGGGCAATTTTTTTTACCGGCGGATATTTTTTGGAGGTGAAATATTCGGTAATAATCACCATTCCATATGTCAAAACAATACCGATTACCGAGGTATAGAAAAGATTATTACCTGAAATCAACTTTTGGGCGTAGATTCCGTGGGGAAACAGCCATTTGGTTACCAGATAAAAACCAACCAGAGAAAAAAGTGCCGTGGCGGTCAGTCCTTGATAAAGCGCCATCATTATTTGTTGGCCTGAAAGCCTGACAAATTTTGCTCCCAAAAGACTGGCTAAAATTGAAATGGCGCCGATAAGCAGCGGATAAACAATCACAGTTTGGGTATTGGGAAAAGACAGTCTGCCTAAAATCATGGCAGCGACGGCGGTGACAACATAAGTCTCAAAAAGATCAGCCGCCATCCCGGCATCATCACCGACATTATCGCCGACAAGATCAGCGATAACCCCTGGATTTCTCGGGTCATCTTCGGGAATCCCCTTTTCAATTTTACCAACCATATCGGTGCCAACATCAGCTGATTTGGTATAAATTCCGCCTCCCAACCGGGCAAAGACGGAAATTAATGAACTGCCAAAACCCAAAGCAATCATTGGTTGAAGATTGGGAGGGCTATTTTTACTGAAAGCGGCCAAAAAAGTATAAAAACCGGCGACCGCCAAAAGAGCCAGACCAGCGACCATAAAACCGGTGACTGATCCGCCGGAAAAAGCCAGAGAAAAAGCTTCGTTTAAACCTTTTTTTGCCGCTTGAGCGGTGCGGATATTACTGCGGACAGCGACATTCATCCCGACAACACCAGCGATGGCGGAAAAGACTGCTCCCATCAAAAAACCCAACGTGGTCGTCAAACCAAAAATAAAATAAAGAAGCAAAGCGATTACCACACCAATAAGGCTGACAACTTTATATTGACGAGTAAGGTAAGCGGTCGCTCCTTCGGCAATCGCATCGGCAATGCTATTCATTTTTTGGTCGCCTCGCGGCATTTTCAGAATTTGCCAGGTTAAAAACAGTCCATAAAAAATTGACAGAAGAGAAATGACAATCACCGTCTGGACGGCATAAGTTAAAATAAAATTTATCATAAGTTTATAAAATTATTAATAAATTATAATTTTTAAACATCAATTTTTAAATATCCAGATTGGCCATTTTGGCATGAGTGATAATAAACTTTTTCCTTGGCGGCACTTCTTCGCCCATCAACATCGAAAAAACATAATCAGCTTCTTGACCATCTTCGATAGTCACTTGTTTTAAAATCCGGTTTTCCTGGTTCATCGTCGTCTCCCAAAGTTGTTCGGGATTCATTTCACCCAAACCTTTGTAGCGTTGCACAATGGCGTTTTTCGCTTGTTCTCCTAAAGATTGAATAATTTTCTCTTTTTCCTCTTCAGAATAGGCATAACTGACTTTTTTACCCGCTTGAATTTTATAAAGAGGAGGTTGGGCAATATATAAATGGCCGTTGGTGATGATTTGAGGAAGATGGCGGTAAAAAAATGTCAAAAGTAGTGTCCGGATATGTTCACCGTCGACATCAGCATCAGTCATAATAATAATTTTGTGGTAGCGGAGTTTTTTATAATCAATGGTTTCACCGATTCCCATCCCCAAAGCAATCACCAAATCTTTAATTTCCTTAAAGGCTAAAACTTTGTCAAGATAAGCTCTTTCCGTATTTAAAATTTTTCCTCTTAATGGAAGAATGGCTTGAAAGCGCCTGTCTCGACCCTGTTTGGCGGTGCCGCCGGCCGAATTACCTTCGACCAGAAAAAGTTCGGAAAGAGCCGGATCCTTCTCTTGGCAGTCAGCTAATTTCCCCGGCAGGCTTGACCCCTCTAAAGCGCCTTTTCTGATGACCGCTTCTTTGGCGGCTTTGGCAGCCAGTCGGGCTCTCTGGGCCAAAAAAACTTTTGATAAAATATCGCGGGCAATCTTGGGATTTTCTTCAAAAAAGACATCCAGGTAATCGGCGACTGCTTGTTGGACAAATGTCTGGATTTCTGAATTACCCAGTTTTGTTTTGGTCTGGCCTTCAAACTGAAGATTGGTCGCCGGCATTTTAACATAGACGACGGCCGACAGGCCTTCTTTGACGTCTTCGCCGGTTAAACCTTCGCCAAGATCTTTTTCACTTAAAACTTTTTTGGCATAGGTATTAATCGATTTGGTCAAAGCAATCCTAAAACCAGTTAGATGGGTGCCGCCTTCATGGGTATTGATAACATTGACAAAGGAATAGACATTTTCGGCGATGGAATCATTGTACTGAATGGCGACTTCCAATTCACGATTGTCAGCGGTTTTTTTAATATAAATCGGCGGATGAAGAACTTTTTTGCCGCGGTTAATATCTTTGATAAGGGACAAAACACCGCCGTCGAAATAATAAGCGGTTTTTTCGCCGGTTTTAAGGTTGTTGATTTTAAAATAAACATTTTTAATCAAATAAGCTCTTTCTTTAATTTGTCTGCGAAATAGCGAATAATTAAGGTCGATTGTCTCCTTAAAAATTTCTTTGTCAGGCAAAAAAGAAACCCCTGTCCCCTGGCTAAAAGGAAAATTAATGGCAGAATTTTTAACTGGTTTTACTTTGTAAAGAGGGACGCCCCGGCGATACTCCTGACGATAAAGTTTGCCCTCTCTTTTTACCTCAACAATATAATGCTCTGACAAGGCGTTGACTACCGAAGCACCGACTCCATGAAGCCCACCGGAAATTTTATATGCGCCGGCAGTAAATTTACCACCGGCATGAAGTTTGGTCATGACAATCTCCAAAGCCGAAGTCTTATATTTTTTAATCATTTCCACCGGAATTCCCCGGCCATCGTCGTAGACGGTAAAATAACCGTTCTTTTCAATAATAATAAAAATATTTTGACAGTAGCCAGCCAAGGCTTCGTCGATGGCGTTATCGACAATTTCATTTAAACAGTGATTAATGCCAGCCTGTGAAGTGGTGCCGATATACATCGCTGGCCGGCGACGGACCGGATCAAGTCCTTCTAAAACAACAATAGATTCTGCTCCATAACTTGATTTTTTCGATTTATCCATAGATCATAAAATAAAATTATTGCCGATAGGGTTAATTATTTTAAAGTCACTTTGGCTCCTGCCGCTTCTAATTTCTTTTTTGCCTCTTCTGCCACTTCTTTTTTGACATCAACCAATAAATCCTTGGGAGCGGATTCAACTAATTTTTTAGCTTCCATCAATCCTAAATTAGCGTTGATTTCTCTTACCGCTTTAATAACTGCTAATTTATTGGCACCGGCATCGCTTAAAACGACAGTAAAGACAGATTTTTCTTCAGAAGCGGGAGCGGCTTTTTCTCCATTGCCTGAAGCAGGAGCGGCGGCAACCACCGGAGCGGCGGAAACCCCAAACTTCTTTTCCAGATACTCGGCTAATTCTGCTGTCTCCAAAACAGTTAATTCTTCAATTTCTTTGGCGATTTTAGCCACTTTTTCTGATAATTTTTTTTCAGTCATTGTCAATCACCCCCTTTTTAAAAAGTTATTTTCTATTTTTTAAAATATAAACTAATTTATTAATATTGAATTTCATTCCATAGACAAGACGGCTGGCCGGCGCTTTTAAAGAGCCGATTAAATTGGCCAATAGCTGATTTCTTGAGGGAAGGACCGCCAGATGATTTAAGTCCTCGGCGGCAAATAAACTATCATCCAAAAGACCAAATTTAAAAAACAAAGTTTTTTCGTTTTGGCTGAATTTGAAAAAACTGTTTAAACTGGGAAGATAATCTTTTGCCAATCCGATAATTGCCGAATTTTCTTTTATAGGAAACATTTTTTTCTTGACTTCTAACAAATCTTTTCGGGTCATCGATAAACGATGAATGGCTTTTTTTAAAAGAGAGTTTTTGGTGATTTTTAGTTTGGCTTGAGTTTTTTTAAGCTCTCGGCGGAGTTTTTCCAAAACCAGATGGGGAGTTTTCTCGTATTTAATAATAACAAAATTTTTGTTATCTTCGAGAAACTTGATCAGCGACTGGAATTTTAATTGTTTTTTTTGTCGATTCATAGTTGATCACTTGTCCCGATTAAAATCGGGATCTCCTTGAGGCAAATTTTTAATGCCGTCGTCAAGGCAACCTCAAGTCTTGGTGAATAAAAAATTATACCAATAAAAAATAGTTTTTACAACTCTTCGCTTAAAAGTTCTTTGAGACTTTTTACTCTTTTTTCTTCTTTTAACTCCTTTTTTTCCTTTTTGTTCCCCCTTTTTAATTTAATTTGGGCGGCGGCAGCCGCTTTTTTCTGAAAGGCATCTACTCGGCCTTTGGTATCAAGATAGCGGTGTTCGCCGGTATAAAAAGGGTGACAACGATTGCAGACCTCAACTGTAATTGACTCCTTGGTCGAGCCGATGGTAAAAGTATTGCCACAGGAGCAAACGACTTTGGCCTGATCAAAATATTTTGGGTGAATATTCTTTTTCATATGAAAAATAAATTATAGCATATAATTTTTAATTTTTTATCATATTTTTTGGCGGCTATAAAATTATTGCCAATTTATTGAGGTCGGGAGTAATTAAGGACTTTTTCCCACTTACCTTCTTCGATGACTTGTTCTAAATTATAAAAACTTTTTCCTAACCGGTGATCGGTCAGTCGGTTTTGGGGAAAATTGTAAGTGCGAATTTTTTCCGCTCTTTCGCCGCTGCCAACATCTTTGACATAGGAGTGAAGTAGGCCTTTCTTTTTTTCTTCATTTAACTGGTAGAGTTTACTTAATAGAAGTTCATAAGCAATTTTCCGATTGGCTTCTTGATAGCGCTCCCGGCTGGCGGTGACAATGATGCCGGTCGGTCGGTGGATTAGGCGGACGGCGGTGGAAACTTTATTAACATTTTGGCCGCCATGGCCGCCGCTTCGATAAAATTGCCATTCAAGATCAGTGGGATTAATCTGGATATCAGATTGGATTACCTGCGGTAGTACAACAATGATGGCGGTCGAGGTATGAATCCGGCCGTGGCGTTCGGTCACCGGAATCCTTTGGACCCGGTGAACGCCGGTTTCATTTTTATAAAGGTAAAAGGCGCCCTCACCAGTAATTTTAACAATATTGTCATCAAGATAAACAAATTTAAAATCTTTTCTTTCGGCCAGACGAATATAAGAAAGAAGAAGTTCTTTCATCCAGATTTTGGCTTCGTCTCCGCCAACACCAGGCAGAGCCTCGATGATAGCGACATTAGGATTAATTGTCATAAACGATATTTTACTTTATTTTTTTAAAAATACAAAGAAGTAAGAAATTGGCTTTAAAGGAGTGATTTTAATTTTAATGTTTATTTAATTTATTTAATGCTTGCCCGATGATGGTCGGACTTCGGCGTTCTGGCGTTCGGCCATTTTTTTGGGCGAAAAAATGCTTCTTCGCACTTTGCCTTTGGGCATTGGTAATTGTTCCTCTTGCTTTTTTCTTTCTTCCTCTTGACGTTTTTTTTCATCGGCTTCCATTTCTTCTTTCCGGGCTTTTTCTTCTTTGGCTTTTTTTTCTTCGGCAATTGCCTTTTCTTCGCCGCTTTTTACCAGCTGAAATAACCGGTTTCTTAGAAATTCAGTTTTTTGCCGATCCTGATTATGGTATTTTTCCCGTAATTTTTCTATGTCAAGGGGGGTATTGTTATTGGCTGTTTTTTCTTTTTTTTCCTCGGCCTTTTCTAAAGAAGAATAATCAACGCCGTGAATTACTCCTTCCAATATATTTAACGGACTAAATGTCCTTCCCAAAGCTTGGGTTGCTTGTTTAGTCGTCCTTTTGCTGAAATCCTCCAATTGTTCAAAAGTGCCACCCAAAATGCCGGTGGCCGCTTTTTTCCTAACCATATTTTTTAAAGACCAATTTTTTTCCGGCCGGCTGGAGTCATTTTTTCCGGACTCCAAGGCGGTTCAAAAGTTAGTTCGATGCTAATATCTTTTTCCTTTAATCCCAACTCTTTTAATTTGTCAAAAATATCATTTTTAATAAAATCAATTAAAGGACAACCCGGGGTAGTCAAGGTCATAATTATTTTTACCTGTTTTTTAGAATTAATTCGGATATCATAGATTAATCCCAAATCAACAATTGAAATGTTAAGCTCTGGATCAAACACTTCTCTTAATTTTCTTTTTATCGAAGCGGCCGTGATTTTCATTATTAAAATAATTATAACAATGTTATAATGAAAATAATCAAATATGAATAAATTTAAACTGCGCTTTGTGCCTTTGGGTGGTGTTGTCGGCGTCACTAAAAACATGTATCTTTATGAGCTTTACGAAAACGATCTTTTAAAAGATATTTTAATTGTCGATTGTGGGATTGGTTTTCCCAACGAAAGAGAACTAGGAGTAGATTTGGTCATTCCTGATATCAGCTACCTTATTGATAAAATCAATAAAATCAAGGCGATTGTTTTAACTCATGGTCATGAAGATCATATTTCCGGACTTCCCTACCATTATGAAAAACTGGGCCGGCCTTTAGTTTTGGCCAGTAAATTAACCGCGGCGTTTGTTGCCAATAAATTCAAAGAATTTGGCCAGACGGTCAGGCTGGAAAAAATTGATTATCAAAAGGAGCTTGTCCTTGGCGATTTTCAGATAAGATTTATTCATCTGACCCATTCTATTCCGGATACTGTTCATCTTATGATAAAGACGCCGGCCGGCAATATTTATCATGGCACTGATTTTAAATTTGATTTAACGCCTCCTTATGGTCAGCCGCCTGATTTTTATAATATTGTCAAAGCGGGAAAAGACGGCGTTCTTTGTCTTGTTTCTGATTGTCTGGGAGCGGAAAGGGAGGGGTTGACTTTGTCAGAGGCAGTCGTCAGTCAAACTTTTGAGGATGAAATGAGAAAAACCAAGGGAAAATTTATTATGACTACTTTTTCCTCCAATATTTCCCGAATTCGGCAATGTGTTGAAGCGGCGGTAAAATTTAATCGTAAAATTCTTTTTTTGGGCCGGTCGATGGAAGAAAACACCAGATTAGCCCAAGAGATCGGCTACCTGCCTATTCCTTATAATCTTGTCCTTAAGGAAAAAGAGATTGCCAAAATGCCGCCGAATAAAATTTGTTTAATTGTGGCCGGATCCCAGGGTCAATATGATTCGGCTCTTTCCAAATTAAGCCAAAAACAGAACCCGCTGATTAAAATCAAGCCGGGGGACAAAGTCGTCTTTTCTTCCGATCCGATTCCCGGCAATGAAGCCAGCGTCTATAGCCTGATTGAGGAATTAACTCTTGAAGGCGCAGAGGTAATCTATCCGGATATCACCGAGCAACTTCATGCTTCTGGCCATGGCAACAAGGAAGATTTAAAATTTCTCGCCCGATTTACCAACCCAAAATATTTTATTCCCATCGGCGGCGATGTCCGCCATCAAAAACGTTATCAGATGATTATCCAAGAGTTGGGCTGGCCAAAAGAAAATGTTTTTTGTCTTACTGAAGGCCAAACTATCTGGTTTGAGGAAAGAAAAGCCCGGCTGGGAGATGCAATCGCCACCAGCAATATCTATGTCGATGCTTATGGTGTTGGCGATGTCGGCAACATTGTCTTAAGAGATCGGCAAACATTGTCAGCCGAAGGAATTGTCATTGCCTTCATTGTTTTGGACCAATACAATCATCTTTTAACCCAACCAAAAATTGTCTCCCGGGGATTTATTTTTGAAAAAGAAGATAAGGAATTGATTAATAACGCCATTAAAATGATCGAACAAACCCTCAAACCAAAAAAAGAAAAAATCATTAATCTGATCTCTTTAAAAGCACAGCTGATTAAAAATTTAGAGCAATTCTTTTACCATCAGAAAGGTAGACGGCCTTTGGTGATCGCGGAAATTATCCAGTTATGAATACCCTGCCTCCGATTTTAAAACAAATCGCCTTTTTTTTTGAGAGCTTGCCTGGAATTGGAGAAAAAACCGCCAACCGGCTGGCTTTTTATCTTTTGCGACTGCCGGAGTCAGAATTAAAAAAATTTTCTCAAGCAGTCGCCAATCTTAAAAAAAAGACCAAATATTGCCAGGTTTGCCTTAATTTAACCGAAAATGATCGCTGTCCGATCTGTCAGGATAAACAGCGTGATCAGTCGATCGTCACTGTCGTCGAATCGGTTCTTGATCTTTTGGCTTTTGAAAACGGCAACATCTATAAAGGGGTTTACCATGTTTTGCATGGCCGAATTGACCCCTTAAACAACATTAGGCCGGAAGATATCTATATTGACAAGCTGATTGAGAGAGTTAACGCCAAAAATTCGCCAATTAAAGAAATTATTTTGGCGACTAATACCGATATGGAGGGAGAAGCGACGGCGATGTATATCAAAGAAAAACTTAAAACTCAAAAGTCAAAAATCAAAATTACCAGATTAGCATATGGGCTGCCGATTGGAGCAAATCTCGAATATGCCGATTACGGGACATTAAAAAAAGCGATTGATGGTCGGCAAGTATATTAAATTTTTAAATTTTTTTTATCGCTTCAGCAATTAAACCGGCGACAGAAATTTCATGAAGTTTGGGAAAGTTTAGATGGTTTTTTAGGGGAATAGTATTGGTGGTAAAAAGTTTGCTGATTGGTGAATTTTGAATAAGCGTCGGCGCCTGAGGAGAAAAATCATGGTGGACAACGGCGGCTAAAACTTCGACGGCTCCTTCTTTTAGACAAAATTCGGCGGCGTGAATTAAAGTCCCACCTGAAGTAATAATATCATCAACCAAAATGGCAATTTTTCCTTTGACATCACCATATAGTTTGACCGCTTTTGATTGGTGAATTCTTTCCAAATCCCGTTTTTTTTCAACAACGACAATATCGGCTTTTTTTTTCTGAAAAAAATTTTCGGCAAAAATTCTTGCTCTTTCTACTCCTCCCTGATCCGGAGAAACGATGGCAATTTTTTTATTTTTATTATTAATAGTTAAATAGTTTTTAAGGTTCTGGGCCAAAAGAGGCAGGGCGGATAAATTTTGACAAGGGATGGAAAAAATTCCTTCGGTCGCTTCATCGTGAAGATCAAAAAAGAAGACCTGATTAAATCCGACCGTCTCCAAAAACCGGATAACGACATTGACGGATACCGCTTCTCCCGGCCGGTGCTCTTTATTTTGCCGGGCGTAGCCAAAATAGGGAATAAAGGCAAAAATTTTGCTGGCGCCGCCGCGCTTAAGGGCATCGGCAAAAAAGAAAAGTTCCATCAAACTGGAATCAGTCGGATTGCAAGTCGATTGAAGAACAAGACAATCTTGATTTTTAACCGATTCTTTAATCGTCACTTTGACTTCCGAGTTGTCAAACCTGACAACCTCGGCCTGACTTAAAGGCAGGCCGGAAACCTCGGCCACCTCATTGGCTAAATCTGGATGTGAAGAGCCGGTAAATAATTTCATTGTTTATGGTTGGGTGGAAATCTCGATTAATTTTTGGGCGGCTAGTTCTTGGGTTTTTTTTACCGCTTCATTAACCGCTTCAGCAATCCGGTTTTCGATAATCCCATCAACAGATACCTCGATAAGCTGCTGGTCGCCGCGCATGACAACCTTGACGCCATTTTTTTCGACAACCACTTGCTCCTGCTGAAGTGCTTGCTGCATCTTTTGCGCCTGCTGTTGTAATTTTTGTAAATCACCCAAACCGCCTAGTGGATTAACCATATTTGATTTAGTTTAAAAATTATAATAAATGTTTTTTAATCTTTTTGCTGATGATTTTTAAAATTATAAAACTCGGTGATGGCAATCTCAAGGGGAATTGATTCGATGGGAGTAATTTTTAAATTGGCATAAGCTTCGTTAAGAAGTTTCATAAGGACAACTACTTCTTTTTGGGAAAAATCAACCAGAGATTCATCAAGATTTACGACTTTATTTTTCGCCAATAAAATAAGACGCAAGTCCTCTAATAATTCCTCAATCAAATTTTTAAAACTCCCCCCTTTTTGGGAAAATTCGTTAATCCAGCTTAAGGCAGAAGACAAATCCTCTTTTTTTATGATTTCCAAAAAATTACCCCGGCCGACAACGCCAAGAAAATTTTTTCCCTCTTCAAAGGAAAGTTTATTTTGGATAACCAATTCCTCAAGAATTTTGGCGGCATCACGAAAAGATCCTTCCGAATGACTGGCAATTAACTCCAGCAAATCATTTTTTACCGTCAATTTTTCTTGGGCGGCAATCCTTTTGAGCATTCTTAAAATATCGGATTTTTTGGCTTTGCCAAAATTAATAATAAAACAACGGGAAGCAATCGTCTTGGGAATTTTTTCCTGATTGGTTGTCGCTAAAATAAAAATCACCGATGGGGGCGGTTCTTCCAAAGTTTTTAACAGGGCGTTAAAGGCATCGTGAGTGATCATATGGGCTTCATCGACAATAAAAATACGATAGCGACAGGTCATCGGAATAAAAGCCGACTCTTTGATTAAATTTTTAATTTCTTCAATTCCCCGATTGGAAGCGGCATCCATTTCTACCACATCAGTCGCCGAGGAGGCATCGATCGCCAGGCAATTTTTGCATTGATTGCAGGGCTCATAATTATCTTTAATCTTTAAACAATTGACTGCTTTGGCAAAAATTCTGGCGGTGGAAGTTTTACCAGTCCCCTTTTGGCCGACAAAAAGAAAAGCATGGGGAATTTTTTTTGACTGAAGAATCTTTTTTATTATTTCGGCAACTTTTAAATTATCAATTTCTTTAATTGTGTGAGGACGGTATTTTAAATAAAACATAATATTTTTTTAAATTACTTTAATAAATTTTTTATTCCGTGATCAATAAGATTGATAATCATTTCATCAACTCTTTTATCTCTTTCGGCGGCCAAAAGAACTGCCTGGGGATAGCAAATAAAAATTTCGCCCAAAAGATTTTCCGGATTATTTTTTTCGTCAAGATAGGAAAAAGTCAAAACCGGCAGGGCTAAATTTTCTTTTTTGTATTGGTCGGCAATTTTACGCATCTTGTTTTTTCCAATAAAAATAATGTTTAAATTATATTGGGGACCAAATCCTTTTTGGGCCAACATATCAGCGACGATTTTTTTTAAGCGGTTTCTTTCAATTTTATAGCGCGACGAAATAACGATATTGATCATAAATTTTTTCTCAATAATTTTTTTTACTATATCTTAATTTAGCCCTTTCCTTTTCTTTTTCTTTGCGAACCAGTGAGGGTTTTTTGTAAAAAAGTTTGTTGCGCACTTCGGTAACAATGTCTTCTTCGATAAAAGACCGGGTAAATTTTCTAAAAATTGTATCTTTGTTTTCGCCCTTTTTTTTGGTAATAAAAACCATAAAAACACCTCCTTTGGATTCAATAAAAAATTGAAATGGAAATTAAAACGACGATAATTAGTTTATTATACTTTTTTAGTTATTTCAATTAGTTTTTTTAAAGATAAGGGGGTGGCGACATGACGGGGATTTTTCGCCGAACCATTTAAAAGCATATGTTTGGAAATATGCAAAAACCAGCTGCCTTTTTTATCAAGCGATTTTATTTTTTCATATACCGGCGTCAGATCATATTTTTTTTCCGGCAAAGTTTTGAGGCGGGCATGGCCTTTAACCGGGTCTTTTTTGATAACCAAATGATAACCCATTTTTAAGGCGAGTTTAACCGCCTCTTCATTAGCGGTTTCCATGGCGATTGACTGGCCAAATTTTGACTGAAAAACAAAACCCTTTTTAATTTCTTTTTCTGCCTTGACTTTATTTTTAAACAAAGTGAGTTCGGCATCAAGAAGGAGTTTGATCGTATCAATAAGTTGCAGATTGTCGTAAAGCTGAAACCGGAGGCTGTCGACAAGTTGGTGCAGACAGAAATCGTAATAATCAGCGGTCGGGTCTGGAAAATAGGCTTCTTGAAAATGATCGGTTTCATTGATATAAAAAACAATTCTTTCCAAGGGTTCTTTTAAATCCGGTTTAATAAATTGATGATTGACAAGATATTCAAAAACTAATTTGGTGGCGGAGGTTTTTTTGGTTGTTTGGTGATGGTCGAATTTTCCTAAACCGGTATCAACATGGATTATTTCCAGGTTTGAGTCGACTGGTTGATTGTCTAGCGTCTCGCCAGCAGGGACAAATTTGATTGTCGCTTTTTTCCAGCCGGGAAGGAATTTCTGGATCAGCCAGCAGGCGGCGATGGCATCAAGGTCAGGAGATATATGGGTGACTAAAATTTTCATAAATATAATTTTAGTAATTTTGTAATTTTACCAAAAATAAAAAATAAGTTCGACCGCGGGGGTCGAATTTTATGGCCGGGGGGTGGCCGGTTTTAGTCTTTTGATGACCGCGTCAATGGTTGTTGTTTCCTGACTGGCTTTTTTCATGTCTTTGAAGATTATCTTTTGTTTTTTTACTTCTTCCGGTCCAACGATAATAACATAGGGAATATTTTTTTTATCGGCGTATTTAAGCTGTTTATCAAGTCGGCTGGTTTGCGGATAAAGCAAAGTGGTAATATCTTCTTGGCGAAGAGCTTTGGCAATTTTGATTAGGGTATCAAGAGTGTCATCGGCGAAATTGGTAATTAGAACTTTGGTTGTCGTCAAGGGTAAATTAACCATTTTTCTTTCTTTCATAATCTCAATGATTCTTTCTAAACCAAAGGAACCGCCGGTGGCGGGAATCTGGCGGCCAGTAAATTGGCCAATGACATTGTCATAACGGCCGCAGCCAGCGACAGAGCCAACCCCGCCATCAATAATTTCAAATTCCCATATTGGTCCGGTATAATAAGCTAAACCTCGAGCTAGATAAGGGGCAAAGCAATAGCGGCCTTGGTCAACACCAGCGATTTCAAGATACTGAAAAATTTTTTCCAATTCTGACAAACCAGTCAAAGCCAAAGGAAAATTTTTTAAAATTTGTCGGTATTTGGCAATTAATTGACTTGTTGTTCCCTGATAATTAATAAGTTCAAGGATTTTTTCGGCGACCGAACTGCTGATTTTTCTTTTCTCCAGAAGCTCTTTTTTAACAGCTAATGCTCCGATTTTAGGTAATTTATCGATCGAAAGACAAATGGGAATAAATTGAGACGAACTGCCGCCGGCAAATTCAATAAGGCCGGCCAAAAATTTTCGGTTGCTGATATTGGCGCGAAATTTTTTAAAACCAAGTTTTTCCAATATCTCTTGCCCCATCTGAATAAATTCGGCATCGGCCAGAACCGAAGAGGCGCCAAGGGTATCAGCATCGCATTGGGTAAATTCTCGGAAGCGACCTTTTTGCGGTTTTTCCGCCCGCCAGACCGTCTGAATCTGATAGCGTTTGTAAGGAAAAACAATTTTATCAAGATTTTCTGCTACCGCCCGGCACATAGATATCATTACTTCATATTTAAGCATGATGTCGCGGCCGCCTTCATCTTTAAACCGGTAAAAAAGTTTCGTCGCCTCTTCACCAGATTGTTTTAGAAAAATATCGCTATACTCCAAAGCTGGTGTCTCCAAAGGCTCATAACCATATTTTTCAAAAACTTGTCTAAAGATATTGATGACATAATTACGCAAAGCCACATCGGCAGCAAAAAAATCCCGAAAGCCTTTAAGAATTTTCACCTGGTTTTTTTTATCCATATGAGTAAATTTTACTTGATAAACTGGGAAAAAACAAAGGAGAATGATAATTTTTTTTAAAATTTTTGCCAATCACCGATCAATAATTAATCGGTTAACTTTTTAAGGAGCGGCTTCAAGAGTCAAGGTAAAGGTCTTGATTTCTTTATCGCGCCAGACTTTAAGAGTAATTTTATCACCAATCCTTTTTTCCAAAATCATTTTTGCCAATCCTTGATCGTCGCTGCCGTTGACTTTTTTGCCGTCCAGCTCGGTAATAATATCTTCGACTTTTAAGCCGGCTTTGGCCGCCGGTGAATTTTCGATTACTTCAATCACATAGGCTCCTTCAACAACATCATTTAAAAGAGCGGTTTGTTTATCAATCATTTTGTAGCGAACACCAATAAATGGTCGGTCAAAACTGCCGCCCCGATTTTTAAAACTTTGAAGGAGTTCTTTGACGACATTGACAGGAATGGCGAAGCCTAAATTTTGGCCTTCGGCGGAAATGGCCGTATTAATACCGATTACCTGACCTTGGGAATTAAGCAGCGGGCCGCCAGAGTTACCAGGATTGATTGCGGCGTCGGTCTGAATAATATTTTCCAGTTTTTCCACATAACCCTCAAATGGCGAACCGGCGGTAATTCCCCGGCCTAAACCGGAAATAACGCCAACAGTAACGGTATTGGTAAATTCTCCCAGAGGTGTTCCGATAGCAATGGCCATCTGACCTAATTTCAAAGTTGAGGAATCTCCCAAAGGCAAAGGCTGAAAACCACCCAGGGGAGGATTAATTTTTAAAATTGCTAGATCATTGAGCGGGTCGCGGTAAATTTTTACCACCGGATATTTTTTATTATTGCTATCAAGGACTTTATAATCAGCTTCGGTATCGGCAACGACATGTTTATTAGTGATCACTAAACCATCTGAACTGACAATAAAACCACTGCCGATATTTTGCTCAATTTTTTTTTGCTTGCCGGGAATCTGGCGAAAGGGCGAAAATGGATTAAATGGATCAAATTCCAAAGAGCCACCAGAAACAGTGGTGGTCTCCATCCCAACGGTGACCACCGAAGGAAGGGCTTTTTCCACCACTTCGGTAATCACTGATTCTTCATAAACGACTTTTTGTTTTTCCCAGGGTAAAGAAGATTTTTTTTCTGATTGTTTGGCTGGCGGCCAATATTTTTCCCAATTAATTGGCGGAAAAAAATGATAGGTTTGGCCAATAGAATAGATCAAAATTCCGATTGCCAAAACAAACAATAATTTTTTCATATTTTAAAATTTTAACTTATTTTTAAAAATATTTTACCAATTATTTTAATAAAATTTCCAACCCCTTTTTTAATTGGTTATCATCTTCTTTAGTAAGAGTATTGCCTTCAGAAACCCGATTTTCAACAACAATTTCCGGAGTAATTCCCTGACTATTGATCCAGTCGCCTTTGGGAAGAATCCATTTGGCGACAGTAACATGGATGCCGGCGCCGCCGGCTAAATCCAAAGCTTCCTGGACCGAACCCTTGCCAAAGGTTTTTTCTCCGACCAAAGTCGCCCGGCGGTAGTCTCTTAAAGCGCCGGCTAAAATTTCTGCTGCCGACGCCGAACCTTTATTAACCAAAACGACCAAAGGGATATCAATCAACCGGCCGTTTCTTTCCACCCGATACTCTCTGGGATTTTCGACCGTGGACTCTTGTTTGACCACCAGACGATTTCTGGGTAAAAATTCCGAGGCGATATAGACAGAACTTTCCAAATAGCCGCCTGGATTGTCACGAAGATCCAAAATTAATCCTTTAATGGTGTGCGACTGCCAGCGGTTTAAAATTTCCTCGACTTTCATATCCCACTCATCATTGGTGGTGTCGCCAAACTGGTTGATTTTTAAAACGGCAATTTTTTCGCAGGCGGTTTGGCAGTCGGGTTTGGTTTCGTAACTCAATTCAACCGAATCAATTTTTATCACCTCTCTGACGATTTCCACTTCAAAATTTTTTTCATTTCTTTCCAAAGTTAATTTTACTTTGGAACCTTTCGGACCGCGGATTTTACTGACGGCGGTACTTAAAGACCAGTTTTTTGTTGACTGGCCATCAACCTTGTTGATAAAATCGCCGGCTTTGACGCCGGCTTTTTCCGCCGGAGAATTTTTAAGGGGAGCAATAATAACCACTCGATTATCTTTTAAACCCAGTTGGGCACCGATTCCTTCGAATTTTCCTTCCAGATCAGCTTTGGTTTGCTTGTTTTCTTCGGGAGTAAGAAAAAAAGTATAAGGATCTTCTAAGGCGGCGACCATTCCTTTGATGGCGCCGTAATACATCTTTTGCGGGTTTAATTTGCTTTCGTCGACATATTTTTTTTCCAGAGTCTCCCAAGCCTGCCAAAAAAGATTAAAATCCAGATTACGGGAATTTTCTTGAAGCAGATTGGTGGTTTTAAAACTACCCGGCTGATTTTGATTTAATCTGTTTTTAGATTCGCCTAGTTTAAAACCGGCACTAAAGAGAAATACTGCGATTGCTAGCCAGACTAAAATATCAGTCAGTTTTTTGGCGTTAAATTTTGTTTTCATTGATAAAAATAAATTTTACGATGAATACTACTAATTATGCAATAGGGAAATTTAAGTCGGAAGATTTGATTCAAATCTTCAAGATTTTTTATTTTGGCGGCTGGTCGGCCGGTCATTTCCGGCAAGCTAAGCAAGGTGACAAAACCGGCAATCTCCAAAGCTTCCAGTTTTGCTTGGCTATAAGCGGTAAGATTTTTGGCAACGATAACTTTTTTGGCCACTTGTTCTTCAACCAGGCTTTCGGTTGGTATTTTTTCCTGATAATAAAAAACTTCGCCGCCAAAATCTTCTCTTGCCTCTTTTAATTCGAATTCCCGGCCGTCTTTGACGACTAATTTGATTTGATTGTCTTTTATTTCCTCGACTTTTCCCTGAAAATAAGCATAAAATATTTTTTCTTTTTCTGTCTCCTCCTCGATAATTAGGTATCCTTCAAGATGATTAATTTCTTTAATTAATCCGTCGTAATCGCTAAAAAATTTTTTTTCGGTTAAAAAAGTTTTTTTTTCTGCCAGAAGATCGCCTTTTTTAATTTTGTCGCCGACAATTTTTTTTAAGTAAGAAAAAATTTTTTCGGCAGGAACGCCGATCTTTTCTGCTAAAAAAATTTTTTTCTCTTTTTTGGTCTTTTTTTTAAAAAGCGGTGTTTTAAAATCGACTTTTTGGCCGGCTTTGATAACAATTTCTCCTTCATTTGGCAGTTGGCAGTTGATAATCATAATATTTGATTATACATGGGAAATGAGACAAAGTCTAAATGTTTTTTTATCAAGAAAATTACCCGTCAATGGCAAAATAAAATATCGCTTGACTTTTTTTATTTATTTTTTTCCCTGATAGGAGACATAAGGGATGAGAGCCAAATAGCGGGCGTACTTGATCTGTTTGGCTAAGTGCCTTTGGTGTTTGGCGCATAAATTGCTATTTTGCCGGCTGACAATTTTTTTTCTCGTAGTTAAAAACTTAGCCAAATTATCAACGTCTTTAAAACTTGGCTCAATTTGGTACTGGCAAAAAAAACAAGTTTTCATAAAAGTTTATTAAAATGGGATATCATCGGGATTAACTGTTTCTTCTTTTTCTTCTTCTTCGTCTTCTTTTTTTCCTTTGGGTTTTTCTTCAACTTCCTCGACTTTTATTTCTTCCGGCTTGACTTCTTTTTCTTCTGGTTCTTCGGCTTTGACCTCTTCTTCTTTTACCTCTTCAGCCGCTGGTTCTTCGACTGCCCGGCGGCCGTCGCCAAAAACAATAAAATCATCTAAAACAATTTCGGCGACGGTTCTTTGGACGCCATCTTTGCCATTAAAAGATCGATAAGTCATCCGGCCTTCAAGATAAACCTTTCTTCCTTTGGCCAAAAGTTTACCACAAAGTTCGGCTAGTTTTTGCCAAGCGACAATCCGGTGATACTGGACTTCTTCTTTCATTTGCCCATCAGCGGTTGTCCAATTGCGATTGGTCGCCACTCCAAAAGTACACACGGCCGTACCATTGGGAGTGTATTTTAATTCTGGATCACGGGTTAAATTGCCAATAAGAATGATTCTGTTCAAAGATCGACTAGCCATAATTTTTTATTGACGCCCCTTATTTAATACTTGTTTTTTAGAGGCAATTTTTAATAATAAATAACGGATAATTTTTTCGTTAAAATTCAGTCTTTTTCTCAATTCACCAATTTGACTAGCGTCAACAGCAATTTGCCATAAATAATAATCAGCCGTTTCAATTTTTTTTATTGGATAGGCAAGCTTTTTTTTCTCCCAAATAGTTTCTCCTAATAATTTGGCGGAAAAACTTTGGAGCAATTCTCTGATTTTTTTACTTTCTTCTTTATCTTCGGGTTTAAGAAGAAAAGTTAATTCATAAACCGACATAAATCTCTTTAAATTTCAACTTGTTTGGTAATATCATAAATGACCGCTGGTAAAAAATCAAGAGTAAATTATCGACTTTTTGATTATAATTTTTAAAATGAAACGATCGATTTTTTTAATTTTAGTCATTTCACTTCTTTTTTTTACTAGACTGATTAATTTATCATGGAGTCTTCCCTACCCGATGCATCCTGATGAAAGGAACATGGCGACGGCAATCCAAAATTTGAACTGCTTTAATCAAAAAATAGAAATTGATCAGGCAAATAAAAGTTTCATCGACTGTCTTAATCCTCACTTTTTTGCTTATGGCCAATGGCCTCTTTATTTCGGTTATGGATTGATTATTCTTTATCAGTGGTTAAAAGGAATTCTTGGTGAAATGATTAATTACGAACAGGCAGTTTTGAGTCTGCGGCTGATTTCCGCCACTGCCTCGATTATTAATGCCTGGGTTTTAGTAAAAATTATTAACCTTATTAGTAAAAAAAAGTCGGCCGATGATTTAATTGCCTTTTTGGTGATTATTTTTTCTCCTTTTTTTATCCAATTTTCACATTTTGGGACAACCGAATCGCTGCTGATGCTTTTTTACACCCTTATTATTTATCTAAATTTGCGGCTGATCAAAAACCAGATTACTTTGGTGGCATTTATATTTTTTTCCGCTTTAATCACCGGTTTGGCAATGGCGACCAAAATTTCCTCGGCAATTTTTTTATTAATCCCTTTCACCGCCTTTATTTATTTACTGGCCCGACCGGCGATCTTATTGAAGAAAAAAATCACCGCGGCGGAAAAAAAATTTTTCTTTTTGGAAATTTTATTCGCTTTTTTAAAATTTTTACTATTAACTATTATCTTTTTTATTATTTTTTCTCCTTATAATTTTATCGATTGGCCTGATTTTTTAAGTGCCTTAAAATATGAATCAGATGTCGCTTTGGGAAATTATGTCGTCTTTTATACTCGTCAGTTTGTCGATACTTGGCCGGTCCTCTTCCAATTCGAAAAAATTTTTCCTTACGCCTTGGGACGATTGTCGACGATTCTTTTTCTTTTGGGTTTTTTTTGTCTTTCCTGGAAAAATAGTCAGATAAATTTTCTTAGACTGGCTTTTATTTTTTATTTTATCCCAACCGCTTTTATGTTTGCTAAATGGACAAGATTTATGGCGCCTGTCATGCCGGTAATGATTGCTTTTAATCTTCTTTTTCTAAAAAAAATAACTGTTGGACGGTGGTTTAAAAATCTGATTTTAATTTTCTTGGTTTTGCCCGGGCTGGCTTATTTGTCAATTTATTGGCATCCTGATGTCCGCTTTACTGCTTCCGATTGGATTTTTAAAAATATACCACAACAAGCGAGGATTTTATCGGAGACGGCTAATGTTGTCGATATTCCTATCCAAAACCCCTTGGTTAAAAACAATGGTCTTCCCCCCAATTACCAATATGTCTCTTTTAATTTCTATGATTTGGATGTTAATCAAAGTCTTGAGGCCAGCTTGGGAAATTTATTAAATCAGGCTGATTATATTTTTGTCCCCTCAAGAAGAATTTTTTTTAATCATACTTGTTTTAACGAAAAATTAATTTTACTGCCGGGATTTAACTTGGCAAAGCGATGTGAAAATTTAAAAAAATCATATCCGAAGCTCAATGACTATTACCAAAAATTATTTTCTGGGGAATTGGGTTTTGTCAAAATCGCCGAATTTACTTCTTTTCCCCGGCTTTGCCTGCCTTTTAATTTGGGCTGTTTTAATTTTAATGATGAACCGGCCGAAGAAACCTGGACTGTCTTTGACCATCCGGTGATCAGAATCTTTAAAAAAAGCAGTCATATCTAAAATTTTGAACCGGTTAATCTTTTTTCCCCATCGTCGCAGTAACTTTTTCCCACTACAATTAATTAATTAATTGTAGTGGTTAAAGGAATGCCCTTTTAATAGTTGGACACTTTTTGTTGGTTGTTGCCAAAAAAACATTCCTTGGCGTTCTGGTTCATGGTAAAATAAATTAAATAAAACGGTTAAAACATCGCCAATAGGAGGTTTTTTCGGAGCGTAGTTCACCGGTAGAACGCTTGGTTCGGGACCAAGAGGTAGTGGGTTCAACTCCCGCCGCTCCGACATGGCTCAAAGGACAACCAAATTAAAGCAGGTGCTGATTTTTCTTATCGCCGTTTATTTTAGTCTGTTTTTTATTTCACCGGTTTTATTGACCCATTTTTCATTGCCGAAAAATACCGTCAACTGGTATGTCGGTTTATACTACCCGGATTATTTTGAATATCTTTCTTTTGTCAAGCAGGGCCAAATGGGTAATTTTTTCTTAAAAAATTTATTCAGCCATGAAGATAATCAGCTTTTTATAGCCAGTTGGTGGCCTTATCCTCTTTTGGGAATGATATGGCGGTATCTGCCATTTTTATCGCTGCCGGCTTGTTATTGGTTGGCCAGTTTTATCTTGGCGGTGATTTATATGGTTTTGGCTTTTTTGGTCATCGATTTAGTTTTAAAAGATTATTTATTTATCGACAAATTTTTGGCTTTTTTGTTTTTTTTGACGGCGGTCGGCTTTTATTACGGCCAAAAAGTTGTTAATTACAGCTATTCTCTGGGGTCGGGTTTTAGCCGATTTAGTTTGGGGGCACCCCACCACCAAGTCGGCCACATTTTTTTTATCATCGGAATTTTATATTTGGCAAAAAATTTTCTGGTGAAAAACTGGTTAAAAACCAGTCTGGTGATCTTTTTTCTGTCTTTGCTGCTTCTTTTCTCATCACCGCCGCAGTTGCTGCTTTTTTGGTTGGTTTATCTGACGACGATTTTAATTTTTTTATTAAAAAATTGGCGAACGGAAAAGAAAATAAACTTTTCTAAAATTAATTTTATTTATCCGGCGGCGCTGGTTTTGATTTTAATCGCCCCAATTTTGTTTTTTTATCAGCGGTCAACGGCGAATCTATTGGTCATTAATTCCGGCAAAAACTGGGATTTGGCGAATTTTTTTTATCCTCCGCTAAAATTATTTTTTTTAACCGGCGGCTTGATTTTGCTACTATCCTTTTTAGGATTGGTTAACTATTTTAAAAAAATCGAGCCGGCGAGGATAATTTTATTTTTAGTGGCATTTTTTTCAATTTTTTTTAGTCTGGTGCCTTTAAATTTTTTTGGTAAAAATTTACTGGCGTTTTTTGGTTTTCATAATTTAAGATTGGCTAGTCCGGCCAGCTATCTTTTTTATGCGACTGCCTCAATCATTTTTTTAAGTTCTTTTTTTAAAACAAAGAGAATTTTAATGACGGCCGGTTTTTTAATTTTTTGTTACTTTATCGCCGGGAATTTGATTGTCTGGCGGGAAGCAGCCAAAACCCCATATCAGGCAGCCTATCTGCAATTTATGCCGGAAGAGATGTACCAAGGCTTAAAATTTTTGGAAAATAATCAAAGAAAAGGAGTAGTATTAACTTCGCCCAATTCTTCGCTTGGAGTGGTGGTGCCGGCGATTGCCGGCCGCCGGGTTTTTTTTGGCCGGACGATTTTTACTTTAGATTATGACAAAAAACAACAACTGGCCGATGATTTTTACCAGCAAAAAATGACGGCTGATCAGGCAAAAAAATTTTTACAAGAAGCAGGAATAAGCGACATTGTCGCTACTGACTGGGAAATTAATAAAGAAGAATTTATTAGCTCTTACCCTTTTCTTAGTTTAAAGTTTGAAAACTCTCAATTATTAATTTATGCTTTTTAGCCCTTTATAGTAACAAAAAACACACCTCGTAGGTGTGTTTTTTTTGGGGGGCGGATAATTTAGTTTTTTGTTAAAATAAATTATGATGTATTTGTACAATACTTTAACGCGGAAAATTGAAAAATTTGTTCCTTTGAATCCGCCCAAAGTTACTTTATACACCTGTGGACCGACGGTCTACGATTATCCTCATATCGGCAATATCCGCAGTTTTACTAATAATGACTTTCTTAAGCGAACTTTAATTTATTTTGGTTATCAAGTGACTCATGTGATGAATATCACCGATGTTGGTCATCTAACTGGTGATAATGATAGCGGCGAGGACAAACTGGAGAAAGGAGCAAGGTCAACCGGCAAAACAGTCTGGGATGTTGCCCGATATTACACCGATTATTTTTTTTCTGTCTTAAAAAAGATGAATATTTTACCGGCCGATTTTTTTCCCAAGGCGACTGAACATATCAAAGAAATTATTGATTTAATCAAAAAGCTTGAAGATAAGGGTTATGTCTATCAAACCCCAGAGGCTTTATATTTTGATGTTTCCCGGTTTAAAACTTATGGTCAGTTGTCTTCTCAAAAAATTTCCGAAAAAATTTCCGGGGCAAGAGAAGAAGTCTATATTGACCCTCATAAAAAAAATCCAGCTGATTTTGCTTTGTGGTTTAAAAAAGTTGGTCGTTTTAAAAATCACCAGATGCATTGGCCTTCGCCTTGGGGAGACGGTTTTCCCGGCTGGCATATTGAATGTTCGGTAATGAGCATGAAATATTTGGGATCGACGATCGATATTCATGCCGGCGGAATCGACCATATCCCTATTCATCATGAAAATGAAATTGCCCAGTCGGAAGCGGCTAGCGGCCAAAAATTTGTCCGTTTTTGGTTCCATAATCAATTTCTTTTGGTTGATAATCAAAAAATGAGTAAATCTTTGGGAAATTATTACACCCTTGACGATCTTCAAAAAAAAGGGATTGAGCCGATGGCATTAAGACTGCTTTTTTTGCAAAGCCACTACCGCCAAATTATGAATTTTACTTGGCAATCAGTCAAGGCGGCCCAAGAAGCTTATAATAATTTAAAAAATTTTGTTTTAACTTTAAAAAAACAAAAAGAAAGAACCAGCTTATCCCAGGAAAAAATGGCCAAAATAAACAATTTTCTTTCCCAGTTTGAGGAGGCTTTGGGCAATGATTTACAGACACCAAAGGCATTGGCGGTTATGTGGTCGATGATTAAATCTAATATTCCCTCAACTGATAAACTTGATTTGCTTTTTACCTTTGATCGGGTTTTTGGCTTAAGACTAAATGAAATTACCGAAGAAGAAATTCCCGAAACAGTAATAAATTTAGCCAAAGAAAGAGAAAAAGCGAGAAAAACAGCCGATTTTAAAAAAGCCGACCGACTTCGGGAAAAAATCAACCAGCTTGGTTATCGGGTCGAAGATTCAAATCAGGGCTACATAATTAAAAAAAATAATTAAGAGATTGAGGCTAATTTGAGATATATTAGTTGTCAGGACGGCCTTTTTTCGACCGCGGGGGTCAACCTTGATGGCAGAGCTTGATTATTTCTTCCAAAGTTAAGAGCTTGGATTCTTTTTGATCTCTTCTTTTGTATTCTATTTTTTCGCCGGTCCTTTTGGAGACGACGAGACGATGGGGAATGCCAATTAAATCGGCATCGGAAAATTTTTGGCCGGCAGATATTTCTTGGCGATCATCAAAAAGGACAGCGATCTTCTTTTTTATCAATTGTTGATAAACTTTTTGGCAATTTTGATTAACGATTTTATCTTGTTGATCGAGGCCTAAAAGATGGACTTGATAAGGAGCAATATTTTCTGGCCAGATGATCCCTTTGTCATCATGATAGACCTCAACGATTGCTCCCAAAAGTCGAGTGGTGCCGATTCCGTAACAGCCCATATAGACAGGTTTTTTTTCGCCTTGGTTGTCGACACAAAACAAATCAAAACTATCGCTAAATCGGGTATTTAAATCAAAAATATTACCGACTTCAATGGCTTTACCCTTAATCATTCTCCCCTTTCGACAGCGGGGACATAATTCACCTTCCTTTAGAGTGGCGATTTCTTGATTTTGGGCAAAAGAACAAAATGAACAATAAAAAAGATCAACTTCGCCGGCAGGAGTAATGACATTAAATTCATGAGACAATTTTTTAGAAAAGCTACCACCGGAGGCCTCGGTGATTTTGATTTCTTTTAACCCCACCCGATTGAAAATTTTCAAATAAGCCTCAATTACTTTTTGATAAAAAATTTCAAAATCTTTTTTGTCGGCGTGAAAAGAATAAAGATCTTTCATGCCAAATTCCTTGCCTCTCAAAATACCTGATTTTGGCCGGGGTTCATCGCGGAATTTTGGCGTAATATGATAAAGATATAGGGGTAGATCGCGATAACTTTCGATGTATTTTTTGGCCAGCGGGGTGACAATTTCTTCGTGAGTTGGCGCGATTACATATTCCTGACCGTATTGACTTTTGGTTTTAAATAAAATATCTACCGTCGACCAGCGATTTGTTTTTTGCCAATTAATTTTTGGCTGTAAAAGAGGCATGGAAATTTCTTGACCGCCGATGGCCTCCATTTCTTGGCGAATGACATTTTCAATATGAGAAAGAACTTTTTTGCCAAGAGGTAAAAGTGAGTAAATGCCGCTGCTGACTTGATCAATAAAACCGCCTTTAGTCAAAAGCTCATGATTTTTTGATTCAAACTGTTGATTGACGGTTTTTTTTGTTTTGCCAAAAAGCTTGGAATATAGCATAAAATTATTACTATTATAATTGAATTTTTTTTAAAAATCTATAAAGAAAAAGTCAATTAAATTAGTAAATGCTGTCAAGCCATGGAGATAATTAGGATTGAGGAATTACAAATCAGGAAAACTGGCGGTCGGGTGAATAAATTAAGTCAAAAAAATCATTAAAAAAGTCGAGGCTAATTTGAGATGGGTGGAGCGTCGGGCTGGCCCAAGTTCGACCGCGGGGGTCGAACTTTATGGCCGGGGTTGGACGGAGATGTTTTTATGATCATAACCAAGCTTGTCAAGGACTTTGCCCAAAGTTTCCAGCTGGCCGGAGGAATAGGTATCGATGACTAAATGATAATATTTCGGATCAAAAAAATTATAATTTCCATAAATCCGTTGCCATTCTTTAAAATTGATTTCTTCCCTTTTTTTAATAAATTCCTTAGCTTGTTCAATCGATATATTGTCCCGGTTGGCGACCCGGTCGACCCGCACTGCCTCATTAGTGCAGATCAAAAGGACTCTTAGGGTGTTTTTAAGCCGGCGGGCGACAAAACCAGCCAGCCAAGCTTCAATGACATATTTGCCCTTTTTTAGAAGCGCCAAAGTCCGGTTATCAAGGCGGTAGTGAAATTCCTTATCAACCAAACTGGCCAAAGGGAGAATATTTTCTTTGGTAAAATCACGCAATATCTGTCCGCCTGAGGTAAAGTGCCAGCCCAAAGGCAGCAAATAAGGTTTGAGGTTATTAAGAAGAGCATTTTTCCCAACCGCCACTCCGCCTGAAATAGTGATGTTTTCGTATTTCAACTTCATATTTATCGATAAATTTTAATTATATCATTTACAGAAACCAAAATGGCGATGGTAATTAAAAAAGCCAAGCCGATGATATTAAGATATTTTTCCAAAGTTTTATTAACTTTTTTTCTGGTAATCCATTCATAAATAATCAAAACCAGCCGGCCGCCATCAAGAAGAGGAAAAGGCAAAAAAATATTGATTACCGCTAAATTAAGCGATAAAAGAGCGATCAGCTCCAGAACCGCATTTTTGCCAAACTTAATCACCTGGCCGGTAAAATAAGCAACGCCGATCGGACCGCTTAAATCGGTTTTAGGCTTTTGAAGAGTTAAAAACAAAAACAAAGTCTTTAATAATTCGACCAATATTTGTTTGGTGATGGCGAAAGCTTCGATTAGTCCGTAAAAAGGAGCTTGATACCATGGGTATTTTTTTTCGACAAAATTAGTGATGACGACACCCAAAGGCCCCTGACCGGCCGGCGGATTTTTCCGGGGAACAATTTCGAAAAATTTTTTTTGACCATCTCTTAAAACTTGGAAAGTCAAAGACTGACCGGCAAATTTTTTGCTTAAATTGATTAAATCAGCGGTTGATTTGATTTCATATTGTTTTTTCTCAACAATAATTTTTTCAATAATGTCTTTGGGAATAATTCCCGCCCTGGCTGCCGGCGAATTTTTTTGGACGGCTTCGACAATCACCTGTTTGGTCGGCGAAGGCACTCCCTGGGTAAATAAATAGGCAATCAAAAGCCAGCCGAGAAGAAAGTTGCCTAAAACTCCGGCAACAATAATCAAAGCCTTTTGCCAAGGTTTTTTATTGATAAAGGCCCGGTTTTTGGGGACGGATTTTTTTTGGTTTGCCAACTCTTCGGACGCCTCGCCATAAAGTTTGACAAAACCGCCGAGGGGAATCAGATTAAGACTGTATAAAGTCTCGCCAATTTGAAAGCCGAAAATTCTTGGCGGATAGCCAAAACCAAATTCTTCAACCAGAACGCCTTGTTTTTTGGCGGCAATAAAATGGCCAAATTCATGGACCAAAACCAAAACCGCCAAAATAAAAATAAAAACGACCACCGTCAGCATATTTTTTTATTCCGGATAAGCGGATTTAAGGCTCTTGAAATATAATTTATAAAACATTTATTATGTCAGCTAAGCTCCGGTCAGGTTTTAAGCGCTTAATCGAAGCAAGTTGACACAACAAAATTATATCGACATGATTTCCTGCTCCTTGTTTTTGAAAATTTCCTGAATTTTCAAATTATATTCCTGGGTAATACTGTCGATTTCTTTTTCCAAACGAAATTTTTCGTCTTCAGTAAGCGATTTGGCTTCAAAAAGCTGTCGGATTTTTTTTCTGACCTCATCGCGTTGATTTCTGATATTGACTTTTTTTTCTTCGACGTTTTGCTGGACAATTTTTTTTAATTTCTCTCTTTGTTCTTCGGTCAAAGGCGGAAGACGGATGATGATTCGGCTGCCTTGAACCTGGGGACTTAAACCAAGAGGAGACTTCAAAACCGCTTTTTCAATTTCTTTGATTGTCGAGGGATCAAAAGGGCTAATTACTAACATGCTTGGACCTTCGACATTAATGGTAGATAATTCCATCAGCCTTAGCTTTGACTGGCCGCCATAGGCCTCAACGAGTAGATTTTCGATAAGTGAAGGATTAGCTCGACCAGTCCTTATGCTTTTTAGGTTTTCCCTTAAAGCATCAATGATTTTTTCTAAATGTCGTTTAAATTCAGGAATAAGTTCCATTTTTAAAAATTATGATAAATTCCAGCGAATAAAGCGATTGATTTTAATATTTTCTCCAAATTTAAGGATGGCGTCATTGACAAGATCGGCAATTTTTTTAGCCGGATCACGAATGTATTCCTGTTTTAAGAGCTCATCAACATCCTTGGCGGCCATCGAACAAACCTGCATTGCCAATTCATGGCCAAGATTGATAAAATCTTGATTGGTGGCGACAAAATCAGTCTCGCAAAGAAGTTCGATTAAGCTGGCGACTTTTCGATTATGATGGACATAACTGAAAATAGCGCCCTGACCGGTAGCTCTTTCTGATTTTTTGCCGGCGGTTTCTGCTCCCCAATCGGTTAATTTTTTTTTCGCTTTTTCCAGATTATTCCGACTTTCCTCAAGTGCTTTTTTACACAAAGCAAAAGAAACACCGGTCATTTCTCTTAATTTTTTTAGTTTAACAATATCAACCATTATTTTTTATAGGCACTGATAATCGTGTTAACAATATATTGAATTGAGGAAAATGAGTCGTCGTTGCCGACAATGGGAAAATCGACGGAAAAAGGATTGCTGTTAGTATCAACCAAAGCGACGATAGGAATCTGATTAAGTCTGGCCTCTTTAACGGCATTTTTTTCTTTTTTGATGTCGACAATAAATAAGGCGTCGGGCTTTTTATCCATCGCGGCAATTCCACCATAAAATCTTTCCAGGCGGTTTAATTTCTTTTGTTTTTTTGATTGTTCGTGTTTGACAAACTTATTCCACTGGCCGGATTCTTTTTCCTCGCGCATTTTTTTTAGAGTGTTGACATTTTTCATAATTGTTTCAAAATTGGTAAGAAGACCGGCCGGCCATTTGGTAGTGACAAAAAAAAGATTTTTGTTTGAACATTCTTCTCGAACATATTGGGAGGCAATTTTTTTGGTGACGACAAAAAGAAGACTTTTCCCCTCCTTGGCTAATTTTTTGACAAAATCAACGGCCTTTTTTAATTGTTCTTGAGTTTTGGTCAAATCAATGATGGAAACGCCGGATTCAATCTTATAAATAAATTTTTTGGCTTTAGGGTGAATTCGATTGCTTTTGTGGCCTAGATGAACCCCCGCATTAAACATTTCTTCAATTTGTTGATCAATGTCAGACATAATTTTTTAATTTTAACAACCGAAGGTTTAATTTGCAACAGAATAAAATAAAAAATTAATCATTAAGAACGAAAGTTAAGAATTTCTTTTAAAAAGCGACGAAACTGACCATTGATGTCAGGATGGCGTAGCCCAAATTCGACGACGGTTTTCAGATATTCGAATTTATTACCAGTATCATAATATTTACCGTTTTTGACAACTAAAGTATAGACGGGGATTCCTTCTTTTTTAAGAAGATTGATTGCGTCGACCAACCAAATCTCTCCTCCTTTACCTGGTTTTAATCTTTTGAGGGCGGAAAAAATCTCTGGCGGTAAAATATAGGCACCATGGGCGGCGATATTTGAAGGAGCTTCACCGATTTCCGGCTTTTCGACAATTTTTTTGATTTTGAAAAGATTGCCCTTAACCGGCTCGATATCGGCAATGCCGTATCTTTTCAAATCCTCTTTTTTTTCAATCTTTACTCCGGAAATGACGACGCCGCCATATTTTTCATAGACATCAATCATTTGTTTTAATCTTGGCGGTTTGGCAAAAATAAATTCGTCGCCCCACAAAACAGCAAAAGGTTCATCTTCGATCGCCGGCTCGGCCGATAAAACCGGCGTACCATTGCCATAAGGACCTTTCTGACGGACATAAACAAAATTGGCCATTTCTGAAATATATTTTATTTGTCGAAGCATCTCTAATTTTTTTCCCTGAATTAAATTATTGACTAACTCGGCGTCAGGAGTATCAAAGTGATCTTCGATAGCTCTTTTGTTGGCGCCGGTGACAATAATAATATTTTTTATCCCTGAAGCGACAGCTTCTTCAACAACATATTGAATGACGGGTTTGTCGACAATAGGAAGCATCTCCTTGGGCATCGCTTTGGTCTGGGGCAAAAAACGGGTACCAAATCCGGCCGCAGGAATAACTGCTTTGGTAATTTTCATAAATTAAAAAATTATTCAAATTTAATGGTAACTGATTGATTGAGTTGAACATTGTCGATCGTCGCCTTAATTTCGGCGATACCCGGTTGAGTGGATTTAATAACAAAGACAGCTTCACCTTGTTTTCGTTTTTCCTCGCTTATCGGCTCCTCACTGATTTGGCCCAAAGTAGTGGAAAGAGTCACCTGCTTATTAATAAGCGAAATGGGATTGTTTTTATAATTGGCGCCAAAGACGGTCAGCGTGCTTTTATCTTGGCCGTCGGCTTTGACCGTCAGGGGCCAGGCAAAAATATGAGAATTAGAAGCAGACGGCTGTAATTCTTCGGTCGCTTTGGTTAATTGGGTTAATGGCCGATTAAAAACAACAATGCTAGTAAATACGGTGACGGAAAGAAAAAATAAAACCATCAAGGCGACAAATTTCTTGTCCATATATGATTTAGTAGGAATTATAAAACAATTAATTAATAAATGTCAAATTATAATTTTTTTTAAAATCATCTTATGAATTTGTTCCGGTGAGAGCAGATTACCCTTTTTATCGATACAATCAATCCGGTACCAGTTTTTTTTGGTCTGGTTTAACCAAAGATACATTTTTTCAACTTTTTTTAAATAATTAATATTTTCTTCATATTGATCTTTGGTTTTGTTTTTCAAATAAAGCCTTTTCCCTTTTTTTCCAATAAGTTTTTGGGCAATCTCCAAAGGGACATAAAGAAAAATGACTAAATCTTCTTTGGGAATGCCAAAAACTTTGTATTCTAATTCTTCTGCCCATTGTAGAAATTTATACCGATCTTTTGGTTTGACTTTGGCCAGCTGATAAGAAATTGAAGGAGCATAACGATTGCAAACAACAATTTTTTTTTGATTCAAGGCCTGATAAATTTTATCTTTAACTTGCCAGCGGTCGCCAGCATAGGGAAACATGGCCAAATAGGGATTTATCCGGCTAAAATGACCAAATTCGCCATTTAAAAATCGGCCGACAAAATCGCCAAAAAAAGTTTTATCATATTGGGGGAAATCAAAAACGGCAAATGGAATTTTATTTCTTTTAAAATATTCAGCCAGAAGTTTAAGTTGGGTTCCTTTCCCCGAGCCGTCAGTTCCTTCGATAACAATTAGTTTGCCTTTTTTCACTTTTTTCATATCGAAAAGTATTTTTTAATTTTAGCAGAAAAATTATTTATAAGCAAAAACAAAACCAACTCGGCGATTGCCATCGCGGGAAGGAAGGGTTTTTTCAAAAATTAATACTTTTTTAAAACCGACTTCTAAAGCTAAATTGCGGTAATGATCCTGCCAGCCTGGTTCAAGACTATAGACATTCAGCCGGAGACTGCCACCGCAGTCTAATAATTGAAAAACTGTCCTAAAAATAGACTTTCGTTCCTCGGGAGTCAACCAGTTATCAACATAAGACATTACCGCGTGATCAAAAAAGTTAATCGGTTGGCCTATTTTTTCAAATTCAGCCAAAATTTCTTTAGAAGATAAAGAAGCCGCATTGCCAACAATGGCTGGTTCGCCGCGCTCTTGAGCTTTTTTAATCATTTTGGCTGAAAGATCAATTCCAAAAAGGGAAATTTCTCTTTGTTTTCCCCAAGAATTTACCCAATGTTGTAGAAGCCCGCTTCCGCAACCAATATCAAAAATATTGCCTTTGGCTTTGTCTAAAAGAATTTCATCAATCTTTTCCTTAAGCAAAAGGTCGGCCATTCTTTCATAGTTTTCTGGACCCAAAAATTCAAATAAAGCTTCTGACCAATCAGCTCCATAATAATCAGGAACATAAACAGAATCCATAATTCTAATCATCGGATAACCACCCAAAATCATTTTTTTAGGCAGTCTGGCGACAATTAGTGGACTAATATCCCTTAAATCAATTATTTGCGGTTGATTGGGAATTGTTAAAGCCCAAGCTTCTTTTCGATTCATCAATGTCCACCAAGCCAATAAAATTTCTTCCGTCTCCTTAGGTGTCTGGGGAATTGAGTATCCATATATTTGGCTGGGAAATCTTTTTGTCAATTCAATTATAGACAAAGGATATCCGGTCAGTTTAAAAAGACCACAAGCCAGAGTTTCCAAACCTTCGTAAGCGGGAGAATTTTTTAAGGCTAAAATAATAGGTGGCGGAGCTATAAGAAAAACAATATCCCGCCAGGCGGCATAAGCGGTAAATAGATAAGGAAAAACCCGATAATAAAAAGAATCTATATTAGGAATAGGTTGTCGCAAAACTGTTTTAGGTGACTCTAAAGAATAGCCCGCCATGGTGGGATAATTTTACCAGATTTAGATTATAAGTTGATTGTCGATTGTTTATCGGTTTTTTTCTCAAGAATAATTTTGGCGATTTGGTCTTCAATTTCTTCATTAATTACCCGTTCGAGATTGCGGGCGCCAAACTTTTTGTCAAAGCCCTTGGCGATCAGCCGATCGATAGTGGCTTCAGAAACAGCGATTTTTACCCGATGGATTTTATAAATATTTTCGGCAATTTTACTTATAATGTTCCGGGCAATTTTTTTGAGGGCCAACGGGGAAAGCGGCCGGAAAAAAATAATTCCGTCAAAACGGTTTAAAAATTCCGGAGAAAAAAAATGATCATTGACAAGTTTTTCTATGAGCATAGTATCGGATTGGATAATTAAATTATCTTGATTGTTTTTGGCTGATGAATTATCGGACTGGGAGAGCGAGGTAAAAAAATAATCTGAACCGGCATTGGAAGTGGCAATGATTACCAAATTTTTACAATCGACTTTTTTTCCAAAACCATCGATAAAGTAGCCTTCATCTAAAACTGTAAGAAAAATATTGATTAAATCTTTATCAGCTTTTTCAATTTCGTCAAGAAGAAGAACGCCATAGGGATTTTCTCTGACGGCTTTGGATAAAAGACCGGGATTGCCAGATTCAAGCGAGCCAATCAGATTAACAATATCATTTTTTGACTGATATAAAGACATATCAAAACGGATCAAAAGAGCCGGGCTGCCGAAAAAAATTTCGGCAACACTTTTGGCGGTTTCCGTCTTCCCTACTCCCGTTGGTCCTAAAAATAAAAAAGTTGCCAGCGGTTTTTTTCTTTTACCGATAAGAAGGAATGAACGCCTAAGGGCGGCCGACAATTTTTTTACTGCCTCTTCCTGCTGAATTATTCTTTGACCAAGCAGGGTTTCCAGATTTATCAATTTATCTTTCATATTTTGGGAGATATCGGTTGGAATATGGATTTTTTCCGAAAGGGCAAGATTAACAATTTCCGGAGTCAGGCAACGATTTTTATCTTCCTTTTTGATAAAGCCACAGGCGTAATCGAGAAGATCAATGGCTTTTTCTGGAAAAGGGATATAAGTAATATAGAAATTGCTTTTGTCGATGATATCTTTAACTGTTTCATAAGGAATTGATATCTGATATCTTTCTTCAAAAAAAGGGACAGCGGATAATAAAATTTTTAAAGCCTCTTCTTCTGGAATTTCCCGAACATCGACTTTGGTAAATAACCGGTTAATTTTTTCATTGGGAAAAACAAACTTTTCATAAAAAAAAGGAGTGGCGGTGGCAACAAATTGGAGAGTACTTCTTTTGGCAAATTTTTCGATCACCAAAGTCAAATCAACCCGGCCAACTTCATGGGCGATATATTTATCAAGATTTTCGATCATCATAATGACATTTTTTGCCTCGGACGCCTCCTGAAACAACTGCTCTAACAAAGCCTCTCTTTGTTTCTGGTCGGTTTTCTCATCTAAAATTCTCTCCAAGTTGATTTTTAAGACCCGGCGATAAGCAAGCAATGGATTAATCTGGCCATCAAAAATTTTTTTTGACAAGGTATCGACAATTGTATGTTTGCCCACTCCCTCTTCGCCGACAATAATGACATTGGCCTCTTGACTTTTGGATAAAATTCTGACGATCTGTTCAAGCTCTTTCTCCCGGTCGACAATTTTGGTGATTTTTTTTTGATATTGGGGGTCGGTCAGTTCTTCGACATAAAGATCTAAAGTCGGTGTATAGCCGACCGACCAGTCGCGGGCTAAGGGCGGGCGGGAAAAAAGGTTTTTTAATTTCCACCATTTTTCATGAAAAATAACATCTTGATAATAAACTTCAAACCAATCTCCAACCCTGGCTAAATTTTCCTTATTTAAAAGATGCTTTTTGATAAAAAGTTCTTTGGCAATCTGTTTTTTTTCTTCGATAGTTTTTTCATAACGATACTTAAGATAAAAAACCGGTGTTAGAACAACAAAAATTATCAATAAAAAAGGCAAAGCCAATAAATAAATCATTTGCCAAAGGAAATAGAAAAAAAGAACCGCCAGACGCATCATAAAACCGATCATCCGGGAAATTAAATTAAAACTGAAGCGATTGACCCATTCTTCAAAAGAAAATCCCCTTTCCCTTTTTTTTGCAATCAAATTTTTCCAAGGAGAAAAGAGGGTTTTAGTTAAAATATTTACTGAAAAGAAATATGGCAGGAAAATAACCAAGTTAATTGCCGCTTCAAAAAAATCCTTAAGGCAGTCGATAAAAAAAACCGGAAAAGATTTCTTCATAAAAAAAATTATAATCAATAAATTTACTAAAATCATCAAGAACAAATAATTTATAAAAAAAGAAGTAAAAAATTATAAAAAATGAAAGGAATTTTATTTTTCTGACAATTAATTTTTTTAAAAAATTAAAAAAGGTCTTGACAAATTTTTAAAGAATTTTATTATTATTTTATTAATGATTTTTTTAAGAAAAAAATAAAATTACTTCATGAAAAAAATTGATGGCGAACCTCCGGGGGACCCAAAAAATCAACAGATTGAAATTCCTTTATTAAAATATATCCCGGCAACAAGGGAAAACCGCTATTTTTATGAAAACGGATTGTCAAAAATAATTCCTAAATTGACGGTCAAAGTTCATTCTAATTTGGATGAATGTTATTACCTTTGGCAAAAATTTTCTCCTAATCAATCGATTTTTGATCTGTGGGATTTCCGCTATGCGTGGTATTTGGGTTATGGATATAAACTATATTTTTATACAATATATGAAAAAAAACAGCCTTTAGCGGTCTTGCCTTTATGGTTTGATGAAGAAAGAAAGAGATATGAATGGTACGGCAGCTATTATATGGAGGATAACAAATTTTTTGTTAAGGATGAAAATTTAATTGACTTGCTTTTCAAAATTGCCCCGAAACCTCTTTCGCTTGATGCGATTGAAATCGATGAAAAATATAAATCAAAAAATTTTTTTACCAAATTAATTTTAGATGAACCAAAATATATAAAAGACTTAAAGAAGTATCAATCGATGGATGACCTATTATCATCTTTAAATAAAAAAAATCGCCATCATTTGAAATCAGATTATTATAAAGTCCTTTCCTTAAATCCAAAAATAATAAGCGGTGATGCTGATAATGAAAATTCTTGCCAGGAATTAATTCGTTTAAATATGCTGCGCTTTGATAACAAAAGTGATGATTTCAGTGATTTTCATAAGGAAAAAAGAAAAAAAACCTTTATTAATATTGTCAAAAACAGCGGGGTTTACCGGGTAAAATTTAATAAAGTCTACATCCAAAATTATTTAGCGGCGATTGATTTAATTTTGACTTACAAAGATACTTATTGTGCTCCAAGAGGCGGTAATGATGTTTACCGCTTTAAAGGCATTGGCAATTTTATGGTTTATTTTGACTTTGAAGATGCGATAAAAAACCAATACAAATTTTTTGACTGTTTACAGATTGATTATAATTGGAAACACCGCTTTTTTGAAGAAAAAAATCTTTACCGGTTAGTCGCTTAATCGTCATTCCGATACCGGATTTGTGATTTTTAAGTTCTTTGCGGCGTTTGGATTAAAAAAATGGTAATTATCACTTTTGGCAAATCAGTAAATGAGAGAAATTGGAAAATGCAAGCAGCCCCAAAATTAAGGTTTTTTTGTCATTTGGAAGGACGAACTTTTTAGCGGTGCTCGTGCGAGGACTCGAACCTCGGACCTTTCGGATGTAAGCCGAATGCTCTAGCCAACTGAGCTACACGAGCTTTTTTTATTAAATTTGATATCATTCAAATGAAGCTTAAAGAAAATTGATTTTAAAAGCAATCTTTTTTCCCGGTCAAAATTTAAATTTTCTAAGTTTTGGTGGGTCGCCTAGGAGTCGAACCTAGCACCTCTTTCTTATCAGGAAAGCGTTCTACCGCTGAACCAGCGACCCGAAACAAAGATAACAAAATTATACCACAAGTAATTTTAAGATGATATTTTTTAAAAATTATCAATTAAAAAAATGAAACAATGATGTTTTAAACGATAGCTTTTTCTCGACAAGCTCGAACGATAATCGGGGATGGTTTCCGATGCCCCCAAAGATTATCAATATTCCTCGCTTATTCGACCAACAACCAAAAACAACAAGAAGAATTAAGGGTAATTCTCGGCAAACCCAAGCAACAACAATTTTTCCACTACAATTAATTAATTAATTGTAGTGGTTAAAGGGTTGTCCTTTTGGTGGCTAGACCTTCTTGTCTGACAACGGCTTTAAGCATTCTAAAAAAATTTTCGGAAGGCTCAAACGATAATACAATATTTACTCTTCATACGAAGTTAAGAAGTAGTGATTGGTTTTCGATGGGTTTAAAGATTGTCAATGCTTATCGCTTGCTTTAACAATAACTAAGGATAGTTTACCGCAGACCCGAACGGCAACCAAAAATAGTTCTTGACGCGCTTCGCTTGCTTGAACAATAACACTATATTTATTCTTCAAGCAAGGGAGCGGAGCGATCGAGTCAAGAAGCTTAGTTTGAACCAAGGCGAGAAGCAGGGTTTCGGTGAACCTTAAACAGTTATTAGTTTTTGATCGGTTTAATGACCTAATTTTCCATTGTTCCTCGAACGATGACACAAAGTCTTTTACCGTTGTCATTATTCTTTAAGTGAAGTCGAAAAGCAGGGGTAACAGAAAACTTTTCTTGGCAGGCCTCTAACAACAATCTGAAAGAGAATTTATCGGCAAATAATAATAAACAATAATTAAATGGATTTTATAAATTTTATAAATTATAATATTACTCATGCTTTATTTTTCCGAAGTTGTCGGTAAAAAAGTTGAGACCGAAGATGGAATTGAAATTGGACGGGTGGAAGATTTGATCTTTTTAGTCGAAGAAGCTCCATTGATAAGCAAAATTGTCATTAGGACAAAAGACCGACAAAAATTAATTATCCCCTTTAATTTTATTAAAAAAATTAACCGAGTTTTGATAATTAAAAAAAATTATCTGATTGAAAATATTGGTGAAAATGAAATGTCGGTTCTTAAAAATCTTCTCGACAAGCAAATCATTGATTTAAAAGGCAATAAAATCGTCCGGGTAAATGATGTTTCTTTTCAATTTAAGGATAATAATCTTTATTTAATCGGCGTCGATATCGGGATTTTGGGAATTTTTCGTCAGCTAAAATTAGAAGACCTTTTTTTAAAAATAGCAAATTTTTTTGGTATTAAAATTAAATCAGATTTTCTTTCTTGGGGAGAGATTCAGCCTTTGGAACTGACGCACGGACATATCATGACTAAACTTAAGGAAGAAAAGCTGGCAAAAATAAAACCAGAAGACCTCGCTTTTTATTTGGAAAAAACCAATATTGAAAACGCGAGAAATTTCTTGAAAATGTTAAATGAAAAAAGCGCCGCTAAAATTATTGAAGGCTTAAACTTAAATTATCAGTCCGATCTTTTTCGAAGGTTGAAAAGTGATGAAATTGCCGCTTTTTTAAATTATATCGATCCTGACGAAGCAGTTGATATTTTATTAACCTTGAATCCAAAAAAACGAGAAGAGATAATCAAAAAATTATCAACAGAAAAACAAAAAGAAATTCTAAAACTTATTGGTTTATCAAAAACTTCAATCGGTGAAATTATGAGTGTCGAATTTATTGCTGTCAAACCGGAAAATACTGTAGGCGAAGTAGTTCAAATGATTAAAAAAAAGGCGATCGATTTTTCCTACCTGACAACGATCTATGTCATCAACGATAAAGAAGAATTAGTGGGTGTTTTTAGTCTCCATGAATTACTGCTTCAAGAGTTGACAACTCCTGTTTATCGATTTATGATCCAAAATCTGGTGGTTATTCATTTGACTTCGCCCAAAGAAATTGTTTTGAAAAAAATGCTAAAGTATAATCTGCAGGTTTTGCCGGTTGTCGATGATCAAAAGCGTCTTTTGGGAGTGGTGACGATCGATGATTTAAAAGATATAATTTTAGCCAAACTAGGATGAAAGGATTTTTTAGCAAACTAAAAAAAAGACTTTTCTTTTTCTTATTAGTCCTTGGTCCGGGGGTAATCACCGCCGTGGCGGACAACGATGCCGGCGGCGTGGCAACTTATACGGTGGCCGCTTCTTTGTATGGAATGGCCTCCCAATTTTTGGTGATTCCGGAAACAATCATTCTGGCGGTCACTCAGGAAATCGGCGCCCGGATCGCAATTGTAACCAAAAAAGGCCTTGGCGATCTGATCCGGGAAAGATACGGAATTAAATTATCTTTAGTGATTTTTCTTTTATATTTTATTACCAATCAGGGAGTGGTTTTGCAAAATATTTCCGGTCTAAAAGCGGCTTTTGAGATTTTTGAGATAAATTGGCGGTTCTTTTTAATTTTTACCTGTCTGCTTTTAATTTTTTTTGTAATTTTTTTTGATTATAAAAAATTGCAAAAAATATTTCTTTTTATGATTTTGTTTTATTTGGGATATGTCTTTTCAGCTTTTATGGCTAAGCCCAACTGGGGTGAAGCGATGATGGAAAGTTTTATCTGGCCAAAAAAAATTAATATTTTTGATTTGGCTTTTTGGTTTTCCCGGGTGGCGGTTCTGGGAACAACCATCACCGCCTGGGGCCAATTTTTTGTCCATAGCTATATCATCGATAAAAAATTGGATGTCCGTCATCTGAAATACGAGCGGCTGGAGGTTTTTCTGGGCGCTTTTATAACAAATTTTTTTTCTTGGATGATGGCGATAGCGGTGACTTATACTTTATTCAGTAATCATCTTAAAGTCGATGATGGATTTAAGGCGGCGTTGGCGATTAAGCCTTTTGCCGGCGAGCTGGCTTTTATTTTTTTTGCCCTTGGTCTTTTTGGGGCTTCGATTTTGGGCTTGACGATTGTTCCTTTGGCAACGGCATATGTTTTTTCAGAAATTTTTGGATACGAAGGCAGTCTTGATAGCTCTTTTATCAAAGGAAGATTATTCTATATTTTTTTTATTATTCAGATTTTACTTGGATTGATTATCGCTCTTTTCCCTCAGACTTCTCTTTTTAAAATTACCTTATATGTCGATTTTTTAAACGGAGCAATGTTGCCAATTATTTTTTATTTTTTGATAAAATTTTCCGAAGACCCGCGGATTATGGGCAAATACACTTCGAGAGGTTTTTCAAGGGTAGCTGTCCGGGCTTCGGCAATTATAATTAGTCTTTTGGTAATTATCAGTTTTTTTGGAAAAATTTTCCATTTGGCTTAAATTAAACTTATGAGAAAACTTATTGTTGTCGCCGATTGGTCGGCTGATTCTTTATCATGCCAGGAATTTAAAATTTCTTTTGAAGGGTTTTTAAAAGATGATCGAGGATTAAATTTGAGCTTTGTTGAATCAACTCCTTCAACCATTCACACCGCTTTTCTTTTAGCCCAGGTAGTGGAGACGACGGAAAGATATGGCAAACCTTTGGAGACGGTCATTTTTCAAAACACCGACCCAAGGATTGGAATGAAAAAAGGAGAATTTTTAGTGATTAAATTAAAATCGGGAATTTATTTGGCTGGTCCCAACGCCGGCTATGATTTTTCTTTAATTAAAGAAAAAATTGACGAAGCTTTTGTATATCAAGGATTACAGAGCAATAGTCAATTTCGGTCGCGCGATTTGTTTTCGCGGGTTTGTGCTCATCTTATCGAGGAAATGGAGGATGAATTAGAGCTTGAAGAAATTCATCTTAATTTAATTCCCGAATTAAAAGGTTTTTATATCGGTCACATTGATAATTTTGGTAATATAAAAACAACGATTAAACATGAAGATCTTAAAGGCAGATATGAATATAAAGATCAAATTAAAATCAAAATTAATCAGGTAGAAAAAAAGGCTTGGTATGTCGACCATCTTTTTGCCGGGGAACCGGGAGAACTAGTGATTTATCCTGGTTCTTCTGGGGTTAAAGACAATCCATTTATTGAAATTGCTGTCTGGAAAGAATTTATCAGTGAGGCAAAAAATTTCTTTTCTGCTAGTCAGGTTTTTCACTATCCGCTGCCGGGAATGAAAGTAGAGATTTTTTAAATTTTTTTTAGTCTGATGAACGGGTTAGGAAATATTTAAGGTCGACTGATTAATTTAGCCGACCACCCGGAATTTTTACCTCAAAATTTATCACTGCTTTTGGCAAGATTTTTTGAGGCAAATTTTCCAGATAAAGATTTTCTCGTCAAAACTTAGTTTTGACAGAAAATCAAAAAGAAAGGAGGTGATCCATCTGCTTCTTCCAAAACAGATACCTTGTTACGACTTAACCCCCATCGCCGAGAAAATCCTATGCCGATCTACATCGAATTTCAGATTTTCCCGACTTTGTTGGCTTGACGGGCGGTGTGTGCAAGAGGCAAGAACGTATTCACCGCGGCATGACTGATCCGCGATTACTACCAATTCCGAGTTCATGAGGTCGAGTTGCAGACCTCAATCCCCACTGAGAGTAAATTTCAGAGATTTGCTGACGCTTGCGCGCTAGCAAAACTCGTTGTTTTTACCCATTGTAACATGTGTGTGGCCCAGGGTATAAGGACCATGCTGACTTGACGTCTGCCCCTCCTTCCTCCCTCCAAATAGGAGGGCAGTCTCCTGTGACAAATTTAACACAGGACAGGGGTTGCGCTCGTTGTCCCACTTAAGGGCACTCCTCACGGAACGAGCTGACGACAGCCATGCAGCACCTGTCCCAGCCTCCTTGCGGATTTTCCACATTTCTGTGGAATAGAACGCTGAGATGTCAAACCCTGGTGAGGTTCTTCGGTTCGTTTCGAATTGAACCACATGTTCCACTGGTTGTGTGCCTCCCCGCCAATTCCTTTGAGTTTCAACCTTGCGGCCGTACTCCCCAGGCGGTCTGCTTAACGGATTCCCTACGCCATACCCTCCTCTTTAAAAATAAAGAGAAAAATACAGCTAGCAGACATTCGTTTAAGGCTAAGACTACGCAGGTCTCTAATCTGCTTCGCTCCCTTAGCTTTCGTGTCTCAGTGTCAGTTTTCTTTTAGAGACTCGCCTTCGCTACTGGTGTTCCCTAGAGTATCAACGCATTTCACTACTCCTCCCTAAGTTCCAGTCTCCCTTAAGAAAACTCAATCTTAACAGTATTCTCGCCTTTCTCTAAGTTGAGCTTAGATATTTAAGCGAAAACTTATTAAGACACCTACACGACCCTTTAAGCCCAGTGACACCGGATAACGCTTGAGGCCCACGTATTACCGACGCTTCTGGCACGCAGTTAGCGGCCCCTTTCTAGTAAGGTACCGTCAAACCTCCAAAACGGAGATCTTCTTCCCTTACCACAGCGGTTTACGCTCGATTAGAGCTTCTTCCCGCACGCGGCGTCGCGCGGTCAGGCTTTCGCCCATTGCCGACTATTCCTGATTGCTGCCTTCCGTAGAAGTGGGGTCCGTGTCTCAGTACCCCTCTGGCTGACCATCCTCTCAGACCAGCTACTCGTCATAGGCTTGGTAGGCCGTTACCCTACCAACTACCTGATAAGCCGTAGGCCCATCCCTTGGCGAGCCGTTAAGCTCTTTACCAGGTATCAGACGATACCTGGACTATAAAATATTACCTCACCTTTCGATGAGTTATTTTTTACCTAGGGGCAGGTTCCCACGTGTTACTCAGCCGTCCGCCACTAGAAGGTACCTTGCGGTACCTCCACGTTCGACTTGCATATCTCAGGCACGCCGCCAGCGTTCATCCTGAGCCAGGATCAAACTCTTAATAAAATCAGGTACAAGCCTGCACCTGATTAGAGTCAAGCACAAAAAGTGCCTGAATCCTAACCCGTTCACCAAACTAAACCATTTTTTCAAAGTGCAAATGAATAAAAATGAAAAAAATGAAGTAGTATATCATTCTATAAAAAGAAATTTTAAAAGTCAAGCTCTAATTTTATGAAAGTTTAAAAAATTTAGCTAAGCAAAATTAAACCAGAATTTAAAAAAAATTTTAATTTTTCTCGATGATATTTCTTTATTATAAGCGTTTTAATATTATAAAAATTAAAAAAAATTACAAAAATTATTCCCTTCCTTTTTAGTTATTTTAAATTATGAAGCCGGGTGGCGTTTCATTGAAAAAAATAGCCTAAGAATATCTTTTTACCCAATTAGGCGACTAATATTTTCCGGCTTTTTTGCTAAATTAACCAAACCTTTTAAAGAGGCATCAGCATAATTTTCCGGGATTAATGTTTTTATTTTTAATTCTTGTGAAAAAAAATGATCAATTCCGTTTATGGAGGCCATTCCGCCAATAAGAAAGATTCCACGATTATAAACTTCATCAACTATCTCAGGTGGTGAAATCTCCAAAAGCTCCTTAGCAGAATCAATTATTTGATTAAAATTATTTAACAAGGCTTCTCGAATATCACTAGTTTTTATTTTTATCGATTTAGGAAGACCATTTTCTAATGATTTTCCACGAACGGTGAGAATTTTTTCCTCGTTGCTAAAATTTAAAAGTCTTATTTTTAAATTTTCCATCGATGCTTCTCCCAAAATTAGGCCATTTTTTAAATAAAGATAATTAGCAATAATTTTATCCATCGACTCTCCGGCGTTTTTTAAAGTTTTTTGGGCAACGATTCCTCCCCCACTTGTAATTGAGATTTCGATTATTCCACCGCCAAGATCAATTACCATTACTGGTTGGTGGGAAAAAATATCAAAGCCACAACCGGCAGCATTGGCAACAGATTTTTCAATTAAATTTACTGAAGAACAACCGGCTTTTAAAAGCACTTCTTCAACTGCTTTTTGTTCAATTTCGGTCGCCGATTGAGGGTATAGAGCAAAAGCATGAATATTAGGTTTTAAAAATTTATATTGGCTTAAATACGGGTAGACAGCTTTTTCTATGAAATGACTGATCAAAAAAACTTCGGCATCAAAATCTGAAATAATACCATTAACTAACGGTCTTATAATTTTAATAAATTCTGGCGTTTTTCCTAAAATATTTTTAGCCTCATGACCAAAAAAAATATAATTTTTAATTTTTGTATTGTACCCCAAATATGTTGGCTCTTTAAGGACAAATCCTTTATCCTTTATGGCGATTCGAGTATTTGAAGTCCCAAGATCAAAGTACACTTCTAAAGAAGAGATAAAAGGAAATTGGATATTATTAATTTTTTTTATAAAATTAAACATAGTTTTTATTTTTTTGTTTTCCAAAATCAATTATAGGAAATACATTTAAGGATATTATTAAAATTATTATAGTAAAATTACTATTAATAAAAAAATGTTAAAAATCAATAAAATTTTAAGCTACTTATATTATAGTCTTTTTTTCTTTACTCCTCTAATAATGTTTTCTAAAACTTCAGAGCTTTTTGAATTTAACAAAATGATTTTTATTTACCTTATGACAATTTTGATTATTTTTTTATGGTGTCTAAAAATGATTTTGTATAAAAAGATAATCTTAAAAAAAACTCCTTTAGACATTTTCATTATTATTTTTTTAGCAACCGAATTTATTTCTACCGTTTTTTCAATCGATGTTCATACATCGATATTTGGTTATTATGGTCGATTTAATGGAGGTTTTTTATCAATAATATCTTATATCATTCTTTATTATGGATTGACAACGAATATAGGTGATTTTCCAGCTAATTTTATTAATCGTCTATTGAAAATTTCTCTGATTTCTTCTTTTTTGGTTATTCTTTGGGGGTTACCGGGAAAATTTGGTTACGATTTATCCTGTTTTCTTTTTGTTCATCAACTAAACAATAATTGTTGGACTGATCAATTCCGCCCTTCAGAGAGAATGTTTTCAACTTTAGGTCAGCCAAATTGGTTAGGAGCCTATTTAGCGATAAATTTTTTTATTGGAAGCTATTATTTTATTAAAAGCCGACTTGAAGGAAAAAATAAATTTATTGATTCATATTTCTTATATCTTTTTTTAAATTTTTGTACTATCTTATTTACCCGTTCACGTTCTGCTCTAGTAGCGGTTTTAGTTTGTTTATCTTTCCTTTTTTCCTTTTTATTTTATGAAAAATTTTTTTGTTGGATTAAATTAAAAAACTTTATAATAGCTTTCCTAATAATTTTAATTCTACCGACTATTTTTTTTAAAACAGGAATTGAAAAAATTGATCATTTAATTAATTTATCCACCTATAAAAATTTTATTTTTAAAAAAAATCAAACAATCGAGAAAAAAAGTTTACCAACGAGGCCATCGGGGGTTACTGAATCTTTTGATATTAGAAAAATAGTTTGGCAAGGAGCAATTGATCTCGGTTTTAAATATCCTTTATTTGGTACCGGAGTCGAAACTTTTGCTTATTCTTATTATTTTGTCCGACCAGCTTCTCATAATTTAACTTCGGAATGGGATTATCTTTATAACAAAGCCCATAATGAATATCTGAATTACCTGGCTACGACTGGGTTTATTGGTTTGGGGGCATATCTGATATTAATTACTGCTTTTGTTTTCTTTATTTTCCGGTCAATAAAAGAAAAAAATTTCAATAAAAGTCAAATGATTGATTCAAAATTAAAAATAGTTGCCGAAAAAAATTATTTATTGTCTCGAAGCTTATTAATTTTTTGTTTATTTTTAGCTTGGTTAACGATTTTAATTACTAATTTTTTTGGTTTTTCTACGTCAACTATAAATCTTTTTTTCTATCTTATTCCGGCAATCATAATTGGAGTAACAAAAGAAAGTTATTTAACAGATAAATCAAAAAATATTGATTTTAAGAATTTAAACAAGAATCAAAAAATCCAATTTTATCTTTTATTGTTTTTAAGTATTTATGCTTTCTTATTTATCATTTTTTATTGGTTGGCTGATATTCAATACAGTGCTGCTGAAGTTTTAAGTCATAATAACGAATACCAAAGAGCAATAAAAAATTATGATAATGCTTTGAAGTTGCACTATGAACATGTTTATCAAGATAAAATTTCCTATGCTTTGGCTAATTTAGCTTTTTACGCGGCATATCAAAAACAAGTTGATCTTGCTTTAACAATGCGAAAATTAGCCGAAAGTTTTAATAATTTAACTGTTCAAGCCTCGCCAAAAAATGTTTTATATTGGAAAACTAAAGCGAAAAACCAATATCTTTTTTACCAAATTTCCTTAATACAAAAAGATTTAGAATTAGGGGTTGAAGCCCTGCAACAAGCAAAAAAATTGGCACCAACCGATCCAAAAATTGATTATAGTCTGGCCTTATATTATTCTTTGATTTACGATGAAGAAAAAAAACCTATGTTAAAGTTAGACAATCAAAAAAAGGCTTTGCAAGCGGTTGATAGAGCGATTGATTTGAAAGCTGATTATCGCGACGCTTATTTTCTCAAAGGTCAATTATTGAAAAAATTTGGTGCTAAAGAAGAGGCAAAGAAAACGTGGCAGTATATCTTAGATAAAATCAGCCCCGAAGATGCCGAAACAAAAAAAGAATTAGAGAATTTCTAAATTTTAATTATTCCAGTTTAATTTTTTTTATAGCCTGCTTTTTTAAATCTTATAAATTTTTTAGCTGATATTGTTTTATTAAGAATAATACAAAATTCAAAAATTTTTTTCTATAAGGCAAGATTAGAACTTGAGATTCCATAATTACAGTTGCCGCAGGCGCCGCAGGGAAGTCCATAATCAGACTGGGTTTCCCCAACAACTTTTACCCCAGGTCCAAGGTCTAATTTATTCTCCAAACATGAATAAAGTTTGTAATAAGTTCCATCCGATTGATAATTATAAGAATTAGAAGTTAAAGGATCTTGGGGTAATTTTTGCATATAAATTTTTCCGGTAACAGAATCAATTAGTTGACCGCCAAAAGGCAGACCATAAGATCCGGCAGGAGTTGGATAGGCTTTTTTATCTTCATAATACATTTCCAGCGCTCTTTGGATCTGCTCAAGATCAGTTTTTCGCCTTGCGTCCCTTCCTTTTTTAAGAGAAGTGATAAAATTACCAGAGATTAATAAAGTCAGAATCCCCAAAATAGCAATGACGATCAAAATTTCAATTAAAGTAAAACCTTTTGTTTTCATAAAAATATGATATATTAAAAAAATATTAAATACAAGATATGAAAAAAATTAATAGATTTAAAATCTTGATTGGTTTGGTTTTAATTCTTTTAATTGACATTTTTCTTTTAAGGAACCTTTTTTATCCTGAAAAAAAACTTTTTGTTACGCCTGAATTTTATGGTGGAGATTTTTTTACAGTTGAGCTGCCTTTACAAAAAATTAACTGTCAATACACAAAAAAAAATCAAATTCCTTTTTGGTCAAAAGATATTTCCTTTGGTTATCCTGTTTTTGCTGAGGGCCAAATAGGTTTTTTTAATCCAATAAATTTTTTAACCTGCAAGTTTTTTGATTATAAAGAGGCTTTTAAATTGCAGTTTTTACTTCATCTATATCTTGGGCAAATTGGCGCTTTTTTTTTGGCTAATTATTTCGGTTTAACCTTATTATCAAGCGTTTTTTTTAGTTTGTTATTTTATTTCTCTCCTTTTTTAATAATGAATTGGATGCATACAACAATGATTTATCCATTTTCTTATCTCCCATGGATTTTTTATTTTTTTCTTTTATTTATTAACAAAAAAAAATTAGTTTTTTATTACTTTTATATTTTAAGTATTTTTTTGCAGTTCCTCTGCGCTCATTCTCAAAGTTTTTTTATTAGCGGAGTCTTTATTCTTATTATTTTTTTGATTTATTTAAAAAGGGATAAGACATACTTTAGATTAATTTTTCTTTTATTTTTTGGTTATTTGATAGCGATTCTTTTGGGAGGTTTTCAATTTTTTCCTTTGCTTGAGCTTACAGAAGTTTCTAACAGGAAGGTTAATTATTCAATGGCAGCTGTTTACGATCAAAACTTTACCTTAAAAAACTTATTGACCGTTATATATCCTAAAATATTTGGTTGGATAAACAATGGTAGTTATCAGTTTTTTAAAGGTCCAGATCCCTGGGAAGGAATACTTTTTATTTACTATAGCGGTTTATTTTTTTTATTAGTTGGATTAATAAATTATAAAAACAAGCTAATTAAAGCTGTTATTTTAAGTTTGTTTATTTTTTTTCTTCTGGCTTTGGGAAAAAACTCACCGATTTATTTAGTTCATTATTTGCCTTTTTTTTCTTCGTTTAGGTTCCCAACACGTTATCTTTTTATAGTGATTTTTTTACTTAGTTTATTTAGCGCTTATGGTTTAAGTTTTTTTATAAAAAAACTTAAAAAGAACTTGATTGGAATATTAGCAATTATTGTTCTAATTTTGGAAGTTAATAAATTTATTAACGATTTTCATATTTTTTATCCGCAAAAAAAACTATATGAGAAGTCATTTTCTAGTGATTTTATAAATAAAGGTCGTTATTTTATCCCCTACTCAACAGTAAACTATTTAGATCAAATTTATATTAAAAAAGGTTATCAAAAAAAAGATTTTTATTATCAATATGCTAATAATTTTCTTTTGGGAAATATCAGCGCTATTTATAATCTTCAATCGTTTAATAATAAATTTGGTCCTCAGTTAAGACGATATTTATATTACTATGGTATGATAAATGAAAATTTTGACAAAAAGAAAAAAAATATTAGTTTTGATGAAATATCATTAAATTTAATTAATTTAGCAGGAATAGACCATATCTTAACAGTATATCCAATAAAAAATAGCCAGTTTTCTTTAGTAGCAAAAAAATATTTTAAAGATTATCAAATTTTTATTTATAAAAATACAAAAAGTTTTCAGCGGGTACAATTTTTTGATAATTATCAGGTTGCAGAAACATTTTTTGATTTTAAAAAAATATTAGAAAATAAAAATATTAATTTTGTTATTTTAGAAAAAGATGATAGGTGGCAGTTTAAACAAAATGAAAAAATTGAGGCAAAATATCAGATTATTAGAGACGAGGACAATATTTTTGAAATGAGAACAAAAACAAACAAAGATGTCTTTTTAGTTTTAGCTGATAACTATTATTCGGGATGGAAAGTTTATATTGACAGTAGACCAAAAAAGCTTTATCAGGCAAATTTATTGTACCGGTCTGTTTACTTACCTAAGGGTGAACATTCAATTATATTTAAATATCAACCCGAATCATTTTATTTTGGATTAAAGGTGTCTTTAGCTGTGTTTTTTTTAAGTTTTATTATTTATAACTCATTAAGAGGTTGGTTTTCCTGAAGATAGATATTGTGATATTGATTGCTAAGATTTATTAATTCAGAATTATTTGGCTGACAATAATAATAATAGTTTATTAATGTTTTTAACAGTTCTTTATCCTGATAGTTTTTTTTCTTAAAATATTGATTTTTAATTTGATTGGCTTTTTGACAGTTTTTTGTTTCTGAATGAATAATTAGATATAGATTTAACAACGACTGATGAGTAATTTTGTCCTGATAAATTATTTTTTCAATTTGATTAATTGCCTCATTATATTTTTTATAGGTTCTTAAAAAGTTAATAAAGGTGATAAACTTAGATATATAAGCTTCTTGTAACGCCTTAAATTGAACTAAATTGGCAATCGTTTTATCAAGTTTTGGAATTTGGTAATGATTCCAGAGCTCAATATTTTTTTTAATTAAAAACTCAATGTCTTTTTTTGCGGCTTCTTCATTGGGATAATATTTCCATAATAAACCATAAGGCGCCCAGCTTCCTTCAACTATGGGAGATTCAGTATAAATGCCAATCTGAATATTTTTGTTAATAAACTTAAGAGTATATTTTTCCGCATTTTTATCTGGAAATTTTAGATTTGGGTAAATTTTTTTTAACTTTTCTTGATAATAATTGCGGTTGATTAAACCAAAAGAAACAAATTTAAGATCCCGGCGGTATTTTTCAACATAGTAAAAATAACTGGTTGTAAAAACGCCACTGTCAGAACCACTGTAAAAAATAGCATTTTTAGGAGGGGTTGAAAGTAAGTTCTTGGCGTATCTGTCAAAATAATCCAATTTTTTTAGGTGTTTAATAATTTTGTAGTTAGTAAAAAAAACTATTATTAAATAGCCAAAAGTTAATAGATAAATACTTTTACCAACAATTTTTTTTAAGTTAATATTTTTTAAATGTCTTTTGATATTTTTTTGTATAAAATCATTAACATAGCTAAATCCAAAAGCTAATGGAAAAATAAAAATAAGATAAAGACTTATTAAGAATCTTTCAAAAATAGCGGCAATAAAATAATTTGAAAGTGGAAAATTAGTATATAAATAAAAAATAAGATGAATAACAAAACTAGCAATAATAAATTTAAAAAAACTTTTATTTATTTTGAAAATTTTTATTAAACCAATAATCAAAATTAGCAAACCAAGAATTCTAAAATCTTCTAATAAATAGGTAAAAGAAAGAAAGGTTGTTAATATTTGATTAAAAATATTGGGAACAGAACCTGTGTATGCTTTAAAAGTACCATAAGAAGTTCGAAAAAATAAATTTAAAAATCTTTTAAAGGTAATTGGATTTTCATAATCAATTGGTGAATTAAAATAAGCAGAAATTGGCGCGTAAAAATAAAAACTTAAACCAATTATTATTAAGAGAATTTTTTTAAAAAAATCTTTTTTTATAAACTGATTTCTATCTTTTATTAAAAAAAACCAACCGGGTATGAAAAGAACAAAAGTATGATGATGAGAAATAGCCAGTCCGATTAACAAAAAAATTATTAATGAGTATTTTTTGTTTTGGTTACCATTTATAATTAAATAAGTAATCAGGGAAATAATTAAATTATTTAAAGCAAAGACTTCTGGTACTTCGGCATATAACCAGATTGGAAAAAGAAAAAGATAAATTAAAGAAACTAAAAACGATATTAGTTTATCTACTTTTAATAAATTTAAGGTTAAAAAAATAATATAGCCGGTAATTACTGTTGGAAATATAGAAAGAATATTGGCGGTTTGAATTGGTTTCAAAATCGGAAGAACAAATCTTAAAAGATTTAAAAGCAAAGAATAAAAAGGATAGCCGGGAGGATGAGCAATACTCCAAGTTTGGCCAATAGTAACATACTCTGCGCTATCACCTCCAAATAAATGAACTGATTGATTTAGCCAAAAAAAAACAAAAAAAAGAGAATAAATTAATAAAAACATTATTAGAAGACTACCAAATTTCTTTTAGATTTCAAGAGTTATTTAACACACCAATAACAATGAAAGTCAACAGTTCCCGGATCTCCACAGTTGGCAATATTATTGGTTGTTTCGCTAAAGTTTGATAAATATTTGGTGTTAGGATCGGTTCTAAAAGCGCGGGAATCTGGTTTAAAACAGACAGTAATACTTTCACTCGTCCCTACCAAAGTAATTTTGCTTAATTGATCACCAGCTAATTGAATAAAGTCGCTTTTTAATTCACCAGTACTAATGATATCACTAATATATAAGGTAATGCCAGAAGCAACATCATTGATGGGAGTTGTTCCCCACGGCATTTTATTTTTTATAGCATAATAACGGATTATTGCTCCGTGAAGTTCAGAAACAGTATTTCTTACTCCTGTATCAGTTCCTTTTTTTATCTGTTCAAAAGGATCAAGGGCGGCTAAAAGGCCAACAGCTAAAGCTCCCAATAAAGCGATAACTATTAAAAGCTCAATAAGAGTGAAACCTTTTTTCATATTAATTTTTAAAAAACTATTTAATAAATTCAGTTTACAATAGTTTTTTCTTGTTTGTCAAGAGGTATTTTTATAAAAATAAAGATTTTTAATAGAAAAATCGCAATCGGTATTAAAAATTATTTTTTAATTAATTATTATAATATTACTTAATTATTACTTAATTGAACTTGTCAAATTATAAATCGGGGTGATGACCGAAAGAACCAAGAAGCCGACACCGAATCCCAAAATTACCAAAATTAAAGGCTCGATCATTGTTGTTAAAGCCTTCACCGCCAGTTCCGACTCCATTTCAAAATACCGGGAAATTCTTAAGAGAGTATCATCAAGATGACCGGTTTGTTCGCCAACTGTGGTCATCTGGACCAAAATTGGCGGAAAAACTTCTTCTTGTTCCATAGCAGTTCCTAAAGAAACACCTTTTTCCACCTGTTTATAAATATTTTTAAAGGAATCCTGATAAACCACATTGCTTGAAGTTTCGATAATAATCGATAAGGCATCGAGAATAGACACCCCTGAACCAACTAAAATTGATAAAGTCCTGGTGGAATCAACCAAAGTGGACATTTTTATTACCGGACCAATGATTGGAATTTTTAAAGTAAAACTGTCCCAAGCTTTTTTACCTTGATGGGTTTTAAGATAAGAACGAATGATAAAAATTCCTCCAATAGTCGCTAAAATGATAAACGGCCAAAATTTTGAGGAAAAATTAGAAATGACAATAAGAATTTGGGTGCTCAAGGGAAGAGTCACGCCAAATTCTTTGTACAGATTAAGAAGTTTAGGAATAACAAAGGTAACCATAATAAACATGACAGACACCATGGCAATAATGATAATAATTGGATAAATTAGAGCTCCCTTTATTTTTCCCTGAAATTCGCGCTGTTTTTCCAAGTTTTCCGCCAACTTTAATAAAATATCACTCAATTTACCTGAAGATTCACCCGCCTTAACTAAAGAAACATACAAAGAAGAAAAATGTTGAGGGTATTTCATTAAAGCTGAAGATAAAGAATTTCCTCCTCTGATTTCTTTATCAATGTCTTCGACAATTCGATAAAGAGAATTTTTTGTGACCTGTTTTTTGATGATATCAAAACTATCAATTAAGGTCAGACCGGCATTAAGCATAATGGCTAATTGTCTTGTTAAATCGACAATATCAGTAAAGCTGACCCGGTCGAAGATAAAATTCAAAAAACCGCCGCTACCAGCTTCGACTTTTTTGATTTCGATTGGCAAACAATTGTTGTTTTTAAGATAGTCAATCACATCGGTCTCAGAATTGGCATCAAGGCGGCCGTTTATTATTTTATTCTGTTTTAAGGCTCGATATCGGAAATACATTTTACTTTAAAAATTTATTAATTTCATTAGGGCGGATGGCGTAGGAAAGAGCGGTCTCTTTGGTAATTTTTCCCTCACGGTATAATTTAAGCAAATATTTTTCCATAAGAATCATTCCGCTTTCTTCACTGGTTTCCAAAACATTATCGAGCATAAAATTTTTTCTTTCACGGATAATGGCGGCGACTGATGGAGTATTAATTAAAATTTCGACAGCGGGAATTCTGCCTTCTTGATGACTATCGGGGACCAATCTTTGGGCAACCACGACTTTCAAAACAGCTGACAATTGATTAACAATTTGATTTTGTTGATGGGCGGGAAAAACATCAACAATTCTGTTTATTGCCTCGGGGGTGGAACCGGTATGAAGGGTTGAAAAAACCAAATGGCCGGTTTCGGCGATAGTGATCACCGATTGAATCGTATCATAATCTCTCATTTCTCCAACTAGAACAACATTAGGATCTTCACGTAAAACCGATCTTAAAGCAATATTCCAAGAATGAGTATCTTGATGGAGTTCTCTTTGGGAAACAATTGATTTGCCGGGTGGATAAACATATTCGATCGGATCCTCGATTGTTATAATGTGTTTGGTGAAATTTATATTAATTTCATTAATTAAACTGGCCAGCGTGGTAGACTTACCTTCTCCGGTAGGCCCGGTGATTAAAATTAATCCCTGTTTGGGTTTAATGAATTGATGAAAAATATCGGGCAGGTTTAATTCTTTAATTGTCTTAATTTTTGAAGAAATTAATCTGAAAGCGGCGGCCAGCCTATTTTTGGTAAAGTAAACATTACATCTGAAGCGAAAACCTTGATGTTCGTAGCCGAAATCAATTTCTTTGTTAGCCATTAAATTTTCTTTTTGCTCATCATTCAAAATAGAAAAAATCATTGTTTGGCTAATGTCCGCGGTGATCATTCCTAGTTGTCTTAACGGGTAAAGTTCGTCGTTTATCCTTAAAGTTGGATAATAATCAGGGATGATGTGTAAATCAGAGACATTTCTTTCGATGGCAGTTTGGAGCAATTCTTTTATTTCCATATTTAGAATATATTAAAATTTAAGCACCGTTAAATTTCGGCAACTCTAATCACCTCTTCCAAGGTGGTAATTCCTTCTAAAGCCTTTAAATAACCGTCTTCTTTCATAATGATTAATCCCTCTTTTCTCGCCTGATTTTCAATTTCTTTGGCGGTTGCCTCCTGTAAAATCATTTTATTGATAGTTGGGGTAATTTTCAATACTTCAAAAATACCAATTCTGCCATAATACCCAGTATTATTGCATTCATTACATCCTTTACCGCGAGACAGCATAATTTCTTTGTCATTTTGATAGGTTTTGGGTAAAAGAGGACCTAAAACTTTTTTAATTTGTTCTTTAATTTCTGGAGATGGTTCATATTTTTCTGCGCAAAATTGGCAGACACGCCGGACAATCCTTTGGGCTACCGAAGCATTAAGAACCGAGGCAATTAAAAATGGTTCGCCTCCTAAATCAATTAGACGGGGAATAGAGGTAGCAGAATCATTGGTGTGAAGAGTGGAAAAAACTAAGTGGCCGGTTAAAGCAGCTTGTATTGCCAGTTGAGTGGTTTCTTTATCCCGGATTTCGCCGACCAATATGATGTTGGGATCTTGGCGTAAAAAAGACCGCAGGCCAGTAGCAAAAGTTAAGCCGGCTTGAGGATTAATTTGCACCTGATTTATTCCCTCAATTTGATATTCCACCGGATCTTCAAGGGTGACAATGTTAACTTTTGGAGTATTTAATCGCGAAAGGATCGAATACAATGTGGTTGTTTTGCCTGAACCGGTGGGGCCGGTAACTAAAACAATCCCGTAAGGTTTACTAATAGATTCTTCCAAATCCTTAAGTTGCGGACCTCTCAAACCTAATTCATTAAGCGATGGTAGACCGCCGGTTTTTTTTAAAAGCCTCATGACAATTTTTTCTCCGTGGACAGTTGGCAGTGAAGAAACGCGTAAATCAACCTCTTCGTTGCCCAGTTTAAAATTGAATCGGCCGTCTTGGGGGATTCTTTTTTCATCAATGCGCATTTCGGACAGAATTTTAATCCGGGAAACCAAAGATTCATGAATTGATATCGGTAGACTTAATTTTTCATGGAGAACACCATCGATACGATAGCGGACTCGGGTTTTAATTTCTTCCGGCTCAATATGAATATCTGAAGCTCGACTTTTGACAGCAAACTCCAAAATCGTATGAACAATTTTAGCTATTGGCGCTTCACGGATTGAAGTAGTGGCTGCTTCAGCCCGAGCCTTTTCGGCTGAATAGGCTTCTTCCATCGCTTCTTTAACTTCAGGGGACAAGCCCTGAACATAATTAATGCTGATAGCTTTTTTAATATCGGGTGGATAAGCCAAAGCAAAAACAATTTTTTTATTGGTCTTTTTTTCTAAAAAGTCAGCTAAAGTCATATCGAGCGGATTAGCAGTAGCAATATACAAAACATCATTTTTGGGATCATAGTCGTAAGGAATAATTTCATATTTTCTGGTGACAGAATCAGGCAAAAAAGTTAGCGCTTGCGGATTAATGGCCGATGAAGAAATGTCAACATAAGGTACTTTAAGAAAATATGCTTTAATTTTCATAATCAAATCCTTTTTGATATTGGTTTTTTTAAGCAAATATTCATCGATGGGAACATTTTTATTCAAGACTTCGATTTCGATTTTATCAGCAACATCAGAAGCCAAAGCATTACTTTTTACCAACAAATCCAAAAATGCTTTTGGTGGAATATTCATACTTTCAATATAAAAATAATTTTGTTAAAATGCAATAAGATTATGATACCGATTGTCCTTATTGCTTCTGATTTAAAAAAAATTGATGACTTTGTCAAGAATTTTTCCCAACAAAGAAAAATTATGCCAAATTATATCTTTAGGATTTTTCCGGAAAATAAAGAATTTTCTATAAACCAAATAAGAAAAATAAAAAAGGAAATAATTTTTCTTTTAAAAGAAACAAGACTTTATATCCTTTACAATTTTCATATTTCTTCCTTAGAAGCTCAGAATGCTTTTTTAAAAACTTTGGAGGAAGCGCCAAATCAAATTCAGTTTATTTTAACCGTCGATAATCAATACCAACTTATCCCGACAATTATTTCCAGATCAAAAATTATTATTCTTGACAAGTTCCATCTTCCCCTTGTTGATAAAAACATTGTTCAATCAATAGATTTACTAATTAAAAAGCAAGATTTAAGAATTTTTTCTATCGAGAACAATGATCTTATAAACCAATTAATTATATATTTTAAGAACCGTTTAGCAGATGATCCTAAAGCCGCTAAAGTCCTTAAAGAAATTCTTAATGTTAATAATTTGATCAAATCAAACAATCTTGATCTCCGGTTGGCTTATGATCACCTTTTAATTTTTATTAAAAATACCTATTCTCCTTTATCCCGGCAATGAAAAAAACCTTTATTAATTTTTTTAGCAAGAGCTCTTGATTTTTGTTTTTTTACAATATATGATTAATTTAAGATGAAAAAAGCCTTCACTTTAATAGAGCTTTTAGTAGTGATAGCGATCATTGGCATGCTTTCAGCATTTCTTCTTCCCAATTTGATGGCAGCAAGAGAAAGGGCTCGCGATATTCAAAGAAAAAACGATTTAAAACAGATACAAAAATCTTTGGAAATGTATAAACAAGACCAGCCGCTGCCGGTATACCCAACTCCGAATTCTAATCAACTTGGCAGTTGCGGGTCGACTTTTGGCACCAATCCGGTTTATTTAAATAAAATACCCTGCGATCCCTTAGGTCCAACTCCTTACTATTATCACCGTGATTCTACAGATTTGGCCAAATATAATTTATGCGCGTGCTTAGAGAACATAGCTGATACCGATAAGGTTGATTGCAGTTTGTGTGGGAGCGGGATGAATTGTTCATCGCCGCGCGGTTGTTACCGAGTAACTGAACCATAAAAATTATAATTTTTTTTAAAATTATGAAAAAAGCATTTACCCTTTTGGAAATTTTAGTGGTTATTGGAATAATTTCCATTATTCTGGCTTTGGGAACCACCTCTTATTCTACAGCTCAAAAAAAGGCCCGTGATGCCAAAAGAAAAAGCGATTTAAAATCGATTCAAAACGCCCTTGAAGAATACTATTCTGTATGTGGCTATAGTTATCCATATCCGGCGATAAATCCAAATCGTGTGCCGACAATTGTGTGCCTGAATCCTTCAACAGCGATAATGCCGTCGGTACCTGTTGATCCAAAAACCGGCCAATCTTATACAATGACAGGGATTGGGTCGACCTATACAATATGTGTTCCCACAAGAGCAGAAACTCCGCCGGTCCTAGAATCGGAAAGTAATGTTACTAGTTACTGTCTAAGCAACCAACAATAATTTTTTATAAAAATAAAAATATGATCCAAAAAAAAGAAATAGAAAAAAGTTTTACTTTTATTGAAATTTTAGTGGTAGTTACAATCATTGGGATGTTGACGACCGCCGCCTCAATTTCCTATTCCCAATTTATGAAACAAAGTCGTGATGCTAAAAGAAAGGCAGATGTGGAAAATATCCAGGCGGCGTTGGAAATGTATCGAAGTAATCAATCCGTTGGATATTATCCAGTTTCATTAACGATTTTGAAGCCAGATTATATTATGGATATCCCCTCGGATCCAAAAACCAAATTGCCTTATCCGACTTATTCCCCAGAGCCTCCCGGGTGTGACAATACTACCACTTATTGCACGAGTTACACAATATATGCTTCTTTGGAAAACAATAATTATTATAAAGCTAATCCTTATGGGGCAACCGAAATGGCAATACCAACGCCATAATTAAAAATCGCCACATAATTTTGCAATGCTTGTTTAAATTTATTTGAATTTTAAACAAACCATGAGAAATAAAAATAAAAAAAATATTGGTTTTAGCTTAATCGAAATTTTAATAACCGTTTTGGTTATTATCATTTTTGCCGGCATTGGACTAGCCAATTATAATAATTTCATCCTTGACCAAAAGTTAAAAGACGAAGCCAAAAAATTGATTAGTGTTTTGGAGTTGGCAAAAAAGGAGGCTTCTTCGGCCACTGCTTCGGTTGCCTGTGATATAAACAATAAAATTTATAAGGGCTATCAGGTAATTGTTGATAATAATGGGTATCGTCTCTACCGTTGCTGTGCTTCCTGTGATGATAAACTATCAGATTATAGTTTTCTTTTCGGCATTAAACTTAAGAGCGATCCTTCTACAATATTGTTTCGACCTTTATCCAGTGGGATAACAATTTCCGGCGGCAATCCGATTGTATTGATGAATGAATTAAATCACTCAATAAATATCTTAATAAATATAGCCGGGACAATCGAAGAAACTTTTAATTGGTAATTAAAAAATTATATGAAAATAAAAAAAACAGGTTTTAGTCTGATTGAGGTTTTAATTTTTGTTTCGATTTTGGCGGTTTTTTTTGTGACGGCGGCGGCCGTTGTTACCGCCTCCCTGCGGGCAATGAAAGCCAACGAGCACCGAATTATAGCCAGCCATTATGCTGAAGAACTTTTAGACTGGCTGCGGAGCCGGAAAGAAGAAGATTGGCAAATTTTTACCGAAAGCATTATCAATGATCAAAAAAGATGTTTTAATGTAATCGAAGAAAGAAGTTCACTGACAGGAAGTGGTCTTTGCGATGAGGTTTGTTCTGCTTCAGCGATTGGAGGAATTTATACAAGATGTGCCCAATTTAAAAAAGAAGACAATAACCCAACCACTAAAGTAAAAGTGACTGTCGAAACTTCTTGGAATGAGTTAGGAGTTAAACAATATGTACCAATCACCTCGTATTTTACTATTTGGGAATAATCAAAAAACCAATAAAAACCATATTGATAAATGGCGCCAAATTGGTTTTTCTTTAATTGAAATGATAATTGTTATTGCCATTATTGGTTTAATTTTGCCGGCCATATTCGGAATAATTTTTTCAATCATTCAACAGCAAAAAAGAATTTATGTTCTTCAGGAAATAAAAAGACAGGGTGACAATGCCTTAGTGACGATGGAAACCATAATAAAAAATAATGCAGTCTTTATCTGCGGGGATCAAGAGTGTGGCGATAAAAAATGTTTCAGTTCTAATGAAAGATTTTTATCTACCCAAAAAGGCAAGGATTTTTATTTTTCTGATAAAAATAATGATTATTTTCAATTTTATCAATCATCAAAATCGCCATCAACAATTGCTTCAAACTCCGCCAGGCTTACCAATCCTATTGATCTTACTAGTTCAAACGTAAAAATTGATAATTTTAATATTGAATGCTTTCGGTCGGCAGATTATTCTCCGCCAATTATTAATTTAAATTTTAAAATTAGTTACCAGTACGATCCCTCTATTTATATGGATTATAAAACCCGAATAAAAATGAAAAGTTATTAAATTCTCTTGACTTTAAACGAGTTTTTTTTGATACTTTAAATATGGGCAATAATTTTTTTAGTTTAGATTTTGGTGAAAAATATATCCGGATTGCCGACGCCAAATTATCAGGTAATAAATTAGAGTTGGTTAATTTTGGTTCGGCAGATACGATCACCAATTTTTTCTCTATAGAAAATCAATCCATAATTGAAAAACAGGCAGAAATAATTGCCAATTTAGCCAATACTCTTAAAGTCAAAAATAAAACTGCTCATGTGGTAATTCCAGATAGCGTTAGCTATTCCCAGATCACCCAAATGCCAAAACTTAATGAAAAAGAGCTTTTGGCGGCGATTAGATATCAGGCAGACCAATTTATTCCTATGCCAATTGAGGAGGTAGCTTTAGATATCGAAACTTTATATGAAGATGAAAAAAATAATAAATTAACTATATTAATTGTTGCCTGTTCTAAAAAAATTGTTGAGCAGATTGAGAAGACCTTAGATATGGCAGGAATTACTTATGAAACCCTTGAAAATGAACTAAGCGCATTAGGCAGGCTTTTTTACGAAAATTACAAACCCAAAACACAAAACTTTATCGCCGTGATAAATTTTGGTTATACCAGTAGTTCAATTTATCTTATTGACGGTCCAACTTCATTGATTCTTGTTCCGAGGAATTTTAAAGTCGGTCTTAATTTATTTATTAAAGACTTAAAAGTCAATTTTAGCATCGATGAAACTAAAGCGTTGGAAATTTTGAGAACCACCGGACTTGAAAATAATGACAAATATGAAGTTGCCTCGGTAGCGATACCGATTTTAAAGGAAATCCAAGAAGAAGTTAACCGATTTAACCTTTTAGCCAAAGATCAATATAATCGTCAAATTGACAGAGTTTATATATATAATCATTCGCCTTTAATAAAGGATTTCGATAAAAAAATTGAATCTTTGATTTCTCTTCCGACTCAATCAATTAACCTGGCAGAAATTTGTAATACCAATCAATTTTATAAAACTCACCAATTAGAAGTCCCCTTTTATAT
>JARYMT010000001.1 GCA_029906985.1 Microgenomates group bacterium | reverse complement strand
TATCCTCTTTACTTCAGCCATATATTCTTCATAACTTTGTTTACTTACAAAAAAGAATTTTTCATACAAGTATCTAAAAAAGCTTTCTCTTTGTTCTTTACTTGCTCTCATTATATAAACACTTTCTTCTTCCCCTAATAATCTTCTGTCAATAAAATCTTTATTAATTTCATAGCCGAGATATTCTATTTCTTTCCAGGTCTCAACATAATCAAGTTCCTGTTTTTTTTGATCCTTATAACGATAATAACCTTCATAGGTAGGAAGTATTCTCCAACCGCCTCTTTGAAAAAATCCTCCAATTCTTCCAATATTAACTAAAAAATCAATAAGTAATCTTCCTTTCCCAATATTAGATCTTCCCGCCAAAAAACTGTTCTGAAATGCTTTCATTTTTTTCCATAGTGTATCATGATCCCAGGTTAAAGAGATTTCGTCAATTGGCATAAAAAGAATTGGACTCATTGTCCCTTCTGTTTGCCAGCGTAAAGGATGATGAAGAGGATTTAAAGCTAAAAGAGCCGCCGAATCTTTCGTATAATACCCTCTAAATGTATGTTTTCCTTTCTCATCTAATTGTGGATCAGCATAGGCTACTTTTTCTGGTTCTGTAAGAAAAATTCCTCTAGCTGCCCCTACTGCCATTGATAGTGCGCCTCTTAGACGTGTCTCCTTATCTGGAAATAATTTTGGATCATCGGGATACATTTTGCTAAGAGCTTCAAAAACTTCTCTTTCAATTCTGTTGTAGATGTCTCCTTGTATTGGAGAAAAGGTATCTGGTTGGTTTATCCAATCCCATTTGGCTAATTCTGCCTCTACAAATTTTTCATATAACCAAAGGGCTTCTAAAAAAATGTCGCTATCTGGTAAAAGAAGCATTTCTTGTAAATCAGTCGTCGTCATTTTGTCTGAATAATGTCTTAAATCGGCATAATACCCCTCTTTACCCGCTGGTCGCAAAAACATCGCTCTGACATTATGGGTATATTCTCGTGAATTTAAATAATGATTAAGAACCACTCCGATATACCGGATATACTGGTCAACAGAAACCGGTAAAGGACTTGTTAGGGGTTGCAGGCGGTATTTAGTTTTTTTTACCTTTGTTTTTTTTCCTTCCTCATCCTCTATTTCTACTTCAACCTCTTCGGCTTTTTTCCCCAAATCAAATCTTCTTAATAATCTGATTGTTTCTGCTTCTTCTGGATGTTGTTCAAAATAACGAGCCATTTTTTCTAAAGCAAAAACAAATTCATTCGTTGTTGGTTGTATTCCTTTCCAATAATCTTGTTGAACTATTTCATGAAAAAATTGGTCAGGTAGTTTTCTATCAAGATTTGTATAAATTTTTCCAAAAACTAAAACTATTTCTCTTTCTATTCTTTCTGAAACCAATTCATTTAGTTTTTCTTCATCAGAGATTCCCTGACTGTTTCTAATTTCAGTTTTATATTTTTCAATTAATGTTTTGAATTTTTCCGGATGATAAATAACTTCAACTATTTCTTTGTCTTTAGAATCAAAATAACGTTCGTAATATTGTCTCCAAGCTTGCAGAAAAGGATCATATTGTTCTTGTTCCGCTCCCCTTGACAATTTTTCTTTTTCTTGTCTACTAAGAGTAAATTTTTCTTCGGCGTTTTTTTTATCCATTCCTAAATCCTCAGCTGTTTTCCTTAATGTTTCCACCCAGGCATCGAATAAGGTGGAATTATAAACCGCCATTCCGCTCTCTTTTAATAATTGATAGCTTTCTTTAAGATCGTCTAGAGTGATTGACTGACTGACAGCTTTATTAATCAGGGGGTATAAAAAAGCAGCTGTCGAATCAGTGATTTTATCGACAATTTGATGCTGTTGTATCGATGTAAAAAGCTTGGCTGAAGTCACTGGCGGCTGAATTACCTGTTTTTCTACGGCAGTTATTACTTTTACTAGGGCTTTTTTTACTGCCTTGGCTTCGCTTTTTTTTTCCTCGGGGACATTGCCTCGATTTACCAATACTTGCCCTTTAACTTCACTCGCTTGACTTTCTAAACGACTAATTTCTTGAATTATTTCTTGCGCTAAAGTGTTTAACTTTTCTTGATTATTCATGGCGTTTTTAATGCTCTCTCCTACTTCTGCTTTTGCTTCTTGGATTTCCGCCGTATTGTCATCAATACGTCCTGGGGGTGGATCTGACATATTTTTTCTTAGCGACTAATAATTTATCCTTATATAATGACTTTACCATATTTTTTTAATTCCAACAAGAAGTTTTACAAAAGATGGAAAAAAATCAGTTAAAAATTAGCCATTTTCAAAACTAATTGAGGATTAGTTAAAAATGAAATTAAGTTTGATTGGTTTTTTCTTCTTTTTTTGCCTCGATAACCAATTTTCTTTCCCTTCCTTCTCCAACCGAATAAGAAGTTAATTCGGGAAAATTATCTGTAATGTACTCGTGAATAATTTTTCTTTCAAATGATGAAAGCCGATTAAGATACACCGGCCGATTTTCGTTCTTTGCTTTTTTGGCCGCTTCCGTTGCCAAAGTCTCCAGTTTTTCTTTTTGTTTTTCTCGATAGTCGTTGACATTTACTAAAATATCTACAGGCTCGCCCAGTTTTTTATAAAGAATCACCTCTAAAATTTTTTGCAGGGCTCTTATTGTCTCTCCATAGCGTCCGATGACTGTTGGCGCTTCTGTATCGGTCTTAATTATTACTTGAAAAATCCCTCCCTCTTCAATTATTTCTATTTCAAATTCATTGATCATTTTTTTGAGCAGTTCTTCTGTTTCCTTTTTGATGATTTTTTGTTTGTCCATTTTTTAATCAAAAAAATTTTTAATATTTAATTGACTATCTTATTGTTCTTGTTCATCTACCAATATCTATTTTTTATAAACTTTTCTGTACTGTATTATAGTAAATATGGAAAATATATTCCAATATAGCGATAAACCTACTGGTAAAGAATAAGAAAACCAGGCGATCATTAAAGGAAAAACAAATTTCATTTGGGTGTTCATCGCTTTTTGAAAATCATCTTTTTCTTCAACTTTATCTTTTTGGTCATGCTTTATGATATCTTTTTTTTCTTTGGTTAAATTTTCTTTGTCAACCGAGATCTCTGTCGAAGCTGGTTGGGAAGCGGCTACTTGAAGATATTGTAATATCCCGGTTATGATTGGAATTAAATAATAATGCCATTGGCCAGATTTAGCCGGAATTAAAGCTAAATTAAAACCAAAAAACCAAGGATTGATTGTTTGGATTTTTAGAAAAGAAAAATACAAAACTTTGTTGATTTCATTAATAATTTTTCCTTTTCCACCATTTAATAAAAAAAGAGATAGAGTATTATAAAGGCCGATAAAAATTGGGATTTGAATTATCATAAAAAGACAACCTGAGGCCGGGTTAATACCTGCTTGTTGATAAAGCTTTAATTGTTCCTGTTGGAGAGTTTTTGGATCTTTTTGGTGCTTTTTGGATAACCGATCAAGATGGGGTTTTATTTCCGCCATTTTTTTTGCTGTCTCAATTTGTTGTTTGAAAAAAGGATGAAGAATTAATCTTACCAAGACAGTTAAACCGATCACCGACCAACCAAAATCTCCAGGAATCCTTAAGGTAGAAAAGACTTTATAAAATAACAATAAAACGTTCAAAATCGGAATGACAAAAACATTATTAAAAAAATTGGGTTGTAACATCTTAATTTCTAATTGATACTAATTAATCTATTAACTTCCCAGTTTTAAATGGTAATTTAATTATTAAAAAATGGGTATTGTTTAGATCAATTAGGTTAATTTATATAGTTAATTTTTTTCTTTTTTTTTCTCTTCTTCTTTTTAAAACCTTTCTCCCGTCTTTCGTCTCCATCCTTTTTAAAAAACCGTGTTTTCTTTTTCTTTTTAATTTTTTAGGCTGCCAAGTTCTTTTCATATTTTTAACTTAATAATTTTATAATTGCTGATTTAAAATAGTCTGATTCTCTCCAAAAAAAGATTGCCAAATAGCTTCTGTGACAAAAGGCATAAACGGATGAACCATAATTAAATTCCCAAAATATACCTTTTCCAATTCCTTAAGAACTTTAATATTACCATTATTCACCTTAGCTTTCAACTTTTCTAAATAAAAGTCGGCCAACCGGTGCCAAAGAAAATCATAAATCAGCCCAAAGGCCCGAGAAAATTGATAATTTTCCATTAGTTTTAAATATCGCTTTTTTTCTTCTTTAAATTCTTTAGCCATTTTTTCCAGTAAACCATTAGTCAAAGAAGAATTTTTGTTTTTTGTAGATTTACTGTTTATCCAAATAAATCTGCCAATATTCCAAATTTTATTAGTAAAGTTTCTCATCCCGATAATTTTTTCTTCGGACACCACGACATCGTTGCCTTCTTTAACGCCAAAAATCAAAGCCGCCCTTAGGGCATCTGCCCCGTACTTGTCAACCATGGTAATTGGATTAATCACATTTCCCTTGCTTTTACTCATTTTTTTCCCACTCTTATCACGGACTAATCCGTGAAGAAAAACATGGTAGAAGGGGACTTTGTCGGTGGCAAAATAGCCAATCATAATCATTCTGGCCACCCACCAAGGAAGGATATCATAACCAGTTTCCATCACCGAAGTTGGATAAAAATAATTATAAAAATTTTTTTTCCCATCGATGGTTAAAAGAGTAGCAAAAGGCCATTGTGCCGAAGAAAACCAGGTATCAAAAGTGTCCTCATCTTGAATAAAATCATTCCCGCCACAGATTTGGCAATGGGCAGGTCTTTCAACCGAAACAAACCAGGGATTTCTTCTCGACCCCTCCGGCATAGAATTGGGATCGCTTGAAAAATAACTATCAATATTCGAGCCTGTCGAGAACTTTTTGCATCGGTAAGCCGGAATCCTAATTCCCCAAACCACTTGTCTTGAAATATTCCAATCATGAAAATTATCTAACCAGTCTATTAAATTTTTTTTGAATCTCCGGGGGTAAATTTTTATTTTTCCATTTTCAACTAATTTTTTTGCTTTGTTGGCTAAGGGCTTTATTTTGATAAACCATTGTTCTTTTGGCAATGGCTCGATTAAACGGCCGCATTTATAACAGGTGGCGACCCGGTGGGAATAATTTTCATTTATTTTTTCAATTAAATTCTCCTTTTTTAAGTCTTCAATAATCAGTTTTCTTGCCTGACTAATAAAAAATCCCTGATATTTTCCGGCCAATTCATTCAATCGGCCATCAAAATTAATCGCTTGTTTAATTGGTAGATGATGACGGCTAGCGATCTCAAAATCGGTAAAATCATGAGCGGGAGTGACTTTGACTGCCCCACTACCAAATTCCAAATCCACCGCCTGATCACTGATGATTGGTATCTTATTATTGGTTAAAGGAATGACGGCGATCTGGCCAATTAAACTTTTATATCTTTTATCTTTGGGGTTAACTGCCAAAGCCGTATCGCCAAACATCGTTTCTGGTCTGGTTGTCGCTACGGTTATCGACTGAGAATTTTTTAATGGATATTTAATATAATACAAGGGGTCTTTCCGTTCCTTATAAATCACTTCTAGATCAGAAAAAGACGTTCCGCAGTAAGGGCAATAATTTACCAATCTTTTTGCCCGATAGACCAATTTTTTATCAAATAATTTTTTAAATGTTTGATAAACTATTTTTATAATATCCGGATCTAGGGTAAACCTCTCTTTTTCCCAATCAAGCGAAAAACCTAGCTGCCGCAGCTGATTCTCCATTTTTGATTTATTGCTGATGACGAAATCCCAAATTTTTTGGTAAAGAGTATTTCGATCAAAATCAAAACGGGTTTGGCCCTTTTTTTGCAATTCTTTTTCAAAAACATATTGGGTTTCAAAACCGGCGTGATCCGCTCCTGGCAACCATAAAACTTCTTTTTGTCTAAGTTTTTGATAACGAATCATAATATCTTCATATACATACATGGCGTGGCCCAAATGAAGATCGGCATTGGCATTAGGTGGCGGCAGAATAATACAAAAAGTTTCTTTTTTTTTATCTTTGGGAATTTTTGCCTTAAAAAGACCGTTTTTTTCCCAAAATTGATAAATTTTTTTCTCAAATAAAGCTGGCAAATACCGACTGTCCATTCCTGATTTATATCAAAAAAATAACCATAATTCAATCTAAATTATAATTATAAGACTTTTTCTTATTGGTGTCTCTTTAAAAATATTATTAAAATTGTTCAAGATCGATTATAATATTTTTTTATGGAATGGTTATCAATCACTTTTAATTGGTATCTTTATCTTTTGCTTTTGGGAGCAATTTTTTTCCCACTGACAGCAAAATTATTTAACTCTTTTTTTGATTTTGGTTATCCTTTTGCCAAAACTGTGGCGATTGTTTTTATTAGTTATTTGGTTTTTTTTCTTGGCGTCACCAAATTAATTAGTTTTACCCAGTTAAATCTTTTTCTAATTATTACATTAATAATTATTATTAATCTTTTTGTTTTTTCTAAAAAAAAAGTTAGGATTAAAATTCCTTTTTTATTAATTTTAATATTTGAAGAAATTTTGTTTTTGGCTTCTTTAATTTTTTTGACTTACATCCGCGGCCAAGAACCGTCAATTAGGGGTCTGGAAAAATTTATGGACTTTGGTTTTATCAATTCTATTTTAAGATCTAAATACTTTCCTCCTTTAGACATGTGGCTATCAAGCGATCAACAATCTCCTAATGGATATCCAATTAATTATTATTATTTTGGCCACCTTACCGGCGCTTTTTTAATTAAGTTGACTTCTGTTAAGCCAGCGGTCGGCTACAACCTTATTTTAGCGACTATTTTTGCTCAAGCAATTACTCTTAGTTTTTCTCTTGCCGCCAATATTATTTATTTATTTTTAAAACAAACTAATAAGTTTGTTAATTATTTTCAAGTTATTGTTTATGGATTTTTGGGAAGTTTTATAGTTAATCTTGGCGGCAATCTGCATACAATCTATACTTTTACCAAAGGTTATCCCAATGAAAACCCAATTCCTTTCTGGAAAATTTTTTCGACTTATAATCCAAGCCAATATTGGTATCCCAACGCTACCCGATTTATTCCCTTCACAATTCATGAATTTCCTGTTTATTCTTATGTTGTTGCCGATCTTCATGGTCATGTTTTTGATATTCCTTTAGTTTTATTAACTTTAAGTTTATTGTTTAATTTTTTTCTCTATTTAAAAAAAATTACCCCTCTCTGGCAGGAAATTAAACCAGAAAAAAAATTAATAAAAAATCTAAGGCAATTGATTGCAACCGATGATCATCGATTTTTAATTATGACAACAATTTTCCTTGGATTTATGACAGCCATTCACTATATGACTAATGCCTTTGATGGACCAATTTATCTTCTTTTAACTTTAATTTTTTTCTTAATAATTCATAAAAATAGTCTTAATTTTTTAATTCATTCTGCTTTGTTAATTTTTTGTTTTATGATTTTTTCTCTTCCTTTTTCTTTAAATTTTTCTCCTTTTGTCTCGGGAATCGGAGTAAACTGTAGTCCGGGCTTTTTAGTTAATTTGCAAAAATTTGGCCCGTTTCTTTTTGAAAAAGGCAATTGTCAAGTTTCTCCTTTGTGGATGCTTTTTACCCTTTGGGGGTTTTTTTGGGTAAATTTTTTCTTTTTTTTGATAATAAAAAAAAGTCAACCGAAATTTGATAACTTATTGATTGAGAAATTAGACGTTTTTATTTTAACTCTTTTTTCTTTTTCGACTTTACTTCTAATTATTCCAGAATTTTTTTATATCAAGGACATATATCCCGCTCACTTTCGTGCCAACACAATGTTTAAGTTGGGTTATCAAGCTTTTATCATGATGGGTTTTGCTTCAACTTATACTTTTTTCCGAATGAATTTTATTAAGCCTCTATTAAAATTTATTTTTCGATCAATTTTTTTATTTTTATTCTTTTTTATAGCGATCTATCCTTTTTTTGCTTTTCCTTCTTATTATGGTCGTTTAAATCGACTGGTAGAATTAGATGGCAGCCTTTGGTTAAATAATATCTATCCGGCCGATAAAGAAATTATCGATTATTTGAATAATCACGTTGATGGTCAACCTGTCATTCTTGAAGCCCAAGGAGATTCTTACACTGATTTTGAAAGAATCTCTGCTTATACGGGTTTACCAACGGTCGCTGGTTGGTGGGTTCATGAATGGTTGTGGCGAGGTTCTTCTGATGTGGTGGGTAATAAAATTCCAGACATTGTCAATCTTTACGAATCCAAAGATATTCAATTAACTAAAAATTTGATTAAACAATATCAAATTAAATATATCATTATTTCAACGATGGAAAAAGAAAAGTACAAAAACTTAGATGAAAATAAATTTGATCAAATTACTACCCCAATTTTTGTCTCTTCCGATAAAAAAGGAGTAATTTATCAAGTAAATTAAATATCTTATTGACAAGAAGATTTTTTTTTGTTAATTTAATAGACGAGCATTACTACTCGTCGTCCCCAATATACGAGCGGTAGTGATGCTCTTATTTTTTTAAAGATGATAAAGCTTGATTGGTAAATTCAAATTTTTTTTTAATAAATTTTTAAATTGATCTCCAACAAAACCAATAAACTCCACTTGATTTCTTAGATCTCTATTTTTGCCCAAAACAACAATCTTTTTAATCACATCCTTTTGTTTCATACGTTAAATATAAATAATCAAAATTGGTTTGTCAAGACCTATAGAAAAAATGGAGTATTTTATAAGATATCCTATAGAAAAAAATGCATTTTTAGATTGTTCTTTTGCTCTTATTATTGAGAAAAAATTTTTGTGGATAATTTTAAGTTTATTTGTTTAGTAATTTTGTATAATAAAAAAATGGCTTTTTCACTTTTGACTTACAATGTTTTGTTTAATCAGGCTTGTGATTTTTTAGGTCAGGTTTTTAAAGACTGCCAACCAGATGTTTTTTGTCTTCAGGAAGTGGAAACTAATGAGGCTAATTTAAAAAAAATTGAAAAATTAGGATATCGCTTGGCTGATTATTCTAATTCTTTTATCAAATTCGCCAAAATTTTGGGCGTCGCCACCTATTATAATTCCAAAAAACTAGAGTTTATTGAATCAAAAACAATAAGGTTGCCCTACAGTATTTATGAAGTCTTTTTAATAATTTTAAGAGGAGGTAATCGACCAAGGACGGTTTTAAAAACTGATTTTATAGAAAAAGAAACCGGTAAGAAATTTACCCTTTACAATGTCCATTTTAGCACTTGGGCAACCAATCAAGCTAGAAATAGGCAGATTATTGAGACTATCAACAGTATTGATCCGGAAATTATAGACCGGATGCCAACGATTATTGCCGGAGATTTTAATTATCCCTATGGCAGAAAAAAATTTGAATCAATTATAAAAAACCATCATTTTAAAGAAGCTACCAACAACCTTTTTTTTACTTTTGAAACTAAAATATTTGGCCTTTTTAAAATTAAATTAAAAGATGATTATATCCTTTATCGCAATATTAAATTATTAAAAACCAAAAGAATATATTTTAGAAAATCTGATCATTATCCTATCTTTGCCCGTTTTGAATTAAAATAATTTATCAAAAAATTTTTCTGCTTTTATTAAATATCTTTTTATAGCTTTTCCCGGCGAGATTTTTTTTGATTCTTTAAAATATAATTGGCCACCCATTTCATAATCAAATATTTTATTTTGAATTTTACCGTTAATTAAATAAAAAGTAAGTGCCTGAAGATATTTAAAATAAAGTTTTAGTCTTCCTTCTTTTCTCATCCGTCGAAGAGAGAATTTAATTTTTATTTCTTTCAAAAATTTCGCCCTAACGCCCCATTTCAAAGCCCGGTCAACTAACTCATGATCTTCGGAAATAAATAATCTGTCGTCAAACCCACCAATTTTTTCAAAAAAATTTTTTTCGAAAAAAATACAGCCACCGCTAGAAATGCCTTTATTTCCTATCGATATAGCGATTTCAAGCAGAAAATTAATAAAATTAAAAATTAATTTGGTTTCTGAATTTGATTCATCTGGGACAATATAAGGAATAAATATCAAGCCTTTTTTTTTCTTAATAATTTTTTCTAATGAATAAGTAAAAAAAACATTAATTTTGCTATCAGCGTCAAGAAAAACCAAATATTCTCCCCGGGCTTTTTTGGCTCCATAATTTCTTTGATAAGAAACATTTCTTTTTTCCACTTGAAAGAATTTTAATGGCAAACTTTTTTTATAATCGAGGACTCTATTTTTTGTTTGATCGTCTGATTTGCCATCAACAACGACAACTTCAAAATTTTTTGCCCGCTGTTTTTTTAAGCTGTTTAATAAATTAGGAATAAATTTTTCTTCGTTTAGGGTGGGAATAATTATCGACAAATAAGGTTTCATAACAAGCTTTGTCATTAAATTATACCATTTGTTAAAATATTAAGATGACTATTAGCTTGATTATTCCTGTTTTTAATGAAGAAAAATATATAAAAAAATGTTTGGAAAGTCTTTGTCAACAAATTAAAAAACCAGAAGAAATTATTATCGTTGATAACAATTGTACCGATAAAACAATAAATATCGTCAAAAAATTTTCCCAAAAATTACCCTTAAAAATTATTAAAGAAAAAAAACAGGGAATGACTTATGCCAGAAATTGCGGTTTTAATGACGCTCAATATGAGATTTTGGCTCGTTGTGACGCCGACACTATTCTGCCTTTAGATTGGATAAAAAAAATTGACAATAATTTTAAAAAAGAAAAAATTGATGCTCTGACTGGCCCAATTTATTTTTACGATCTGCCTTTTAAAAACATTCCTTATACAAACTTCCTTTTAGATGTTTATAAATTAATCCGCCGAGGCGAAGAATCTCTAATTGGTCCTAATATGGCAATTACTAAAAAAATTTGGTTAAAAATAAAAAACAAAGTTTGCCTTGATAATCAAAAAATTCATGAAGATATCGATTTATCGATTCATATATATAAAGAAGGCGGTCGGGTAAAGCGCGACCCAACTCTTTTGGTGGCCGCTTCAGGCCGACGGATTAAATACAATCCCTTGTCTTTTTTTGTTGAATACCCGATTCGCTTATATAAAACCCTAGCTCTCCATTAGTTGTTTTTTTGATGAAGAAACATATTTGTTAGTTCCTCTAAAGTAGTCACTTCTTCTTTCCGTTTATCATCACGAAATTTTTCCAAACGGGGAAATCTTAAAGCATATCCAGGAATATCAACTTCGACGGCGCTCCCCGTCTTTGAAGGCTTCATTTTTCTGCCAGCGGTATGAACCGGTGATCGAGTAATTTCATCCGCTTTTATCTCAACGACAATCACCGGCTCTAACCAGACATCAACTGACATTTGTTTATCAACTTCATAAATAGCCGGTTTTTTTTCTGCTTTATATTTATCTGCCCGTTTTTTTAACTCCAACCATTCTTCATCTGAAAGTCCAGTCCCAATCTTTGCCACCGTTACAAATTTATCAGCTTTTTCATCATAGACGCCAACCAAAAATGCTCCAATTCCAAAACTAGCTCTTTTTCCTTTACCATAGTCATAGCCCATTATCAAGCAATCAATCGTATCTTCAATTTTTGAAGAGTAACTTCGTTTAAATTTAATCCAATTCCAACCCCGCGCCCCTGGCTGATATATTCCATCTAATTTTTTTGCCATAATTCCCTCTAACCCTTTAGAAACCGCGTCATCAAAAAGGATTTCCAGTTCTTTAATGTTGTCAGTTATCTTTTCCGGCGCGGTGATTAAAATATTTTTAGCCAAGTTGTTTGTTTGTTTGATAACCGAAGTAAGTTTTTCTCTCCTCTCAATAAAAGGAGCGTTGATATAATTTTTTCCGTTAAGATACAAAAGCTCAAAGGCGAAAAGCTTAAGAGGGATTTCCTTAGCTTTTTCTTCGATCCCATATTTCCGTTTTCTCTGGACCGTCTCCTGAAATGGTAAAAATTCTTCTGTCTGAGGATTAAAACCTATTGCCTCTCCTTCAAAAATTATTTCCTTGGCGGTAATTTCTTTTTTAACTCCGGCAATTATATCCGGATACATAAAGGAAACCTCTTCCAAATTCCTTGAGTATAGTTTGACTTCAGACAAATGGCCGCTTTTTTTATAATGAACTTGCAAACGAAATCCGTCATATTTGGGCTCAATAGCACAACGACCGATTTTTTCAATAATCTCCTCAGCAGAAGTCAATCTTTCCGCTTTCATCATTAAAATTGGCGTAAAGATTTTTGGACCTATTTTGGTTAAACTATCAATCCCTTTTTGTTTAATTTGTCGGCCAATAAAACCAAGGTCCGGCCTAACATGATAAGCTTTTTCTATAACAGGTCTTAGGCTTTTGTCTCCTTTTAACATCCAAGAGTAGGCATCTAAAATCGTCATATCGGAAAATCCTAATCTCATAACCCCAATCGGTATCCTTACCAAATAACGAGCTGATAGTGGGTCAACCTGTCCAATTAAAGAGGCTAAAGAATTAATTTTTACCTCCTGCGATCCCTCACCGGCCGCGATCGCTGTTTTATATAACGCCTGATATACTGCTAAAATATCAGGAGAAGTTTTTTTTAAAAAGGTTTTTTCTTTTTTAAAATACTCAACAGTTTTGCCTAAGTCACCGATTTTTTTGTAAGTGTTATTGAACTGGCTTTTTTCGATATTAAAAGCTAAAATTGCCGCTTCGATCACCATTTTTTCTGCTATCCCAAATTCAATTTTTTGGTAAATTGGGCAAATTCTTCCCTGTAGTAAATAAACTGTTTTTTCAATTTCTTGAGAAGATAATTTTTTAAAAAGATCAGCTAAAAGATGGGTGATTGAAAGCCGAGAGCTAGTTTTTTCTATTTTTTCGATATATTGGGCCAGTTGAGAAAATTTCATACTTTTTGATAGGAATATTTTATACCATTACATATCGCGCCGCCTTAGTGCTCCCAACTTTTTTTATTAATCCCTTTTTAATCAGATCTTGAATATCCCGTAAAACTGTGTCTTCTGATATATCTGGAAAAATTGTCGCAAATGCTTGGTTTTGTAAATAACCCACTTCTTGAATGTATTCAACTAATTTTATCTGCCGCTCGGTTAAATAAATTTGTTTTCCGCCAAATTTTTCTTTTAATTTAACATCTTTGGAAAGTTTAAGGATTTTTTCCTTGATTTTTTCAAACTCAATCGCTGCCCCAAAAGTAAAATATTCTAACCAAGAAGTTAAATCTCCCTGCGAAGCTTTTTGAAGATTTGTATAATAAGCTAAAGCGTCTTTATCATAATATTCTTCCAAAGAAAAAAAACGACGGATATCGTAACCGCCTAAAAAAAGAATTAATGTCGCCACCACTCGAGCTATTCGACCATTACCATCAATGAATGGATGAATTCTCACTAATTCATGATGGGTGATTCCGGCTTTAATTACCGGATGAATCTCGCTAAAGTCATAGCGATTAAGCCAATAAAGAAATTCTCTCATTAAAAAAGGAATTTCTATTGGCGGTGGCGGCCTGAAAGTGATCTCGCCTGTCTGGGAATTGCGGATGACCACAGATTTAGTTCGATACACACCAGCCAAATCCGGGCTTAAAATTTTGTCAACCACAATCCGGTGAAGTTTTTTTATTAATGGCTCAGTAATTTTGTCAATTTTTTTTTGGGCTTCTTCATCAATGAAACTTATTACTTTTCGATAATTAATCACCTCTTGAATATCTCTTGGCCTGCCAATCACTTCTTTACCAAGTAAAACATCTCTGGCATCATCTTTGTGTAATTGGTTTCCTTCGATATGCGTCCCGTGATAAACCGATCTTATAATCGCGTCTTCCTTAAATTGTTTTTCCCACAAGGGCAAAAGAGGTGAATGGCGGATGATTTCTTCAGCCGCTTCAATTTTGGCAATATTAGTAAGAATTTTATTAGTAATGTTGTATGAAGGATTAAACATAAAAATATTATAACTCAAAATTCATTAATCCTAATTAGAATCAGATTAATTAAACTGGTTAAACTTGTTTGCCGAGAAAATTTTGAAAGCTCTTTTCTAATCTTGTTTGATCGATTTAATATTGTTTTTTTAATTTTTTCGACTATTCCTTTTCTGTTGAGAATTTTTTTAATCCAGTTTAAATGGTTGTGATTTACTTTTTGTTTACCAAAAAAAGAATAAAATTTAATTTTTTCCTTTTCTGTAGCTTTTAATAAAAATTGTTTAATTATAAAAGTATTTTTGCCTTCTTTAAGATCGGAAGTGATCGGCTTACCGAAAATTTTTTCATCGGCAAATATGCCATTGAAATCGTCTTTTAATTGAAAAATAAAACCAACCTCCTTTAAAATCTCTGCCCACTTTTGAATTTCCTCCCTAGAAGCTTTGGCCAAAGTCATTCCTATTATTCCCGGATAAATAAAAGAATAGCGGCTGGTTTTTAAATCAATAATCTTTTCGACTTCACAGAGTTTGATTAAATCAAAATACTGACCGATAATTGTATCCTGCTTAAATCTATTATAAAGTTTGTTTATTTTTGGCTTTTCCAGACAAATTTCATAAAAAAGCTCATCTGCAAGCATTAGAGCTGTGTCTCCTGCCAAAATTGCTGTTTCGATTCCATATTTTTTATTTACCGATATCCAGTTCCTTCTTAAGTCAGCTTTATCAATAATATCATCATGAATAAGGGCAAAGGTTTGGAACAATTCAAAAATAAATGATAATTTAAAAATTTTTTCTAAAGACCTTTGGGAATAACTTTGATAAGCGTAATAAAATATCGCTGGTCTAAAGCGCTTTCCTCCATAATTAATAAATTCTTTAACAATTTTTATCAAATCAGGGGCTTTCTTATCTATTTTTTCTGCTTCTTGAATTTTATTGTCAAGATATTGATTAATTTCTCTGTCAAATTTTGTTTTAAATTCTTTAAGATTTATCATTTGCCAAACCTTCTCTCTCTTAATGAATAATCTCGGATGCTTTTTTCAAAATCAGCAACAGTAAAATCAGGAAAAAGTTTATCAATAAACACAAATTCGGAATAAGCCGATTGCCACAACATAAATCCTGAAGTTCTCAATTCGCCGCTTGTTCTGATAATCAGATCTGGTTCGGGTTGAGGCAGTTCCCGGCTATCGAGAAATTGGTTGAAATTAGTTTCATTTAAATCACTGATATTAAACTTCGAATCTTTAATTTTTTTTATCGCTCTTACAATTTCGTCTTTACCGCCGTAGTCTAAGGCGATGCATAAATAATATTTATTAAAATTTTTAGTCGTTTCTTCGGCATCGATAATTTTTTTTCTTAATCTTTCATTAAATCTGTCTTTGCGTCCGAGGTGAATAATCCGACATTTTTCTTTGATGGCCTCTTTGAGATTATTTTCAATCATTGTTTCAAATATTTTCATTAAATAATCCACTTCTTGTTTGTTTCTCAACCAATTCTCGGTAGAAAAACCCCAAATCGTCAAAATTTTTATTTTCATCTCTCTGGCTTTTCTTATAATCTCTACCACTCTTTCGTACCCTTTTTGATGGCCGATAAAAACCGGTAGATTGTTTTTTTTAGCCCAACGCCGATTGCCATCAGGAATAATCGCGACATGGACAGGAAGATAAGTTTTCATTTTATATCAATTATAACACTCGAAAAAATTAGCCTTTGATAATTTAATTTTTTCCGACAACTTGACGAAAAAATCTGAATCTTATAAACTTAAATTATGATTTATGCCCTCGATATTAATGAAACCAATTTTCCCCCCGCTAAAATTACCAATCTTGCTACCATTCTTAATGTATTTATTCCTTTATTGATGACTGCCGGCGCTATCTTTTTTTTAGCGATGCTTATTTATGCCGCCATTACTTTTACTACAGCCGGAGGCAATGCCGAAAAAACTAAGAAGGCTCAAAAAATTCTTTTTTCGTCGATTATTGGTTTAGTTATTGTTATTTCGGCCTTTTTAATTGTTAAAATTATTGAATATGTTTTACAAATTAATTTACCAATATGAAATTGGCTCAAGATGTTAAAACCGTCATCGGCGATATCACTCCTCCAATGGGCGGTTTTGGTCAAAACCCAGTCAGCGATTTAACTAGATTTTTATCACTTATCCTTCAAATAGTTTTGGTTGTTGCTGGTATTTTACTTTTGATTTACCTTTTTTGGGGAGCTCTTGACTATATCACCTCGGGCGGCGATAAAGAAAAAACCACCAAAGCTCAAAATAAAATTGTTAATGCTTTAATTGGAATGATTTTATTAATTGCTGCCATTGCTTTATTTGGAGTTGTCGGCGGCGATATTTTGGGAATAATTAAAAATACTCCCGAAGGTTGGCAAATTGAAATTCCTCATTTATAAAGTTAAAACAAATGTTTTGATATAAGTCTTGTCCCTCTTGAAGGAGAATTGATAATAATTTTTTTTATTTCTTTAATTTTGTTTAATTTGGCAATCAATTTGTTTAAATTTTTCTCTTCGCAAACAAGAAAAATGTTTGGACCGGCATCGATAGTAAAATATGCTGACAAATTTTCTTTTCGCCAAAGTCTTATTAAATTAATTATTTTTACTGTCTCCGGTTGCCAATAAATAATTGGCGGATCTGATGTTAAGGCAATTGCGTGTAGTTCTAGCGCTTCCCTCTCAATCATTTCTCCAAATTGCCGAAAGTTTTTTTCTTTAATTAAACGCTTTATTCTTTTTATTTTTTCGTTAATTCTTAATAATCTAGTTTTAAAGAAAGGATTAGCTAAAGCTAACTTATGACCTAAAGAACTTCCCACCTCTTTACTTTCATAAGCTAAAGTAATCGTAATAATTCTAATTGACCAATAATCAGCTGGAAAAATAGAATGAGCATAAGAAGTTTCGTTATTTTTTCCTTCAAACCATTCAACAAAACCATCAGGGATCGATCGGCAGGCAGACCCCGATCCTTGACGAGCTAAAATAGTTAATTCTTTTTCTGACAAATTTAATGAGGCAGCTGAAGCCGCCGCCACCGTAAGAGCGGCAAAACCAGAAGCAGAGGAGGCTAAACCAGTGGCCGTCGGAAAATTATTTTGAGAAACAACCATCGCCCGATTTTTGATTCCAGCTAAATGCCTAATTCTATTTAAGTGCTCGACCACTCTTGTTGCCTCTTTTTTATCTTTTTTATGATTAATAATTACTATGTCTTCTTGATAATCGGCGGAAAAATCGACCGTCGTTATCGTTTGAAGATTAGAAAGATTAACTGAAATACTTCCATTGGCGGGTAGTCTTAATCTTTCATCTTTTTTTCCCCAGTATTTAATAAAAGCAATATTGGCCGGTGCTATCGCTGTCGCTTTCATAAATATTTCAGTTTTAAATTTCTAATTTAACCCCCTTAGCGTTGGTTTTTGTTTTAATAATTTCTCCGCCAATTTTTTTGATTGCTGATTCAACTTTTCGGCGATTTTTTTGATCCACTAAAGCAATCATACAATCGCCCCCTCCTGCTCCAGATAATTTAGCTCCATAAGCTCCTCCTTCTAAAGCCGCCATCACCATTTTATCTAATTTGGGAACGCTAACGCCGAGTTTTTTTAACCATTGATGATTTTTAGTCATTAATTCGCCTAAAAGCTTGAATTCTGATTTTAAAATGGCTTTTTTTGCCTGATAAACCAATTTGGTTATCTCATTAAAAATTTGATTAAGGTCTTCCTTTCTTCTTTTAAATGCTTCTGCCACTTTTCTTATATAAAAAGGAGTGTCAGCCTTAATTCCCGAGTATCCAACGACTAAGGGAAGCGGATTAATTTTTAATGGTTCAATAATTTTCCCGCCGGTAACAAAAAAAATTGTCCGTCCATAGGTGGCTGTCGCCAAATCAAAACCCGACCCAACCCCTTGAATTGATAAATTTACTTTATAACTTAAATCAAAAATTTCCCTTAAAGTTAACGGTAATTTAAATAATAAACTTAAGGCCTTAAAAGTCGCCACTGTCACTGCCGAAGATGACCCCAAACCAACGCGGTGAGAAAAATCGCCCTTGGTTATAATTCTAACTGATTTTTCCAAACCAAATTTCGCTTTAAATTGAGCAATTGACTCAAGAACAAAACGGCTTTCTTTAACTTGGGGAGCAATAATTTCATCTTCTTTATTATTAATAATTTCCGCCTGAACATAAAGTCTTTTATCAACTGCCGTCACCAAGCAAGGATAACCATAAACTACCGCATGTTCGCCTAAAAGCATTAATTTTCCTGGCGCCGATACTTTTATTTTCATAGCTCTTTTTTTAAACCTAAATAAGAGGGCTGAAATTTAATTACTTTTAATTGATTGGTTTGACAAAATTTCTCAAAATTATTATTTTTGGCATAAAAAATCAAAAACCCAGAACCTTGTTTTTGTCCGCCGGCTCCAGTAATTTTTCCCCGGCCATAAGGATGTAATTTTACCAACAATTTCTTTGTTTTACTAGAAACGACGCCTAATTTTTCTAAATTTATTTCGTTTTGCCAAAGATTATCAATTAGTAATTGATGATTCTTTAAAATTAAAGCCTTGACAATATTTTTGGTATTTTCTTCTATTTGAGAAAGAATTTCTGTTAATTGTTTTTTTTTATTTTTAAAAAGTGTTTTTACTTTTTGAATCATTTCTTTAGTCGACTCTTCTGGTTTGCCTGTGTCAATTAAATAAAGTTTGTTTTCTATTTCTTTGGGAATTTTTGCCTTTAACTTGGTAAAATTTTTTAAAAATTCAAACTCTTTACGATAATAAATTAATCCTCCATGAAAAGAAACACAATTATCTACTCCCGAAGGATTTTTATGAAAAAACTTTTCTATTTGGTAGGCCAAAACATCAATTAGTCGACGAGAAAATTTTTGGTGGCAATAAAGTGTCAAAAAACAGGCAGCGGCAGCGACTGATAGGGCTGCCGAAGAGCCTAACCCCCGACTTACCGGAATATCTGAGACAATTTGATAATTAAAATTTTGATCGCTGAATTTTATTTTTTGTTCTTTTAAATAATTTTTTATCAATTTTGAAATGGTTAAAATTGTTTCATCAGAATTTTGTTTTTTTGATGGCCAAAGAGTGAATTTTAATCTTAAATTTAAAGCAGAAACGAAAGCCGGCTTTCCGTAAACAACCGCATGTTCCCCTGAAAAAATGACTTTAGCCGGCGCTGAATAAGATATTTTCATAAAGGTTTAAACTTAATTCCATAAGCAATCACTCCTTCGGCAGAAGGTTCTCTAACTTTACGTAAAATTGAAATTACCTGACGACCAATTTTTAAATCTTCTTTCTCATAATCGACCAGTTGGCCAATTGCTTTTTCTTTTTGATTAAATTCCACCAAAACCACCGGATAAGGGGCTGTCTTTTTAAAATCTTTGCCGGTGACATAAATAATTGTCCAACTGATAATTTTTCCTTTTTTACCTAATATTTTTTTTATTTCTTTTTGACGACGCCAAATTTTTACCGGTGAAATCATATTATCCTCCTAAAATTGTAACCACGGCTGTCCCTCCCGAACCGCCGACATTATGAGCCAAACCATATTTGGCCTTTTTTACCTGTCTTTTTCCTGCCTGTTTAGTCAATTGTAAGTAAATTTCACCAATCTGTTTGACGCCGGTCGCTCCTACCGGATGGCCGGCTGCTTTTAAGCCTCCCGAGGTATTGACAAATAAATTATTGCCTTTACCAATCATCGTTGATAATTCTTTTATCTTTGTCCCTGCCCTTCCTTTTGGCCAAAAACCTAAATCTTCCATCGCTAAAAGCTCGGCGATAGAAAAACAGTCATGTATTTCTGCCACTTGGATATCTTTTTTTTTAATTTTGCTTTTTTTAAAGGCTTTTTCTGCCGCCAAACTGGTCGCTAATAATCTGTCCAAAAATTTTCTTTCTTTTAAAGAAATCGTATCAGTTGCCACTTCACTGGCAATTATCTTTACCTGATGTTTTGTTTTTTTGATAATTTGTTGATTGTTGGTGATAATTAAAGCGGCCGCTCCATCAGAAATTGGTGAGCTGTCTAATACCTTTAAAGGATAGGCGACATAGGGACTTTTTAAAATTTGTTCCAAAGTTAACTTTTTTTGAAAATGAGCTTTTTCATTAAGTGTGCCGTGATAATGATTTTTGAATGAAACATAAGCTAAATTTTCCTCATTATAATGGTATTTATTTAAATAAACTTGGGCAATCAGGGCATATAAACCGGGGAAAGTCAAACCCGCTTCTTGCTCTTCTCCAGAAGCGGCCGCCGACAATGCCGCCGTCACCTGTTCAGGTGAATAATCAGTCATTTTTTCAGCACCGATAACCAGAGCGGTTTTATTCTGATGGTTGGCAATATAATTTTCCGCTAAATGAAAAGCGACGCCTCCGGAAGCACAAGCAGCTTCGACTCGGAAAACCGGGATATTTAATCCAATAATTTCTGCAATTTTAGAGGCACTATGAAGATTGTTTTCCAGAACTCCGGCCAGCATATTGGCAAAAAAAATAACATCAATCTGTTTTTTTTCGATTTGAGTCTGCTTGATTACTCCATTGATTGCTTCTTCTACCAAATCAAATAAAGATTTATCCCACAATTCGCCAAATTTGGTGGAATAATAACCAACAATTATTCCCATTTTATTTAAATAATATTCATAAATTTTAAATAAGTCGGGTAATTAATGTATTTTTTATCGGCAACAATTTTCTGAAATGGAACAGTTATTTTTTCTAAATTTTCCGTTGCTTTGAGGATAAACACATCTGAACCTGCTCCTGAACCATAAGAAGCTAAAAAAATTAAATCATTTTTTTTGACATGCTCCAAAACCGCCACCAATCCCATCAGGGCCGAAGCGCTGTAACAATTTCCTAAATAACAAACAGTTAATGACTTTTTGACTTGATGTTGAGAAAAACCGAGAAATGAAGCAATCTCAAGTGGAAATTTGCCATTGGGCATATGAAAAATTGCCTGGTTAAAATCTTTTGGCGAAAGATGGTTTTTTTGAAAAATTTTTTTGCTCGCTTGGCTGATATGGTAAAAATATGAAGGCTTACCAGTAAACCGGCCGCCGTGAGATGGATATCTTATCCCCTCTCGCCGCCAAAAATCAGGCGTATCTGAAGAAAAAGAATCGTAGTCTAATATCTCCAAAGCCACTTCTGTCTTGCCTAAAAGCAAAGAGACCGCCCCCGAACCAACTGTATATTCCAAAACATCGTGAGTTTTGGCGACTGCTTTATCTGATCCGCAAACCAAACCATATTCTTCATAACCAGATTTAATCAAAGCTAAAGTCGAAATTACCGCACTGGTGGCCGCTTTGCAAGCAAATTGAGTATCATAGGCCAAATAATTTTTTTCTATTCCCAAAAACTCAGCCAAAATTGTTGATGAAGGATTGACAGCATAAGGAAAGGTTTCCGAACCAAAAAAAACTGATTTTATTTTTCTTTTATCAATTTTGATTTTATTAATTGCCATATAAGAAGCTTGATATCCCATTGTCAACGCATCTTCATCGGTAGTCGCCACTGCCTTTTCCCAGACATTAAGAGATTTTTTAATTTCAAAAGAATTTTTTCCCCAGACTGAGGCAATCTCATCAATAAGAATTCGGTATTTGGGGACATAAAAACCATAGGAAACGATACCGATCATAGATAAAAACTTAAATTATAAATAATTTTGAAAATAAAAAATTTATAATTCTGTTTATCCTCATCTGCCTAATTTTTGATGAGCTCTGGCCAGCGACCCTTCGGCCAGTGAAGCAAGCAAAGAAATTTCTCCAGCCAAAACAGCCGCTCCCAAAACTTCAGCCAGCTCACGACTATTTTTTGCTTGGGTTATGGCGATTGCTTCTTTTTTAATTTTTAATTTTGTTCCTCCGCCAACCATTGCCAACATTACTGCTGGCAGATAAATAGCAAAATAAAGATCGCCATTGGGCAATAATTTAGTCGTGGTTATTCCCAGACTTCCTTCGATCACATGAGCTAAGTCTTGGCCGGTGGCCAAAAAATAGGCAGCGACAATATTGGCAAAGTGACCGTTATAGCTTATCGATCCGGACAAAATCGAACCAATCAGGTTTTTTCCCAACCAAACTTCAAACATTTTTTCACCGCTGGTTTTTAAAACCCGATTAATAATTTCTTTTTTTAAACTTACCTCCGCCCAAAGCTCTTGCCCTCGACCAAGAAGGAAATTTAACCAACTTGCTTTTTTATCAACACAAAAATTTCCCGTAATTGATAAACATCTTATTTTGGCTTTTTTTTCGATCCAACGATTAATCGCTTCAGTAGCAATTGTCGCCATATTCATTCCCATCGCCTCATCACAATCAAAATAAAAACGAATAAAAGTATAGCCACCGACAACCTTGGCATAAAATTTTAAGTAACGTAAATGAGAAGAGGTTTTTTCTGCTTCTTTTTTAATTTCTTGTTCGTTCTTTTTTAACCAATCGATAAACCAAAGGCCTTTTTCTAAATTTTCCGTGTCATAAACCGGACCGCGGGTTGTCCCAGTTTTTTTGACAAATACTTTAGCCACTCCTGATAGATTAATAGCTTTGCATCCCCGATTGACTGAGGCAACCAAAGCCCCTTCTGTTGTTGCTAAAGGAATAAAGGATTGGCGTATTAAGTCTTTTTTTTGCTTTAAAGAACCTTGAAGACTTTGAATTTTAATAGGTCCGGCTACTCCTAAAGGAGTAGTGGTTTCGCCAATCAAATTCTCACAATAAATATTTTCCTCTTCCTCGATATGGGCTTTTGCGATTTGAGGAAATTTTACCTTGAGCTCTTTTTCCAAAAAATTTCTTCTCTGTTTTGATTGTTGAAAATTATTTAAGGACATTTATATTTAGTCGTTAAGGGTAAAGAAATCATTCTTTTTGACTCTATTTTTCGGGCCATAAAGGTTGACCGCGGGGGTCAAACAGAGGGCTTGAAATCAAACCAAAAGGCATGTTTTTAAATAAATTTTAAATAAATGGAATTCTAAAGATTTTTAGATAATAAAAGAGGATGGAAAGAGGAATAAGAAAACATAAATATAATAATATAAAATAAAAAACTTTATAAAAACCGAGCCTTGAGGAAAATCTGATTGAAAGAAAAAATAAAATTAATTTCCAAATCAAAAGACTCACCGAAAAAGCAATAAAAAAAATGCTGAAAATTTTTCCTCCCAGAGTTAATCTTCTTGGTGGCGGGAGAATAAAATAAAATAATGAATTGCCGAAAAACCAAACCAAAGTTGGAAAAAGTGAATAAGTTAAAGAAAAAACAAAACTATCAAAACTGGTTTCTTTGTTAAAAAAACGGCTAATAATATAAAAAAATAAACAGGTAAAAAAGAAATTAATTAAAAAAATTATAAAAATTAAATTCGGGCTAAATATCGATTCTCTTAATAAATAAGCAAAATTAAAATAAAGATAAACCATAAAAAAAATTATTAATATCTGCGACCAGTCTTTTTCCAAACTAATTTTTCTTAAGGTCTTATAAGGAGTAAAAATTAAGAAAATAAACCGCCGCAAAACAATGATTAAAGAAGCTATTATTTCTGCCGATAATTTTTTAAAATCCATACTGAAGCAAGTTAACTATTTTTACCAGTAATTTACCAAAAATAAGATAAAATAAAAAACTGAAAAAAAAAGATAATGGAATAATAATGATAAAAGGGGCCGTTTTTAAATAGCTGGTGATTTTTTTATAAAATTTTGTTAAAAAAACCCATCCTAAATCATTTGGTTCAATAAAAAAGACTTCGTTTAATTTATTTTTTAAATGATATGGGGTGTTGATATTTTTCATTTTTACCTAAGCCATTGATTTAAAAACTTTAATAAAAGATTTCCTTGCTCGAAACAACAAGCTCTCCGCCGCCTTAAAACTTAGAGAAAGCCTTTGGGCGATTGATTTGACTTTCTCTCCATCTATGTATTTAAGTCTTAAAATAATTCGATAATCATTCGGTAATTTGTCAAAAACTTTTTTGATTTTATTGGCTAATTCCTTTTTTTCCATTTCTTCATCGAGGATAACGCTGGCAATCCCCTCAATTAGATTATTGGGTAAGGCGGAAAAAAGGATTTTTTTTATCTTTTTTTTTCTTAAATAATCTATTAATTTATTTTTTGCAATAGAAAAAAGGAAATTTTTAATCGAACATTCTCCCCGATAATCCCTTAAGCTTTCAATAAAATCAAAAAAAACATCTTGGGTTAATTCTTCTGCTTTGTCTTTTTGGTTAATTCGTTTGAAAATAAAATAATATATTTCTTTGTTATATCGGCGATAGAAGTTTATTAAGGTCTTTTCATCGCGACAAATTAATTTTTTTAAAATGATTCTATCTTCTTTTTGTAGTTGAAACATAAAATTTATAAGAATCCAATTAATTAAGGGCGATTCGGTAAATTTTTTGTCCGACTAGAATATAAATCTGATTATTATAAGTAACAAAATCCGTGGCCTGGGCTAAAATTGGTGAATAAATTTGTCGCTCATAAGTCCCTGTTTTTGCTAAAACATAAATTGTTGCCTTGTTTTTGTCCAAAGCTAAAATTTTTTCTGTGTTCTTGTCAGTAAAAATTTTGTTGATCATCGGCTTGGTGTTCGGGAATTCTGTCTTAAAATCATCCTTGACACCGGCGGTATATTTTAATATCCGGTCATTAAAACCGATATAAATTGATAAATCAATTGCTAGTGAATTGGCGTCGATTAAATCGACCGATTGACCGGTTTTAAAATATGAGATTTTATTAGAATAGCCGTTTTCGCTGACTAAATATTTATAAATTTCATCATTATCTTTATCTAATAAATAAAGATTGCCGTTGTAAATCTTGAAATCGATAAGATTTCCCCATTTGCTATCGTTATCAACCACTTTATTTAATTTACTATTAACAATTTTGTAGATTCCCTGGTTTTTTTTATAAAATAAAATTTGATCATCGTATAAAGCTAATAAATCTGCCCCTTTAATTTCAGGAAAAGTTTTTTTACTGATAGATTTTTTAGTTAAAGACAAAAGATAAATCGTCCCCTTTCTATCAAGAATCGCCAAATTTTCTCCACTTAAGGATAAAAGATCTCCTTTCGCCTCTTTATTTTCTATGGCTAAATCATAAAATTCTTCGGGAGATTTTTCTTCTTTTTTAAGAAGTTTTTGTTCTTGCCTTTTAATCAAACTGGCAATTTCTTCGATTTGTGGTTGATTATCTTTGCTTAATTTTTTTTCAAGTTTTTTTAACTCGCTTTTGCTTTCTTCAATTAATGCTAAAGACCGATCAAGATTAAGAAAAGAAACGTCTTCTGCCTCTTTAAGTTTGTGACTAATCAGCTCTTTGGTATTATTAATTTCTTTTTTAACCAAGGCCGCTTGTCTTCGCGCCAGACCAAAAACAACACTCCAAACAAGGATAACAAAAATAATTATTACTATTAGCAAAGTTAGTCTTTTGTTTTTGCTTTTTAATCGGTTTTCCCAATCTAATACCGGCATTTTCTCTTGAAAAGAATAAAAAGGTGAAAAAGCTTTTTTCTCCGGTTTTTTTTCTTCTTCTTTTCTTAATGTTTCTTCTTCAACCTCACTTTCTAAAACAAATTCGTTTTTTTCTTCAAACAATAAAAAGAGGGCAATTAGACCTAAATCATTTTTTTCTTTTAATTTAGGAGTAATTTCTTCTAGTATTTCGTTTGGTTTTTTTTCATTAAAAATTTTTTTAAGTTCGTCTTTGCCTCCCAAAATTTCGAATAATTCTTTTATTGAAAAAATAAAAAAATCTTTATTTTTTAAAAGCCCTGAAGCGCTATTATTATTACTTATAATTGAGGCAATCTGATGGTCGCGCTTTAAATATATTTCTCCTTCGCCGATTGTTTTTAGATAAAATAAATTATTTTTTTTAAAACCGCAAGCCAAAGAAAAACCAATTGGTAAATTTTCTTCCCTAATATGTTTATCAATAATCGATTCAAAATCTGTTAATTTTTCTATTTGATTTTTCTCCAAATCGGAATTTATTTTTTTTAAAATTTCTCTTCCTTTTTCTTTGGGAAAATTATTAATTTTTATGATGGCAAAAAAATTATTTTCGGCAAAAAAACCGACGAAGTCTTTTTCGCTCTCTTGACCTAAATAAACAGCAAAATTAGGAATTATCATTGGTTAAATAAAAATCGCTAAAACCAACAAACCTATCCCGATAATTAATTGTATAAAAGATATGAAAATTATAATACTATTTGTTTTGAATTTAACTGTTTTGACCATCACCGCAACTTGCCGGACCATTATGACCATAAAAACTAAATAAATTAGAGAAAGAATAATGATAAATATTTTAAAAAAAAGACTAAATAAGCCCTGGTATTGAAATAAATCGCCAAAATTTAAGGCCATAATTTTTATTTTTTTTTATTATTTTGTATCAAACTGTTAATTACCTTGGCCACATCAGCCGGTCGGGGTATTCCCTCATATTCGATATTTGATTCTGTCCCGGCTGTCTGAACAAAAATATCGCCATAGTTAAAAAAGGAGGCCATAAAACCACCCCCCTTTGCGGTGACATCTTCTACTTTATTAAGATTTGCGTAGGTAACTTCTTTATAAATCACCGATGAAAAATCAACATCAATAAGCCGTTGGTTGGTGACGATTCCGACCGTGAAATACCAACTTAAAAAATTAAACCATAAATAATTAAATATAATCGCCAAACAAAAGATATTAAGACAAATGATTTTTTTGCTTTCCATCACTGTTGGTAAAATAAAATTAAGTAAAAAAATAAAAAGAAAGAAAACTAAACTATTGATAAAAAAAGGAATTTGAGTTACTGGGTGAGCTCGGAGAACTAAAATTGTTTCTTCGTTGCTTGTCTGGGCCTCAAATTTTATATCAGGCTTAAAAAAAAACGAGTGGAAAAAATGATGCGAGCTTTTTTTTTCATCCATATCAATATTATATAAAATTTTCTCTTCCTAGTTGATATTCTTGACTTCTTTTTTTATAATATATCTGCCCTGGTTATTGAAGCGACTTGGAAACACCCTTTTCCATCCCGAACAAGGAAGTGAAACGAGTCAGCGCTAATGATACTCTCTCCAATCCGGAGGGGGGAAAGTAGGTCATAGCCAGGGCATTTTTTTCAAATCGCTTTAAAAAGTATATTGGCGGGTAAATAAAAAATTTTTTCATTAATTTTTTCTTCTTTTTGACAACGATTAATTACTCTTTTAATTAAAGCTTCCTGCGAGCTCGTTAGCGTTTGATCGAATAAGGGGTTCAAAAAACCAATAATTGAGTCCAATTTAATGGTGTTTAATAAATTTAATTTTTTAAAAAAATCAAGATATTGTTTCAAACCACATTTTTTTTCACCCGAATATCTGCCCTCTTCCCAAATATATATACAATCATCTTTAAAAAGAATTGTCTTTTTTTTATTATTTTCGGGTAATTGAACCAAAAATTTTTCGTCTTTGATAAAAGCACTGATCGTTCCCTCGGCTGTTTCCAAGCGACAGCTTATCGGGCCAGCTAAATTTATTTCTTTTTCTGGAGGGAGAGTTGGCGGATTAACTGTCGGCGTCAAAATTATCTTTATTGCTGTTGATTTTCCTTCATTCTTTTTATTTAATTTCCACATTGAAGCAACAATAATTATTGATAAAGAAAAAATGATTATAATTTTGGCAGAATAATTAAAAAAAACTTCTAAGAAATTTGTTTGACTATTTTTCATATATCAAAATTTTTAAAAATTAACTCCTAAATTTTAATTTAGTTTTAATTAATAATTAAAATGTTTATTCTTCTTTTTTACCAGAAGAAAGGAGATTTAAATTTTTAATCTCTAAAAGGGTCTTTCCAACAATCCCTTGTAAATCACCATGCATACCAAGAATATTATCCACCACAAGACGAATATTTTTTTCTTGTTTTGCCCATTTTTTGGTAAACCAGCGTCTTTCGGTCTCTAAATCTTCTTGAAGCTGATTATAAGCTTCATAAATCGCTTCCACTCTTTGTTTAAATTCGATGCCAGTTAAATAATTCCAAAGAATTTCTTTTTTTTCTTGTTTACCAACCATCGACAGCTTAATCGAAGATAAATTTATCAAATTTTGCCTTAAAGCAATCGCCAAACCCAAAGCGGATTCAAAATTTCCCACCCAAACATTATTTATTTGTCCAAAGTTTTTTATCTCTGGTGGTAAACTTTGGGAAATAATAACAGCCAATTCTGCTTTTTCCTGGCGTTGATCTTGTTTTAATTTATTAATCCAGCCATCACTCCAGTTTTTAGTTCGTTTTAACTCCCAAATAATCGTTCCGCATTTTCGGCCCGACTCATTTTTGACAATTTGTAAAAGATCGGCACCACTAACTCCTTTAGCTACCGGTCTAATCTCATCATTGGGAAACTCCTCGCTTAACTGTTTTTCTAATTCCAGCTCCAAAACCTCTCCTTGAAGTTGTTGGGAAGTTAATTCTGATTTTCTTTTTAATTCTTCGATCTGTTTCCTCATATCCTCCATTTGTTTATCTTTCTCTAAAATTTTCAAACGGTATTCTTCATTAATTCGTCTTTTTTCCTCCAAACGAATTTTTTCTTCCTCCTCCATTAATTTTTTTTCTAATTCAAGTTTTTTTCGCTCATTTTCCGATCTTAATTGCCTAATCAACCGGTTTAACTCCAATAGTTGTTTCTGTAAAGATTGATTTTGTTGTTTTAATTCCTCAACTTGATTGGTTTTATCTTTAAATTGTATTGCCATTTCATTTTTAATTTTTTTCGTTAATTCTTCCTTCAAGTCTTTTTCTAATTTTAATTTCTCTTCAGCTAATCTTTGACGATAAAAACGTTGATATTTTTCCTGAATTTGATGAGAAAGAGCTTCACTAAGCGGAATAGGTTTTTTGCAGTGGGGGCAGATTATTTGGTCATTCATAAAAAAAATTTTACTACGCTAGATTGAAGTTTACCAGAGGAGATTTTTTTATTTACTTAACCAGCGAAGAAATGAACTTATTATTGAAAGAATCAAACTAAAAATAATAGCGGTTAATAAGCTTTTGACATTAAATCCTGGTACTAAAGCGCTGGTTAATAAAATTAAAAAACCATTGATAACAAAAGTTAATAAACCAAGGGTTAAAATATTTAAAGGCAGAGTAAGAATAATTAATACCGGTTTTATTAAGGCGTTGATTATTCCTAAAATAACCGCCACGACAATTGCCGTAAAAAAATCTTTTACCACCACCCCCGGCAATAAATAGGCAGTAATAAAAACAGCCAGACCATTGATAATTAAGTAAAGAAAAAGATTCATAATAAATATTTTATAATATAAACAACCATGTTGGATAAGTATTATATTATTTTGGCAGTGGCCGCTTTTATCGTTAATCCCAAAAATGAACTATTGATTATTAAAAAATCTCCTTATGAAATGATTGATGCCGGACTGTGGACGGTCCCCGGAGGCAAAGTCAGATCCAATGAACCGATTATTGACTGTTTAAAAAGGGAAATAAAAGAAGAGGTTGGCTTAACTATTGTTTCTTACCAATGGATTGGCGAAGATGTTTTTGATTATAATGGTGAATATTTTCATGGTGAGCATTTTTTTTGTCCGATGAAAAAAATTAATAAAATTGTTCTCGAAAAAAATTTAGTTGATTTTCGTTGGTTAAAAAAAACAGAAATTAATCAATTTCAATTCCATCCAAACATTAAAAAAGAAATCTATAATATTTTTAAAAATTTTGTTTAAAGAATAATACTGGCTTTTTTTCTTTCTTCATCGGTTTTATCCAAAACATAAATATCGCTTCTTAATTCATCAATACCAACAAATTCTGCTTCGCCTCTTAAAATTTTTTCGAACGGCTGGCAGGCAGAACAGCCATTTTTATGGGAACATTTAAATCTTTCAAGTTGCCGAGCTAATTTTATTTGTTTAGCCATTGCCAAAATCTTTTCTTGTGATTTTTTTAAATTTGGCAAGGGTTTTTCTACCATTTCGTTACTTCTTTCCAAATACCAATAGCTGGCTTTGCTAACCGGGTGACGTTGACAATTGACAGCCAGTAAATAATAAATAGATAGCTGTAAAGAGTCCGGACTTTCCTCGTTTTTGCTGGTCTTGAAATCAATAATATGGACACTGTCAGTATCCGGCAGATATTCCAACCAGTCTATTTTGCCGCATAAAATAATATTATCTTCTTTTGATAACCAAAAATAAGGAGTTTCTTGATTAATTTTAACTGCTAAATTTTTGAGCGGACCTGGATTTTTAATTATCCGGTTAATCATTAATTCAGCTCTTCTTTTATATTTTAGTTCTGATTCAATATCGATGAATCCACCTCTTCTGCCGCTGATTTTTTTCCAAACCCTTTCTAATCTTTCCATCAGCGGCTGGTTAAAACGTTCGTCTTTTGGTAAGAGAGAAATTTCTTCAATTACTTCGTGGATTGCCTGTCCCAAAGCTAAAGGCGGATTAATAATTTTGATTTTATGACCAGTTTTGGGATCACGATAAATATTTTTTAGATAATATAACCGAGGACAAGTTAAAAAATCAGTAATCGAACTATAAGAAACCCAGACGGCGGTATATTTGTCTTCACTCATATTGATATAATTATTATAACCACTCAATATAATCGCAACCAACCGCTACCCTGTTTTTACTATCCCACTTGTTAGTTGAACATTTTTTTAGTTTTTTTCCTGATGCCGTCGTAACCATCAATAATTGACTACCGCATTTGGGACATTTTTCTTCAAGTTCCTCGCTTGTACCCTTAATCCATTCGACATAATCACAACCCGAGGCAGTTCGAGTCTTGGCGTCCCAGCTGTTGGTAGAACATTTTTTCATCCGTTTACCAAATCGGGTAATATTCAGAAGAAGAGGGGCACCACATTTAGGACACTTTTCTTCTAAAACCTGTGGTTCGAATGGCAACCACTTAATATAATTACATCCCTCTACTTTTTTTGTTTCTTTATTCCATTTGCCGGCAGAACATCGTTGTAGCCTTCTTCCGCTTTTGGTTGTGATGATTTCTGAAAGCAATGAACCACATTTTGGACAGGCTTCTTTTTGATTTTCTTCAGTTTTTTTATTAACCATAAATTAAAAATTTTAATTATTAATAAAAAGGCCGGTTTAATTGTACCAGAATCATTTAGATAAAGTCGATCGATTATAAGCGACAAAACTATGGTTCTGGAGCAATTTTAAGCTTTAAAATTTGAATTATAACTTTGGCTTCTTTTTTGTGTTTTAATTTTAAGCAGTTTATTTCTTGATTTGATTTTAAACCAAGTTGGCGTCCGGTAGCCGATTATTTTCATTTGATTTTAAATTTGATAAAAAACTATTTAATCCCCTCAATAAAATATATTATATTTTTAAAGACTGGTTTAATCTTTTTTGATTTTATTTTCAGACTTAAACTATAAGCGAATGATAAATAACAAAAAGGAAGTATTAAAATAAAATAGCGGGGAAAGGGCGCCTGAACCCCAAGATATATAAGATATAACAAGGGGATTATTGAAAAGAAAACAATTTTTGTCAGCGTTTTATTTTTAATTAAATTTTTAATTCCGACATAAAAAGAAGATATTAAGCTTATCGGCCAAATTATGCTCCAGACGTGGCTTCTTAATATCTCATAATTCCCCCACCAACTTTTAAAAAATCCCGTGGTAAATAAAACTAAAGAAGCGAAAGGAATATTAGTAATCGAATGCTGAATCCAATATTTTAAGATCTTTAATTGAAAAAAAACAATATTAAAAAGAAATTTTTGGTTTAAAAAAGATTTTAAATAAGTCAAAGAGAAAGTAAAAAAAGCTATTAATAAATGGTAAAAAAATATTTTTAGATTAAATTCTTTATTTATTATTTTATATAAAGCAGTAATCCCAACAAAAAAAACAGCTGCCCCCCAAAATTTAGAAGCACACAACAACCCTAAAGCAATTCCCGGTAAAACAAAGTTTTTTTTATAAAAAACCATTAAAATCAAATACATTAATAAAAAAACTGCCTGTCCTAATTCATAAGAAGCTTGTGAAGAAAGATCGATAAATAAAGGATCAATAAGCAACAATAAACAACCAATGGTTGATACTAATTTTGATTTAAAAATTTTTAGCCCCAGCAAATAAATTAAACTCAAAAATAATAAACCAAAAAAAATTTCTAAATAATAAGGATTGTTAAAAAATAAAATAGAGAACCCATATAAATAAGCAATCAAAGGGGGATGCTGGAAGTCGATCACCGCCGGATCACTCCCTTTGGCATAAAGATATCCTGCGGCGATATGTAGCTCTTCGTCAGAAAGCCAAACTCTTCGACAGTTTGGCTCATAAGGGATATCCTGTGAACAAAAATATCGATCAATTAACTTTTTGTTAAATTTATAAGTAAAAATTTGTCGCTTAAAAAGAAATAGAATCATTAGATAAATTATCAATATCATTCCTAGCAAAAGTAAATTAGTCTTTTTTTTCATTTTATAAATTATACTACGGAATTAATTCCTCAACTTTTTTGTTTTTTAAAATAAAAATTCTTTGTCCCCCAAAGGGCAAAAAAGATTGTTGAAGTAATACAAAATTGATTTCTAATTCTTTTTTGCTTTGTTATTTAAATTTTGGCGAGAGGTGAGGTTGACAACCAATTTTTTATCGTTAAATGATTTTCTCTATTCTTCTTCTTACTGGCTGCGGGGCTTGGATTCGAACCAAGACAAGCAGCTCCAAAGGCTGCTGTCCTACCATTAGACGACCCCGCAAGTATCTATATTTTATCAAACTTGTCTGATAAAATTAAACCATGAAACAAGGTAATGTTTTGCTTATTGGCCGGCCAAATGTCGGCAAATCAACTTTTTTAAACAATGTTATAGGCCAAAAAGTCGCAATCACCTCACCCAAACCCCAAACCACTCGTTTTGCTATCAAAGCAATCTACCAAAACGAAAAAGGAGAAATAATTTTTATCGATACGCCGGGAATTATGAAAAAAACCGAAGACAATCTTTCAGAAAAAATAAATAAAAAAACCCTTCAGGCTTTAAATGAAGAGGTTGATGTTGCTTTGTATATGATTGATCATACAAGAAAACGTGATTTTGAAGAAGCCAGAGTTCTTGGTTTGGTTAGACAAATTAAAAAACCAAAAATTTTAGTCATTAATAAAATTGATATCCAAGAAAAAAGTTATTTACCACAATACAAATTTTTAGAAGAGGAATTTCCCGATGTCTTTCAAATTTCCGCCTTAAAAAAACTTCATATTAAACCTTTAATTGATCGGGTTTTTCAACTTCTCCCTGAAGTTAAAGAAGACAAAAAAACCAAAAATCTTAATCCATATCCAGTTTTGAATCTTGACGCCAAAAATTTTATTGCCGAGTTAATTCGGGAAAAAGTTTTTTTAATGATGGGTGAAGAAATTCCTTATACAACAACAGCTATTGTTGATGAAATTAGCGAGCGAGAAAATGGCGTAATGTATATTAAAGCCAGAATTTTGACTAATAATGAAAGATACAAAGGTATGCTTATTGGCGCAAAAGGCCGAAAAATCAAAGAAATCGGCTCATATGCCAGAAAAGAAATCAGCCTAGCAACAGGTAAAAAAGTATATCTTGATCTAACCGTTGAAGTTGATCCACATTGGGTGGAAATTTATCTTTAATTTATTACTTACTAAATTTTCCCATTAGCTCTCCGTAATCCAAAATATAACCTTCGATTGCTTTTTCCAGTTGAGAACGATTTGCTCCAGCTGGTAAATCCAAAACTGTATTTAAAGCATAAACTTTAAAATAATAACGGTGGACTCCAGAAGGTGGACATGGTCCTCCATATGCGGTTTTTCCAAAATCATTAGTTCCTATAATAGCATCAGCTGGTACAGAATTTTCTTTTATTTCCTTTATTTTCGGATCAATATTCCATAAAAGCCAATGGGTAAAAGTTCCCATCGGCGCATCAGGATCATCAACAATCAAAACTAAACTTTTTGCATTAGGCGGCACATTTTCAATAATAAGCGGTGGATTTATATCTTCACCTTTGCAAGTATATTTTACCGGAATCATTTCCCCATTTTTAAAAGCCACGCTTTGAATTTTTATCATAGATTTAAATTGAGAAACTTTTAATGGTTTTTCTTTTTAATTTTTTTTAACAACTAAAAAAATAACCGCAAATAAAAATAAAGCAATCAGTAAAAAGAGAAAATATTTTTTCATTTTATTAAAATTATAATAATTCTCAAAATTAAATGTATTAAAAAAAGAATTTGAATTAGTTTAATAAAAAAATCATCTCCACCGCCAACTATTTTGTCTTAAACCGGGTTGAAAATCTTTATTAAAATTTTTTTCTGGTAAATAAAATCTTCGCCAACCAGGACGAAAAAAGAATTTATTAAGATTTAAATAATCAATAATAAACGCCGATAAAATAATTACTAAAATATAACCGATAACTATTAGTAAAAAATTTTTTTTATAGGAGAAATCATAATTTTTAAGTAATTTGATTCCGGCAACTATCCCTAGAACCGCCAAAACTAAAAACCACCAAGGAAAATTAGATAAAATCAACTGTAACCGATAATGATACATTGGACCATAATGTTTTCTTAGTAAAAAAAATAAAAGATTAAAAATGAAAATTGAAGAAATTGTTGCCGCCACTGTCCCAAAAAAAAGAAAAATTGACCCTAAAATAAAATGCCAGCGCGGTTTCATCTTAATTTTTTCACTTTTAATCTCTTCCATTAATTTGTTTTTTAGATCTTTTGATTTTGGCATATGTTTTTTAAGATTTTTTTTGCTCGGGAAAGTCTTATCGCCACTGTCCCGGCTGGAACTTTTAACACATCAGAAATTTCCTCATATGATAAATTTTCAAAATAATATAGATCAACAACCTCTCGGTAAATAACCGGTAATTCGGTTAAACAATTTTTAACTGTCTTTTCTATTTCTTTTTTGGAAAAATCCTCTTCAATATCTTTTTCACTATCTATCTTATAAACTCTTTCATCAAAGTTTAAATTAATTTTTTTCTTTTTTAAAAAATTAACTGCTTCATTATGAGCAATTCGAAAAAGCCAGCTGGAAAATTTTAATTTTTTGTTAAATCCTAAAAGATTAACATAAACTTTAATAAAAACTTCTTGGGCAATATCTTCAGCGTCTTTTTTATTACCAACCAGATAAAAAATATACCTTAAAATTTTATCCCGATAACGATCAATAATTTCAGCAAAAACTTCTTTATTCTTTATTACTTCTTCAACTATTTTTTCATCTGATAGGTTTTTGTAATTCATAAATAAAATAATCTTTAAACTTTAAATCCTAACATTTGAAACAATAAAAAATTTTTAATTTTCTTTCGCCGGCCGGCTGAAAATTTTTTTTATTTTCTATTATACCCAAAACCTCGACCTTGTCCTTGACCCAAACCTAACTCAGCTCTTATTTTTGCCGCCTCAGTGGTTTTCCCCTGAAGCATTAACTTTCTCATTTCCACAAATTTATTAAACTCTGCCTGATTGTCAATTTTTCTGGCAATCCCCCGATCACCCATTAGTTTTTTCCAGGTATTATAGTCTTTTTTTTCAATTGCTGTTTGGACTGCTTTATACTGCTCATCAGTGCAGTTTGGACCACGAACGTTTGGATCACCTCGATAAGCCAATGTTTTTGAAGCAAAAACAACCCCGAAAACTAAAGCTAAAACTCCTGCGGTTATGACTGTTTTTTTCATTTTTTTCACCCCCTTTCAGATTAATAAAATTTTTAACTCTATTAATTAATACAATTTTTAAAAAATTTTCTTTCATTTAATAATTTTTAAAATCTTATATAATAAAAAATATGAAAATCGGCATAATTTCCGATACTCATGATCAGCTTGAAAGTCTTGAAAAAGCAGTTAAGATATTTCAAAAAGAAAAAGTTAATTTAATTATCCATTGCGGCGACTGGGTTTCGCCTTTTGTCCCTCAGTTTATTTATACTCTTAAACCAAAATTAACCATTCCTATAAAATCAGTTTTTGGAAATAATGAAGGCGATTATTTCAGATTTTTTCAAAGAAAAGAAAAAGAAAACTGGAAGATTGAGTTTTATAAAGAAACTTTTGAATTAGAAGTAGATAAAAGAAAAATTGTCGTTTATCATGGATCAAATAATATCTTAACTAACGCTTTAATTAAATCTCAAATTTATGACGCGGTTTTTACTGGTCATACCCATCAAGCCATAATTGAAACCTTTGGTAAGACTTTACATATTAATCCCGGCTCAACTGCTGGTTATGCTTTTGGAAAAATTACCCAAAGCAAAACTCTTGCTTTATACGAAACAAAAACTAATCAAGGAAAAATCATAAAACTTTAAAAATTTAATGATGGTGTTCTTTTTCATACTCCTCTGCTTCTTGTTTTGTCTTGTGGACTGTGCCGTCTGGATGATTTGGCGGCGAGTAAATCGTGTAAAGTTTTAGATCTTTATCGCCGGTGTTTATCACATTATGTCTTGCGCCAGCTGGGACAATAAAAACCTCATCTTCAGAAACAACGGTTTCTTCACCATTAACCACAAATTTTGCTTGACCCTGTTCAATTCTAAAAAACTGGTCAACTGTTTCATGAACTTCATCACCAATCTCCTCACCCGGCTTTAAAGACATTACTACTAACTGACTATATTTTCCAGTAAATAAAACTTTTCGAAAATAACTATTTTGTAATGTTTCGCTTTCGATGTTTGTATGATAACCTACCATATTTTTCACCTCCTTTCTTTTTTTATAAAAATTGAATCGACTAATAAATATACTATAATTATAGAAGTTAAAAATTTAAAAACACATATGAAAAAAATTCTGCCTGTTGTAATTGTTGTTTTAATCGTCGTTTTTGGTTTGATATTACTAAAAAATCAAAAAGGCCAACCGCCTAATACCCAAACATCAGAAAAAAATATTGTTAATCAAACATCAAAAAATATTGTCCAGGGAATAAAAGACTTAATTGCCACAAACACCAGTATTAAATGTACTTATGAAATACCTGATGGCGGAAAAGTCACTAGTTTTGTTAAAGGAAAAGATAAAATCAGATCAACCATTGAAAATAATAATCAAAAAACAGAAACAATCTTTGTTAATGGAAAAATGTATTCTTGGGATGATAAAACAAAACAAGGAATGGTAATGACAATAAAAAATCTTCCAGAGCAAACTACTCAAGAAAAAACCACGGTTGAGGATCCGGAAAAATACATCGAACAAATGGAAAAAATGAAAGCCAGTTGTCAAAAAGAAAACTTTTCTGACAGTGTTTTCCAACCGCCAACTGATGTAAAATTTCAGGATTTAGACAAATTACAGGAAATGATGCAGATGGAAAAATAAATTGAAACTCCCACGACCTAACGGTCGGGAAATCTTTAAAAACGCATTTTCGGAGTTGAAATCCGCCGAAGCGGAAAATAGCTATTCATCTAACAATCTAGTGATTGGGGAATTCCGCGAAGGTGGATTAAAAAAGGGGGTGAGTAAAATGAATAAAAACATTTTGCTTACTATTGTGATAATTTTATTAATTGGCGGCTTCTTTTTAATTAAAAATCAACCTTCAAAAAAACAGGTTACTAACTTTAAAGAAATTGAAAAAGAAGTGGCAAAAAAATCAGGTTTAAAAGATGAAAAAGTCAATATTTCTTTGTATAAAGGGGCAAAAGCTGATGAAGACAAATGCGGCAAAGACGGTTTTTATATCGAAGAAAAGAGTGCCGATTTTGTTAAAAACTATTGTCGTTTTTTGCAAAATCTTGGTTGGAAATTAATCCATCAGGATTATTCCAATTGCGATGAAATAAAGTCATTTGGCGGCGGATATAACTACGAAAAAGGTGATGAAAAAATTGCCGTTTCAATAATAAGATATGGAGAAAATGCCGCCTGTTTTTGGGTTAATAAAAGAAATTAAGCTGTATGAAAAAATTTTTTTCATTTTTTATCGTAATCTTTTCTGTACTTTATTCTGTTTTTTATTTTTCACCTACTGCTGTTTTTGCCTATGAACAAACCGAGGGAATCTGCTACTCTCAATGTTTAGCTTATAAATTTATCTGGCGTGGAGATTACTGTTATGATCTTTTTACCAACCAATGCTCAATCTCCCAAGGCGATGCGGCAATAAAGACAGTGATGATTTTAAAAGACGTCGTTCAATCGGTGATTACCGGTCAACCGGAATTATTTTTAGATATCAATGATATTTTTACCGCCTGGCTTGTTTGTAAACCTTTAATTGAGAATTGTCTTACGCCAAGAATGAAAAGCTGCGAGGACGCCTGTAAAAGCGAACCTTTGTACTATGCTCCTGATTTTGCCGTTGGCAATTATCGAGACAATCCTTCAATTTATTACGATAAAAAAGGTAAAGAACTTAAATTTAGAGTAATCAATGTTGGTGATGCTTATGCTTGGGATATTGATGTGACTGCCTCTTATGGTTGGACAAAAGGAACAAAAGGTGTTGATAATGAAATAACTAATTTCCAAACCCTTTTTGAAGAAAAAATCGACCATCTGATTTTCCAAGGAGCGCGAAACGGCCCGCCAAAAAATATCAGCGATTATGTAAAAGATTTTTTAATTGAGGAAAGTCGGTTTTCGGAGTGGCTTAAAAATTACAAATCCGATGCTAAAAACTACAATCTGCCAACCGAGTGGACAAAAACCATCCCTTTTGAACCAAAAGAAGACGCTTTAAACCGAATAGTTTTGAAGGTTAATTACAATAATACTATTCCTGAAAGAGATTGGAATAGTAATGAGTTAGTTTATGATATTGACCTTCGGCCCAATCCGCCAGAAACCTTTATTGAAGAAATTCAATCCCAGCTTTACCAAACATATCTTAAAAAATTCCAGGTCCGGCTTCTTTTAAAAAATTATGGCGATTTAACTGATGAAGTGCTTTTACAATTTCGGCAAGGAACAAAAGAAGGCGAAGGCGGGCTTTTTTACCAACGAGAAATTGTTGAGCCGGTTAAAAATACCACCAATGAACAAGGCCAGTGGTTTAATTATTTAATTGACGTGAATCCTCAAAATGTTGAATACTGCGGTGTTAACCAAAAATATCAGATTGAAATGACTGATTCCTTGGGTAAAAAAAAGATCCAAACCTTGCTTTTGCCCGTTTATTTTCCAATAATTTCAGGCAGAGTCACTAATTTATCCGATAAACCAGTTAAAGGAGCAATTATTAAGGCGCAAACCGGCGATAAAGCGGTTACTAATGAAAACGGTTTTTACCAACTAAAGGTTAAAAACCTAACTTACTTTACCGAAAAAATCAATCTAACAGTTAGCCACTCGGAATATTCCCAAACCCAAACTAAAGAACTAATGATTAATAAAACTAATGACCTTAACCCCTGCGAAGACCTAATTTTTTCTGATATTGACTTTGTTTTAAAAGATGTTGATGTTCGTTTTACTGTTGAAGTTTATGATAAAAAAACCGGCGCTTTACTGGATAATGTTTTTTTAGTGGCAAGCAATTTGGAAGGTGAAAAAGTTGGCTCAAGAATGGAAAAAACCATAAATGGCGAAACTCCTCTGCCCGAACTTCAACCGGGAAGATTTTTCTTTACTTTATCAAAGCCGGGTTATAAAACCATTGCTCAAACAGTTAACGCTGTACCAGAAAACCAGATATTAAAGTTTTATCTGGAAAAACTTTCCGGCCGACCCAGTGATGAGAGTTTAGTTTTGGAAAAACCAAAACTTTTATGGGAGATTGATTTGGGAAAAGAAAATTTTGTTGCTATGCGGGCAAGTAAAAACGGCAAACTAGTTGTTTTTTACACCTCAAAAAACCAACCAAAAACTGGCAAGCTTTATTTTTTTGACACTTTTAACGGCCCAAAAACCAAAGGCAAGAAAATTGTCTCCACCATCTCAAACACCGGCAACTCTCAAGCCTCAATTGATACTTCCTATGACGGCTCAACCACCGCTTTTTGCTCCAATGATGGAAAAATTTTTGGCAAAAACAAAGGCAAAAACTGGCTCAAACTTTTTGATGCTTCAGGCAACACCATAGCAAGCAAAGAATATGACAATCAATTAGATACCCAACTTTGCGAAGTTTCGCCTGATGGTTTTTATCTTTATCCTTATTTTTTAATGAATAAGGGTTTTTATGAGTATACCCGATTTGATACCGAGGGCCTTTTGGATTATAACCGACCTTCAAAAGAAAAAGTCAGTTTTGGAAGTTACCAAGGAACTCATTTTACTGCCGATAACACTGTGGTTTCTTCCGGCGATGAAAACTGTCCAGTTGGCTTAAGAACTATTTTTGGCAATAAGCTTTTATCTTGTTTATCCGGGGTTGAAGGCAATATTATTTTTACTGACTCAAGCACTAACTCAAAAACTATTGCCACCATCACTTCCGATAAAGTTTATTGGTTAAATTCTGGCAATAAATTTTTTGAAAAAGAAGTAGAAACCCGAAGTGGCTTCTTAACCGTTGGTATTACTCCTGGTGGAGATTATTTAATTTACAATACTTATGTTGAAAGTCTTCCCTATCGGATTTTTAAAATCTTTGATAAAAACAAAAAAGATGTCACCTCTTTATCAGAAAAAGAACAGGAGAATTTAAATAAAAAAGGCGAGAATGTTGTTTATGTGACAGCCAATGATCAAGGAATTTTTTATGCGGCCTTAAATCATAAAAAATTAAAATTTTATCAGGTGGGAAAATACACCAAAGAATATCAGGAGGAAACTTATCCCACGCCAATTAAACCATTCTTAACTTTTAATATTTCGGTTTTTAGAGACGGCAAATTTTTACATCTTAACGGGCTTACTTTTTCTTCTTTATTAGCTGGGACAATCTACAAAGCCGATCAGACAACCAGTTTTGCTTTGGAAAACGGCACTATTACCTTAACCCAAGACACCATTTTTAGCGTTGACAGCGAAGGTAATCCAGTTTTATTAAAAGGTCAAATGACTGCAGATTTTAACTCACCAATTAAAATTTATGCCATAAAATTTGATCGCTATGATTTGGGTATTTTTCAAAACAAACTTAATCAATTTATCAATCATCAACTGCCAGAGGATGAGTATTTTTTAGTGAAAAATATCCATACAAAATTTATTGTCAAAAACGAACCCGGAAAAATAAATGTCGCCGTTGAAAAAGGCGAGGTTGAACTCAAAGGAAAAAATATTTTAGAAAAAATCAACTCTGGAAAACAAATCGCTATTGACAAAAATAATAATGTTAAAAAATCAGTCTACTTTGGCAGTTATATTTATAAAATTTTGGTTTTAGTGATTTTTATTGTTATCGGTGTTTTACTTTTCGTTTATAAGGACACAAAAACTGGAAAATTAATCATAAAATTTTTAAGGAAAATTGGTGAATTTATTTTTAAGATTTTAAAAAAACTAATCCAGTTGTTAATAAAATTAATAAAAAATTTTCTAAAAAAGAAAAAGAAATCTTAAAAATTATTTAATTGAAAATTGAATAAAAATTAGAAATTAAAAATTATGAAGAAATCTTTTATCTTTCTAATTATCGCTTTCTCTTCATTAACTTTTCTTTATTTTACCAATAAAAATAAATCGGGTTATTGGTCTTGCGAAAACAACCGTTGGAAAAAGCACGGTAATCCCAAACACCCCCAACCAAAAGTTTCCTGCCCAAAAAAAATCTCTTTGCCAAAAACTAAAGAAGATTGTCAAAAACAAGGTGGTGTTTGGAAAAAATGGGGACTATCACCAGTTGAAAGTTGTAATTTAAAAACTAATGACGATGGCAATCCCTGTCAGGACAGTAGCGAATGTGAAGGCATTTGCAAAGTTAATTTAACTAAAGAAGAATTACGAAAAAAAACTTTTAATAAAAACTTAGGTCAGTGCTCCGAGTGGCTCTTAAACTTTGGCTGTTTTGGAAAAATGGAAAAAGGAAAAGTGAGAGTAGTGTGTGTTGATTAATTAAACACGAAATAATTTTCAATTTATAATTTTTAATTTCTATTAAAATTAAAAATGAATCAATTACCAAAAAATCATAAAGCATATGATTTAGAAGAAAGAACAGCAAGATTTGCCGAAGAAATAATTGAATTCATAAAAACAATTAAAAAAGATTGTATTAATCAAAACATTATTGTCCAATTAGTAAAATCAGCAACATCAGTTGACACTAACTATTGTGAAGCAAATACATCAAGTTCTAAAAAAGAAAAAATAAAGTTTTTTTGGGGTGAAACTCATCAACTTCATTTAATATTTCAAAAAATTACTAATACCTTAAATAAAAATTTAAAAACTAAAAATTAATTAAAAATTAAATCATTTAAAATTTAATAAAAATTAGAAATTAAAAATTAAAAATTTTAAAAAATTATAAATTTTTTAAACCCTTATGGAAAAAACAATTGTTTTTTTGCCAATCATAATTTTTTTTGGTTTTTTTGGTCTTTTAATTATTGGTTTTTTTGCTTTGGTGGCAAAACTTTTTTTCAAAGCCAAAGCCCAGGAATGGGAAGGGGAAGTTATTGATAAAGGCCATCATATTGAGGAAGAAAAAGATAAATATGGTTTAAAAAAAACCCATCATCTTTATTCTTTAAAAGTTAGGCTTGATAATGGAGAAATTCACAACATCCCAGCCACGGCTGATTTTTACCAAAAAATCAAAGTCGGCGATCGGTTAAAAAAAGAAAAAGGCTCTTTATGGCCAAAAAAAATTTCATAGATTATAGTCTCAATAATATATCGAGGGTTATTTGACTATCTTTAATTATCAAAAATCTCAATTCTGAAATTGGCTTTGAATTTTTTTCCATTTTTTTCGGAAGAAGTAACGCTTTTGGTATATTGCTGATTGGGGCCTGATAACGGCGCCTCAAAAGAAAAATGAAGCATTCCCGGGTCGGCCAGTTGGTCCTCATCCATATAAACAGTTAAAGGCGTCCCGTGTTGAGCGCCACCACCTAAAAATGTTTTGTTAATATTAACCTTTTGACCATCTGAGGCGCTAAATCTCTCTAAAAACCCACAGCAGGTAACAAGATCAGAATGAGCAGGATCGCGAACTCCCAAATAAAATCTAAAACTTCCCGGACCAGAAGAATTACCGTCTTTTATAATCTCTATTGTTTCTAAGACCAATTTAACTCTTTTAGCATTTTTTGTGGTAAATCTTCCCACCGGACTCTCGTATAAAAGCTCACCTGAATATTTTGAAGGAAAAAGCTTAATTTGATAAAAATAGGTTGTTCCTTCCTCTAAATTTATGGTTTTTGAATGGGAAGTAGTCACTTCGCTTCTTGGCAAATTGCCGCCAACGCTCGCTTCGCCATATAAAATCTGACTTGAACACGGTCGGGAGGTATTAAAGGTAATTGTTGCTGTATAGGTAGTAGTTGTAACATTTAATCGACTAATGGTAATCGTTGGCGTTGGGGTTGGTGCTTTTGTTGGTAGAATAAGATAACCGCGGACTCTTTCAACTAATTGTGTTGGAGTTGGTATATTGTCTTCATTAACATCAAGACGGGGAAAAGTCGTTGGTGTTAGTGTGATTGTTAATGACTCTCTTTCTGTCATATCTTGCTGCCCGGCATTTTGGCTAATCGATAAGGTTGGTTGAGGGGTAGTAGAACCAGTTATTTTTACTGTTGGAGAAACTTTTTCTTTATCCTTATTGGCAATAATTTTTTTCTCCTGATTTATAAAACTACTAAAAATACTTCCCTTTCCTTTTGTCTTTTCTTTTATTGACAGAAAAAAATAAGTAAGAAAAAAAGGGATAAAAAAAACTAAAATTAAAATTATTAGTTTTTTATTAGTCATTTAAAAGCTCAAAATTACTAAGAAAATAGTGGTAAATCTTTTGAGCTGTCGAATTATCAGAATCATTTAAAGTAATAGCTAAAATCTCACCTTTATGAAAAAAATAATATTCTTCATGGGCATAAGATTGCGGCGAGCGGCCAGAAGAAAGATAAACTGCCGGAATTTCATATCTTGAAAAAACAACTTTTTTAACTTCGGCTCCGGAATAAGTTTCCGCAAGATGATTTTTTAAAGCATCTATGTCTTCTATTGCTGAAAAATATCTTTTGCCGATAGAAATATCCGGCCAGCCTTTGGTGGAAATATCACCTTGAAAAAAACAGGAATCACCAGTATCACAATCTCTGCCTTTTAACCAGTTTGGGTCATATTTCAAGCGATATTTAAATCTATTATTCTGATAGCTTACCCAGTTGGCAAATTCACTGGTGTTTGGAGAAACAACTTCAACTGTTGGGGTTTCTTTTTTAGAGGTTTCTTCTTTAGAGGCTGATGGAGCTGGTTGGCTTTCTTCAATTTTCTTTTCTTGAGAAACTTTTGTCTCTTCTTTTTCAAAGATTTTTTGCCGGTTAAAATAAACCGTTGCCGATAAAATTCCGGTTAAAAAAACAAAAATTAAAAGAAAAAAAAACAATAAATTTTGTTTCATTGAAATTTAAATAATATTATATATTAATCAAAATTAAATTTACAACCCGATGAAAATTTTATTATTTTTATATTGTTTTTCCCGAGGTGCTATATTTGTTGCCCTCTGTGGTGTCAAAAAATTCAAAAACAAAAGTTTTGGGATATTAATTTTGACTGTTTAATTTTTTAGCAATCTCTTCCTGTTCATTGGATAAACTTTCGTCTATCTCAATGTATTTCTTCTCCTGAGCGGTTAACCATTGATTGGCTTCCATTCGGGAAACTATTTGGGAAACATTGCTAATTCTTTGGTTAATTATTTCATTGATTCTGTCAATATCATTTTTGTTTCTTTGATAAAAACTTTCATAATTTTTTAAATCTGCCCAACCCGGCTGAATTTCTTTTAAATTTTCAAGCAATTTTTTCCAGCTTTCTACAACTTCTTTTGAATAATTGGGTGGCACATAACCAGCCAAGTGTAAAACTACCACCTGAGTTGGGCAGTTGTTTATCTCTCCCTCAACCTCAGCAATGCCAATTTCCTGAAACTGTTTATCAGTTAAAAACTTTTTGCTTTCTGGAAACTGAAACTGATTTTCAATCAACTCTTCCGCCTCAAAGTATCCCTGAATTGGCACTTCTCCCCAAACAATATTTGAATAACCAGAATTATACATTGCCTTCTCCATTGTATATCCGCTTCTGGTTGCCTCAAAGGAAAAATCATTGAATTTCAAAATCACCTCGCCCCTTTTTTGGGCGGAAAGTTCAAGCTTTTTTTGATATTTAAGCGGCCTTGCCTTAAATTCTTTTCGTTTTTCATTAAGAAGGATTAAATATTTTTCTTTGTCAAGCTTAATTTTAGCTGAGTCATCAAAATCTTTATCGGTTTTTCGCCAATATTTTACCAAGTCTCCCTTCTGTTCTTTTAAAGGTAAAATATAATAAACAGCGCTTTTTTCAATAAAACCGATTTCCCTTGAATCACCACTTGCTTTTCGATTGTCACCCATCACAAAAATATGATTTTGGGGAACAGTAATTTTTTTACATTCACTCAAAAATGTCTGGCCAAAAGTGGAACGTGGTCTGGCAGTATAAGGTTCTTTAAGCGATTCGTTATTTAAATAAACAATTCCTCCTTTAAGCTCGATTGTATCGCCCGGTAATCCAATTACCCTTTTTACCCAACCAGTTGGTTCACCATTAATCTCTTTGGTTATTTTTCTTATTTTTTCATTTTCAACAACCACAATATCTCCCCGGCCAATTTCATAATTAAATATTCTTTTACCAAAAACAACAATCCCATTTGGATAACGAATCATTCCCGGGGAGGAGACAATTTGTTTGGCTAATTCTTTCGGGTCTTTGCCTTTGCCTTTAGGAAAGGTGGGATACATTGAACCCGTACCGGCAATAGGAATAAGTTTTGGATTATAACCCATATATTCTTCAGCTATATAAAACAAGCTAAAATAACCAGCCAGCCAAACTGGTAAAATTATCAGCCAGACAAAAATAAGATAAGCCGCTTTTTTAAATAATAAAGACAATGACAACTTTTTAAAAAAATTTTTTACTCCGGAATTTTTTAAAGCCTTAATTATTTTTAAAAGCGGGACGATATAAAAAGTTAAATAAAAAGGTAAAAAAAATAAGGCGAAAAAAAGTTTTATTGGGAAAATAAAAATATTTTGTTTTTTATTTAAACCTGAGGTTAAAAGATTAATTGTTAAAACTAATATCCCAACCAAAAAAGCCAAAAAACCCAAAAAGAAAAAAACCAAAAACGTATATGAAAAAATTTCCGGAGTTTTATCAAAAGTTTCTCCTCTTACCAAAACAACAAGACCAATAGTTATCAAAACTACCAAAACCGAAAAAACCCAGATAAAAAAAACAATCTTAATTATTTTAACCAACAAATTACCTTTTTCTTTATTTTTTACTAAAGGCTTTTCTGCCATTAAAAAAAATTATATAAATTTTTTAATTTACCATTTAAATATTAAACTTTAATACCTATAAAAGTATAAAATGTTAAAATAATAAAAAGAAAAAATTATGAAAAACTATCTTATTGCTGTTTTAATTGGCCTTTTGGCTATTGGTGGAGTTTTGGTTATAAAAAATAAACCTAAAGAAAACAAATCAACCACTCAAAAAACCAATCAAACCTCAACCGCCTCACCTAGTTTACAACCAACATCAACTGTAAACTATACCTCTATCTTTCAAGAAGGAAAAAATGTCTGTGAAATTTTTAAAAAAGAAAAAATTGAAGAATTTTTGGGAAAAACCTTTCATTCAGTAAAAAACGGAGAAAATAAAACTTCCAAATACACTGAATATTATTGTGAGTATTATCAAGAACCACCAGGATTTACCTACGAAGGCAATGTTCCAATTCCCTCAAAAAGAATTCCCATAAGTTTTGTTAAAGGAGATATAACAGGAATCAGAGAATCTTATAAACTTTCTGGCTATTCAATCAAACAAAACAGTGAAATTCCTTTCCCTCATCAGTTAGTGTACAACCAAAAAAATCAACTTCAAAGACTGGAGATTTTTTTGGCTGATGATTTGGATTTAATTGTCAACACCTTTCAAAGCAATCTAACCTCTGATGAAGCTTTAAATTTTGTCAAAAAATTTGCTTTATATGTCAAAGACTTAAGCGAAAACAAAACCAGCTCGCAATCTCAACAGCCAAATCCAACAACCAACTCTCAAACTAGCGGCACTGTGCCCCTACCCCAAGACGAAGATGTTCTTCGCAACTTTGTTAATTTAATTGAAGAAGGAAAACCCGATGATGCGGCTAAAATGATGAAAATTTCCGATCAAAGTCCACCTCAAGCCAATTCTGAACTTCAAGCTTGGGCGGTTCAGTTTTCCAATATCACTTCTTTTAAACTTTTAAAAATGGAAAAAACCAATGAGAATCAGTGGACTGACATAAAACATATTTATAAAGTAGTTTTGGATGTCTGGATGAATCCGGATTCTGCCTCTGCTCCAATTCCCTATTACGGCTGGGAAAATGGTGAAAATACCCGCTTTATAACTTTGGAAAAAGTCGGCAATCTTTGGAAAATTGCTGAAATTGCCACCGGACCATAAAAAAATAAATCCGAAATTTGAAATCATAAAAATTTTAAAATGAAAACCAAAAAATTCACCATCCTTCACTCCAACGACATGCATGGCGATTTTTTAGCGGAAATAAAAGAAGGAAAAAAACAATTAATTGGCGGCTTGGCTTTGCTTTCAGGATACATTAATAAAGTAAGAAAAGAGGAAGAAAATGTTTTATATGTTATTTCCGGCGATATGCTTCAGGGTTCTTTAATCGATTCTGAATGGAAAGGCTTGTCAACGATTGAAATTATGAATTGGCTTTCACCCGATGTTGTTGCCCTGGGTAATCATGAAATTGATTATGGCCTGCCTCATCTTTTGTTTTTGGAAAAAGTGGCTAACTTCCCTATTGTTAATGCTAATTTGTATATTAAAAAAAATAATAAACGGTTAATGCTTCCTTATCTAATTATTAAAAAAGCCGGCTTTGATATTTTATTTACTGGAATAATTACTGAAAAAATAATGGACTCAATAAAGCAAGATAAACTGATTGGTACCTTTGTTGATTTAGCTGAAGCAAGCGATGAGGTTGGAAAAATCTGCAATGCCTACAAAAACGATGATATTGATCTAACCATTCTTTTAACCCATATTGGTTATGAATCTGATCAGCAACTGGCAAAGCTTTTAAAACCGGAATGGGGCATTGATATGATTATTGGCGGTCATTCCCATACAATTTTGGCTAAACCCGCCAAAGTCAATAATATTTTGATTGCTCAAGCCGGCGTTGGCACTGACCAAATTGGCCGATTTGATATTTTAGTTGATGATGACACCAACTCAATTATTGATTATAAATGGCAACTGATTCCCATTAATAATAAAATTGCCCCGAAAGACAAACAACTTGAAGAATATATCAACTCTTTCAAAAATGTGGTTGACCGAAAATACTCAACATTAATTTGTAAATTAGCCTGTCAGTTAACCCACCCAAAAAGAGAAATTGAAACCAGTTTAGGTAATTATATTGCTGATGCTTTTGCCCAAAGAGCTGAATGTGACGTAATGCTAGTTGGCTCAGGCTCAATCCGGGTAAAAGAATTGGGCCCAGCTGTCACTTTAAAAGATTTTCTAGCCTGTTTTCCTTATGATGATACTTTAACCCGCTTTACTATTAAAGGTTATCAGCTAAAAAGAATTTTTTCTTTTATTATGCGCAAAGAAAACCGCAACTCAGAAGGTGAATGTTATCAGGTTAACTCAAAAGTTAAGGCGATTTACAGCGATAAAAAAGAAGGATTGATTTCTTTAACAGTTGATAATAAACCAGTTGAAGATGATAAAGAATATACTATCTGCATGCAAAATTATCATTACAATAATTGTCAAAGTTTTTTAAACATTACCCAAGAAGAGCTTAATCAATCAGGAAAAACAAAGGTTATTACCACCTCGGCCCAGCAGGTTTTGGAAGAATATTTTCGCAACCACCCAAACTCTCAGGCAAAAATAGGGGGAAGGTTAATATATCAATAGGAATAAATCTTATAGGGATTATCCCTTTAATTTACTATCATCTCTAACTCAATCTCATCTAAAATCGGTATGCCTTCTTCGCCAACTTTAGGAATCGTCGGTTTTACCTTTCTTGATTTTTCAACCGCATTAGGGTAAATTTTTTTCAAACGAAATCCTCGCTTTTGGTAAAACCTTATTGCCGATAAATTATCATTGGTAGTAATTAATTTTAATTTTTTTATTCCATTCTTTTTTGCCTCTTTTTTTACTGTTTTAATTAAAGCGGTTCCAATTCCCCTGCTTTCAAATAAAAAATCTATTGAAATTATCCAATATGTGTTTTTTAAAGTTTTATAAGAAATTAAACCGATAATTTCTTTACCTTTTAAAGCAATAAATCCTTTAAGCTTATGGGGATAAAACACTTTACCATTATAAACAATTCTTTTATCATTCCAGCGTTCTTTAATAATTTTTTTAATCCCTTTTCTTTCTTTATCGTCTATTGATTTTATATTAAATTTCATTTTTTCCATTAAAACTTCTAATTCTATCTTTTCTCCGATCAAGCAAAGATAGAATTTTTAAATTAGCTTTTTAATCCTCTCCAAACACTCACTTTTTCCCAAAATTTCCATACTCTCATTTAAAGGTGGAGAGATTTTTTTGCCAGTAATAGCTACTCGAAGATCTTGAAAAAACCTGCCTGTTTTTAAATTTTCCTCTTTTACCAACTCCATCATTGCCTCGCCTATTTTTTTTGCCGTAAATTCTTCTAATTTTTCCAATTTTTCATAAATTTTTTTTAACAATGGTTTTTTATCTTTTAAATCAACTTCATAATTTTCTGGTCTTTTGTAAAAAAACTGACAATAATCCCAATAATCAGCCAGTTGTTTAATTCTTTCTTTAATTAAAGGAATTGTCTTTTCAACCAAATCTTCTGGTAAATCTTTATTATGATGTTCTTTAAAATAATTTAAGATTTGAGATTTGAGATTTGAATTTTGAGATTGGCGAATGTATTCTCCATTCATCCACTCCAGTTTTACCGGGTCAAATGCTGGCCCAACAATATGAATATCTTTTAAATCAAAAACTTCAATAAACTCATCCAAAGAAAAAATTTCCTTTTCTTGAGGATGTGACCATCCCATCAAAGCTAAATAATTTAAAACCGCTTCTGGCAGATAGCCTTGTGACAAATACCAAGAAGCCCAAACTGGGTTTTTTCTTTTGGAAAGTTTTGAACGATCCGGATTGCGAAGAATTGGCAAGTGACAAAATATTGGTTTTTCCCAGCCAAATGCTTCATATAAAAGAATATGTTTTGGTGTTGACGACAACCACTCCTCCGCCCGGATAACATGGGAAATTTTCATTAAATAATCATCAATAACTACGGCTAAATGATAGGTTGGATAACCATCTGATTTTAAAAGCACCTGATCATCGATATTGTTTGAATCAAACTCAACTTTTCCCCGAAGTAAATCATCCACAATAATTTTGCTATTTACCGGCACTTTAAGACGAACTACATATTGACCAGTTTTTAAATCTGATTTTTTAAGGTTAAGATTCCGGCAATGGCGGTCATAACGAGGAATTTGTTTTTGGGCAATTTGTTTTTTTCTTACTTCATCTAATCTTTCTTTAGAACAAGTGCAATAATAAGCAAAACCTTTTTCCACTAATTGATGAGCATATTCTTGGTATAACCTAAGCCTCTCAGATTGACGATATGGCCCAAAAGGCCCTCCTTTATTTGGATCTTCATCAGGTTCTAATCCAAAATCTTTTAGAGTTTTTAAAATTCTTTCTTCTGCTCCTTTAACCAGTCTTTGTCTGTCAGTATCCTCAATCCTAACAACAAATTTACCTTTATTTTTTCTTACCCAAGCCCAGTTAATTAAGGCGGTATATAAATTACCAATATGTAAATCTTCGCCTGTTGGCGATGGGGCAATTCTTGTTCTAACCATAAACTAATTAAAATTATATTATAAATCTTAAGAATCTTTAATGATTATAGAGCTTAAAATTTAATCTTTTCTTAAATTAATCCGTAAGATTCCGTAGATAGCAAATAATAACGGCAGTAATAAAGTATTTAAGTATTTAAAAATATCTTTTTGATTTTCTGTCAGCTCTGGTAAAGGATAAAAATTGACCGCTCTCGCTTTAATCCCGGTTAATGCGCCTTCGGAAGCCAAATCATTAACCATATTTAATACTAATTCCAGATTGTCGGAATTTTGGCTTAAATAACGCTCTAAAACAAATCTTGAACAAGGAATAACAATCGCTTCTCCACCGTTTTTGTTTTTGATATCAGCCCCGACAATAAACTCTTTAAGCTCGTTATTGTTTGGTTTTCTTATTCCTTGAGGATCAAGGACAATACTAGCGCTCTCTGTGCTTTGTTTTTCCTGCCAAGACTGATCATTGGTTTTTATAATTGCCTCTATTTTAAAATTTTCGGATTTTAATAAAGACAGCGATGATACCCAAGGATAAGTTATTTGATTAATGTTGTTGAAATAACTAATTTTTTTATTAAAGTTGTTGGTCCTAAACCAAAAAGGATAAGGAACAAAATATCGGGTATTGCCATAACCAAAATTTACTAATTCCGCTGCCGAAGAGAGAATTAAATTTTTTTCCAATCCAACCCCCAATTCTTTTAATAAAGAAAAAAGATTGTGTTTGGCTTCGGAAGTCATTAATTGTTCAGAAACCCATACCCCATCAATAAAAAAAATCACTTTACCTTTTTCCAAATATTTTTTTATTTCATCGATTTCCTCTTGTTTATATTCTTTTTGATTGTCATCAAAAATTAAAAAAGCTTGATGATTGGTATCGATTTTTTCCGGAAAATCTACCTCGAATTGTTGAGATAATACTTTTTTTAAAGTATAAAGCGGGTCATTATTAATATCAAAAACTTGTGATTGGCCCAAAATTCCGATTTTGGGAGTCTCTTTTCTTGATAATTTATAAATTGCCGCCGTCAAATTATATTCCAAATTTTCAACATCCGTTACTTGCGGTAAAATCTCTTTTTTGTCCTTATAATTTATGGCTATACCAAAATAGGCATTAGCAACCGCGTATTTATCTTTTTCCAATTGAGAAAAACGGACTTCGGGGATTCCAGCCTGTTGAGCTTCCTCCTGAGCTTTATTATCTTTTTTAGGATCAATTATTGATATTGAAATTTTTCCCCGTCCCTCTTTTTTGTATTCATTTAAAAGCTCATTGGTTTCTGTTTTTAAAGGCAAAAATCTTGTGGGAAGATCAGATGAAACAAAAAATTTTATTTGAACCGGCTGATCTAATTTTTTAAGAATTTTTTTTGTTGCCGAAGATAAAGTATAAGCCTGACCCTGGGAAAAATCCAGACGAAAAGAAACGGCAGACATTAGAAAATTAATAATAATAAATAAAAAAATCAGTAATAAATAAATTGTTGATTTTTTTAATTGATCTATGAATTTAAACATAAGTTATTTTCTTTTTTTTAAATCAATGATTGTTAAAATCAAGAATAATCCGGTTAAACTGATAAAATAAAAAATTGACCTTAAATCTAAGACGCCGCGAATAAAGTTTTGTAAATGGTAAACCGGACTGTAATAAATTAAAAAATCTTGAATAAATTTGGGAGTGATTGTGGCAAAAAAATCAGTTGATAAAACAATAAGAAAAAAAATTACTAAAACAGAAGTTAAAAAAGCAACGATTTGGTTTTTGGTTAGATTAGAAAAATAGACCGTAATTGCTAAAAAAGCTCCTGCCATCAAAAAAACTCCTAAATAACCAATTTCTATTTCTAAAAAATGAACTTTGGTTAAATAATAAAGAGAAATTGGTAAAGAAAAAGTTAAAAATAAAGCAATTAAAACCAAGGTTAATAAAGCTAAAAATTTTGCCAGAACTATTTTTGTTTCGGAAATCGGTAAAGTTAAAAGAATCTCAATTGTGTTTAATCTTTTTTCTTCAGCAAAAATTCTCATTGCTAAAGCTGGAATAAAAACCAAAAAAAGCCAAGGCATAATTGAAAAAAAAGGCTTCATTGAAGCAGAACCAACCAAAAAAAGATCTTTGACAAAAAGAAAATTGGCAAAGACGACAAAAAGAATAATTACAATATATCCAATTGGATTATTTAAATAATAATTTAGTTCTTTTTTGTATAGGTCTTTCATATGAATAATCCTTTTTTTTATTAATTTTTGACTAGTTTTTTAAATAATTTTTCCACCGCTCCTTTTCCTTTGGGTTTCTTGCCATCATAGATAATTTTTCCTTTATTAATAATGATAATTCTGTTGGCGACATCCTCTACTTCTGACAAAATATGGGTGGAAAAAATAATTGTTTTATTTTTTGCCAGTTTTTTGATTAATCCCCGAATTTTTTCCTGCTCTATCGGATCAAGACCCGAGGTGGGTTCATCAAGAATAAGCACCTCTGGGTTTCCCAAAAGAGCGGCCGCCAAACCAACCCGCTGTCGAAATCCGCGGGAAAGCTCTTCGATTTTTTGATCAACTACTTCTTTTAAACCAACGGTATTAATGACAGAATTAATATTATTTTCTTTCTTAAGGCCGGCAATAAAATTAAGATATTCCTCTACTTTCATTTCGTTATATAAAGGATTATTTTCCGGTAAATAGCCGATTTTTTTTAATACCAATAATCTGTGAATAATCGGATTAAGATTATCAATTAATATTTCCCCTTCTGTCGGCTGAAGATAGCCGATAATCAAACGCATGGTCGTCGTCTTACCGGCGCCGTTTGGCCCAATAAAACCAATAATTTCTCCGGCTTTGGTTTTGAATGTTATTTTATCAACTGCTTTTTTTTCCTTAAAAATCTTACTTATATTATTGATAAAAATCATAGTTTATATTTATATCAAGAAATTTTTTCTAAAGCAAGAATAATTTAACGCTTAATCAATTTTTCTTCTTCATTTACACAACAATCAGCCCAGGATAATGGATAACCATAAGGATTAACCTCACTGCATTTTGGCACCTCTTGACCAACAAAAGTCACCTCGCATTTTTGCAAATCGCAATAGCTAAAAAAACCAGCGCCACTTTCTTCATCTTTATTTTTTACTGTCCCCCGGATTAAAATTTTGTTTTCCCGATCAACTCTTTCACCGATCTGAAACTCTAATTTATTCTCGGGAATAATGGTTTTTGATAAAAGACCTTGTTTTATCTGATTTTCATTTAAAACCGGAACTCCTAAAGTTGGTGATGGTTTTTCTGTTGGTATTGAAGCAGTGGTTGTTGAGATATTTATTGCTTCAGAAATTGAAGTTGGGGAAATTTCTAATTTCTGCTCGTTTTCAACCACTTTTTCTTTTTTTATTAAGGTTGAACCGCTTGGTTTTAAAGCAAAATATAAAGGACAGCGATAACTATTCCTGAAAAAACAATCGCCAAAGGAACTTTATTTTCCTGCCAGAAAGACATGAGACGATTATAGATTTTAAATTAAATTATTTAAATAAATTTCAATCGCATTGACAATCTTCGCAACTACAGCCATTTAAAATTTTTTCAAATTCCTTTTCAATTTTTTTCCAATCTAAATTTTCAAAAAATGAATCAATGTATAAGGCGCGATTGACGCCGTAGTCGATGAAATAAGCATGCTCATAGGTATCTAAAGCTAAAATTGGTTTGGTAAACCATAAGGCATAGGTATTTTGACTATCGCCTAAATGATTGATTAACCGGCCTTCTTTTTCATTCCAAGCTGTCCAAACCCAACCCCGAGCCGCCATACCGGTGGCTTTTAGATCTTTTTTGTAGGCTTCAAACGATCCAAAATCGTTTTTAATTTGTTTTAATAAGGCACCATTCGGTGTTTTACCTTCTCCACCTAAATGACCAAAATAAATCTCATGATTAACTACTCCTCCCCAAGCAAAAGATAATTCTGTTTTTAACTCTCTAATTTTTGAATAAACCTGATTGGCTTTGGAAAAATCATCATCGGTTAAAGCCGTTAATTTTTCTTGAATCTCATTATATTTATTAATATATCCCTGATAAAGTTTTAAATGTTCTTCAACTGTTTTTTTTGAAATCCCTTTCATTTGAAATAGCTTTTGGCTAAATTTTTTTGGTAGTAATTTTTTAGATGGCATATTTAAACTATGATTAAATTTGTAATAGTTTAATTACATCATATAAATTATTAAAAGTCAAGAAAAATGCTAAAATTTAATTATGAGAACTTACAAAATCCCAAAAAAAGCAAAAAAAATAAGATCGCTTTTTGGATACTATTACAAAAAACTTGAAGACATTGATAAACAATGGAAAGAAGAAAAAGAGTTTGGCTCTTTTTTAATATTGTCTTTGGTTGAAGAAATCGGCGAGATGGCTCGCGCCTATTTAGCTAAACATGGTCGAAAAACCACCAACATTGCTGCTCAAAAAGATGAAAGTTATGAACAAGAATTGGGTGATATTATTGTTGCTATACTTCGCTTTGCTAGAATTAAAAATATTGATCTTCATAAAAGGATAATGTATTCAATTAATAAAATAAAAAGGAGACAATTTAAACCGAAGGTTTAAATATTTAATAAATCTTGTCTTTTCTTGACTGTCTCTTCCCAAGCTTTTTTTATTCGCCATTTTTCTATTTCTTTATGATTGCCGGAGAGCAAAACTTTTGGCACTTTTAAACCTAAAAATTCCTCCGGCCGGGTATATTGAGGATATTCTAAAAGTTTTGTTTTTTTGATCCTTTTTTCTTTTAATTTTTTTAAAATTTCATTTTCACCTAAAATTTTTATTAAATAATCAACCTCATATTCAGAAAAACTCTCTTTTTCTGTCGCTTCTTTTTTCAAAACTCCGGGAGCCAATCGAATAACTGAGTCAACGATGGCCGCAGCGGTAATCTCTCCTCCGGTCATCACAAAATCACCCAAAGATATCTCTTCATCAGCAAACTGTCTTACTCGTTCATCAATTCCCTCATAATGGCCGCAAATAATCACTAATTTATCTAATTTTGCCAACTCTTTTGCTTTTTTCTGATCAAAAACTTTACCTTTAGGCGAGGTTAAAAAAATTTTAGATTTTAATTTTGAATTTTGTCCGCCAACCGGCGGATTAATTTTTAATTTTTTTAGTGCCTTATACATCACATCCACCCTTATCACCATCCCTTTTCCCCCTCCATACACCCGATCATCAACCGATCCCCGTTTATCATAAGCAAACTGACGAAGATCAACGATCTCAATTTCAACTAGACCTTTTTCTTGAGCTTTTTTAATAATGCTTTCTGCAAAAAAAGAAGAGATCATTTTGGGGAAAAGAGTGACAATGTAGATTTTCATTTTGTTAGTGAGCCCGGAGAGACTCGAACTCTCAACCAACAGCTTAAAAGGCTGCTGCTCTGCCAGTTGAGCTACGGGCCCAAAGAAAAGATTTTAGATTATAATTATAAATGATAAATTTGAAATTTAAAATAGGAATGAAAATTTCTCTTGGTCTTGGCAATCCTGGTGAAAAATATAAAAATAACCGCCATAATGTTGGTCATATGTTTATTGATTATTTAGTTAAAAAGTTAACGGGTTGGCGGGTTAGCGAGTTGAAAGAAAAAAATTCTTCCATTGCTAAAATTTTTACCCTTAATAATTTAATTCTTTGTCAAACTTTAACCTATATGAATGAATCAGGTAAAGCAGTTAAAAAAATCTTTAATACGTTTCACGTTCCACGTTCTACGTTATACATTATTCATGATGATTTAGACATTCCCTTGGGAAAATTCAAAATCCAGTTTGCCAACGGTCCAAAATTACACAATGGCATTAAATCAATTGAACAAACCTTAAAAACTAAAGATTTTTGGCGGATAAGAATTGGTGTTGATAACCGCCAAAAAGAAAACTGGATTGATGGTGAAACTTATGTTTTGCAAAATTTTTTAGATGAGGAAAAACAGATTTTAGTCAACGAGGTTTTTCCAAAAATTATCAAAACCCATCCGGAAATTTTTTCTTAATTAATATTTAACTTTTAATTTTTAATTTATGCTATATTTAGTTTCCACTCCAATTGGTAACTTAAAAGATATTACTTTTCGAGCGACTGAAATTTTAAAAGAAGTTGATGAAATAATCTGCGAATCAACTTATAAAGGTAATATTTTACTTAATCATTATCAAATAAAAAAACCGCTTATTCATCTAACTGATGAAAATCAACTGCAAGTTCTGCCAAAAATTCTAGAAAAATTAAAACAAGGAAAAAAATTAGCCTTAATCTCTGATGCTGGCACCCCTACTTTATCAGATCCCGGTCAATTTTTAGTCAAACGAGTTATTAAAGAAAATATAAAAATTGTTCCTGTTCCCGGACCATCAGCAGTTTTATCGGCATTAATAACATCAGGACTTTCTACTTCTCCCTTTTTATTTTTAGGTTTTTTGCCAAAAAATTTATCTCAAAAACAGAAAATTTTTCAAGAAATCTCGAAATTAAAAATTGGCAAAAAAACTCCATCGATAATTTTTTTTGAATCGCCACAAAGAATTATTAAAACTTTGGAAATTTTAAATCAAATTAACCCAAAAACCAGAATCTCTCTTGCCCGGGAAATGACCAAAATTTATGAAGAATTTTTAAGAGGAAACGTTGATGAGGTTTTAAAAATATTAAAACAAAGAAAAGAAATTAAAGGTGAAATTACTGTTGTTTTTAAAATAAATAATTAAATTTTTAATTTATTCCAGTCTGCTTGAAATAAAGCTATTCCTTTATCAGTTAAAGAGTGTTGATATAGTTGTTTTAGGACTTTAAAAGGAATTGTTGCAATATCACAACCAATTAAAGCCACTTGTTTGACATGATCTGGATTTCTAATACTAGCGGCAATAATTTTAGTATTAAACTGATAATTTTTGTATATTTTTTTTATCTCTTCAATTAAAAGCAATCCGCTTTGGCCAATATCATCAAGTCTTCCTAAAAATGGCGAAACATAAGTTGCTTTTGCCTTAGCGGCTATTAAGGCTTGATTAGCTGAAAAAACCAAAGTAACATTGGTTTTTATTCCTTCTTTATTAAGTTTAATAACCGCTTTAATACCTTCTATAGTCATTGGAATTTTAACAACCACATTATTAGCAATTTTAGCTAAAATTTTCGCTTCCTTAATAATCTCCTCTGCTTGGCTGGCGTTTCCTTCTAAGCTGACTGGTCCAGGGACAATTCGACAAATTTCTTGAGAAATTTTTTTCAATGATTGATTTTTTTCTTTAGCCATCAAGGTTGGGTTAGTGGTTGCCCCTTCTATTATTCCCCAAGAAACTGCTTCTTTTATTTCTGCTAAGTTGGCGGAATCAATAAATATTTTCATTATTTTTTATTGAAATAAAGATTTAGAATTTATAATATAAAAAAGGTTAAATCTTGTCAATTAAAATGAAAAAAATTATTTTTTTTCTCATCCGCTTTTATCAAAAAACAAAATGGTTCCATGGAGCAATTGCCAGGCAACTATTTTTGACTGATAAAGTTTGCCGCTTTAAGCCAACATGTTCAGAATATACATATCAGGCAGTTGAAAAATATGGAGTATTTCGCGGTTTGTTTTTAGGATTAAAAAGAATCGTTCGTTGTCATCCCTGGAATACAGGCGGCTATGATCCGTTAAAATGATTTGATTTTTGGATTCTTTTGTGATTTAATACCACTAGATGAAAAAAATAATTTTTTTAGTTGTTTTTTTATTTGTTTGTCTTCGGCAAACTCTTGCTCTTGATCCCAACGTAAGAAAAATCAACCAAAATCTTTTTGATATTATTGTTTCTGTCATTCCAACCCAAACGCCAACCAACACCCCGACACCGACCCTCCAGCCAACCGAAACCCCTTCTCCAACCGAAACTCCTCAACCGACAAAACCAATCGCCACGTCCAATCCTTCACCACAAAACATAGAATCAGTTACTCCTCAATCATCGCCTTCTTTGTCTTTGGAAACACCAACCCCAACAATTGCCTTATCACAAAATCTAACTCCAAAAAATGTCGCAATTTATTTTGTTATTGGTTTTTTGGTTGTTGTCCTTTTTCTCCAAAATTGGCCAAAAGTGAAAAAATGGCTTCATGAAAAAACTAGTTAGTATTATTTCTTCTTAAATTAATCTGACCAATTTGAATATTCTCTGCGGTAATCGATCCGTCTGGGTTTTGTTGACCAATAACAAAGACGGTTTCTTTCTCTTTTAAATCATCGAAAGTTGCTTTTTGCGATTTGGTAATTAAGACGCCGCTGGGAATTAAAATAATTTTTGTTGAACTATTTTGTGTTTTAATTGTAATTGAATCTTGGTCTTTTTTGATAATTTCTCCGCTAACAGGTCTCATCCCGCCGGTAAATCTTCCCTGATTTTGGCCTTGTCTTCCTGTTTGACTAACAATCCAAGGTTGGGAAAATCTTGATAGTTGTTGATTTTTTTGATACCAAATTCCAACATAAAAACCGACTCCTAAACTTATAACTCCAATCAAAATATAGAAAATTATGTTGTTTTTCATAATTGTTATAAAAAAAACTTCTAACTTTTGTTTTTTATTATTCGTATCTTAAAGCCTCGATTGGCGACAAGCTGGCGGCTTTTTTTGCTGGATAATAACCAAAAACCACGCCAATTATCGAGGCGACCGTCACTGCTAAAAATATTGCCGGTAAAGAAATAATAAAAGAAAATTTTAAAATCACCGATAAAATAAAATAAATAATAATGCCGAAAATAATTCCAAAAAAACCTCCTAATAATGTTAAGATTATTGCTTCACTTAAAAATTGACCGACAATGACTCTGTTTTTAGCGCCAATTGCTTTACGAAGACCTATTTCTCTTGTTCGTTCAACTACCGCTACCAACATAATATTCATAATTCCGATCCCTCCGACCAATAAAGAGATCGCCGCAATTCCTGATAAAAGATTGGTGAAAGTTGAAGTCACTGATGTTGCGGTTTGTAAAATATCAGCTTGCGACATTATTGAAAAATCAGCTTGATATGGATCATTTATTTTATGACGGGCTAATAAAAAATAACCAATTTCGTCCCTCGCTTGATTCATAAGTTTTTCATCTTTAATACCGATGCTGATTGAAGATAAATAATCTGTTCCAAATAATAATTTCTGAGCGGTTGATAAAGGAACAAAAACCATATCATCCTGATTAAAAAATCCCGCTCCCCCTTTTGCTAAAGTGACCCCAATTACCCGAAAACTTTTTCCAGAAATTCTTATCATTTTTCCCACCGGATTAACGCCGTCACCAAAAAGATCAGCAACCACCTGCGGCCCAACGACGGCAACTTGCCTTGTCCCTTCAATATCAAATTGGCTGATAAAATCGCCTGAAGATAAGTTTATATTTCTTAGTGTTTGATAGCTGGGATAAACACCAATTATTTGTGTATTGGTATTAGCTCTTTCAAAAATCACTTGAGAACGCCTTGACAGCTCTGGTGAAATATCAATAATATATTTATTTAAAAATTCATTTTTTATCGCTAAAGCATCGCTTAAAGTTAGAGTGTTGGCGCTGCCAGCCGCCTGACGGACTGTTCCCGTCGATAAGGCGCCGGGCATTATTGTTAAAAGATTCGAACCCAAAGATTTAATTTGTGATTCGATGCTTTTTTGACTAGCCTGACCTAAAGACAGCATAACAATTACCGAAGCTATCCCTATAATGATTCCTAAAACCGCCAAACCGCTTCTTATTTTATTTGCCAAAAGGGAAAAAACCGCTTCATTGACTATCTCAAGGAAATAATCTAAAAATTTTTTAATTTCGCCGGTTTTAGAATTTGAGTCATTATTTTTCATTTTGGATTTATTTTATGAATTAATTAATTATTTTGCCGTCTTTTATTTTTATTATCCTTTTTGCCCATTTAGCAATTTCTTCTTCGTGGGTAATTAAAATAATTGTTTTTCCCTCTTTGTTTAAATTTTTAAAAATTTTCATTATTTCTTCTGCTTGAAAAGAAGCTAAATTACCCGTCGGCTCATCGGCTAAAATTATTGAAGGATTATTAACTAGCGCTCTAGCGATAGCAACTCGCTGTTGTTGACCTCCTGACAATTGGTTAGGAAAATGATCAGCATAGTCTTTTAACCCAACTTCTTTTAATTTTTCAAAAGCTTTTTCTTCTCGATTTTTTTTATCAACGCCGGCATAAATCAAAGGAAGAGCAACATTTTTTAAAGCTTTTATTCGTGGCAAAAGATTATAAGCTTGAAAAACAAAACCAATCTTTTTATTTCTAAAATCGGCTAAAGTATTTTCATCCATTTGTAAAGTTTTTTTTCCTTCAAAAAGATATTCTCCAGAAGTTGGTTTATCTAATAAACCTAATATATGAAGCAAAGTAGATTTCCCCGATCCCGAAGGACCCATTATGGCGATGAATTCACTTCTATTTATTTTTAATGAGATATTATCTAAGGCTTTGGTTTCAATAAAATGGTTTTTATAAATTTTAGTTATATTTTTTAATTCAATCAGTACATCTGTCATTATTACAATTTAAATTACTAACCAAATCTATCTTTTTGAAATTTTAACCGCGGTGTCTTAAATTGGACCCCGAAGCAACTTCGGGATGACAATTCTATTATTATTTTTTATCTCATCCTAATTCTTGTTCCTCCACCGATACCAAAATTGGAAAAAGGTGATTGGCCGGTTGAGGTTGAGCTGTTGGAAATAGTGGAGGTAACAATCTCGTCGCCTTCGGAAATTCCTCCAATAACTTCTGTTTTCGTATCCGAGGAAATACCAATTTCCACCGGCGTTAAAATTATTTGCCCTTTTTTTAAAACTCTTAGATAATTTAAATCATTTTGTTTAATAATTGCCGTTAACGGAACAGTCAAGACATTAATTTTTTTATTGATAATAATATTGGCCGTGGCCGACATATTTGGCAAAACTTCATCTGAAAATGAATCAAATTTTATCGTCAACGGATAATCAACCACCGATGAAATTACTTCACCCGTCTGATCAATGGCGATTACCTCGCCGGTAAAGGTTTTGTCTGGGAGAGCATCGATAGTAATCGTTGCTTTTTGCCCGGATTTTATTTTTGAAACATCAATTTCAGAAACAGTAAATTTACCAAAAGAGGTTGATTCGTTTTTAATTGTTGCTATTTTAATATTTGAGGAACTTGTGTCAGAATCTAGACCTCCAATAATCATTCCTGTCTCATAAATTAAATCATTAATTTTGCCTCCAACTGGTGCCGTGATTAATGGCGAAGCTAATTGGTAAGATGCCCAGGCGCTTGATAAAGAAGCCTGTGTTTGTTGAATTTGGTTTTGTTGGTTTTTGTATTTTGCTTCAGCAGCTAACCAATTATTTTTAGCAATTAAAAATTCTGGCAACTGTCGATTGGTTTCGTTGGGGCTCCCGTCAGCGTTTTGATAGGTTGATGACGTAGCTAAATTATAAAAAGTTTCCCATTTGTCAAACATATCAGCCTGGAGAGTGTATAAATTATTTTGCGCCGAATCTAAATTATTCTTGGCTGAAAGATAGTTTGCTAAAGCTGTCTGATATTTTTGTTGTCCTGTTTGATCTAACTCAATTTCTAAGATTTTCTCGCCTTTTTTAACAAACTGGCCGTTTTTTACATAAACCGCTTTTACCATACCGGTCGCTTGGGTATAAACAATCTGAGAAGAAGAGCTAATTATCTGACCTGAAGCAGAAACCGACTCAATTAAGGTTTCTTTTGCAACTTTGGTTGTCTGATATTTTTGTTGTTTTTCATTTTTGTTTTTCAAAACAAAAAAAACAGTAATTAAAATAATCAAAATAAAAACTAATAACAACCTTTTGTTTTTCAAAAAAATTGTCGTTATTTTTTTCATAAAAAACTAATCAATTAAAAAATTCTAATGATTTTGGCAACTACCCCTATCTCTTCTTCTTTTGGTTCGCCAATTACCATCACGTTTTTTCCTTTTTTAATATCAGAAAAACTCGCATTTTTATTATCCATTTTGTATTGAGTATCTTTATTTACCAACACAGTAACCAGTTCTCCCCAACGATTTTTCACGACAAAACTTTCTTTGGAGACAGAGTCAACCACTCCTACCAAACCATGGCCTTGAAACCTTCTTGGAATAAATCCTTCTTTTGGTGGTCTTAAAAACTGGTAGAACATTGGAGGATAACGTTTATCAAAAACTCTCCTTTGACCTATTTTTAAACCAGCAAAAAAAGCTAAAAAAATTATGAAAATAAATACTGTTCCAATAATTATTCCTTGATAAAAATTTTGTTTTTGCTGATGATTGTTTTCTGCCATATTTTTTTTAAGGATTAAATTTATAACGATTTAGCCGCTTTTTTAAAAAATAAAAAATTAATAAACTACTGGTAAAAAACAACATTAGATTAATCAAAGAAATCGTTTCTAATATATAATACGTATTGATCGATGCGTCTTTTAAAAAAAGATCAGGCTGAATAATAACTGTATTTAGGTATTCCCAAAAACCATTGAGATAAAGATTGAAAAATATATTTAAACCCGAAATAAAGGTAACCAATATAATTATTAAATTTAAAAAAACAGCCAATAAAGGTTTTGAAAAAAAAGAAATGAAAGGAGCTGTTATAAACAAATAAAATGAAATTTTTAAAAAATTAATTTTACCAATCGAAGATATTAATTTGTCTAGTAAAGCTAAATTATTTTCATAAATTTCTCGGTCGATAGTTTTTTTTCGGCGGTAAAAAAATGTTTTACCAATTTTGTTTCTTTTTAAATAACCTTTTTTAAAAAGTTTATCCATCACTGTCATGATTGTTGTGTAGGCATAGTGGTGGTTTATTTCTTTTAATAAATTAACGACCATTCGGGGGGAAACATTGTCACTAATTAAATTTAATACCTTTTCCTCAAGTGCGCCTAATTTATTATCTAGTTTTAATAATTTTTTTTTGTTCATAAATTTTCTTTAATTATCTACTATCATAAATAGTAGATAATTTACCATAATCAAACATCCCTTGTCAAGGATTTTTTAATAAAGTTCTTAAATAAAAAAACAGAGATTAAAATTTATAATTACTCGACAATAAATAAAGTAGCTAAATTTAGCAATCTCTTGACAAATCTGCTAATTATTAGTAAAATCAAGGTATTTAAAAATTTATATTTAAAAATTTTTAATTAAAAAATTAATTATGAATATCCATTATCAACCTCCTGATGATCAAGGAAATATTTTGGAAAAATATACAATTAACTTAACCCAAAAAGCTAAACAAGACAAACTTGATCCTATTATCGGCCGAGATGAAGAAATTAGGCGATTAATCCAAATTCTTTCACGGCGAATTAAAAATAATCCTGTTCTTTTGGGTGACCCAGGAGTGGGAAAAACTGCCATTGTCGAAGGTTTAGCTCAAAGAATCGTGGCTGGAGACGTGCCTGAAACTTTAAGAAATAAAGAGGTTTTATCTTTGGATTTAGCCGGTTTATTGGCTGGAGCTTCCTTTCGAGGAGAATTTGAGCAAAGATTAAAAAAACTACTTGAAATGATTGAAAAAGCTGAAGGCAAATACATTTTATTTATTGATGAACTTCATACTTTAGTTGGCGCTGGGGCGGCCGAGGGAGCGGTAGATGCTTCAAATATGTTAAAACCAGCTTTGGCACGAGGTGTCCTCCATGCTATTGGTGCCACCACAGTCCGCGAATACCGTCAATACATTGAGAAGGACGCTGCTTTAGAAAGGCGTTTCCAGCCAATTTATATCGATGAGCCCTCAGCTGAAGCAACTTTAACAATCCTTCGGGGAATCAAGGAAAAATACGAAATTCATCACGGAATTAAAATCTCTGATGATGCTTTAATTGCGGCAGTAAATCTATCAATTCGATATATCACAGATCGATATCTTCCCGATAAAGCGATTGATTTAATCGACGAGGCTGCGGCGGCTGTCAAAATAGAAATTGATTCTATGCCCACCGAATTAGACCAAATAAAAAGACGAATTTTTCAAATTGAGATAGAGTTGGCGGCTTTAAAAAAAGAAAAAGGGCTGGAAACTAGAAAAAAAGCGCTTGATGAAGAAAAAAAACAACTTGAAGAAAAATTTAATAATCTAAAAATAAAATGGAAAGAACAAAAGAAAATCATTAGTGAACTGCAAAAACTTCGAGTTCAACTTGATCAATTAAAAAATGAATTAGAAAAAGCAGAGAGAGAGATTTTACTTGATAAAGCAGCCCAATTAAAATATGGTGAGATACCTCAAGTAGAAAAAAAATTAAAAGAAGTTGAGGAAAAATGGCAAAAAATTCCTGCTGAGGAAAGATTAATCAAAGAACAAGTAACTGAAGATGATATTGCCAAAATTGTCTCTCGCTGGACAGGTATTCCTGTTTCAAAACTCCTTAAATCAGAATCAGAAAAATTAGCTAAACTTGAGGAAGAATTAAAAAAACGAGTCGTTGGCCAAGATCAAGCATTAAGCAAAATTGCTAAAGCAATAAGAAGATCTCGAGCTGGTCTTTCGGATGAAAATCGACCAATTGGCTCTTTTTTATTTTTAGGACCAACCGGAGTTGGCAAAACTGAAACAGCAAAAACATTAGCCTACTCTCTTTTTAATGATAAAAAGGCCTTAATTAGAATTGATATGAGCGAATATCAAGAGGCCCACACTGTCGCTCGCCTTATTGGTGCCCCTCCTGGATATGTTGGATATGAAGAAGGAGGCCAGTTAACTGAAGCTGTCAGAAGAAAACCTTACTCAGTCATTCTTTTTGATGAAGTAGAAAAAGCCCATCCACAAGTTTTTAATATTTTTTTGCAGATTTTTGATGATGGCCGACTAACTGATGGAAAAGGAAGAGTAGTTGATTTTAAAAATACAATTATTATTTTAACTTCAAATTTAGGCAGCGAAATTTTCCAAGAAAATATTCCTCAAAAAGAAAAAGAAAATAAAATCAATGACATTATTAGAAAATTTTTTAAACCAGAGCTTATAAATCGACTTGATGGAATAATGATTTACAATCCTTTAAATGAAGAGATGATGAAGCAAATTATTAATATTCAGCTAAAAAATGTTGAAGAAAAACTTAAAAAACAAACTCTTGATATTGAATTTTCTAAAAAAGTAAAAGATTATCTTCTTAAAGTTGGTTTTGATCCGATTTATGGTGCTCGACCTTTAAAAAGATTGATAAATGAACTTATTGTTGATGAAATTGCCTTACAGATAATTGAAGGAAAAATAGAACCCGGTGATAAAATCATTGTTGATTATAAGCAAAAAAAATTTTCTCTTACTGTTAAAAAACTTAACTAAATTTATTGTTCTTCGATCTTTCAATAGTTTTTTAATTTAACCTTATATAAAAAAACATTGGTCTTACCGAAACAAAAAGTTATCTTCATGAAAATTTAAAAAATCCTCCTTTTAAAACCACAAATCAAAAATATTACAATTAATTGTAGTAACGAATTTTTGCTTTGTAATCCTGTTTTATTTTTTTTATTTTTTGTTGTATATATATTTTTATTATTATAGTTTTTATGGATTGCCTGAAAACGGTGTTGTCCAATTGCCAAAATAAAATTACTGTTTATTTTTTAGTGCTTGAGCGATCTTATTAGCGATTTCTACCATTTTTACTCTGCTGAAATATTTTACCGCCGGAATAAATTCTGTTTCGTTAACCTTTCGTGGCAAAATATGAATATGGGCATGAGGAACTTCCAAACCATGAACAATATAGGTAACAAAATAAGGCTTCATGGCTTTTCTCATCGCCTTAGTGATCTTTAAAGCCACTTGCCAATATTGACTAAAATTAGGGACTTCGTAAATAAATTGATAATGTTTTTTTGGGATAACTAAAGTGTGTCCTTCTACACGGGGATTAATATCTAAAAAAGCTAAAAAATTTTTATCTTCATAGATTAAATAAGCCGGTTTTGTTTTGTTTACGATTTGACAGAAAACACAATTTACCATATATTTATTTTAGTAAATCAAACCCACCTTGACAATTTTTATTGATTTGTTTATCATTGTAAAATTAAAATTATATGATAGTATATGAAAATTTATCAAACACTAGCCGATCTTAAGTTGGCTTATAAAAAAAAACCAGCCATCGACACGATTGATGATTTAGTTTATACGGCAGTATTTGCCAAAAATGAAAAAATAAAAAAAACTGCTCGCCAGCTGATAAAAAAAACTGCTGCTAACTTTGGAGTCTTTCCCGCCTCTATCCATGATCTTTATATCGCTGTTGGCCACGGTGAAGTTGACGGGTTTACTGTGCCAGCTATCAATGTCCGGACCCTAACCTATGATATTGCTCGGATTATTTTTCAATTGGCCAAAGAGGAATGTCTTGGTCCTTTTATTTTTGAGATTGCCCGATCTGAAATTAAATATACCAATCAACTCCCTGATGAATATGCAACAGTCATTTTAGCTGCCGCCATCAAAGAGGGTTATCAAGGACCGGTTTTTCTTCAAGGAGATCATTATCAAATTAAAGCCTCTGCCTATAAAGAATCGCCTGATGAAGAAATGAACAAAGTCAAAGACCTGATTAAAAAATCAATTGAGGCTGGATTTTACAATATCGACATCGATGCTTCAACTCTTGTTGATTTAGAAAAAAAGGGTTTCGACGATCAACAAAGAGAAAATTATCAAGTGACTGCTTTTTTAACTAAATATATCAGACGCCTTGAGCCAAAAGATATCACAATCTCCGTAGGTGGTGAAATTGGACACATTGGAGGAAAAAACAGCACCCCAGAAGATTTTATTGCTTTTATGGAAGGTTATTTAAAAATGATAAAACCAGCTAAAATTTGCGGAATAAGTAAAATTAGTATTCAGACAGGAACCACCCACGGAGGGATTCCTCTTCCCGATGGGCGAATTGCCAAAGTGGAAATTGATTTTGAGGTCTTAAAAAAAATCGGTCAAGTGGCCAGAAAAAAATATAAAATTGGTGGAGCTGTCCAACATGGAGCCTCTACCTTACCCAACGAACTTTTTCATCACTTTGTTTCTGTTAAGACTTTAGAAATCCATCTTGCCACCGCTTTCCAAAATATTGTTTACTCTCACTTGCCCGATGATTTAAAAAAAGAAATGTATAGCTGGATTGAAAAAAATCTCTCGCAAGAAAAAAAACCCGGTATGACCAAAAAACAGTTTATTTATAAAACAAGAAAAAAAGCTTTGGGACCGTTTAAAAAACATTTGTGGGATTTGTCATCAAAAGAAAAACAGAAAATTATTGATGATCTTACCAAACAATTTAAATTTCTTTTTCAGCAATTAAATATCGTTGGTAAAAAAAATATTTTAGAAAGATTTTTTTAAATTCATTTTATTATGGATCGAAATTTGGCCTTGGAATTTGTCCGAGTAACTGAAGCGGCGGCTATCGAAGCAGCTAAATGGGTTGGCCGAGGTGAAAAGAAAAAAGCCGACGGAGCAGCTGTTTTAGCGATGAGAAAAAGATTTAACCAGGTTGACTTTCAGGGCACGGTGGTAATTGGAGAAGGTGAAAAAGATGAAGCCCCCATGCTTTATAATGGCGAAAAAGTTGGCACTGGCCATGGGCCGGCGATGGATTTGGCGGTTGATCCCTTAGAGTGTACTGATAGTGTTGCCAACGGCCGATATAATGCCATATCGGTTATTGCCGCTGGGAAAAGGGGATCGCTTCTTCATGCTCCTGATACCTATATGGAAAAAATTGCTGTTGGTAAACAAGCAGCACAAGTTATTGATCTTGACGCGCCGGTAAAAGATAATTTAAAAAAAATTGCCCGCGCTCTCGGTAAAAAAATTTCGGAAATAACTGTGATGGTTCTTGACCGCGATCGTCATATCAAACTTATCGAAGAAATAAGAAGAGTTGGTAGTCGGGTAAGATTAATTACCGATGGTGATGTTTCAGCGGCAATTGCCACCTGTTTTCCTGACTCAGGAATTGATGTTTATATGGGTATTGGTGGATCAACTGAAGGGGTTTTAGCGGCGGTGGCGATGAAAGTGATGGGAGGAGAAATTCTTTGTCGATTCAAACCAAAAAAAGAATCTGATATTGCGAAAATTAAAGCTGCTGGAGTAAAAAATTTAAATCGTATTTTTACTGCCGAAGATATGGCAAAAGGGAAAGAGTTGAGTTTTACCGCCACTGGTGTAATTGAGGGACCGCTTCTTAATGGCGTTATTTTTGAAAAACAAAGGATTATCACCCACTCGGTTGTTACAAGAGGTGTGTCTGGGACGATTAGATATATAACCACTTATCATCATTATTATCATAACTATTAGAAATTAATATAATAGAATAAATCATTAAAAATTTAACTATAAAAATATGCTAAAAGTTGGTCTTAATGGTTTTGGCAGAATTGGTCGAGCTTTTACTCGAATTGCTTTATCTAATAAAAGAAACTTTCAAATCGCCGCAATTAATACTAGAAAAACCCAAAACGCTATGATTGCCTATTTGCTTCGATATGATTCGGTTTATCATAAATTTAATCAGGAAATTAAAGAAGAAACCGATGGAATTTCCGTAAATGGACAAAGAATTTTTACTCTTCTTAATGACCAACCAGAAAATATCCCTTGGGATAAATATGATATTGATATCGTCATTGATGCTACTGGGGCCTTTACTAAAAAAGTCGATTTAGAAAAACATCTTAAAGGAAAGGTAAAAAAAGTAATACTTACTGCTCCTGCCAAAGATGAAGAAACACCGGTAGTGGTTTTGGGAGTTAATGACAATAATTTTGATTTTAGTCATTCGGTAATATCAATGGCCTCATGTACGACTAATTGTGCTGCTCCAATGTTTAAAATTTTAGAGGATAATTTAAAAATTAAATCCGGTTTCCTAACAACTGTTCACGCTGTCACCATAAGCCAAAGCCTTCTTGATGATGCTCAAAAAAAAGAAGACCGATCACGCGCCGCCATGATTAATATTGTTCCTTCAACAACTGGCGCTGCCAAAACAGTGGCTAAAGTTATTTCTCAATTAAAAGGAAAGGTTGATGGTATGTCTCTTCGTGTCCCTGTGCCAACCGGTTCAATCACCGATATCTCTGCTGTTGTGGAGAAACAAACAACTGTTGAAGAAGTAAATAAACTTTTTAAACAAGCCGCCCAAACAACAATGGAAGGAATTTTGGGCTATGAAGAAGATATAATTGTTTCATCGGATGTCATTGGTTCACCCTATTCGTGTATTTTTTCACCACAATACACAAAAGTAATTGAGGGCAATTTAATTAAAGTCTTTGGTTGGTATGACAATGAATGGGGTTATTCAACAAGATTGGTTGATTTGGTGGAAAAATTGGCCAATTATTTATAAATTTGTTTAGCGGAATCCATTTTAGCAAGTCTAGTATGTTTTAATGCCAAAATAGATCCAGCATAACAAACGGAATTATGAAAAAAATAAAATACATTGATGAAGTTGATATAAAAAACAAAAAAATCCTCCTTCGTGTTGATTTTAATGTCTCTTTAAATCCTGATTCAACTATTGCCGACGACGCCCGAATCCGTCAATCGCTGCCGACAATAAAATATTTATTAAAAAACAACAACCGATTAATTTTGGTTTGTCATCTTGATCGGCCCAAATGTCGAGACCCTCGATATTCGGTAAAAATTGTCGCTAAAAAACTTCAAGAATATTTGCCTGAATTTAAAGTAAAAGTTATTGATGATCTTTTGAATGATAATGATAAGAAAAGAATCAACCAGCAAGAAGAAAATGAAATTTTGTTTCTTGAAAATATTAGATTTTATCGACAAGAAAAGGACAACAATTACCAGTTTGCCCAAACGCTAGCTAGTCTTGCTGATTTTTATGTCAATGATGCTTTTGGCGTTTCTCATCGGAATGACGCTTCAGTGACCGGCGTGCCCCAGTTTATGCCTTCTTATGGAGGATTATTGCTCAAAAAAGAAATTGGAACTATTTTAAAAATTATTAAAAATCCAAAAAAACCGGTTGTGGTCATTTTGGGCGGCGCCAAAGTTTCTACTAAAACTGATTTAATTAATCGATTAATGGAGATGGGTGATTATCTTTTAGTCGGTGGTGCAATGGCTAATACTTTTTTGGCGGCCCAGGGATTTAATTTAGGAAAAAGTTTTTATGAGAAAGAGGCTCTTGAGGAGGCTAAAAAAATTTTATTTAAAGCGGCGCAGAAAAATACCGTAATTGTTTTGCCTTCTGACGCGGTTATTGGCAATCCTCAAGAAGAACAAAATGGTAATAATATTTTTAAAATTGATAACTTACCCCCAAATGCCAATATCCTTGATATCGGTCCAGAAACCCAAGCTAAATTCGGCGCGATTATTGCCAAAGCCAAAACTATTATCTGGAATGGGCCGGTTGGTTATTTTGAAAACCCACTTTTTAGGCGAGGAACTGATTTTATATATTATGCCATTACCCAAAATCAACAGGCGATTTCTTTGGTTGGTGGTGGAGATACCCTCGCTGCAATCTCTAAAAAAGAATATTTAGATAAAATTACTCATGTTTCTACCGGTGGCGGCGCTATGCTTGAATTTATCGAAAAAGGAACTCTACCAGGAATTGAAGCCCTTAAACAATGACTTAATAGCTTTGATTATTTATTTTTTAATGATTTCTATCACTTTATTTACTTCTTTTTTTGAATCAACCGTGGTAATTTTTCCAGTTTTGCTAATACTTGGTAAAAAATCCTTGCCAATAATGTTTTTACCGTTGATCCAATAAATATCCAAATCAACAAAAGTGTTTTTATTCCAAAAAGTTCTTATCTTTTTATCGGGAAAAATAAAGATCATTCCATCTGCATCATCTAGTTTTTTTACAAACATTAATCCCCTTTCCCATTTTTCTGGCGTGTCGGCAATAAGAAGAGTGACGTTTTTATTTTCTAAAAAATAATTAATTTTATGGGGATTCTTTTGGGTGGCTGTTTTTTTTAAATGATAAATAACAAAAAAAGCAAGTAAAAATAAAAAAATAAAAATTGTTATTTTTTTAAACATATAAATCTAGTAAAATTATATCGATTATTAAATTTAATTAATTAAATAAATGAAAAAACTAAATATTTTTCAATTGTTTTTATCAATTGTTATTTGTCTTCTGGCTGGTTTTATTGGCTCTTTTTTTACTACTCAATATGTCCCTACTTGGTATGCTCAATTAAATAAACCTCCTTTTAATCCCCCAAATTGGATCTTCGCTCCTGTCTGGACGACTCTTTTTATTTTAATGGGGATTGCCTTATATTTGGTCTTAAATAAAGGATTAAAGAAAAAACAAAATCGGGAAGCAATTTTACTTTTTGGTATCCAACTCATTGCTAATGTTCTTTGGTCTTTTTTGTTTTTTACCTTGCAATTGCCTCTATATGCTTTTTTAGAGATTATTATCCTTTGGTTGTTAATTTTAGTAACGATTATCCGATTTTATAAAATTTCTAAATTGGCCGGTTGGTTGCTAATTCCTTATCTTTTTTGGGTAAGTTTTGCTTCTATTCTTAATTTAGCAATCTATCTTTTAAATCGTTAAAGATTAGATCGGTTAAACAATTTTAATAACCAGCCAAAAAGACTTTTTGTTTTTTCTTCAAGGTTAACGCTGTTTAATAGGGTGGTATTTTGTTGAATTATGGCGTTAATCGCCTCTTGAATTTTGTCAATCTCGCTTTGATTGATAAGTTTATTTTTAATTTGTTCTAACTGTTTGATCCTTACTTGATTTTTTTGAATTTCATATTTAATTTCCTTTAACGCTTGATAATCGGGACCAAATAAAAATTTAGTTATTTTGTTTCTCATTTCCAGTTTGTTAATTTGATTTTTTATCTTTTCTTGTGCTTGATTTTGTTCTCTGGCAATTTCTCTTACCTGTTCACCAATTCCTTCTTGAGTTGTCCGCAACTGTAAAAGCTCCTCAACTTTTTTAGCTACTTCGCTCATATTTTGTATCGCCTGTTCACTTCTTGGAGATATTTTTTTAGGAATTCCCTGGGATTGGGCTTCGACTGTGCTTTCTAATTTTTCTTGTTCTTGGGTCTGGATTTGTAGGTTTTGTTCCTCTTGTTGATTTTCGGTGCGGATTTGATTTTGGTTTCTAACAGCGGCGGGGGTTTTTGCTTGGATAGTTAATACGGTATTTAAAATTATCAAAAGAGAAATTATTAAAAATGATTTTTTCATATTTTTATTATGTATGAATTAATAATTATTTAGTATAACAAAAAATAAGTATAATTTAAAAATGGCTTTCCTGATTAAGATTTTTTATTCTATATTTGCTTTAACTAAAATCGCTTTTTATTTAGAAAATCCTTTTGTTCTATTAAAATTTTTATTTAAAAAAGACGGTCTTTTTTGTCTGAAAAATAAAATGCGGTTTAAAATTTTCCAATTGATGGATTTAATTGTTATTAAAGATACGATTATCAATGACGAATACAAAATTAATAAATTAAAAAATCCTAAAATAATCATTGATTTGGGAGCGGGGATTGGAGATTTTGCTATTTTTTGTGCTAAAAAATTTCCCCAAGTCAAAGTATTTGCTTTCGAACCAAATAAAAAAGTTTTTTTATTGTTAAAAGAAAACTTAAGTTTAAACCGTCTTAAAAACGTTAGGGTGAAGAATTTAGCAATTGGGTTAAAAAAACAATATAATTTTTATTTGAATCGATATCATGTCCAAGGATCAATCATTAAGAAAAAAGACGTAACCGAAAAAATAAAAATTCGAGCAAGAAAACTGTCTGAATATATTCGCTTTCCAATTGATTTGGTAAAAATTGATTGCGAAGGGGCTGAAGTGGAGATATTAAAGAGTTTAACCCCTAAAAGTTTTAAAAAAATTAAAAGATTTGCCATCGAATATCATAATAATTTATTAGTTAATTCTGATAAAAAAATTATTGCTATTTTAATTAAAAATGGATTTCGCTACAAACAGATCAAAGATCGCATTAATCCGGGCACCGGCTATATTTATGGATTTACCTCACCAACCTTAAAGGCATATACCAAGTAAAGGGTTTTTTACAAACCGGGCATTCTTTTGGTGGAGTTTTCCCTTTATATATATAACCGCAATTTAAACATTTCCATTCCAGTTCGGTATCAGAATCGTAAAGTGTTTTATTATTAAGTTTTTTAGCAATAATTAAATAGCGTTCTTCGTGTTTTTCTTCCACTTTTTTTATTTGGCTAAAAAGTCTTGCTGATTCCAATTGTTTTTCTCCAATTGCTGCTTTTTCAAAATCCGGATACATAATATTCCACTCGTAGTGTTCACCCTCGACGGCTAATTTAAGATTGTCAGCGGTTTTACCATAGGCTTTTATTTCTAAATTAGTTGAGACGACGATGTGATTGTTAATTTGTTCGTATATTTCTTCAGTATGAGCTTTTTCGTTATTGGCGGTTTCTTCAAATATTTGAGCAATCCATTCATATTCTTCTTTTCTGGCTATTTTTGCAAATTGGGTATATTTGTTGCGGGCTAAAGATTCTCCTGCCATTGCTTTAAGTAAATTTTGTTGAGTTATTGTTATTCTTTTCATATTTTTAATATTTTAAAAATTATTTAATTTAGATAATTATAACATTAAAGCTTAAGCAATCTAATTAAAAATTTTTATTATAAACCAAAAAAGGCGCTGTTCCCCTTTTTCTCTGATTTTAATCTTCGCCTCCAAAAAATAAATTTTTTTTAACTGTGTTTTAAATTTTTTTTATTTATAATTTTTATGATGGATTAAAAAAAATATAATATGTTTAAAAATCGATGGTTGTTTTTCTTGTCGTTTTTGATTTTCGCTGTTTTTTTTATCGGGATGTTAATCTTCCAACACGGAGGAATTATTCAATATGAACCTCTCATTCGTATTCCTATTTATATTGATCAAAGGCCTTTTTTATTAAAAGTTTTCGACGTCAATAAAAATGAACTTTTTGGTTGGTATCAGGCCCGGGAACTAAGTTATGTGTTTGATATTTTAGATGCTTATTTTATAAAATGGAGCGCTTTTTTCCATTTGCCTCATTATTATTCACTTACTTATTTTATTTGTTTAATTGTAATTTTAGGATTAACCTTAAGAATTTCCCAAAAAAATTTTAAATATAAATCCTATCCGGCGATGATGCTTTTGATGATTGTTTTTTTATCCTCTCCAATTTTTTTTCTAAATATAAATGTTGTTCGGTCGGCAAAAATTTTAACTGGTTTTTTTCTATTATTAAGTATTTTTTTTATTTTAGAAAACAAAAAATTTTTATTAATTCCCTTTTTGTTATTAACTTTAGTCGATCGACAAGGATTCTATTATACTTTTGTCTTTGCTATTGATTTTTTTATTATTTACCTATATCTAAAAGATAAAAGATTTTTAAGATATTTTATAATCGCTATTACCGCTGTCATAATTAATACTTTTTATAATTTGCTTTTAGCTCCTTTTTTAATCAAAACCGTTGCCGGTTACTGGCCGAGTTTTTTTTATCAGATCATGAATAAAATTCAACCTTCTGATGTTAATTTAATTGTCGACCCGCTTTTTTTTACTTTTGATTCTTTTTCATATTTTTTTGGTAATAATCGTTTACTAGCCTTTCTTTGTTTTGGGTTATTAATTTATTTTTTTATTAAACTAGAATCAAATGAAAAAATTAAGTCGCTTAAAATTTTTTTAACTTTTCTTGCTATTTTGGAAATATTTTTTTTAAACACTATATTGATTTTTCGCCATCCGTTTATTGTCTGGCCTGAAGTAAGAATTAGTTATTATACAATTCCGATACTAATTTTGTTGCTAGTTTTTTCTTTATATGTCGTTAATCAAATTATACATTTTTATCCAAAAATAGAAATTTTATTAATCCCAACTTTGTTGATAATTATTTTTTTGAATTTATGTTCTTTACCAAAATATTACCAATTAGCAAGATATACCTATGAATCTGATCCAACCCGCCAGTGGTCTGAAGTAATTTTAAATTGTATAAAATCTAACTTGCCGGTTAAATCATTTTATCTTCCCCCCAATGAAGAAAATTTTTGTCGAAAAATAAGACCGTAAAATTTTTCTTTATAAAGTTAATTGCTTTTGTATTTGTAAGAGAGTTTTTTCTTGGTAGTAAAGTTTGTTTAAAAAATCATCGGCTTCTTGTTTAGTTTTTTGTTTTAATTTAAGCCCTTTTATTATTGCTTTTTCTATTTCGGAGATTATCTCTTCAAATACCCTATCTAATTCAATTTGATATTCGTTGATTGTTTTGAGCAGACGCTGATGAAAATCAAATCTAACCCGCCCACAATGTTTGTCAAATTCTTCGGCAGTTTTTTCTTTAATATTTTGATAGAGAAAGCGGTGGGATAGAAATTTTGGTAGTCGTGAAAAAATTGGAGTAAATATTTCTATTTCGACTTGAATTTCATCAAATGAGAATCTAAATTCTTGTTCTTCTACTAATTCTAATTCCGTTGTAAATTTTTCTAAAGAAATATCAAATAAGTTAGCCGAAAGGTTAATAATTTTTTCTATCGATTGATTCGTGCTTTTGGTAAATCTGTTTAAAATAAATTTTAATGATTTTTGAAGTTTTTTTTCTTCAGCTTTTCGCCAATCATTAAATTTTTTTTTAATAGAATTTTCTAAAAAAAGATTAAATCTTTTTGCTAATTCAATGCCATTGAGTTTTTGGTTGTTTTTATATATTTGCTCTAAATCTGAAACCATTTTGGGTAATTCCTTTTTTTTAAATAAATCAATGTCTTCGATTAAACCCTCTTTGACTATTTTTTCTGTTTCTCCTCTAAGAATATATTCTGAGTCTTCTTTTTGTTGTTTAATAATTTTTAATTCCTGTTTAAAAGTTTGTAATTTTTCTTTTAGGGTTAAATGGGGCATTTGTGAACTTTTTATCTCTAATTGAATAATTAGTTTTAGTTGATTAATAAGAGATTTTAATTTGGTAGAAATTGACTCAACTAAAGCTTGCTCTTTTTCTTTCATAAGAAAATTATGGAGTGTTTTTTCAAATTCTAAAAATCCGCTTTCTTGTAATTTTTTTTATCGTTGTTTAGTTTTCCATCGATAGCCGTTTTTGAAGATAAAGGATAGATTTTTAGCTTTTTGATTTTTAGTTTTTCTTTAATAATTTTTTTTGTAAACTCCAATGATTCCCCCCAATCTTTTTTTTCAACCTGATCAATTTTGTTTTGAATAAAAATAATTTTCCCCAAATGATTTTTTATTGATGATAAAAAAGAAAGCTCGGCTTCGCTAATCGGAGGATCAGCAGTGACAACAAATATCCCTACATCCGCCTGAGGAACAAACTGATAAGCGACATCTGTATTGTGTTCATAAACCGATCCTACCCCCGGTGTGTCTATAATTTGAACCCCGTCTTTTAAATACAAAGAAGGATATTCGATGATAACTTTGTCTACTTTTTTAATATTTTTAGGATTTTTTTCTTCGGTAATATAATTTTCTAAATCTTTTATTTCAATTAAGACATTTCTACCATCTAAAAACTTAACTAAAGCTTTTGATTTTTGTCCATATTTGAGTATGGTAATCACAGAAGTTAAGGGAACCACTGACGTTGGTAATAATTTTTTCCCAATTAAAGAATTTATAAGACTAGTTTTACCTCGTTTAAACTGTCCTAAAACTACTATTTGTAATTCCCTGTTTCCTAATTTCTCCTTAATTAAATTGAATTGATAAAAGAGGTTTTTATGCTCTTTTATTAAAGGTAGGTCGATTAAAATATCTAAATTTTTTTCAATTTTTTTCAGATTCATATAAAAAAGCTTCTACTGATAAAGTAGAAGCTATCAGTCCTTTAAAAAGGACATTAAGCGAGCCTCATCGCTTTTATTAATTATAGCAGATTTGAATAATAAAAAATCATTCCCGACAGCAATCAATCGCTTTTTTTACTAACTCCCCTAATTTCTCAAAAATTGAAGCTTTATTTTTAACTTTTGGTTTTTCATCATCAGTGATAAATTTAACCTCATCTTTTTGACTTTGTTTAACATCATTTGCTTTTACAACACCTAAATTTAAACCCCAAAACAAACTATATAACTGGTAAGATTTTTTAAATAAATCAGAAGCGTTTTTTTTATCACCTTTAGTTAAATACTTTGTTCCCACCTCCATTAATCTCATTGAAGCTGCTAGCAAATGTTTGGAAATACACCAGACCTCCCCCTCATAATCCTTAATAATCATTTTTAGTAAGCTTTTTCTCATTTCCCTAACTTCATTCAATAAATCCAGATATTTCTCATCACCGGTTTTGTTATAAGTAAAGAAAAAATGCTCTTCCATTGAGATCAAATTCATTATTCCAATTGACAAATCCTCATCAGATGATAAATCAAGCCTCTCTCCTTTTTCCATTTTTTTAATTTTTTCCAAAAATTGATTGATATCTAAATTTTTCATAAATAATTTTAAAACTGATAATTATTGATTAACCAATTTTTAACAAGTTATTTCATAAAATATTAAACTTAAAAGCGCCAAATATAAAAGAGGAATAATCACTTTTTGATAATAAATATAAACCTTATTATTATTTTTTTTTCGCAAAAATTTATCAGTGAAGACCGCCAAAAAAAACACCACAGATCCGCTAATAACTCCCAAAACTAATTTATCTATTCCCCATAAAGTATTACCGGCAATACCAATTAGTTTTCCCCAGTACAAAAATGGGTAAATTAATAAAAACATTAATAAAATTGACCAAAATTCAAGAAAATTAATTTTTATTTTTTTCTTTCCTAAAAAATCCGCCAGCCAAAAACCCATTGAAACTATTAGCCCCCCAATCCAAACTCCAGATATTGTATCATCAATTCCTAAATACCGACATAAACCAACACCGGCGCCAACTGCCACGGTACACAACGGGCAGACAGCAAAAGATTTATTAAAAACCGCTGAAAATAAATAGCTTAAAAAGATTATAAAAATTGACTTAATTGTTTTTTTAATTGACATTTTAATTAGCTTTTAAATTAATTTTTTCTGCTAATATTTTTTCAACATCCGGCGTCCCAATATAACATTTTCCATCAGCCCATAACAAAGGTACACCAATTGATGAAGTGTCTAAACCACAAGCTTCAGCCACTTGTTCCAATTCTTGAGCATTGTTTTGATTTTCATAAACTTCTTTTTTTTCAATTTTTATTTTCTCCTCAACCTTATTTTTTTTCATCCATTCCTCAACATCCTTACAATGAGGACAAGTAGCTCCATAATAAAAAACAATCTCGTTTTTTGAAGGTATTTTTATTTGAGTAGTTTTTTTACTTTGCGAGCCAAAAATTATATATCCCAAAACTAATATAATCACTGATAAAACTGAAATTGTTGCAACAAGTTTTTTTTCCATAATGATTTTAAATTTCTAATTTAATTTATTACTTCTATTTTACCCCGATACATTCCCATTCCGCAAGAAAAATAAATTGGCTTATCATCTTTTGCAGTAAACTCAAAAATATTCTCTCCTTCCTTTAGCGCTTGAGAAATACCCAATGATGGCACAACAAAATACTCTTGACACCCCAAAACATTAACTCCATTGACAATCCATTTAACTGGAACATTTTTTTTAACAGCAAAGCTATTTGGTTGGTAACCAGATGAAACAACATCCATCTTTATTATTTGTTTTCCATCTAGCATCTCAACATTTTTTATTTTTAAACTATTTTTTGAAAATATTCTCTCAAAATAATTTAGATTAAAAAGAGTTAAAAAATTAAAAATATATGAAGCGCCGACAAAAAAAACCAACACTCCCATAATTTTTAGAAAATATTGATAAAAATTAGATTGTCTTATATTTAAAGCCAAATTTATCATCATTAAAAGAGGGACTGTTCCTATTGCAAAAACCATCATATAAACTCCTGACAACCAAGGATTAGCTAAACTCATTACATAAACTTGAACAGATTGAGTAAAACCGCATGGTAAAAAATAGGTTATCAATCCAAGAAAAAAAGGCATTTTCCGAGGATATTTTTTTAATTTTTCATCAAAAAATTCAAAAATTCTTCCAGTATTTAAACCAAAATATTTTTGCCAAGAAAAAATTCCTGCCATATCAAGACCTAAAAAAATCATTAAAAGAGCAATAATTAAAGTTAACATTCCTCCTAAATATACAGAGGTTGAAATTGTTTTACCTAAAAATCCAAAAATTACTCCAAATAAAAAATACGATAAAACTCGACCAGTATTAAAACTTAATGCTGTTGGCCAATCGTTTTTGCTTTTAGCAATCGATAAATACAAAGCTCCAGCAGTTGCCATACAGGTTGAGGTTGAAGCAATCAGACCTAAAATAAATACTAAAGGCAAGGACAAATTAGAATAAGAAAAAGATGGCCATAAATTAAACTCTTTCAAAATCAAATAACCAAAAAATAAAATTGTTGAAATCGCTAAAAATTCAAAAATATTATTTAAAAAATTTTTATCCTCTTTTACCTCATCAACAATCATATAACCGTATGGTTTAATCAATTGATTAAGTTTTTCAGTTGAAATATCACCCTGATAAAAGATCTTTGCCTCTTGGGTTTTGTAATCAGCAATAATTTTTGTAATATTTTTAACTTGTGAAAACTTATCCTTTACCAAGATATTACATGATGGACAATGCATCCCTTTAATTTTCAGTTTTTTTTGTTTCATATTTTAGTTTTTTTAAGTAAAAGTGATTTTTAAGTAAAAGTGAATTGGTAACTACTGATACGCTCGATAATCCCATAGCTGCCGAAGCAAGCATTGGATTGATTTTTCCCATCATTGCTACCGGGATTAAAATTACATTATATACAAATGCCCAAAATAAATTGGTATAAATTGTAAAAATTGTTTTTTTTGATAAATTTATTGCTTTTAAAATTGTTTTTAAATTTTTATTAACTATTGAGATGCTGGCAGTTTCAATAGCAATATCAGAGCCTGTTGATAAAGCAATACCTACATCGCAAGCGGCCAAAGCCGGCGCATCATTTATCCCATCACCAACAAAAGCTAAAACACAATTTTTAAATTTTAATTTTAAATTTTTAACAATTTCCTCTTTTTCTTGGGGTAAAACTTCATAAAAAATATTTTTGTCATCAACTCCGGCTTGTTTTCCAATTGATAAAGCGGTTTGTTTATTATCTCCTGTGATCATATAAACCATAATTTTCATATTTTTTAACTGTTCAACTACCTCTTTTGCTTCCTCTTTTAAGATATCAGCGATCACAATTGCTCCTAAAATTATTTTTTCCTCATAAATATAAACCACAGTTTTACCTTCATTTTTAAATCTTTTTGCCTCTTGAAGCTCATCGTTTTCATTTAATAATTTGCCCACATAAACTTTTTTTCCATTAATTTCTCCCTCAACTCCTTGACCAACCAAGTTTTTAAATTTTTTAACCAGCAGAAACTCAATATTTTCCTCCTTAGCTTTATTAACAATAGCTTGAGCAATAGGGTGTTTTGAATGATTTTCTAAGGATGAAGCTATTTGAATAATCTTTTGACGAGGCAAAAGCAAATTTTTCGCTTTCGAGGGGACCCCGACAATTCTGTCGGGGTGAGACTCTCGTCGCGATAAAATTTGCGTTGCCGAGTCAATAATTTCAATAATGCTAATTTTTCCTTTAGTTAAAGTTCCAGTTTTGTCAAAAACGATGGTGTTAACTTTATGCAAAATCTCCAAACTTTCGGCATCTTTAACCAAAATCCCATTTTCAGCTGCTTTTCCAGTTGCCACCATTATTGCTGTTGGCGTAGCTAAACCCATGGCACAAGGACAAGCAACAATCAAAACAGCAATCATATTTAAAACTGCCTGCGATATTAAAACTTTGGCAAAAAAATACCAATATATAAAAGTAAAAATCGCCAAAATTAAAACTATTGGTACAAAAAAAGAAGAAACAATATCAGCTAATCTTTGTATTGGCGCTTTACTCGCTTGGGCTTCTTCAACCAATTTTATGATTTGTGAAAGCATCGTTTCTTTTCCAACTTTAGTTGCCTTAAATATTAAAATTCCGTCTTGATTTAAGGTTGATCCAATAACTTGATCGCCTTTTTTCTTAAAAACAGGCATGCTCTCACCTGTTATCGTTGACTCATCAATAGTTGATTCGCCTTCAACCACCACTCCATCAACTGGAATTTTTTCACCTGGATAAACCTTAATCAAATCACCCACCTTTATTTTTTCAATCGGAATTTTTATTTCTTTCATAAATACTAAACTCAAAACCACAACATAAAACCAAAAATTTTTTAATTTTAAATTTTTAACTGCAATTTTTAACTTTTGATTTTTAATTTTTAATTATCAAATTAGCTTCTTTTGCCTGCAGTTCCATTAATTTTTTTAACGCTTCATTAGTCTTTGTTTTTGCTTTTGCTTCTAAATACCTCCCTAAAAAAACCAAAGCAATAATCACGACCGACACATCAAAATATAGCGTAAGCTCAGTTTTTAACCCTAAAAATAATTTTGGAAAAAAAACTAAAATGGTTGAATAAATATAAGCCACGGTTGTTCCTAAAACCACTAAAGTATCCATATTTGCCTGTCGATGTTTTAAAGCTGAAATTGTATTTTTATAAAACTCTCCTCCCACCCAGAACTGAACAATTGAAGCAGAAATAAATTGAAAATAAAAATTTTTAAAAATTGTAGGTGATGTACTTGATAAATATGGAAAAGTCGCCCAAACAAGAAAAAAAACAAAAAATAAGCTAATAAAACTTTTAGTTTTTAACTTTTTTAATTCTTTTTCTTTTTCTTTTTTGATTTTATCTTCTAAATCCTCATCTTTTTCTTCTTCAAAGATCACTTGATAACCAACATTCTCAACTGCTTTTTTAATCTGATCAAAATCAATTTCTCTTTTAGCAATAATTGTTGCTTTACTATTGGCTAAATTAACTACCGCATCAATCACTCCAGGAATTTTTTTTAAAGCCTGCTCATTAACATAAACACAAGACGCACAATGCATTCCGTTTATAGCAAAAGCTTTTTTTATCATTTATTATAAAGTTTTGTTACTTTTAAAATTTCATTAATCATTTTTTTCTTTTTGAGTTTATTTTTTGAACCAATAGCATCTGAAAAACAAGACTGCAAATGATCTTCCATTAATTTTTGATGAGCTGAACGAAGCAAACCAATCACGGCTAAATTTTGCTGCATAATATCAATACAATAAGCATCTGCCTCCGCCATAGAAATAATTTTCTCAAGCAGACTTTTTGCTTTTTTTAAAGCAATTAAAACATCAGTTCTATTGTGTTTCATAATTAAAATTTTAAATTTTTAACTTTAATTTTTGATTTTTAATTTTTTATTACCTCCACCTATGGTATAGATATATACTATTACATTGAAAAAGATTTGTCAAGGAATTTTTTTAAACTAAATTTTGAGGTTTGTTATTTAAGAAAGCTTTTATATTCTCAATCGTTGTCTTGGTAATTCTTTCCAAAGCCTCTTTAGTATTAAAGGCATTATGAGGAGTAATAATCACTTTTGGATGATTAACCAAAACGTGGTTCAAAATCAAAGTTTTCAAATCAATATCTTTTTTGTACGAAGAGGTCATCACTTCAATCTCGTCCATTATCTCTTTTTCACCCTCCAAAACATCCAAAGCCACACCAGATAAAATCCCTTTTTCAAGGCCTAATACTAAAGCTTCTGTCTCAACTAATCCACCTCGCGCCGTGTTAATCAAAAAACTTCCTTTTTTAAAAAATTCAATATTTTCTTTATTAATAATATGATGAGTGTTTTTATTGTAAGGTAAATGAAGGCTGACAATATCACTGTTTTTAAATAAAGTTTGCAAATCAACATATTCAAAACCTAGCTCTTTCGCTAATTCCTGTTTTTGACTTCGATTAAAAACTAAAATCTTCATTCCAAAACCTTTAGCAATTTTTATCACTTCAATTCCGATTTTACCGGCGCCAATAACCCCCAATGTTTTTCCAAAAATATCAACACCACGAATATTTTCATGATTAAAATCAAAATTTTTGGCTTGATTAATTGACTGGTAAATTTTTCGAGTTAAAGTCAAAATTAAAGCAAAAGTATGTTCGGCAACTGTGCGAGAACCATATTCTGGCACATTAGCGACCAAAATTCCTCTTTGCTTACAATACTCAACATTAATATGATCAAAACCAGTTGAACGCGTGGCAATAAATTTTAAATTTGGTAGGCTGTCAACTACCTCTTTTGTCAGTTGTGAATAAACAAAAGTAGAAACAATTTGCGCCTCAGAAAAATTTCTTACATTCTCAATTGTTAATTTCTCCTCAACTAATACCGCCTCAGGAAAGTTTTTTTGCAACAACTCTTTCTCCCAACTAGCAACCTCAAAAAAGTAGATTTTCATAATTTAATTTTACTCAAAAAAATTTAAAAAAGAAGTGGTTTTTATTGAATTTTAATCTAAGTACAATTTATAGAAATTTATTTTACTTTATATTCCGAATTTGATAAATTCTCTTCATATATTTTTTTAATTTCTTTCCCATCTGGATTTAAAATAATTAAAGTTCTCTTTCCACTTATATTTGTTCTCCACATTCCTAAATTTTGTTTGTTTGTGTTTATATTTGTGACTAAAACAAATGTTTCGCCCCAATTTGTAGGTTCTTGAACTCCCTGTTCATCTGGAACCGGCCTACTTACAGATACTAGTTTCCTATTTTTTTCAGGTAAATCCGCCAGCACCACCATCATTCCTAATTCATAAAATTGCTGTCTGTTATCATAAATCGCTTGAAGAACTGCCTGTTGTTCACTAGAATTAAGATTCTCAAACCAAGTTTTAAATTGATCTACTGATAAACTTTCTAAACTTAACAATAATTCTTGTGGTAGTAGTCCTCGTAGTTCAAGAATCTTTATCTTCAATCGATTAAACCAAAAATCCAAAGGATTAGCTGACTCTTGTTGATCAATTGCTTCTTCTTCAAATAATGATCTAAAACCAAAAGTTTTTAATACTTGTAATACCCTAGGATCTCTTAACAAATTCTCTAACTCTTCAGGATTATTTATATTATATGAACGAATCTCAATAAAATTAACTCCATCTAGAGTAAATTTTAACTCTACTTCGCTATTACCCATTATTTTCAAACTTATTTTTGTTCCTTTTTCATTAAAAACATTAAGACTTAAAATTGGGTCCGTAAACCAAAAATTAGATCGTCTATAATTACCAACAACATAAGTGTCAATAACCACTGTTATTCCTTCTTCCTGGTTAGAAATTGTTGCTCTTTGTATTTCATAAGGTCTACCCATTCCTTCATAAACTTTAATATATTCTATATTTTTAGACACTGTCTCTTCTTGAGATAGTTTTTCTCCTAAAGAAAAAAAATCTTCACGAAGTTGATCTGTTATTTTGATTATTGGTCCTAAGACTGGCTCTCTCGCCTTTAAATATTCTGAAAAGGTTGTTTGTTCTGTTACCATTTCTATTTTTTATTATATAAAACAATTTAAATATTACAACATTTATAAATCAACTATGTTTTATCAATTTAATGATTATATTTGTTTTTTATATATTTTTAATATTAATTGATTTTTTTCAAAGTTTAAACAATTAATATCTCACCTTTTCCATCTTTTCCCAATCGTAGCAAAGATAGAATTTTCTATTATTTATTATTATCGATATTTATCGATATTCTTTAAAAAATTTTCTTCTGTTAATAAACAAAATTAAAAAAACCAACCAATTAAAATTATCCCTAAAATTGTTATTCCAAAAAAAGTTAATAAAAGCTTTGTTCTCATTACCTTTTTTAAAATCAAAGCCTCAGGAATAGAAATAGTTGTTATTGCGGTAATAAAAGCTAAAGATGTCCCCAAAGGCATACCCTTTTTAACCATCACTTCCAAAAATGGCACCACTGAAACTGAGTTGGCATACAAAGGCACTCCAAGTAAAACCGCCAAAGGCACCGCCCACCATTTTTTAATAGCTAAATACTTTTCTACCAAAGATGTTGGAACAAAACCATGAATTGCCGCTCCAATTGCTACTCCCAAAATTACATAAGGATAAACCTGTTTAAAAATTGTCAGCGCCTCATCCCAAAAAAATTTTAAAAGCACCTTTATTGGCGGAGTTTTGTTTTCGTACTCTTTTCCCAGATCTTTTTTGCTTTTTAGTTTTAAAAGATCTTGATTAATATATCTTTCCATTTTTAACTTTTCAATTAAAAAACCTCCAAGCATGGCAATTATTATTCCCAAAAGATTATAAAGAATGGTAATTTTTAAACCAAAGATCGATGGAAAAAGATACAAAGACGACTCATTAACCAAAGGAGAAGAAATAAGAAAAGCAAAGGTAATCCCCAAAGGAATACCCGCGCCAACAAAACCAATAAATAAAGGAATTGATGAACAAGAACAAAAAGGTGTCACCACCCCTAAAATAGCCGCTAAAAGATAATCTAAACCAAAAAGTCTTTTTTTCAAAAGTAATCTTCTTACTTTTTCCAAAGGAAAAAAATAACGTGTAATCGCCATAAAATAACCGATTAAAATCAAAAGCAAACCAATCTTTATCACATCATAAATAAAAAAATTCATCGCGCTGGCTAAATGAGTTTTTGGCACCAAATGAAAAACAGAAAAACTTAGCCAATCAGCCAATTTTTGAATTGGGTAAAAAGAATCCATAATATTTTTTAATTATTCATTATTAATTTCTTTATCTCCTCAATATCCGGTTTATATCCAACCATAACTGGTTTGCCATCAATTGCCAAAACCGGCGATTGCATTAATCCCATTTCAATAATTTTTGAAATATCAGTAACATACTCCACTTCAACATCTAATTTAAGCTCAGAAACGGCTTTTTTTGTTAATTCATAAAGTGCCTTACAGGTGGCGCATCCTGACCCTAAAACCTGAATTTTCATAAGTTTAAATTAAACTTTTAATAATCTCCAAAAACTTTTTTCCTTTTTCTTTTAAAAAATATCTTTTAAATTTTCCCTCTTGAGAAAAATCAACAAAACCTTTTTCAGCCAAACTTGACAGATGATGGGAAATCAATGTTTGGGAAAAGTCAGTTAATTTTTCTACATCACAGACGCAATGAGGCTTTTCAAGAGCCTTAAGGATGGCAATTTTTGAAGCCACCGATATCTCTTTCAAATCGCTCTCTAATCTTTGACAACGCATAAAATTAATTCTTTGATGTTTTCTTTGACAGCGACAAGTAAATTGAGAAAACATAAGAGTGAAAATTTTTAATTTTTAATTTTCCGCCAGCTGGCGGATTGACTTTTGAGTTTTTATTATACATGAACTATTGTTCATATATCAAGGACATTTTATATAATTGAAAAATATCTTTTTTTTAGAGCCCGTAGTCTATATTCTACCTCGCCGGGTGTAACTAGCCTTACTTTATACAACATGGCAGAAAACCACGAAGAGCTTTTTTGAAAGCTGAAAAAAATTCTTTAAGAATTTTTTTTAATTTTTCATTATTTTTCATTGGCCGGAATATCTTTATTTTTTTTAAAAAAAACTGTTAATATAAAAAACAAAACGCCGGTAACAACAATCATTGGTCCCGTCGGTAAAGAATAAAAACGACCCAAAAGAATCCCTATTATCGTCATTGTTATCCCGCAGGCAATTGCCCAGAATTGATAGGTTTTTAAATTATTGCTTAAGTTTTTGGCTACAGCAGAAGGAGTTGCTATTAAAGCGACGGTTATTAATCCTCCGACAAGATATACGCCAATGGCTACTGTCAAACCAATAGCTAATAAATATAAAAAATTATAAAAATTAATATCGATTCCGCTTGTTTGAGCAAGCTCTTCATGGATATTAATTAGCATCATTCTGAGATAAATTTTATTGGTTAAATAAAAAATTATTAAAGCAATTGATATTACCAAAAGTCCTTCGATTAAGGAAATATTATTAATATTGCCAATTAGGGCTTCTTCTGCCTCATTAATTGACAAAATCAATAAAGCGCTTCCTACCCCAAAAGCAAAAGTAATTGCCGCTAAATTTTCTAAAGGTAATTTAGTCTTTTTTTCTAAAAACCAAATAAAAATTATCCCCAAGATAATAAAAGGAAAAACACCAAAAAACAAACTAAAGTGAAAAATAATCGCTAAGGCGACTCCTGGCAAAGCCAAATGAGCCAAAGGGCCGGCGACGACTGACATTTTTTTTGACAACATTAATGTCCCCAGATAGGCAGCCGCTGCCCCAATAAAAACACCGCTGATTAAACTAAGAAATAATTGATTATCCATACCGATAAGAATTATTGGTGTTTATAAAATTTAACATTCATTCCAAATACTTCGCTCATTGATTGCGGAGTTAATACCATCTTTGGTGAACCAAAACAACGGTGGCCTCGCCGAGTAAGACATAATACCTTATCAGAAAAACCATAGACAATGTTTAAATCATGGGTGACCAAGAAAATTGTCAAACCTCTTTCGTTTTTAATTTTTTGTAATAATGAATAAATAGTTTCTCCGCCTCCCAGATCAATCCCCGTGGTTGGTTCATCAAGAAAAATTATCTCTGGTTTTCCAATTAAAACCCAAGCGATGAGCATTCTTTGAAATTGCCCGCTTGATAAATTGCCAATTAATTTAACTAAAATCTCTTCTGACAAACCGACCAATTTTAAAAAATGAATTATTTCTTTTTTTGACAAAGTAGTGATATTTAAGTTAAAAAAGTCTTCAACTGTTAAGGGTTGATTTTTTGTCGATAACTGGGTCAATCCTTGTGGTAAATAACCAATTTTTATTTTTTTATTCCAATTGATTTTTCCCTGATAAGGTATTAACCCCAAAAGAGTTCTTAAAAGGACACTTTTACCGGCACCGTTAGGACCAAGAATCGTTAATGTCTCGCCCTGATTGATCGAAAAAGAAAGGTTATTAATGATTTTCTCTCCATCTAAAACAACGGTTAAGTTTTTCACTTCTAAAAGTATCTTATCCATAGTTAATTTGATTACATATATTATATTATTTTTTGCGGTATAGAATTAGGTTTGTTCCGACAAAAAAGCGAGAAAAAAATGGAATTTTTTCTACCATCGGCTCAATTTTTTTTAGAAATCTGGCTATTGGGTCAGGACAAAAGTAAGGGACGAGGTTGCAAAATTTTTGTTTTACCACTTTATATCCATTTTCCCTAAACCAATAGTTCAAAGTCGGCGGCCAATAAGATTTTTCTTTGTGTTGCCGGTGGTAGGAAGAAACTTTTTCAATAATTTTCATTATCGGACTATAACCATTTGGTTCAAGAACAATAATTTGGTCAATGACTTGGCTTATTAATTTGATTGCTTTTTGGGGGTTGTCTAAATGATGAATTACTCCTCTCATAATTCCTAAGTCGTATTCGCCTTTTTTGAATCTTTTTTTAATATTATAAATGTCACATTGTGTAAAGAAGATTCTTTTTCTCAATTTTAAATCAACTTTTTTTTTAGCTATTTTAATTGCTTTTTCAGCGATATCAAAACCGGTGATTTTTTTTGGTTTTATTCTTTCAAAAAGCTCTAAGGTATAAGTTCCATCACCACAACCAATATCAAGAATTGTTTTCTTTTTCCTGACATATTTTTTAATAAAGTTGACGATTTCATCTGATTGCTTCTTAGTGGCAGCATAATCTGAAAATGTCAGTTGGCCGGTATAAAGATATCGCCGAAATTTTGTCACATCGTCATTGAAAATGTCCTTAATATCTTTTTCTTTTTTTTTCATTAAATAATTACTTATATTATACAAAAGATATCTAAGAACGTAGTCAAATCATTTTTGTTGTATATAATTTTAAACATGGACCAACTTAGCGAAGTTATTATAATTAGCTCAATTGGAATAACAATTTCTTTAATTAATATTCTTCATGTAATAATCGGCGCTGCCCGAACGCCGGCTGGTTTTATTTATCAAGCTACCGGTCATTATTATTTGGATTATTTTTTGTATCTTCAGGCGATTAACCAAGGAACACAAGGCCATATTTTACCTATCGAGTATTTTAATACTTCGGAAAAATCCTTTTTAATAATTTTTACTCCCTATTCTTTCATTGGTTTTATCGGCAGATTTTTTGGATTATCTCCAATAACAATTTATTGGCTCTCTCTTTTTCTTTTTGTTGTTATTTTTATTATTTTGATTTACTTTTTTTTAAAAAAAATGTTTGAAAAACAAAATTGGTTTTATCCGCTTTGGGCTCTTACGGTTTTTATCACCGCTTCCCCTTTTTATAAAATTTCTTTTTATAAAAATAATTTAGACTTACAAGCTTATGATTTTTGGTATGGTCCAAGTATTTTTACAAGACGTTTTGAAACCGTCCCTTATCATATTTTAAGTTCGATATTGATTTTATTAGTCATCTTTATTACTGTCAACCTGTGGCGGTCTTTTTTTTATCACCAAAGCAAAGATCTTTTATTAAAAATTTTTTTAAGTTTGTCTCTCATTTTTATACTCGTTTTCTTTTCGCCTTTTAATGTACTTACCCTTCTTTTAACAATTGTCCTAGGAACTGTTTTTTATTTTTCAAAATTTATTTTGAAATCTGAAAAAGAAAAAGCAAAAAATTATTTTCTTTATGGTTTTTTTGTTACCGCTGGGACACTTTTATTTTTAATTTTGGTAAACCAAATTTATAATAATGTTGATTTGTTTAAAAGAGTTAAAAACCTCGAGGTTAATTGGCAAGAACACGTCTCTTTATCTTTCCTTTTGTTAAATATCGGCCCAATGGTAATTTTTTTCCCTTTTGGCTTACCCAAATATTTTAAAAACCTTAATCCGGCTAAATTATTTATGGCTATCCTAACTTTGATTAGCTATTGCCTTTTTTTATCACCGGTGGCTTTTTATTTGGGTACCCACAACCTTCGTTTTTTTTCTCCGTTAAATTATATTTTTTTTAGCGTTTTGACGGTATACGGCGTTGAAAAATTTACCAAATTGGTTCGTCTACGAAAAAAAATTTTTTTTAATTTTATACTTATAATTCTTATTGGCTACGGTGTTTTTTATAACGGTTTTACTTTGTTTAAAAGAGTTTTAAATCTTGATCCAAAAACACCAATTACTTCTATTAGCTATTTGTCTAAAGATATTATTAATGGTTTAATTTTTTTAAAAAATAAAGAAAATAAAGCCGTCCTTACCGGTCCAAGCCACTTTATTGGAATGGTGGTTCCTCTCTACGCTGATAAAAAAGTTTACCTTGGGAGGGAAATAGAAACCCCTGATTTTGCTAAGAAACAACTGGTTGTTGATAAATTTTTTCGGGGCGAAATTGATGAAACAGAGATCTTAACTATTATTAAAAAAAATGACATTGGATATGTTGTCTTAACTTCCTTAGATGGTTTTTCTCCTAATAATCTTAAAAATTATTCTTTTTTAAAAAAAATTTATGACAATGGGGAAATTATTATTTGGGAGATTGTTTATTAATTTGTAATTTTCTATTTATCCTTAAGGAATTATTTAAAAATATCTTATTTCATGAATAAAATAAAAAATAATTGGTTTTTTTGGCTCTTGATATTTTTTTTTAGTTTTCTTTTAACCGCTTACTTCACCTGGCCCTTTCCTAAATATCTTTTTAGTTATTATTCTGATTATGGTGACCATACGGCGACCGGTTGGATTCTTTGGAATAATTATAAACATTTTTTTGACAATCATGCTGGCCGGTATATAAGCAACCAACTTTATCCGTATCCTTATGTTGATATTTTTTTTCTTAACACTTTAGTTCCTGGTTTATTTATTTTTAGTCCCTTATTTTTTATTTCTAAGAATTTCTTTTTTTCTGTCAATACAACAATTTTTATCGCTCTTGTTTTAACTTTTTTTTCTGCTTTTTTGGTTTTTTACTATTTAGTTAAAAACCGAACGGCGGCAATAGTTGGTGCCATTGTTTTTAGTTTTTGTCCTTTGGTAATGAGCCGGTTTATTGACCATGCGGTCTTGCTTTACCGATTTTTTATTCCTCCTCTTTTTTTATTTTTTTACTATTATCTTAAACAGCCAAAATTAAAATGGAGTTTTTTGTTTTTTTTATTTTTCACCCTCAATGGCCTGACCAATCCCTATTTTCTAACTTCTTCCTTATTTTTTTTAATAATTATTTTTTTTATAAAAATTATTTCTTTAAAAAAATTTGTTGATATAATAATTTTTTTAAAGAAACTTATCTTAACTTCTTGGGTTTTTATCATTTTTTTACCCCTACTTTTTTTTTATTACCAACCTTATTTTCAGGCTTCTTCCAAAGAACAGCTTGAAAGAAGTCTTATGGAAAATGCATATTTTTCTGCTGAGGTAACCGATTTCTTCTTAGGTTTACCGGCAAATAAATTTTTTGGGCAGTGGTATAAAAATAAAGTGTTAGATCAGAATTATGCCGAGCACTCACTGTTTTTTGGTTTTTTGGCCAATGCTGTTTTAATTACTGGTTTATTTTTTTTAGTTACTAATAAAATTAAGAAAAACAAAAAATTAATTTTTGGTGCTTATTGTTTAATCATAATAGCCGTCATTCTTTCCTTAGGTCCTTTTTTTAAAGTAAACTTTGCTATTAACCCGTATATTAAACTGCCATATTACTATTTTTATCAATCTTTACCTTTTATAAAGGGGATGCGCGTCCCCAGCCGAATAATGCTAGTAGCAATTTTTTTTGCCGTTTTTATAATCGTCTGGTTTATTAAAGAAATCTTGGAAACTGATGTATTATTCAAGTCTCCTAAAAAACAATCTGTCCGATTTTTTAAGATATTATTCTCTTTGATCATTATTATTTTTCTCCTCTTGGAATATAAAAACAATTATTCTTTTTCTTTTTATCAAACACCGTCTTTAAATCATTCTTTTCTTAGCCATAAAAAAGTTTTATTTTTACCTGATTTGATAGAAAAATCCTATGCTTATAACGCTAAATATATCAATTTAGCAATTTTAAATGATTTTACTGTTGTCAATGGTTACAGCGCTTATTATCCTTCTGATTATATTGATCTTATCCTTTATCTTAATAAAAACCGCTTTCAAAAAGAATGGTTTGAGGTTTTAAAAAGTTTAAAAATAGATTATGTAATTTTTGACAAAAGTTGGTATCAAAAATTTTTTGGCTCTGGCTTAAAAACTGATTTGCCAAATAATTATTTTTATCTTAAAGTTTTTGAAAACCGGGACTGGTTAATTTTAGATTTAAATCGTTATCCCGACCATCAATGTTATTTTGATGGCCAACTTTCTAAATTAAAAATAGAAATCGTCACTAATGAAATTTATCAAAAAAATCAACCATTAATTATTGAATTTAGATTAACCAATCCCACTAATTGTCCTCTTAGATTTTTTTACGATCAAAGGTATTTAAAAACTAATTTTTTAATCTCTGAAACTCTGATCGATAAAGTCGTGTTTAAAAAAAATACATATTTGCCGGTGGCGCCAGTAATTTTACCCAAAAAAACTATTTTTATCAGAAAAAATCTTATTGACAATCTTGTTCTTCCCCCTGATATTTATTCTATAAATATCAAAGTTGGCGAAAAAAATTTCAATAACTCATTGATAATCAGATAAACACTACTTAACTTGGTAAGGTAATATAAGATATTCTCCTTAGAAATGCCCCTAGGTTAATTGGCAATATAATCTGCTTGTATAACTACTTAAGCTAAAAAAATAATAAAAACAGCCGATATATTTATTGTTTAAGGTCTTTGCAGAAGCTTTTCCAATCTATTTCAAAATATAAAAACAAAAATTATTCATTTATAACGCTTAAAATTCGACGTAATTCTTCGGCGGCTGGGGATTGATCTTGTTGTAAATGGCTTTCCCAAACTTCTCTTATTGCTTCTTTATGTTTTTCTAATAAGTTTTTTTCTCTTAAAAGATTATCAAATTCTTCTGTTAATGAATCATATTGAGAAAGAGGTATTCCTTTTTTTTCTAAAGTTTCTTTGATTAATAAAATTAAATTTAAAATAAAATCAATTTCAAACTCTGCCAATCTAGATAATGTCTCCCACCCGAGATTTTCTTTTCCATTTGGCTGATCATAGGCTCCGCCTCTTGCTGCTTGCTTGACAACTCTTTTCGCCTGATAATTGTTTTCGTTTAATGATCTAATTACTCCAATTATTTTTTCAACTAATGGATGTAAATATCGACAGGGTTTTGTCATTGTCGAAGGATCATAATCACCATCAAAAAAGTCTTCTGGCTTATAACCACTTTTTTTTAGAAAAGTAGTTATAAGTTTTTCCATATTTGAGCCCTCCTGAATTCTTAATTCGCTAAAAGGGGTGGCGGCATAGGGAATCAATCCTTTGTTTTTTAAAAATAAAAAATTTTCGTAAAGCTCTCCTAAATCAACTAGTGGATCAAAAAAGATTGTTCCTAACTCAATATCAAAACCAAGACCTTCAAGTATTCGAATTCCATCAAGCTGTTCTTCAGGCGAACATCCCTTACCATATCTTTTAAGCTGTCCGGGAATATCTAAACCATCCCACCTTTGAAAATTATCTGGAATTGCGCTTTCAAAACCGATAAATACCCTTCGTAATCCCAATTTTTTAAGCGCTTCTAAAATATCTTTTTTTTCTAGGTGAATTAGTTTTACAATTGTGTCTGCCCTGACAGAAATCTCAAATTCCATTATATCTAATTGACGTTCTTCGATTGATTTTTTTGCCTCTTCTTCAATTACCTGCTGCCATCTTTTTATTCTTTCTTCAATTTCTTCTATGTTTTCTTCACTAATATATTCCTCATCAGGAAAAAAAATTTTTATTGGAACTTGGTGGTTTCTTCTTATATGCCAATATAGTCTTTTAAGATCTTCAACATATTGTTCTGGGCCTCGAGCTTGCCAACAGTGGTTTTTTCCTTTATCTTGTGGGGGACGGGTACAAAAAGTGCAATGATTATGGGGACAACCTTGCGCTCCAGCAATCCCTGTCATGTCGCCCGGCAACCATAAATAATGATCTGTTAAGGAAAAGTTTAAAATAGAATTAAATTCTTGGTTTGGTGGGGTTTGTCTTAGCTTTTGTGTTTCTGGATCAATATAGGCAACGCCGGGAATATTGTCAAAACCTTCATTTTTTTTCTCTCTCTCAATGATTTCACCTAAGGGCCTTTCGCCTCCCGATCTTACCGCCACTATTTTAACTTTATCATTGTATTTTTTTAATAAATTTGAAAGATGATCATCCGAATACCAGGTAGGTATATATCCTCCAAGCACAATTAAAGGTTTTTTCAATTTTTTTTGATTGACTTGGTCAATAATATAATTAATAACCGATTCAGCAAGCTCTAATGAACCAAGAGGCAAACTTAACCCTATAATATCAGGAAGATATGAACCGTCAAAAAAATCATTAATCTGTTCGGGTTGATTGATCCGGCCAAGCGATATTTGAGCTTTTTCATTATTAGCACAAGCTAATTGTTCTACTCCTATTGGTTCTGAGCGGGCTTTAAAATGTTTCTCGCTATCCAAATGTAATAAGAGAACCCGTAATGGTTGATCTCCTAATTCTTCCAAAGCTAAATAAGTACATCCGGTATAAGTTGAATTTTCTAAAGTCATCTTATTATTATAGGATAAAAAATTCCCTTGTCAACCCATAAAGAATTTGACTACCTACAGATTTTACATAAACAAAAAATTTAATATAGTTTATCTTGACGCCTTATAATAATAAAAATAAAAAAATATGTTTTTTTACTCGCTGATTACTGTTATTCCCGATTACTATTAATTAAACTTGTTGTTGTTCTTGTTTAGAAGAGTCAAACCAGCGCCTTAATGTAGTCAAACCCATATTACCAATTTGTTCAGCCGCCTGATAACGTATCTCGGGGGGGACATTTTCAAGTGATTTTATACCTCTTACTCCATAATTTTGAAATAATTCAGGACTTTGTATTTTCGGATCTCTCAACACCATCTCAAAAATACAGGCTTCTATCTGCCATGGTTGAACCCCAACAAGCAATTGTTCTTGCCTAGAGACACTATCAAAATCTTTAAAACCAAAAAGACTAGCTAGGGCTTTAGAGGTTCCTTGACAAATTTTTCTTAACTGACCCCATTCAGCATTAACTAATATAGAAGAAGGGGGCGTCTTACCATTATTAACTGGTATTTGACGAAAAAAATTTAAAGCAACCTTAAAATCGGTTAATGGGCCGCCATCTGATAAAGATAAAGTAAAGGTCTTAATTGTAGTCGCTGAAATTTCTTGAGGTCTACCAGCCACTAAATTACAGGCAACCACTGGAATGTCAGAAGTCTTTAAGTCTTTTACTAATTCTTTTGCTGCTTCTAGCTGAAGTTTTATTAAATGTACTAAACAAAGTTGTTCCGTGGTGGGAACTTTCCCAAAAACTTCTTCAGCTGTTTGCCTTATTATATCGGGAGGATTTTGTCCAATTGCTTCTCTTCTTATACTGTCCATTTTGTAGTTTTTATAAAAAAACTTATTTAATCAACTATTTAGAAAATTAGAAAAAAATAAATCCTATTAATTAGTATAATAATTTTTATTAAATTTATCAAGAATTTAAAACGTACATCGTCTTAATTTGAAATAGGCCCCACAACAATCTGACCAAAAATAGTGCACCAAATAGTTTTTTTTATATTATTTTTTTATAAACTAAATAAAGCCGGCAATCATAAAAAAATGTTTGAAGAATGAAAGGTGGATCTTTTTTTATCAACTCAACAATCTTAGGTTCAAATCAATAATTTATCTTTCTTCTTAGAAACTTAGACCAGAAAAAACCTTTTGCTAAAAGCAAAAACCCTGATTATGGAGATAAGTTTTTCTTTATTTTTTATAGTTTTTTAACCACAACATCCGCCACCTGAATTACAAAAACAACCAAAAGATGAACCCCCAACCTCTTTGTTTTTTTTACTTTGGTTTTTTGAGAAATATTCATCAACCTGTTTTTTGCATTTGGGACAAATCGCGCTTCTTTTCCAGCAGGTGCCTTAAATCTTATCCTGCCAAAAAACTTTAAATCCCTTATCCTTAAATTTCAAATCACAATTTTGGCAATAAAAAGTAGATTTTGTCATGTCTATATCTCAATTTTTGAAAATAAATATGAACCAATAATAAATAAAAAAACAACTAATATTAAAAGAATACTAAAATCAAGCGACACTGGATAATATGATTGATTAATTAGTGTTGCCCGTAAAGCATCAACCCCATAGGAAAGCGGGTCTATTTTTGTAATTATTAACAATAATTTAGGTAAATTATTAATTGGAAATAAAGCGCCGGAAAGAAAAAATAAAGGCATCACTAAAAAATTCATAATTAATTGAAAGCCCTGCATATCCTCAAGCATTGAAGCAATAGCGGTCCCCAAAGCCGTAAATAATAAAGCAATCAAAAAAATAAAAAATAAGGCTATCGGTAAAGAATACCAATTAACTGGTCTAAAACCTACTAACAAAGAAATAAAAAAAACAATTATTCCTTGAATTGTAGCGACTGTGGCTCCTCCCAAAGTCCGTCCAATCATAATTTCTAATCTTGAAATCGGCGCCACTAATGTTTCTTTAAGAAAACCAAATTGTCGATCCCAAATAATTTCAATTCCGGAAAATAAAGCCGTAAATAAAACACTCATCGAAATAATTCCCGGGGCTAAAAATTCAAGATAATTGCCGTTGCCGGCCCTTTGAAATACCGGACCAAAACCAAAACCTAAACTAATTAAAAAAAGCAAAGGTTGGGCCAAAGAACCAATCATCCTTGATCTTGAGCGAAAATATTTTTTTAGTTGCCTAAGCCAAAGAATATATATTACTTCCATCTTTTGTTTATTTAATGTCTAAATTTTCTTCTCAATCTCATTCGGTCAATTCCATTGACTTTTTCCTCCCGGATTGACCGGCCGGTTAATTTTAAAAATGTTTCTTCCAAAGAGGCGCTTTTGGTTGTTTTTTTTAATTCTTCCGGTCTTCCCTGACTAATTATTTTTCCATGATCAATAATAAAAACTCTCCCGGCAATTTTTTCTGCTTCTTCAATATAGTGGGTAGTAAAAAAAATGGTAATCTTTTCTTTCAAATTTAATTTTTTAAGATAATCCCAAATAAGATTTCTTGTCTGAGGGTCTAACCCTAAAGTTGGTTCGTCTAAAAATAAAACTTTAGGATTGTGTAAAAGTCCTCGAGCAATTTCCAATCTTCTTTTCATTCCGCCGGAAAAATGTTTGACTAAATCGTTCCTCCTTTCCCACAGATCGACATATTTTAAAAGCATTTCGATTTTTTCCCTTGCTTCTTTTTTCGGCAAATGATATAAGACTCCATGAAACTCCATATTTTCAAAAGCGGTCAATTCATCATCTAGGCTTTGGTCTTGAAAAACAATACCAAAACTTTTTCTTACATTATCTGATTGAGAAATTACATTGTAACCGTTGACTTTAATTACTCCCGTGGTGGGTTTTAAAAGCGTGGTTAGAATTTTAATGGTCGTAGTTTTTCCGGCGCCATTTGGACCTAAAAAAGCACAGATCTCTGCTTTTTTGACGAAAAAAGAAATGTTGTCGACGGCAATAAAACCATTAAATTTTTTTACCAAATTTTTCACTTCAATGATATTGTTGTCCATAAAACAATAATTATATCACCAATTATTAAAAGCTTATTATTTAAAGATTGGCCATCTTCATCGGCCTGAATTAACTTACTATATAAAAAAAATGAAAATTAAAAATCAAGAAGAGTCATTTATAAATCAATGATAATAAGCACTAGGAAGATTGTTTCTCTATATTTTGGCGATAGCCATCTATAGGCTTTATTATCAACTAGCTTCTTATTTTTGAGGAAGCTAAAAATTTCTATCTTAATTATTAATGATTTATTCTTGGGCGACTTTTTAACAAAATTATAAACAGGACAAAAGTTCCAGCAATAAACGCTAGATCAATCAATCCAATTTGGTCACAAAATCCGGCAATAATATTCATACCAACAAGAATCGTAGCCAGCCACCAAGCCCATAATTTCTTTTTATTAATAAAATAAGCCGAACAAAACATTATTAACGCATACATTGTGCCAGCGGTTGAATAAAGATAACGATAACTGGAATCACGAAAAAACCAAAATATGGCAAAAACTAACCACACAGAGGCAAAAATATAAAGCAAAATGGATAATAAACGAGGCTTCATTAAAGATATTTTAACAAAAAGCAGTCTATTTATTTATGCTGGTATAAAAAATCTAATGAATACTCTGGCTCCCCCGCCAGGTCTCGAACCTGGAACCTTGTCGTTAACAGCGACCTGCTCTACCAATTGAGCTACAGGGGATCCGCCAGCTGGCGGATTTTCCGCCAACGCAAATCTATTATTTTATTAAATTCCTAATAAATTTTCTTCCTTGATAACTTTTTAATTGTTTTTCTCTTTTAAGCGCTTCTTGTCTTGTTTCTACCTCCTCTTTGTAAATTGTTTCCCATTTACCTTTGAATCTACTTGTAAAACTATTTTTAAAAATTTTCTTATTATGTAATTTTATTCTTTCATCTATATTATTACTTTGTCCAATATAGATTTTATTAGCTCTTTTGTTATAAAGAGCATAAATCACAAACATACTTAGAAAACTAAGCGACCTGCATCTACCTCCGCCAGCTGGCGGATGAACTACAGGGGATTTAAAAAAAATTTTTTTAATTAACCTGGTTGGTTTAATTTATAAATGAATCCTAATAACCTACAAAAAAATAAAAAACAAAATCATCAAAGTACGATTTATATATTTTACCAAATACATTTTGATTTATGAATAAATTAAAATGGTAGGGTAAGGGGCGACTCATTTTTTCCCGAAGATTCAAAATATTTTTTCCAATCAACCTTGATTGTTACTTTGCCTTTTTCATTAAGATAATATATTTCACCATTTTTAACTCCAAACTCAAAAAGTTCTTTGGTTAATAAAACATCCTTGAGACAATAATCTTTTAGCTCTTGCCATCTTTTCTCATGATAAAAATTAATTGCCTGTAACCCATGACCGGTTTTCTTTTTATTTAAAGTGGCCAAAACTAGTTCATTTAAAGATATTCGTTTGCCGATTTTTATTTTAATGTCTTCTAAAATATCAAAAATAGAAAACGCTTCAATCCTTCCCGGATAGTATGGCGCTAACACAGGAATATCAAAACTGCGATTATTAAAACCAATGATATAGGAAGCGTTTTCTAATAAAGGAAAAAGCTGATTAAGCTCTGATTCTAAAAAAACAAGGGCATTTTTCTTTTTATAGTCATAGATAGCTGCCACTGTAACCCCTAGTTTTTTAGGATCATCAAACTCTCGAAAAGTATATTTTGTCTCCACATCGATAACAACAGGAAATTTTCTCATAAGGCTTTTATTAATTTAATTTTTTGCGTTGGTAGTGCTCTTTAATAATCTCCATCTCAATCACCGGTGAAGTCTCTTTAAGTTTTGCCTGCTTAAAATTGAGCTGATTTAACTTTTCCTGGAGTTTAAAATGTAAACTATCAAAATAGTTAAAAAGAATTTTTTGGTCTGCTTTTTTCAGTTTTTTTACCTTATTATAAAAAAATTCATCTAATTTTCCTAAACGCCAAAGGGTTTCAATAAAACGCCGGTTGTTTAAATCAAGAATACTAATATCTCCTTGTAGGGGTTTAATCTTAAAGTTCATCATCCTAATTTCTTCATACATCTGTTTTAAAGAAGGTTTTTTATCCAAAATATTTTTCTGAAAATTTTTTAGCAAACTCAAAATTTCCTCTTTTGTTTTTTGTGCCATAGATTATAATAATAGAATGTTAACCCAAAAAATTCAAATTGAACAAATTAAGGCTCTAAAATCCGGTGACAAACCAAAATTGGCCACCTTGCGGTATATTTTAGCACAGCTTCAGAATAAAAGAATTGCCAAACAGGCAGAATTGACTAAAGACGAAGAAATTGCTGTTTTAAAAAAAATTGCCAAAGAACTTAAGGAATCTATCGACTCTTTTGAAAAAGGAAAAAGATTGGATTTAGTCGATCAATCAAAAAAACAATTGACCATTGTCAGCAGCTATTTACCGCCGGAACTTTCTGACGAAGAATTAAAGAAAGAGATTGAAAAAATAATTCAGACGAATCAGGAAATTTATCAAAAAAATCGCCAAGCAATTATCGGTATTGTTATGAAACAGTTAAAATCTAAAGCTGATTCTTTAAGAATTATGTCTATTCTTCGTTCTATAATAAATAATAAACATTAAACGTTTTTTTTAAAAAATGGCAGTTGTCAAAAAAATAATTTTTTTTCTTCTTTTAATTTTTCTTTTTACTTCGCTGACCAGAAGTTTTTTTGAATATCGAAAAAATCTTCAATTTTATCAGGAATATAAACAAAGTTATGAAAAAGAAAAGAAAAACAACCTTACTCTGAAAACAGAAATTTTAAAAAAAAGTGATTTAAATGAAATTGAAAAAACTATTCGTAATAAACTTAACCTTTCAAAACCAAATGAAATGGCAGTCATTATTCCAAATCCGACCGCCACTCCAACGCCAGCTATTTCTCCTACTTTGCCTGTTTATCAACAGTGGTGGCGTTTGTATTTTCCTTAATGACAGAAAACGTCCAGATTTTCATTCCTCCTTCCTTCCAGGCTAAAAAAGGTAAACCAGCTTTATAGCAAAGGTTTGATAAAAACTCGTCGGGGTTTTTTAATGTTTGCCAAACTTGGGGAAGAAAAAGTGCTCGATGACCATTTTTTTCAATTAAAATTCCAGGTTTTTCTTTTGCTAAAAAATCTAAAAGTTCTTTGATTGATTTATATCGATACTCCGTAAGAGGGGACAAAACCGATACTTCAATCTTTAAATTGGGCAGTTCTTTTTCACTAATCGGCAAAAAACGAGGATCATAAAAAGCGGCTCGAATGGCGTTTTTTACAATATTTTGGTACAAAGGCTCATAGGCTATATAATCTCCTATACATCCTCTTAACTCATTTTGTAAATAGAGAGTGACAAAACAACTTTTTTTTTCCTTTAATTTTTTATCAACTTGGTCGGAATTAATTATCGGCTGCTGGTGATTTTTTAAAAAATATTCGATCGCAAATCTAGCTAATTGTTCTTGATTATTAAATATCATATTATTGATAAAAAACGATTGAACAATAACCAACCACCTGATTCCTATCGCCGGAGGCGGTAAAAGATGTATCGTAATAAACTAATTTTCTTAACCACCCCTTTATTCTGGCCATCGATAAAAGAAGACCTATCCCATTTGCCCCGCAGGCTGAATTATCTTCATAACGAAAATAGTCTAAATCTAATTTTAAAATCGCTTCAATTGTGTTTTTGTCTTTTTCTCGTGCTTGAACTTCAGGTAAATAATGACTTAAGTCGGAAGAAATAATATAAATAGAAGAGGGGTAATTTTTTAAAAGTTGTCTGGCGGTTTCTTCGAATTTTATTTGTTGGCTGGTTAAAAAACCACTGATACTTAACCGGCGGTAAAGGTATTGTAAAAATGGCAGTTGAACTTCAAGTGAATGTTCATTAAGATGTGGTTGATTGTCAATAAATATATTGTCATCGGCTTTTGACCAAGGTTGGTGTCTGATTTTTCCCAAGGGAGTTAACCAATATTTAAAAGAAGAACAAACCAGTCCGTCAAACAAAAAATAATGAGACGGCCCGATCAAAACAAAATGAGGATTTTCAAGATGACTAGACGATAATTGATAGTAACCCCAGGCTGCTGTTTGACCAGAATAAATATAGCCGGCATGAGGAACAATTATCGCTTTTATCTTTGATTTTTGAATATTTTTTGCTGATTGAAAAAATTTTTCTAACATCAATACTAAATCATTTTTGGATCGGGGATAAAAAGCCCCGGCCACCGCTGGTTGTCTAACTCCAAATTCCATAAATTTTTTTTCGGCATTTATTACACCGGCCGGTTTTTAAATTAATATTTTTAATCTCCACCTGATATCCCTGTCGAAAAACTAATAACTGATGACAGCGCGGACAGAAGGTTGAAGATCTTTCTGAATCAATAATATTACCGACATAAATATAATTCAACCCCGCCTGTTTGCCAATTTCATAGGCGTTTATTAAAGTTTGATGAGAAGTTGGCGGCCGGTCAACCATTTTATAAGCCGGATAAAAAGCTGACACGTGCCAAGGAAGATCATGACTGACGGAAACTAAGAATTTGGTCAATTCCTCAAGTTCTGTTCTTGAATTGTTTAAACCGGGAATAATTAATGTCGTAACTTCAGTTTCGATTCCTGATTGAAAAAATTTTTTAATATTGTTTTTTACTGGTTCAATTTTAGCCAGACAAATTTTTTGATAAAAACTTTGATTAAAGCTTTTTAAATCGATATTAATTGCATCTAAATAGTCTTTTATATAATCAAACGCCTCTGTTGATTCAAAACCATTAGAAACATAAATATTTTTTAATCGGTTTTTTTTGGCTAATTTAGCTGTATCATGGGCGAATTCGACAAAAATTGCCGGTTCATTATAGGTATAAGCAATTCCGGCCGCTCCGATTTTTTTCGCCATTGCCACGATTTTTTGAGGAGAGATATTAATAGAATTTTTATCAATAAGTTTAATCAAGTTGTTTTCAAAGTGATTTTTTCTGAATAATGGGTCTTTATTAATTTGGGACATCTGCCAATTTTGACAAAATAAACAACCAAAATTACAACCCAACGTCCCAAAAGATAAAACCCTGCTTTTTGGTAAAAAATGAAAAAGAGGTTTTTTCTCTACCGGATCAGGGTGAAGTCCGATTGCTTTTCCATAAACTAAAGAGTACAAATTTCCGTTTTTGTTAATTCTTGTGGCGCAGATTCCAACCTGATTTGGGGCTATTTGACAATACCAACTACAGGCAAGGCAACGAACCCCATTTTCTTCAAGCTTTTGAAACAAAAAAGCTTTTTTCATTTTTTTGCTTTAATAATATTTTATAAAATGTTATAATTCAAGCATAAAATACGGGGTAGTGTACGGTGGCACAGGAGGCTCATAATCTCCTAGACCGTGGTTCGACTCCCGGCCCCGTAACATTATTCCGCTTGAATCAACCTAAAAAATTATAAAATAGTCCGCTAAAAATGATGGTGGGCTCAAAAAAATTATGAATAATTTCCTCGTTTCTGTAATTATCCCTGTTTTTAATGAAGAAAAAAATATTCAACCGTTGTTAAAACGCCTTCTCCCGATTGTAAAAAAATATAATTATGAAATAATTTTTGTCAATGATGGCTCAAGCGATAATACTGTCAACGAAATCAAAAAATATGGCCAAAAAAATCAAAAAATAAAATTATTGTCTTTTCAGCGTAATTTTGGTCACCAAATGGCATTAACTTGCGGTTATCAATATGCTAAAGGTGATTGTGTTATTAGTTTGGATGCGGACCTTCAGGATCCACCGGAAATTATTCCCCAAATGATTAAAAAATGGCTGGCCGGAGCTGAAATTGTTTATGCTAAAAGAGAGAAAAGGGATGTTGATCCTTTTTTTAAAAAAATGACGGCCCAGTTTTTTTATAAACTTATAAACTTTCTTTCCGACGTTCAAATTCCCACCGATGTCGCTGATTTTCGCCTGCTAGACAGAAAGGCAGTTGAATTTCTTAACACTCTTACCGAACAGTCTCGTTTTTTACGCGGTTTGGTCGCTTGGCCGGGCTTTCCTGCCGACTATGTATATTTTAAACGAGAAAAAAGACTGGCGGGTGAAACTCATTATCCTTTTTCAAAAATGTTTAATTTTGCCCTGGAGGGAATTGTTTCTTTTTCTACTAAACCGTTAAGATTGGCATCTTATTTGGGATTTATCTCTGCGGTAATTGGTTTTTTAGGTATTATTTATGCAATTGTTGGCAAAATTTTTTTACCCAGTTATTGGGTGACTGGTTGGACGGCTATTTTTGTGGGAATTATGTTTATGGGGGGAGTCCAATTAATTACCATTGGCATCATCGGAGAATATATTAGTAAAATATATAAAGAGGTCCAAAAACGACCTTGGTATCTTATTAAAGAAAAATACAATATTGATTAATTAAGTTTTTATATGAAAAAAATTGGTTATTTATTAATCATTATTGGTTTAATTCTTTTGTTTTTTGTTGTTTATAATTTTATCAACGAAAAGAATCGACTAATCTCGCCTGTCCCTGAAGAAAAAGGAGTTAAGGTTATTTTTGTTACCCCAAGTAAATAATTTTTTTTAATCCGGTAATCGAAATTTAAAAATATTGCCGTGTCCACCAAGAAATAAAATATCAATAATGTTTAAAATTAAATAAGAAGCGATAAAGATTATAAAACCAACAAGAGCATAAGTAATTGTCCCTTGAGCTTTTTTAACTTTCTCCGGATTGCCTAACGAGGTCAAATAATTAAATGAGCCAACAACAAACATTACAAAAAGAACTAAAATTATAAAACCGGTGGCTAAATATAAAATATTATTAAAAACGATCTCCAAGCATTTTAAAGTCGGCACTCCGTCAACAAGACAACAATCCGGAGCTCCAGGAGTAGGACACCAATCTTTAAGTTGGGCATAAACAACAAAATTAAAGAAAGGCATATTTTATTATTTTACATTAAAATGGATTGGCTTTCAATTTTTGGGCTTTACTTTAAAAGTGTTCCGAAGCTAACTGGGCAAGTAAATCCCAAGCAAATTTTACCACTGAATACCACCTGTTCGAGAGTAATCGCCAAGGCTACCACGGCCACCAAAACAATTAGACCAATAACAGCCGCTTGGATTTTGTGCTGGGCTTTATCAACTTTTTCTTTGTCTCCGCCCGAGGTCACCCAAGAAAGGGCTCCCAAAACCAGATATAATAAAGCCGCTAAACCAGCGATTGTAAAAAGAGTCCTGATAGCAAATGATAACACGTCTCCTAAGGTTGGGTTCTGAAAAGGAAGAGTAATCATTCCTCCAGTTGGGTTTGGAGTTGTTTGAGCAATGGCTGGTTTTATAATTAGGTTTTTAATCCAATTTAATATTTTCATATAAACTCATTATAAATAAATTAATTTCTTTTTGTCAATACCTAATCTTCATTGGCTCGATACTGTATTGCTTCAGCAATATAGGAAGCGGTTATTTTTTCATCATTATTTAAGTCGGCGATCGTTTGACTGATTTTAATTAACTTAAAATAAGATCGAGCTGATAAGGACAGTCGGCTAATCGCCTGTTTTAGCAAATCAACTGATTTTTTAGTCAACCGGCAAAATTTTTTAATTTCTTGGGGATGCATTTCACCATTTGTTTTTATTGGTTCATTAATAAATCGGTTTTTTTGCTTTTGCCTGGCGGCAATTACTCTTTTCCTGATAGTTGAGCTTGATTCGCTATTAATTTGACTTAGAAGCTTTTCTTCTTCAACCGGTGGAACGTCGATATGGAGATCAATTCTATCCAAAACTGGTCCGGAAATTCTTTTTTTATATTTTAAAATACTGCCTGGCAAACAATGACATTTTTTTTTGGGGTGACCTAAAAAACCGCAAGGACAAGGATTGGAAGCGGCCAACAAAATAAAACGGGAGGGAAAAGTTAGGCTACCGGCCGCCCGAGAAATAGTTACTTCGCCATCCTCCAACGGTTGCCTTAAAGCTTCCAAAACTGATCGTGGAAATTCAGAAAATTCGTCCAAAAATAATACTCCCCGATGGGCTAAAGAAATCTCCCCAGGTAAAGGTTTATTGCCACCACCAATTAAACCTATCCGCGAACAAGTATGATGAGGGGCTCGAAAAGGTCGGCTGATAAAATTTTTTTGTTTATTCAAAAGACCAACAATCGAATAAATTTTCAAGACTTCTAATATTTCCTCTTTTTCTAATGGTGGTAAAATTGAAATAAAAGCTTTTGAGAGCATAGTTTTTCCAGCTCCAGGCGGTCCTTTTAAATGAAGGTTATGTCCACCAGCAGCAGCAATTTCTAAAGCTCTTTTTGCTTGTTGCTGTCCTTTGATTTCCCTAAAATCAAATTCAAATTTGGCTTCGTCAAAATTTTCCTTACAAACAGTGGTTGTTGGTTGAGCTTTTAAGTATTTTTCGCCATTAAGATGTAAGGCAATATCAGTTAAGCCAAGGGCCGGATAAATATTAATATCTTCAACCAAACCAACCTCCATCCCATTATCTTGAGGAATAAAAAGATTTTTTATTTTTTTGTTTTTGGCCATAATAGCGATAGAAATTGCGCCGGGAACTGGTCTTAGATTTCCCTCAAGGGATAATTCACCCAAAAAAAGGCTTTCTGATAAAATATTTTTTTCAATCATTCCCGAGGCAGCTAAAATTCCAATGGCAATTGGTAAATCAAAAGCAGATCCTTCTTTGGGAATATCGGCTGGAGCCATATTGACAGTCGTTCGTGAGTCGGGCATTTTAAAACCGGCGTTAACAATCGCTGTCCGCACTCTTTCTTTTGCCTCATCAACTGCCTTGCTTGGTAACCCAACAATAGTTAAAATTGGAAGACCTTTTTCGGCAACATCAACTTCAACTTCGATAAGAATTCCTTCCAACCCAATGGTTGCTCCGGAAAAAACCTTAGCTAACATTTTTTAATCTTCTATTGTCTTTTAATCTTTGTCAATGGATTATAATCTACAAAAATAAGAATGTGTCTTTACTTGAATGAAAAAATATATTAATATAATTAAAGAATGAAATTTTTAAAAATTTTAAGTAGTGTTTTGGTTTTTTTTTGTTTTTCTTTTTTTATTATTAAACCTGTTTGGGCGATCACTTTTGATTTAATTGCCCCATCCGACACCTTAACCAGCGGACAAGAGGTTCCTTTTACAATTAATATTGATACCCAAGCTACCAGCTTATCAACTACGCAAATCGGCGTTACTTATGAGACTCAATATCTTGAATTGCTTAATGTTTTACCGGGAGATACTTTTTCAACAATTACTTTTAGTACCCCTGAGCCGGGGAAAATAGTAATTTCTGCTTCAAACGCTACCCCTTTTTCAGGAAGTGGGGTTTTTGCAACGGTAAATTTTAAACTCATCGCTCAGTCGCCAGGATCAACTGAGCTTTGTGCCTTATATAATCCCTCAACTCAACCAACTCCTCTGCCAACCCAACCAGCTCAACCCACCCAACCGGCAGTTTACCCAACTGCTCCTGTTTCTGGATCAGTTAAAAATGTAAAAAATTTAACTTTGGGAGGAGTCATTTTTCTAACCATTAGCAGTCTTTCTTTTATTTTAAGTAGAAAAAAACCTTTAATTTTTAAAAAAAGGAATTAGAAACTTATTTAATTCTATTTAACCCCTTTTAACCCCTTGGGTTTAAAAATAATTTTTGCGCCAAGAAAAATTATTTTCTTCTATATTAAGAAGAAAGTTTGTTTTCAGATGAATCGTTGGTGTAGTTGGATGAAAAAATTTTCTTTCGATAAATAAACACCCCGACGACAACACCCATCATTAAAAGAATTAATATAACAACAATCAATAATAGACTTTTGGCGCTGTTTTCTGATGTGGTGGAAACAGAAGTTGTGGGTTTTTCAATAGGCTGGGTTGGCAAAACTGTTGGTTGATAATTTTTTGGCGGTGTCATCATTAAGGTTATACGTTGATTATTTTTTGTTCCCGTCATTAAATTAAGTTTTTGGTTAGTTAAATAATTTTTATTTAAGCGAGAAAAATCCGCTGTCGACATTTTAATTACCGAAGAAGAATTAACGGGAATAAATTCAAGGTAATAACTAAAGATAGGAATTACCTCTGAAGGAATTTTAAAAAAACCTTTTTCATCTGCTTGGGTGCTATAAATGGTTTTATCAGACATTTGCATTTTAAGATTAACCCGAGTAAAAGGAAGAATTTTTCCGTTTTTGTCATAAGCATAACCCTCTATATATCGTAAAATTGGTTGAAAAGTAATATTGGCAGAAATTTGGGTAAGCCCTTGGGCTAAAACTTTTTTCAAAAAGAACTCCTTCCAGTTAAGGCCTTGGGTGTCTTGAGTTAAATCCGGTTTAATTAAAAATACCTCAATCTCTTCATCGGCGGGAATTTTATCATTATCGATAATTATTTCCCAGGATTGAAATTTATCCGCGGTCACCCGAGCTATTTCTTGACGATTGTTTTTCCCGACTAAAACTACCGTAGTCAACGGATGAGTAACTAAACCACTAAATCTTGTTTTTTCTGGTTGATTTGAAGAGGCGGGTAGGCTGACCGAACCAAATTTTAAAAGTTTTGGTTCTGATTGATAAGGACGATTTGTCCCTGGATCAAGAGGGACATCGCAATGAACTAATTTCCCCGATTCTACAATAGGATATTGCTGGTTATAAATAGGAAAGTTATTGTTTTTATCGCGATCACAATAATAAATTTTATTATAATTAGGATTAAGATTATTGCCTGCTGGAAAGGTATACCCCTCTTTGAAAGAATTATAATAATAAGTTCCTGGTTCTACATAAAAACTAAATTCACCGGTTTCTGTTGTTACGAGGGTAGAGTTGATACCGGGTTTATTAAGTAGGTTTTTTTGTTCATCTAAGATTTGAATTGTTGCTTCGGGTAACGGCTCTAGGCTTAGACTATCAAAAACTCTTCCTTTTGGATCCCAACGAACACTGGTACAAAGTGATGAGTCCTGATTAAATTCAAAAGTTCCATATTGTAATGAGTTAACACCACTGGTGGTTGTTGGCGTTTCTGGATATATTTTGTATACGCCGTAAAAAGCGTGGTTAACAGCCGTCGGTGTATAACTTCTGGCATTAATTATCAAACTGCCATCGCTCGCTGCTCTAACTGGATTACCGCCGACAACATAAAATTCATGTGTAGGATCTTTAACTATTGCAAATCCTAGTTGATTTACTTTTTGGTCATTTTCCGCCGTTCCAGTTGTACAACGGTAATTTCCTCCTGTTTCAACGCAACCAATAATATAAATATCTTCATTTAGAGGAAATCCTGTCCCTTTTAATTTAAATAAGTGGTCTTTTTTTCCTAAAACACTGAAGTTTGGTGGTGGTTCTAAACATGGATAAGCAGCAACGCAACTAGGTTTATAAGTCGATTCGATTTTTAAACACGTAATACTATAATTAAGATTATTTTCTGCTTTGACTTTTAAAGAAAAAAACGGCAAAAAAAAACTAAAAAAAAGGGTGATTAAAAAAAGATTTATTTTTTTCATTTCTAATTTTATGATATTGTTTAATTTGGTTTTTGTCAATCTTTGTTTATATTGATTTATTTTTTTTGTTTTTTTATCATGGTAATTAATGGGAAGAAAAAAAAGTGTGGTTATTTTTATAGTAAGTTTCTTATTTTTTTTTAGTCTTTCTTTTGTAAAAAACACTCGTGCTCAAACTACTTTAACACCGACGCCAGTTTATGAACCATGTGGTGGTTCTGGTTGTCCTGTGCTTGAAATTACTCCAGCGCCGGGAGAAGAAGGCTATACCTGTGCTGCCTCTTATGATGATTGGTTAGCTCATAAAGATAAAAATTTTTGGGTGAAAGATGAGGAAGTAACTGCCCTTGGTAAGGCTGGCGAACGATCTCGTCAGTTTCTTCTTTGGACTTTAACCCATCCATCAGTTGAAGATAAAAGTCCAGTTTTAATTTCCATCTGGTCAGTTTCGAGAAATGTGGCTTTTTTTATTTTTATAGTCGTTTGTGCTGTAATGGGTTTGGGAATTATTATTGGTAAAAAATACAACTTTACCCCAAAAATTGATATTTGGCCAATGATTATAAAAATTATTCTTTTGCTTCTTTATATCTGGTTTTCAGCCGCAATTGTTCTTTTTATTATTCAGCTTTCTGAAGTAATGATGAGGTTTTTTATTGAAAGATTGGGGGTAGAAAAATTATTTAATATCTTTTTTCTTCAAGACAATCTATCAGCTTCGATTATTCAGCAAAGCGAACAAGCTTATAAAACATTTCAAGGCTGTCGGAATCTAAATATTAATTTGCTTGAATCTGTTAAAACTTCAAAGTTTTTAATTAATTTTACTAATCTTACTTATTATTTTTTGGGAATCGCTTTAATTTTAAGAAAAATAATTCTTTGGTTGCTTATCGTTGTCTCCCCGTTTCTTGGCTTATTATTACCTTTTACTTTTATAAGAAATATCGGTTGGATTTGGATCGGAGTATTTTTTCAATGGGTTTTCTATGGTCCTTTATTTGCTCTTTTTCTTGGCGCTCTGGCTTCGATTTGGAGATCGGCTTCTCACATTCCATATATTTTTGATTTTTCAAGAACTCATTCTTATTCTGGTTTTATTTATCCCACAACTATTAATATTTTATACGGAGGACCGGCCCAGCATTTAAGTTTTTTAAATTCTTCAAATTATGTTGATACTTTCGCTGAATATATTATTTCCTTAATCATGCTTTGGGCGGTCATTTTTTTTCCTTGGTGGTTGTTAAGAATTTTTAGAGATTATTGTTGTGATGGTATTTATGCTGTTAAAAATATCCTTTTATCAATGTATGATCAATTAAGAATGGGTCCCTCCTCTCCCTCCTCGACTCCTACGCCATCACCAATAACCTCTACTACGACAATTAAAATGCCGCGAGAAGTAGAAATTCCCACAAAAATAAAATTAGAAACCATTGAAGATATAAGAAAAACTAAAACAGAAGAAATATCACGAGCCCTGAATCTCTCGGCTTCAAAAATAACTGATGTCGCTCGCTTTGAAACCAATCGTCAAGTTCAACAAACGGTTAAGCGCAATTTAGAATATTTAAGTAATCCCACCAAAGCAGAAACACCGACAGAAAGACAAAAATATATGAATATTAGAAACGAGCTTTTTAATCGGGCTGTTAAAGAAGATCGAGTAGCTAAACAAATTTTGTCTTCAATCTCCACCTCCAGAATTGAACAGATTCAAAAAAAACAAGAATTAATTAAAACCGTTCCCCAAACTTCCTCGATTAGCAATGTTCTTTCTGTCAAAGTTAAACTTCCTCAAGATAAGATTAATTCTATTAGTAATACTTTTATTAGTTCTTTATCGAACAATAATCAATTAATTAATAATCTTTCCCAAACTAGTCAAGTCCCCGTTAATCAAGTTCAAACAATTCTTAATTCTTGGAAAGATAATTTTCAACTTTCTCCAACTAAAATTATTGATCAAATTAGTCAACAAACAAGAATTGCAAAAAATAAAGTTTCTCAAGTAATAAAAAACGTTTCTAATATAATAAGATCAGATCGCGAAGTTATTGATTATCTATCAAAAAATAATAATTTTGTTGATGGTTTTGTAAAATCTTTCCAGTTGCCGGCCGAAAAGATAAAAATTATTCTTTCGTTATATAAAGAGAGCTTAACTCAACCTCAAGTTGAATTAATTGATACAATTAGTAAAAAAACAGCAATCCCCAAAGAAAAAGTGGCTTCGGTAGTCGATGCCGCTTCTAATATTATTAGCGCTAAAAAAGAATTTATTACCGCCGTCGCCCAAAAAGAAAATACCAGTCAAGAAATTATTGAAAAAATGATAAAAATGCAGGCTCCTTTGGTTGCCGAACCAGAAAGAAACATTGAGCAAACCGTTACTATTCCGCCATCTATTTCTATCGAAGATTATGAGGAAGTTAAAAAAATGTGGATTAATCATTATGAAAAAGGCGAAATTCCATTAAGCGAAAATATTAAAACACGAGAAGAATGGATTGATAATGATATTGTTTATATTACTAATACTTTAAATAAACTTTTGTCTCCTGATGAAAAACTTAGAGAGGAGGGGTTTGATGATTTGGGGTATATTTTACCAATTTTTCTTATTAATAATTTAAAGGGTGAGGAGCTAGTTGTTTATTTAAAAGCCAAACTAGAAGCAGCTAAGCTTATCAAAGAACTTTTAGAAAAAGAAAAGGAAATTACAGAAAAACTTCGAGCCAAGTCTGAAGAAGAACTTATTGAGGTAGAAAAACCAAAAGTTGCCGAAGAAGAAAAAACTTTAGAAATGAAAAAAACCGTTGACGAACAACAATCAAACCCACTTAATCAAACCGATATTGAAAATAGTTCTTCTTCCAAAACTAATTAGAAAAAAATAAATCCCTCTTGACAAGGTGAACAAATGTTTACTAAAATATTTTTAATATGCGAGAAGATTTGCTTAACATCGTCAAATCTTTTTTTAGAAAAAATAAACGTCTCCCTTCTTATTCGGAAATGCTTTCTCTTTTTGGTTTTTCTTCAAAAAATTCTGTTTTTAAAATTGTTAGAAATTGGATTAAGGCTGGTTTTTTAAAAAAAGAAAACAGTAAATTGGCGCCAACAACTAAATTTTTTAGCCTGCCTTTACTTGGTTTTGTTAGGGCTGGTTTTCCTATTTTGGCTGAAGAAAATAAAAACTATCTCTCTCTCGATGAATATTTAATAGAAAATCCTGAAGCTTCTTTTTTACTGAAAGTTAACGGTGACTCTTTGGCGGGAATTGGTATTTTTGAAGGAGATATTGTTATTATCGAAAGAAAAACCAATGCGTCTCCGGGAGATGTGGTTTTGGCCCAGATTGATAAAGAATGGACTTTAAAAATTTTGCGTAAAGAACGAGGTTTTGGAAGAACTTTTTTGGTAGCCGCTAATCCTAGATATCCGCCTCTTTATCCCCGTTTTGAATTGCAAATTTACGGCGTAGTAAAAGCAGTGATTAGAAAATTTAATTAAAAATAGCCTCGACACACCTACGAGGTGTGTTTAAAAAACCATAAAAGGTCATTAAGAGAATTTGTGTTAATAATGTCTTGTTTTTCTGCCCATCCTCGACGCGCCTGCGCGACACCAAACCTTATATATCTTAATTGATCTTGATGGTGGGCATCGGTATTGACGATCATTTTTACCCCTATTTCCTTGGCTCGCCTTATATTGTTATCATTTAAATCCAATCTATCTGGAAAAGAATTAATTTCTAATATTTTTCCTAAATCTTTGGCGGCTTTAAAAATTTTTTCTAAATCAATTTGATATTCATCGCGTCTATTGATTAGCCGGCCAGTTGGGTGAGAAAGAATATCAACGTGGGGATTTTTTAAAGCGTTAATTATTCTGGCGGTCATTACTTGTTTATTCATTTTGAAGTTAGAATGAATTCCGGCAATAACATAATCCAATTTTTTTAAAGCTTCATCATTAATATCAATTGAGCCATCATTCATAATATTCGCCTCACATCCCTTAAGGAGTCTAAAATTATTAAATTTTTTATTTAATTGATCAATTACTTTGTTTCTTTTATCAAGTTTTTTTTCATCTAAGCCATGTTCTATCCTTAAAAATTTTGTATGATCTGCGATCCCTAAATAATGATAACCCATTTTTTGGGCGGCTGAAGCCAGCTCTTCTAAAGAATTTGCTCCACCGTCCCAATTTGAATGACAATGTAAATCTCCTTTTATATCTTTTTGATCAATAATTTGTGGCAAGCCGTTGGGGTTTCCCTCCGCCTGTCTAATTGCCGCTTCAATTTCTCCCTTGTCTTCTCTAAGTTCCGGCGGCATCATCACTAGACCTAAAATTTTATAAATTTCTTCTTCTGTTTTTCCACCAACCATTTTTTTTCCTTTAAAAAGTCCGTATTCATTAAGTTTATAGCCTTTATCTATGGCTATTTTTCTTAAAATAATATTGTGTTCCTTCGACCCAGTAAAATATTGAAGAGCAGCTCCATAAGAAATTTTTGGAATCACCCGTAAATCTACATCAAAACCTTCTTTAAGTCTAATTGAAGATTTCGTCGCCCCCCGACCCCAGATTTTAATAATCCCGGGCAGTGAAGTAAAAAACTCCGTCACCTTTTTTGGCTTCGAAGAGACAACTAAAATATCAATGTCTCCTATTGTTTCTTTCATTCTTCTTATTGAACCAGCAAAAGAGATTTCTTCTACTTCCTTAAGATTTTTAAGTTGGGTTAAAATTTCCTCTGCTTTAGGCAAAATTTCTCCTAGTAAAAATCTTCCTTTATTTCTTTTTAAAAACTCAATCCCTTGCAAAATATTTTGTTCTGTCTTTTCACCAAAACCAAAAAGCTTAGCTATTTTATGTTTTCTGGCCGCTTCTTCGAGTTGTTTCACTGTTCTAATTTTTAATTTTTCATACAAAATTTTGATTTTTTTTGGCCCCAGTCCTTCAATATCGATTAATTGCTCAATATTGACTGGGGTTTGTTTTTTTAATTCTTCAAAATATTTTATTTTGCCGGTTTTTAAATATTCTTCAATTTTGTCGGCAATGCTTTCTCCCACTCCCGGAATTTTAAGCAATGCCTCTCTTCCACCGCTTTTATAAATATCCGAAACGTCTTCTTCTAAAGTTTGGATGGTAATAGCAGCTTTTTGATAAGCATAGGGTTTGAAGGCAACGCCTTGCATTTCCAGAAAATCAGCTATCTCATTAAATATCTTGGCCAACTCTTTATTTTTCATACTTATAGTTTACCAAAGTAAATATATAGGTTCCTATTTCTAAGTAAGAAAAAAATATCGAGGCAATTGTTTATTGGAAAATTCCGATATTTCTATAAGATTTGTATATTGAGAAAGCATTACTGCAACCGCGCCCGGTCGCGACCTGTCTTAAACGCGTTAAAAAACCATGTTTGATGTGGTGGAGATGCCGGGAATTGAACCCGGGTCCGAGAAAACTTTTTAAAAAAGTTTAGTTAGGGATAGGTTATTTTTATCTCTATTCCGCGCCTTTAAATAACCAAACGGCAACGGAATGTCGGTTGAGGGTTTTAGGATTTTCAGCCAACCAAAAACTCTGAAAAACCGTATTCCGGTTAGTTGCCCCTTTTTAAGTTGAACCGGAAAAAACTTAAAAAGAGTCTCTTGCTAATTTATGCCTTAAGCAAAAGCATAAAGCCTAGCTTGTCGGGCATAAAAAGCTTGAGCTGCTTCGAATTCTTCGTTAGCAGTTGTTTTTTCCATTTAACGCATAGGTGCGCCCTAACCTTTTTTAAAAGAGCGTTTCCCGTCGATGCCTAGCATCCCCAAAAAAAACAATAATTTTAGTATGTTTTAGAAACTATTTCTTTTATCTAATAAAATAAATCCTAACTTCTTATATACTCCTTTATCCTTCTCTCTTCTTCTCTTTTTAAATCTCTTTCTTTTTCCATTTTTCTTTTCTCCCTTTCTTTTTTTGCTTTTGCCAGAGCAATTTCTAGCTTTATTAGACCATGTTTATTATAACACGAAATTGGGGCAATCGTCAATCTAGAACCGCTAGCTAACTTGGTTTTTAAACGGATTAGTTCTTTTTTGTGTAAAAGAAGTTTCCTCGTCCGGCGGGCATCATACCCTTGGGGCTTGGCAAATTGATAAATTTGAACTTCGGCATTGACAAGATAAGCCTCGTTGCCGATAATTTTTATAAAAGAATCTTCTAATCTAATATGGCCGGCTTTAACCGATTTGGTTTCTGGACCAGTTAAAACAATTCCTGCTTCATATTTTTCAATTATTTCATAATCTCGGTTAAACCTTCTATTAATAATTTTCATCATATTTTAGGTTATTTTTTCTTGTCAATTTTTTCTACTTTTAAGCCCTTAACAATAAAATAAACTACTAAAGAAATAATCAGAAAATCTAGGGTGGTGCTTAAAAAATGCCCCCAAAGAATTTTTGCCCCAGCTATTTGGAAAGACATCGCCTCAAGGCTTTTTGTTTTTGATAAAAGCAAACCCACTAAGGGGTTAATAATATCAGTAACAAACGAGGTAACCACTTTGGTGATCGCTCCACCCAAAATAAAAGCGACGGCAAAACCAACTACCCCACGCTCTCTAATAAAATCAAGAAATCCTTTCATAGTTTTTTTAAAATTAACTGATAAATCGTTATAATTAATATAACATATGCAAATTATAGCCGATCTTCACCTACATTCAAAATATTCTCGGGCAGTTTCTCAAAAAATGGATCTTTTAGAAATTGCCAATTGGGCAGAAAAAAAAGGTATTAATTTAGTGACAACCGGAGATTGGACGCACCCTCTTTGGTTAAGAGAAATTAAATCCCGTTTAAAAGAAACAACGCCAGGAATTTATAGTTTGTCTAGTAAAAGCCCTGTCCGGTTTATTTTAACCAGCGAGCTTTCTAGTATTTATAATCAGAATGGGAAAATTCATCGTATTCATAATTTAGTTTTTTCACCTTCGATCGAGACGGTAGAAAAAATCAATAAAAAGCTTTTAGATTATGGGGTCAATCTTTTAGCAGATGGCCGGCCAATTATGGGAATTTCCGCTAAAGATCTTTTAAAAATTCTTTTAAATATCGACAAAAATATTCTTTTAGTGCCTTGCCATGCTTGGACTCCTTGGTTTTCTTTGTATGGATCAAAGTCTGGTTTCGATTCAATGACTGAGGCTTTTGGTGAATTAGAAAATTATATTTATGCTGTAGAAACTGGTCTTTCTTCTGATCCGATTATGAATTGGCAAATAAAAGAATTAGAAAACCGATCGATTTTATCTTTTTCCGACGCCCATTCTGGACCAAAGCTAGGCCGGGAAGCAACTGTTTTTGTTCCTAATAAAGCCAACGATCAATTAAATATTAATGATTTAACTTACGATGATATTATCAAAGCAATTAAAAAAGATCCAACTGGAAGACTAAAAATTGGTTATACGATCGAATTTTTCCCCGAAGAAGGAAAATACCATTGGTCAGGTCATCGGGCTCATAATCTTCGTTATAATCCAGAGGAAGTATTAAAAAAAGGAAAAATTTGCCCAATTTGTAAAAAACCTCTGACAATCGGGGTAGAAAACCGTGTCTTAGACTTAGCCTGGCGTCGAATTACTAAAAAAGATTTAATTTTTTTAAAAAATAAGGCTGGTTTAATTTTTGTTTATGAAAAAGAAAAAAAACGCCCTCCTTTTGTCTCGTTGGTTCCTCTTCTTGAAGTTTTAATAGAAATTTTTAATTCGCCAACTAAAGCTCTAACAGAATATAACAATTTAATTAAAACTTTGGGAACGGAATTTGATATTTTAATAAAAAAAGATTATTTAGAGATCGAAAAAACCGGTATTAATAAATTAAAAGAGGCAATAAAAATTATTAGAGAACGCCGGGTTTTTGTTGATCCCGGATATGATGGTGTTTTTGGAGTAGTAAAAATTTTCAATCAAGAAAAGTCAGTTGGAGGATCAACCCCTCAAATTGATGCCCAACCAACCTTATTTTAAAAAATAATTATGAAGCGTTTAAATAATTTATTGCTGTTTTTTTTTATTTTTCTTCTTCCAACCCAATTTGGGAAACATTTTTTTTTCAATTTTTCTTATCTTTCTGGAATAAGGGTTGATTATCTTTCGCCAACAATTTATTTAATTGATATCATTGTTTTTTTATTAACTATTTTAAATTTAAAAAATATCGTTGATTTTTTAAAAAAACCGACAGTTTTAATAATATTAATTCTTTTTTTTATTAATTTATTAATGTCCCAATCAAAACCAATTAGTATATATCGATATCTAAGGTGGTTGGAGTTCTTTATTATTTTTGCCATTTTTAATAAAAAAAATTTTGATAAGACAATTATTTTTTTAGGTTTTTTTTGCGGAGGATTATTAGAAATTATTTTGGTCTGTTTACAATTTATTAATCAACATGCTATTCAGGGAGTGTTTTATTTTTTTGGGGAACGCTATATGAACCTATCTACTCCAGGAGTTGCTAAAACTTCTTTTGGGGGAATTGAAATTATGAGGCCTTATGGTACTTTTTCTCACCCCAATTCTCTTGGCGGTTTTTATCTTCTTCTATATTTTTATTTTTTATTAAATAAAAAGTTTGATGAATTTTTTATTTTAAAAAATGTTTCTTTATTAATTTTTTCTTTATTAATTCTTCTTTCTTTTTCAAAAATCTGTATTTTGATTTTTTTATTTTTAAATACTTTTTATTGGCTACGGTTTAAAAAAAATTGTCCTCTTTGTTTATTGGCGAAAGTTGTTGCTTTCTTAATTGTTGGGTTGATTTTTTTACAATTTCGGGGAGACCCCTTAACGCTTGATAAAAGACTAGAGCTTTTTAAAAACGCTTTGATTATTATTTTAAACAAGCCGGTTTTTGGCGTAGGAATGGGAAATTATTTATTAGCTCAGGAGGGCTTTCCTAGTCGTCTTCCTTATTTTTTTCAACAACCGGTTCATAATGTTTTTCTCCTTTTTTTAGCAGAGTGTGGTTTATTTGGTCTTTTTATTGTTTCTTTATCTTTTTTTTTGATAAAGAAATTCTTAAAGTCTAAAATTTTTGTTTATTGCTTGTTGGTTTTTTTAATAACTGGGGTTTTTGATCATTATTGGTTGACTCTTTACCAAAATTTTTTTTTGCTGGGAGTAGTTTTTTCCCTTATTACCACTGATTAAGTTTTTTTTCAATTTCTTGATTGAGTCTTAAAATTTCGGTAATCGCTCCTAGTTGCCCTTGGGGGGCAGTCTTCATTATTTCTTCAATAATTTCTTTATGTTTGGCGTTGCTGGTTTTTAATTTATTAATAAAATCGCTTGGTGGATTTACTCCCTGTTTTTTTGAAGCGTCTAAAAGGTTAGGAATTTTTAGAAAGTATTTTTCTCCTTTTGAAAAAGTAGAAATTGCCTGTTTGTCTTTTCCTTTTTTAATCAGCTTAATTGCCATCGCTACTCTTTTGTCGGAATATAAAAGATAAAGCTGGGCTTTTTTAAGATTATCCCGGGTCATAAATTCTAAAACTCTGTCCCTAATAATTTTAAAAGGATAAAGAGGGTGGTCTGGTAAAATTCCCGGATAAGGCATTTCATAAACCACTTTAGATTGTGAAAAAACAATTGCTTCAGAATAAGCAATTAAAGAAAAAGAGAAAGCGATAAAATTAAAAAATAAAAAGATAAATAAATACCAAGTAATTTTTTTCATTGGTTTGGTAATTATATCAAAGTGGATAAAAAAAAACAACCCTGAACCACCTGGGGTTCAGGGTGTTTTTTGAAAAAGTTTTTGGTTTTATTTAACCAATCTTTTAAGACTTTTTCCCGCAGTAAAACCAGGGGTTTTGGTAGCGGGAATTTGAATTTCGGCTCCAGTTTGAGGATTTCTCCCTTTTCTGGCCGCTCTTCGCCTAACCATAAAGGTTCCAAAACCGGTTACCACGACTTTTTCCCCTCTTTTAAGGGCGTCAGACATGGTATTAAATACAGTATTAACCGCTTCTTTAGCTGCTTTGGCGGTTAAACCGGCTTTTTTGGCTACTTGAGCCACTAAATCTGCCTTTGTCATGTAGTATCACCCCCTATCGGTAGTTTTTTAAACTAATAATTAAAAAGTTGCTTCATCATCTTAGAAGTTTTGTCGCTTCTTGTCAATCCGTATTTAAAATATCTTATTATAACAATCTGTATCAATTTGGGGCTTCTTAATGACTTGTATATAAAAAAATTCTATTGAGGAGTTCCTTTAAAAAAATCTGCCGGTCGGTAGCTGTTTTGGTTTGGACAAAAAAATTTATGGTAAAAAAAGCGCTGCAAGCTTTGTCTGCTTTTTTAATAAAATCGTCAAAATAGATTAAATTCTTTAAATATTGGTAATCGCCTCTGTTCTGAATTCTCTAATAACCGTCACCTTAATCTGGCCGGGGAAAACTTCAAATTTTTTTTCCAAATCTTCTTTTATTTTTTCAGCAAGAATTGCTGCTTCCTCATCGCTTATTTCTTCGGGCTTAACAATTACCCGCAATTCTCGACCCGCCTGAAGAGCATAAGCTTCTCTTACTCCTTTTTTGCTTTTGGCAATCTCTTCGATCGTTTTAATTCTTTTTAAATACTCTTCAAAATCTTCATGTCTGGCCCCAGGTCTTCCTCCAGAAACCGCATCAGCAATATAAACTATTACTGCTTCAACTGATTTAAAAGGAATGTCTTCATGGTGAGAAGCAACCACATCAATAATTTTTTCGGGAAAACGATATTTTTTTAATAAATTTACCCCTAAATCTACATGAGATCCTTCTTTGTCATTAATAACCTTACCAATATCATGAAGAAGGCAGCCTAACTTTACTGTGTTGATATCGGCCTTTAGTTCGTGGGCGAGGGCGATCCCTATTTTTGTTTCCTCAAGAGTATGGGTGATCATGTTTTGGCCATATGAATATCGGTATTTAAATTTTCCTAAAAGCTTAATGATTTCTGTGGGTAAATTAAAAACACCAACTTTATGTGTTAATTCTTCTCCTGCCTTAAAGATATTTTTTTCTATCTCTGCCTTGCTTTTGCGAACAATTTCTTCGATTCTTTCTGGCTGAATTCGGCCATCTTTTATTAATCGCTCTAAAGAAATTTTGGCGATTTCTCTTCTTATGGCGTCAAAAGAAGAAAGTCGAATAACTCCTTCTTCTTCTAAATCAACATCAACGCCTGTTGCTAATTCAAAAGCTCTAATATTTCGGCCATCTTTTCCAATAATTCTTCCTTTAAAATCTTCATTGGGTAGATTAACGACAGATAAAGTATATTCCGCTACATAATCGATTGCTCCAAAACGCATTGCGTCGACCAATATTTGTTTGGCTTTTTCTTCGGTTTGTCTTTTGATTTCTTCATCGGCTTGTTTTATTTTTTTTGCAATTTCTGTTTTTAACTTTTCTTCCCATCCTTGAAGTAAAAGATTTCTAGCCTGTTCTTTAGTCATCTGGGCGACTTTTTCAAGTTTTTGCAACATTAGTTCTCTTTTTTCTTCCAGCTCTTTTTTTAAATACTGAACCTGTTTCTTTTCTTTATCAAAAAAAGCTTTTTCTTTCTCTAAATAATTTCTTTGATCTTCAACCTGTTGCTCTTTTTTGGCAATTCTTTTTTCTGCTTCTACTGTTTCCGCTGTCATTCTTCTTACTAATTCTTCTGCCTTTTGTTTAATTAATAAAGCCTCTTCTTCAGCTTTTAAAATTATTTCTTTGGCTTTTTGTTTGGCTTCTGCCAATTCTTTTTCTTTTTCTTTAACAAATAATTTTTTAAGAAAGTTTTTAAACATATTGTTTAATATTTCGTCTTAAGGAGATAGGATTAGTGCCTTTAGTTTATTTTAATAAAACAATGAGTTCATATGGATAATGGCTTAATTTCTATATCTTTCTCCAATAAGACAATTTATAATAATTTAGATTTTATCCCTGTTTATATTTTATTCTTTTTCTGAAAAATTTCAAATGCTTTTTTGGCTATTTCAAAAGAGAAACCTCGCCGGAGTAAAAAGTTGATGATTTTTTGGTTGTGTTCTCCTTTTTTATTAAAACCAAGGGTTTTTTGTTTTTTTTTAATAGCTTTTAGGGCTAATTCGATTTCTTGATTTTCATCTCTCCCAGCAAAAAAATTATCAAGTAGTTCTTTATCAATTCCTTTTAGCAACAGCTCTTGTTTAAGAGCAAACGATCCTTTTGGTTTAAAGTCGTTTCGTTGGTCTACCCACCATTTTATAAATTGTTGATCGTTAATGATTTCTTCTTCTTTAAGCTGGTTGATTATTTTTTCTATTGCTTTTTCTGGGGCTTTTTTTCTTTTTAAATAATCGCGGATTTCTTTTTCTGTTCGGAAGCGAATTTTTAAAAATCGTTGTAATCGATTTAGATAATGTTGAAAAGCTGATTCATCACTCATTTTAAATCTTTAAATTTATCTAAAACTCTTTGGGAATTAGTGACTTTTTTGGGTAATTTGTTTGATTAATTGATCTCGTAGTTTTTCGTCTTGACTTAAAACTTCTTTTAATTGGTCTTTCCCCTGGGCTAGAATCTTTTCTCCCATTTTTATAAACGAACCGCTTCTATTTAATATCCCCGCGGTCAAGGCCGCGTCAATTACCCCTTCTTCCTTATCAATCCCATTGGCAGTAATCACTATTTCTGCTTCTTTGAAAGGAGGAGCCACTTTATTTTTAACAATTTTTGCCCTAATCCTAGCTCCATAAACGAGATTGTTTTTTTTAAGGGTCTCAATTTTTCTAACATCAATCCGGACAGATGAATAAAATTTCAAGGCCAGCCCGCCTGGGGTCGTTTCTGGATTACCAAACATAATCCCAATTTTCAATCTTATCTGATTGGTAAAAACCACTGTCGTTTTGGATTTCGAAACAACACCGGTTAGCTTTCTTAAGGCTTGGGACATTAACCTTGCTTGAAGACCAATTTGGGCTTCTCCCATCTCTCCCTCGATCTCCGAACGAGGAACCAGAGCGGCTACCGAATCGATGACGATAAGATCAACGCCGCCGGATCGAATGAGGGCCTCGGCAATTTCTAACGCCTGTTCCCCTGTGTCTGGTTGGGAGATTAATAAGTCTTCTAGTTTGACCCCCAAAATTTTAGCCCAGCCCGGGTCCATAGCGTGTTCAGCGTCAATAAAAGCAGCCACCCCTCCTTGGCGTTGGGTTTCCGCAATTAGGGCTAAACAAAGGCTGGTTTTTCCTGACGCTTCTGGTCCAAAAATCTCAATAATTCTTCCTTTGGGTACTCCACCCACTCCTAAAGCCATGTCTAGAGGAAGAATGCCAGTTTTTAATACTTCAACCGTCGCCGCCGGCCCAGCTCCCAATCTCATAATTGCTCCACGACCAAATTGTTTTTGTATTTGCTCAATCGCTAAAGAGACCGCCTGTTTTTTTTGGTCTTTTTTTTCCGACCCGTCATTTTTTGATCTTTGTCCTTTCATAGATGTAATAAAATTATAATCGGCTTTATTATCTAATTTTTTTAAAAAAATATCAATCGCTTATATGCGACAAAAGTCGCTTTTTTCCTTTTTCTAACTTTCTAAAAAAATTAAAGTAAGTATATTAGACTGATAATAATTGTTCCCCATAAAAAAATTGTGATTATTAAAGGTAGATCTTGGGTAATTATTTTTTCCGGCGCCTCGCCTTCTTCTTTCTCATAAAGAAGTTGAGCATAGCGAGCGATGCCGTACACAACCAGTGGGATAGTAACCATCAACCATTTTCTCGCCTCAAAGTTAGGAAATATTTCTGAAAAAAGCCTTGAAAAAGGCGTTGAGGCGACCGGCAATCTTTCAAAATAAGTATAAAATGAATAAGAAAAAATTGTTGTTGTAGCAAAAGTTGTCGTTAAAAAATCTAATAAATGCTCTTTATAATAAAAAAGGGAGGCGCGGGTTTCATGACCATGGGCTACCAATTCAGCATGGCGCTTCACCGAGGCCATAAAAAGAGAAATAAAAAATATTGTTAGAAAAAGCCAAATAGGAATGTGATAACCACTAACTACTTCTCCGGCCAAAGTCCTAATCATAAAAGAAAAAGAAATAGAAAAAATGTCGATTATGGGATACTTCTTAAGATAAAGAGAATAAAGAAAATGGAGAATTAAAAAAACCAGGGCTAAAAAGAAAAGAGAGATAGAAAAAAACAGAGCGGCAATCAAAGAAATTAGGATTAATATAAAAACCAAAAAAGTCGCTTCCTGTATAGTAATTTGCCCGGCGGCAATTGGTCGGTTTTTTTTAATCGGGTGTTTTTTGTCATAAGGAAAATCGATAATATCATTAAGAATATATGAGGTTGATGATAAAAAGCAAAAAAGAATAAAGGTCTCTAAACTGCGAAAAAAAACTTTCGAAGTAAAAAGTTCGCCGGAAAAAATCGCCGCGGTAAAAATCACTAGGTTTTTAATCCATTGATTAACGCGAAAGACCTTAAGATAGAGAATAATTTTTTGTTTTGTATTCACAAATTTATTATACTAAATTTGTGTTTGTTAAAATTATAAAAGTGGTATTTTTTTATTAGTTTTGTAAGCTTTTTATTATGATTAATCTTGATGATAAAAAAACTGTTTTAGAAACCCAGGGCGGCGATAAAGTCCTAAGGTCGATTAACAATTTTCCAAAACAAATTCAACAGGCTTTTTTAGAGTCCCAAAAAATTAGTTATCCTAAAAAATATCGAAAAGTAAAAAATTTGGTAGTAGCAGGAATGGGCGGCTCGCGTTTTCCCGCTCTGATAATCAAAGAGCTTTTTAAAAATTATCTCACTATCCCATTTATTATTAATGATGATTATATTGTTCCGGAATTTGTCAACCATGAAACCTTATATATTCTTTCATCTTATTCAGGAACAACCGAAGAGGTTTTGATTAACGGTAAAACCGCTTATAAAAAAGGGGCCTTATTAACTGGTTTGTCTTCGGGAGGCGACTTACAGATTTTTTTAAACAAAATCGCTGCTCCGTTATATGTTTATAATCCAATTTATAATCCTTCTGGGCAACCAAGAATCGGTTTTGGATATGCTTTTGGTGGATTACTTGGTATTTTAGTAAACTTAGGATTAATTAAGATAGATAAAATAATGATTAACCAAGCGATAAAAAAACTACCTTTATTAATGACTGATTTTTTTATTGAAAATCCGCTGAAAAAAAATCCTGCTAAAATATTGGCTAAAAAAATTTTTCAAAAATATCCTTATTTTATTGTCGCTGAATTTTTGACCGGAATCGGCAATGGTATGGCCAACCAAATAAATGAAACTGCCAAAGCGATTTCTTCTTTTCGTATTATCCCGGAATTAAACCATCATTTAATGGAGGGATTAAAATTCCCAGAAGTTTTGAAAAAAATCGCGGTTTTTATTTTTTTCTACTCGGTTTTTTATTCTCCTCAAATTAAAAAACGTTTTTATATCACTGAGGAAGTGGTTAAAAAAAATAATATCGAAACCTTTTGGTATCAATTAAAAGGAGGGAATATCTTAGAGCAAGCCTTGGAGCTGATGGCCTTTGGAAATTTTTTGAGTATGTATTTAGCTGCCCTTTATCAACAAGATCCAACAACCATTCCCTATGTTGATTATTTTAAAAAAAAGTTAAAGAAGATGAAATAATTTATGGTTTTAGGACCCGATAAAGAACTAAGAACTGGTGAATCTTTATCTACAGAAGAATTTAATAAACGAATTGGATGTGGTTTAGATGATTTTTTTGGCCTTGTTTTTTCAACAAAGCTTCTTGTTACCGAGCCTTTTGGAGCGATTGGTCGTTGGTTTAATGACTTAAACTCTGGAAGAGAACCTAATAATTATTTTTTTTATTTACCAGAAGCTCAGGCTAAGCCTCTAATAACTATATGGGTTAAGATATTAAGCCAAGCACCTAAAGGTTGGTCTGGGTATTCTTACCTACACAATTGGTTTCCACGAATTAAACATTTACTTAAAGAGAGTGGACGACCGGATTTACCACCAGCTCTAAGTAAATTTATAAAAGGCAAAAATATCGAATCTCGGTTGTTGAATGGACTTAAAAATTGGGTTCCTTTTTTTGATTTGTTGTTTGGAAAGGAAGGAAAAAAATATAAATTTGGCCAAATTAATATAATTCGTTTACATAGTCGTGTATTTGTTCTTTGGGGACCGGTAATTTTTTCTATCGACTTTAAAAAACAAACCGTTTCTTTTTGTATCGAGTCACCGGTTGCTTTAGTTAATAATTACCCCTTTGATAGAGTAAAAGATGATTATGTTTTATTAGATGAAGGGGTCTTTAATAATCCAGCCGCTCTCGGTCAAGAAGTGGTAAAAAAAAGGCAAGAAAACTCACCAGGACAAAAATATTTTGAGGCTTTTTTTGATATGACTCATTTAATTGCCCATCGGGTTATTTCGCATTAAAATTTTGGTCGGGGATGCCGGACTTGAACCGGCGACCTTACGCTCCCAAAGCGTACGTTCTGGCCATCTGAACTAATCCCCGGTGTTAATAATAAATATTATAACAGTTGTGGTTGTTGCCATAATTCTATATGGTATACGGGTAAAACTCAATAGTTGGGTAGTTACTTCTTTTCAAAATAAAGCGTCACTACCGAAGTATAAGTCTGGGTTCCCGGCTCAATCTCTGGTGTGCTACCAGCTATTTTGCTTTCGAGCATTGATTGAGCGGCATAAACCGGATAATTATAATTGGTTGGTGAGGATTCAACAATGTTGGTTATTTTTCCCAAACTTATACCTAATTTTTTTGCTAGCTGTTGGGCTTGAATTTTAGCATTTTTAATAGCGAGGTCTCTGGCTTGTTCGCGATAAACCTCTGGTTTATCGATAGTAAATCTTGCTCCGCGAACCTGATTAGCCCCAGCGGCGGTAACCGCCTGAATTACTTTAGGCACTAATTGAATATTTCTTATTTTAATCGTGGTGGTGGCATTACCGTTATAACCGCTAATTTTATCTCTGCCACCATCGTAAGAATAATTTGGGTTAATTGAATAATTTGATGTTTTAATGTCTTCTTTTTTAATCCCTAAGGCTTTCATCGACTCAATGATTTTGTTGTTGGTTTGATTAATTTCGTTTTGGACGGCATCGGTTGTGGGGAGATTGTTCACCGTAATTCCCGCATCAACGTATGCTAGATCGGGAACAGCGTCTATTTTCCCTTCGCCAACGACGGCCAACTCGGAAGTCTTGGTTGTGGTAATAATAGTAATCGGGTAAGAAATATTAAAAAATTTGATTAAAAAAAGACATATTAAAACCATTAATAATGTCGCCGCAAGGGAGAGAAAATAGTTTTTTTGCTCCATTTTTTTATTATACCAACTGACTAATTTTTTTGCCAATTAAAACAGCAAAATTTGTTCCGCGATCATAAGGGTAGGTTAAATCAAGATTACTAATAAAAAAGTTTTTCGCTGGTGTAACCGTTTCCGGTTTATTATTGACAAAATCTCGATTAAAAATCGGTTGAGCAAATAGTGTTTTATAAACATAAAAATTTAGTTTTTTATTAAAGTTTTTGTTTATTTTATTTAAATAAGGAAAATAATAATTAAAAATTTTGTCGGCCGACAAGTTTAATAGCGGACTATCGTCATCGACATAATTGCCGACATAAATAAGGTGTTTGTCGCCATAAAATTTTTTATCAATAAAGTTTGTCTGTTGGACTATTACTGTAAATGGGACTTCCCGAACACAGATATTTAACCAATATGTTTTGTCAAGTAGGGGTTTTTCTGATTCCAAGATTAAACTAATATTATGAAGATATTTTATTTTTTTTAACCGACTAAGATAAGCTGAGGGGAAAATATTTTTAGCGACCTTGGTTAAAATTGCACTCGGCAAAGTAGAAATGATCGCCTCAAATTTTTTATTATTATAATATACATTATATATATTATTCCTCTTCTCTATCCTTTTAATCTCAAAATTTTTTACGATTTCTACCCCTGCCTGTTGACATTTTTTTTCAATAAAATCAACAAGAGCCTGGAAACCTCCTTTAATATAACCTAAAGACTTGGTTCTTTTTTTAATCCTTGCCCAAAAAAAAGACGTTAAAATATTTCCCGCATATTTACCGAACTTTTTCCGAAAAAGCTCTTGCCAAAGGACTTCCCAAGCTGGTTCTCCCATTGTTTGACAAAGAAAGTCTTTAGCTTTTTTATGATTGTAGAAATCGAAAAAAGGGGACACCTTTAAAAAAGCTATAATTGCTCCGGCTCTAATTTTTTGCTGCCAAGACAGAAGGGGAAATTTTAAAAAATCAATTGGTGTATCTAGTGGATAAATTTGGTAGTCACCAACCTTATTTTGGTAAAGAGAGGCAGTAATTGGTTTTTGGAAAAAAATTTCCTTAAAATCAATCTCTTTTAAAAAATTTAGAATTTCATAATCATTAGCAAACAAGTGATGATAGGTTAGATCAACTGACCAATCCCAGTTGGGTTTTTTAAAGCCGGCGGCCAAACCACCAAGACGGGCCTCTTTTTCAAAAATAGTCACCCGGTGGTTTTTTTGTGCTAATAAATAAGCGGCAGTTAAACCAGTTATTCCTCCGCCCAAAACAGCGATTTTCATATAGGGCCTGTCATTAGAAATTTTAAAACGTCTTTTTAATTTATAATATATTTTAAAAATTATCAACGACAATCTTGGTTCAAAAAATTACCGCAAATTAACCGCAGATTTCACGCAAAATTTATTAGGGGGAGTTTTTACTTTTAAGAATTTCGATTAAAACTGTTTCAATAAATAAAGTAATTGGGACGGCTAAAAGAACACCGACAATTCCACCAATTTTACCACCGATAATCAGAGCGGTTAAAGTAATAATCGGATTTAAACCAACGGCTTTTTTCATTACTTGAGGAACAATAATATTGTTTTCTACCTGTTGGATCAAGAAATATAGGGCGATTACTGAAATACTTAAAAAAAATGATTGATTAAGGGCGACTAAAAAAGAAGGAATTGTAGAGATCGTTGGACCAAGATTGGGAACTATTTCCAATAAACCGGCAATAAACGCTAAGGGCAGTGCGTATTTAATTCCGATCAAAGATAAACCGATAAAGGTTAAAAAGCCAACAATAAACATTAAAAAAATCTCGCCCCAAAACCAGGCTCCCAGCCGTCGTTCAACGCTGGCGAAAATTAAAGATATTTTTTTAGCCTCTTTTTCTCCTAAAAATTTAATTAAAATTGATTGAATAAAGTTTTCTTCGAGAGTAAAGTAAAAACTGAAAAAAAGGGTGGAAATAATAAAAACAGCGTTGCTAAAAAGATTTTTAACTAAATTAAATATCTGGTTTGTCAAGTCTGGTAAATATTGGCTTAGGGAATTTAACTCAAAAGAGTGAATTAAAGAAGGAGAAAGGCCTTCGATAATCAACGGCAAGTTTTTAATTAAACCGACGAGTTGAATAACTAGCAAAGGAACAATAATAAAAAGGGCGTAGGACAGAAAAAATATTAATACGACAAAAATAATAATGGTTGATAATAGGCGAGGGAGGCCTTTTTTTTCCAAAAATACCACTACCGGTTTAATAGCGCTCATCATAATGAAAGCAATTAAAAAAGAAAAAAGTAGCTCTCTTATTAACCAAAGAGATTTAAGAAATAAAAGAAATATCACTGTAAAAACAATTGTTTTGGCAGAAATTTCTATTTTATAAGTTTTTTGCATGGTAATAATTTGATTTTAAACAATTAATTAACCCTTGGCAAGAGAAAACGCAATTACTTTTTCCGCCAAACCAATCTTTAATACCCGCGCCGCCTCCTTGACGGTCGTCCCTGTGGTAATAATATCGTCAACTAAAATAATTTTTTTATTTTTAGGAGAACTTGTCGAATTAAGACTAAAGGCACCTTTAAGATTAAAATAGCGGTCTCTGCTGTTTTTTAATTGTGCTTGAATTGCGGTTTCTTTTTTCCTAATTAAAAAATCACCCGGCCTAAAATTTAAAAATTTGGTTAAAAAATTAGCCAGCGGCTCTGCTTGATTAAAGCCCCGCTGATGCAGTCGTTTTTTGGAAAGAGGAATCGGCTGAACATAAAAGTTTTGATCAATTTTTTTATATTTAATCATTTTGTCAATTATTAATAACCCAATTTGATCAAAAAATTCTTTTTGTGCTTCTCTGACTAAACGGTATTTGATTTTTTTTATTATCCTTTTGAATAGGCCACTATAATAAAAAAGGGAAACCGCTCCGTCTAAACCATTTTTTCTTCGACAGACCGGATGAGTCAATCCGAGGGGGCTAGCTTTATTACAATAAGGACAGGTGTCGTTTTTAATTTTAATTAAATGTTTCACACAAGATTGACAAAAATAAGTTCCCAGGTGACCGCAACCAAAACAGGTTTTTGGAAAAAGAATATCAATTAAAATCATATTTTTTGGCTTGCTTTGTTTCTAAAAATTATTTGAATCTTGTTTTGATACTGTAATTATAAAAAATTTACCTCTTTTTGCGTCGGGCTTTAAAAAAAGCTTATATTTTTTGTCTGTTCAACAAAATTTTGGTATTTTTATTTTTTTAACTTATTTAAAAAATTTCTGAAGCTAAATAAAAAAATGATATATTTTGTTATTATTTTGACATCTTGAAATCATACCTTTAGTGTTTTAAATTTTAAACGGACACCAAATATGTTTTTTATTATTTAGATAATTAATTTTTTTGAAAAAAAGATTATATGCGCTGTCTTTTTTGTGGCAATCCAGATACTGACGTAATTGAAACCCGGCTTTCTGATGATGGTAATGTAATTAGGCGTCGGCGACAATGTCCACGATGTCAAAAAAGATTTACCACTTATGAAAAAGTGGAGGACTTACCAATTTTGGTTATCAAAAGAGATGGAAGAAGAGAGCGTTTTGACAGAGAAAAATTAAAAAAAGGTTTATTAAAGGCAGTTGAAAAAACTACCGTAAATGCCGAGCAGGTAGAGAAGATTGTCAACCAAGTTGAAGGAGAAATTAAACAAATGGACAAAGAAGAGGTAGAAAGTCAAGCGATTGGAAAATTGGTTGCCAAAAAATTAAAAACTCTTGATAAAATTGCCTATATCCGTTTTGCCTCGGTATTTCAACGGTTTGTTGATCTTGAAGATTTTGAAAGAGAATTAAAAAAATTGTTATAAATCTAAAAATCTATGGATTTTTCTGGTATTGCTAAAAAAGTTTTTTTGGATCGCTATGCCTTAAAAGATAAGGCTGGTCAACCGATTGAAAAAACACCAGAAGAGATGTGGCAAAGAGTGGCAAGGGCGGTTGCTCAAAAAGAAAAACCAAAACAACAAAAACAATGGCAAAAAAACTTTTTTTGGGCAATGAAAGATTTTAAATATGTCCCCGGTGGGAGAATTTTAGCTGGGGCCGGGGCTGGTTATTTGGTCACTTTCTACAATTGTTTTGTTTTGCCTTCTCCTAAAGACTCGCGTCAAGGAATTTTAGATTCACTTAAACAAATGGTAGAAATTATGGCTCGTGGTGGGGGAGTTGGCCTTAATTTTTCTTCTTTACGACCCCGGGGGGCCAGGGTAAAAAAAGTCAACGGTTTTTCTTCTGGCCCATGTAATTGGGCGGAGCTTTTTTCTACCGCCACCAAAGATATCATTCAACAAGGAGGAAGCCGACGAGGAGCTTTAATGATAATGCTTTGGGATTGGCATCCAGATATTGAAGAATTTATTACCATTAAACAAGACATTAAGCGAATGAATGGTGCTAATCTTTCTGTTTGTGTTTCTGATAAATTTATGGAGGCGGTGGAAAAAGACGCTGATTGGCCGCTTATTTTCCCTGATACTCAAGATCCCGATTACGACGAAAAGTGGGATGGTGATATTGAAATTTGGAAATCTTTAGGAAAAAAAATCAAAGTTTATAAAATTGTCAAGGCAAGAAAAATCTGGGATCTGATTGCTGAGTCGGCCTGGAAGTCGGCTGAGCCTGGGGTGGTTTTTATGGAACGGTATAATAAGCTTTACAACAATTATTACTGGAATAGAATTAATTGTGTCAATCCTTGTGGCGAAGAAGGGCTTCCTCCTTGGGGGGTCTGTAATCTTGGTTCGATTAATCTCTCGGCCCTGGTCAAAATGAAAGATATTGATAAAAAAGGTCGTTTTGATTTTAAAACCCTAAAAAAAATTGTTCAGGTCGCCGTCAGATTCCAAGATAATGTGATTGATATGGATCCATATTTTTTTCCGGAAATCAAAAAAACCCAACTCGAAGGTGAAAGAAGAATTGGTTTAGGAACAATGGGTTTGGGTGATACTTTAATCAAATTACATTTGCGTTACGGCTCACCCGAGTCTTTAAAATTTATTGAAAAAGTCTATCGACTAATAAGAGACGAGGCTTATCGTGCCTCGGCTAAATTGGCTCAGGAAAAAGGAAGCTTTAAAAAATTTAATCGAAAAAAATATTTAAAATCAAAGTTTGTTAGTCAATTACCCCAAGACGTCAAGAAAGAAATTGCTAAAAAGGGTATTCGTAATTCTCTTCTTTTAATGCAGGCCCCAACCGGTTCCACTTCTCTTATGGCACAAACAACTTCAGGGATTGAGCCGGTCTTTGAATTTGAATTTGTCCGCCGCGATCGCTTGGGCGAACATACGATTAGACACTATCTTTATGATTTATGGTACAAAAAACACCTTAAAGAAATAAAAACAGGAGCGATCAAAAAACCTGATTGGTTTGTTTCTGCTAATGAATTATCGCCCGAAGACCATGTTTATGTCCAAGCAACAATTCAAAAATATGTCGACGCCTCGATATCTAAGACGGTTAATGCTCCCAGAACCCATACGGTTGACGATGTTAAAAAACTTTATACTTTAGCTTATAAACTTGGTTGTAAGGGAATCGCCTATATGAGAGAGGGCTCTCGACCAGGAGTTTTAGAAAGATCAACAACAAAACCCAAATCTGAAAAAGAAGGAACTACGCCGCCGGTTTATACTGTTAAACCAAGACCGCTGGTTGTTCATGGATCGACTTATCGAATAAATACACCGGTAGGCGTCGCTTTTATTACCTTAAATACCAACGGCGGTGATCCGCCAGAGCCATTAGAAATTTTTATTAATGTTGGTAAGGCAGGAACCGATGTTTATGCGATGGCTGAAGGATTGGGAAGAATTATCTCTTTAGCTCTTCGTTTTTCTTCTCATCTGCCGACAATAGAAAGAGTAAAAGAAATCGTTGCCCAACTACAGGATATTGGTGGGGCCAGAACCCTTGGTTTTGGGAAAGAAAGAATTCGTAGTTTGCCTGATGCTGTTGCCAAAGTAATTGCCATGCACTTTGGTCTTAATGGTTATAAAAAAGAAAAAGAAAACAAAGAAAACGGAGAGGGGATTAATAAACCAAAATTAGTGACAACGACGGCTCAACATTCTTTGGTCGACTATAATAGCGTTCCGGGCTTCTTTGATATTTGTCCATCTTGTGGTGAAGCGACCTTTGTCCACGAAGAAGGGTGTAAAAAATGTTATGGGTGTGGTTATTCAGAGTGTTAATTCTATTTATAAACCCTTATGCCCTTATACACAAAAACCGGCGACGATGGCACTTCGACTTTATTTAATAGTAAAAGGCTTTCGAAAGCTGGTTTAGTTTTTGAGGCTTTAGGATCAGTTGACGAGCTTTCGAGCTTGCTTGGTTTTGTCATTAGTCAGCTTAAAAAAGAGGTAAACAAAGAGTCGTTAACACAAATCCAAAAAGATCTTCAAATTATTATGGCTTACTTATCAGGGGCAAGAAATGATTTTGTTTTAATTAAAAATGGTCTAAAAAAAATTGAACAATTTTTAGATAAAAATCAAGATAAACCAACTAAATTAAATCGGTTTATTTTGCCGCAGGGGTCAGAAGAATCAGCTTTATTTCATTTTTTAAGAGCTGTCTGCCGACGAAGCGAGCGGGCAGTGGTTCGTTATTTAAACCATCAAAAAAATAAAAAAAATGATAAAATAATAATTATTTCTTACCTCAACCGGTTGTCTGATTTCTTTTTTGTTCTTGCGAGAATTTATAATCGAGGACAAGAAATTACAATTTAAGCTTTATTATGAGTAAAAAGAAATTAATTGCTTTATTTATTTTGTTGGCTCTTCTTTTACCGCTTCCTTTTTTTATAAACAACTTTATTGTCAAACACCAAATCTCTTTAAATAAAAAGGTGGTAAATGAAGAATTGGTTGTTTTTGAAGAAATTAATTTTTCTGGTAAAAAACCTGCTATTAAAATTAAAAGTCTGTTGTCGGGTCAGCCAACCGCTCTTGATTTATTAAAAAAAACCGCTAATATAAAAATTCAGGGAGAAAAAAATACCGCTTTTGTTTTAGAAATTAACAATGTCGCCCCCGACCAAAAAAAAAGAGAATACTGGGCCTTTTTTATCAATAATAAACTGGCAAATATTGGGGCGGGTGGTTGTTTATTAAAAAATGGCGACCGAATCTTATGGAAAATTATAAATTATTAGATAACAATAAAAAATTACCAGCCAAGGCAATTGTCGGTATTATTTTGTTAACCGTTTTTAGCCGGCTCGCTCCTCATCCGGCCAATTTTACTCCTGTGGCGGCTGTTGCCCTCTTTTCTGGGGCAAATTTTAGTTCTGGTTGGGCTTTTCTTATTCCTTTGTCGGCAATGTTTTTGTCTGATTTTTTTTTAGGCTTTCATTCGACAATGATTTATGTTTATTTTAGTTTTTTAATTATATTTTATCTCGGGCGACTAATCAAAACTGCTAGTTTTAGAAGAATTTTTTTTATTAGCGTGGTTAGTTCGGTTTTGTTTTTTTTGATTACTAATTTTGGCGTTTGGTTGACATCGGGAATGTATTTAAAAAACCTCAACGGCTTAATTATTTGTTATCTTAATGGTCTTCCTTTTTTCCGCCAAACAATTGTGGGAGATTGGGTTTATGTTTTTGGTTTTTTTTATGGTTATCGTTTCTTAAAAACCTGGTTTAAACAAATAAAATTATTTATAATGGATTTATGGCAAAAAATTTTACCCCTCTTTCAAACACATTTCAATCGATAAATAAATCGGGGAAAGAGTCCGAACCGATAAGCGCTATCAAAGAAAGGGTGGAAATTAAAGAAGCGATTGAATACGAGCCTGAGGATGTCGAAACAAAAAAATATGTTTTTCCCCGGTCAGAAACGATCAAGCTTCCTCCTGATCTTAAAAAAATGGGGCTCCAACCTGTTCCAACAAGCCATTTTTCTTACTATCAAACTGTCAACCTACCATTGGCCGATGATAAAATTTTGCCCGCCCTTCATCAACCAATAACCTCTTCTTTGCGCTGGTTGGCTACTTTGGCTTTTTATATTTTAAAAAAAGCTCATCTGACTCTTCGTGTTGTTGGGGGAAAAACAATTAGGATATTTAAAAGGGGTTAGTTTAAATTTATTTTGTTTTTTTTAATTCTTCAAGAAACTTTTCTTTTGGTAAGGCCCCCATAAACTGATTAACTATTTGACCATTTTTAAAAATAATAAAAGTGGGGATAGAAAAAACCGAATAAAGGCCGGCTAAATCAGGGTTTTTGTCTACGTTTACTTTAACAAATTTAATATTTTTATTCTCTTCGGCTAATTCTTCGATAATTGGTCCGGTAATTCTACATGGCCCGCACCAGTCAGCATAAAAATCAACCAAAACCACGCCCTTTTCTTCGAGTACTTCTTTTTGAAAATTGTCTTTAGAAACATTAATTACAACCATCTTGTTTTTTTATTTTTAAACACATAAATAATAATTGCCTGATTTAATTATGTCAAGAGGTTTTAAAATAAATTATTTAATTATCGTCCTAGAGAAAAAGAAAGAAATAATTAGATTGTGTATAATTGTCTGGTAAAATGGCCAACTTATTACATGTTTTTCGAAAAATAATTCGCAACGGAGTAGAAATTAGGTTAAAAAGAAAGCGTTTTCGAATTACTTATAATCAGTGGGTGTGGAATAAGTTTCCTAAATCGCTTCATAAATCTTTTGCTGATGGTTTAACCTATATTAGTACTTGGCATCTTCCCTTAATTAATAATGTTCAAATGGTTTATCATTTTCCTTATCCGCCAATTGAATCAGTTTTTTATAAAATGCTTTTATATTCGATGCCGATGACCTTATTTGAATCCGATAAGGAAATTTCTACCTCGGAAATTATTAAAAAATTTTACAATGCCAACTTTCAAACTCGCTATAAAGCTTTAAATCCATCTTATTCTGGTAAAAAAGTAAAAAAAATATTAAAAGAGCGGGCGGTTGTCCTTTTTTCATTTGGAAAAGAAAGTCTTTTAACTTATGGGCTTTTAAAAGAAATGGGGGTAACACCAATTCTTTTTTTTATGAGAGAGCCACAAAATATTTATGAAAATACCCATAAAAAAAAATTAGCTGTTCGCTTTTACCGAAAATTTAATGAAAAAGTTAATTTTTTTTCTTTATCTTTTGGTCGATTAAGACAGTCTTCAGGTTTTGCCTGGGGTTGGGATATTGTTTTATCTCAATACGCTTATGTTTTGTTACCTTTTTATTTTTACTACCAGGCCAAGTATTTGTTTTTGGGGAATGAGCAGAGCTGTAATTTTTCTGTCACTGATAAAGAAAACTATTTGATTAATCCGGTTTTTGAACAAAGCGTTTCAGCCATGCAACTTTTACAAAGTATCCCCAAGCTTTTCTTTATTCAAACCCATATTGGTAGTCTGGTTGAGCCAATTAATGAACTTTTTATTACTTATATCCTTCATCATCGATATCCAGAAATTGGCCGATACCAGATGTCTTGTTTTTCAGAAAGCAATGAAGCTAAGAAAAAACGTTGGTGTGGTGTTTGCGAAAAATGTGCTCGGATTTATATCTTTCTTAGAGCTTTAAATATTAGCCCAGAAAGGGTGGGGTTTTATAATAACGACATGCTTTCTTTAAAAAAAATGAATTATTATGTAATTTTTAATGGCGGGGTCAACCAAAGCGCCTATGGAGGAAGCGGACTAGGAAAAGAAGAACAACTTTTGGCTTTTTATTTAGCTTATAAAAATGGAGTGAGAGGACCACTTATTAATAAATTTAAAAAAACATACCTTCCTCTGATGGAAAAAAAGAAAAAAAAACTGATTAAAAAATATTTGGGGATTCATAGTTCTTTATCTTTACCTTCTTTTTTAAGAAGGCGGGTATTAAGGATGTTTGAAAAAGAGAAAAAAGATCTTTTGAAATATCTAAAAAGAATAAATGCTTTGTAATTATCAACGTTTTTCAGCGTTGTATAGCGGTCCAACAATTTGAATATTAGCCGGCGCCCGGAGATTAAACCAGTTTTTAAACTCTGCCGCATCAAAGCTTGTTTGGCCAGCATCACCGACAATATTTACTGAAGTAGTCTTTCCCCAGGAAAAATCAACCGTCATATTAATTTCGTTAATTGAATTAAAGGGGGTTATTCCTCTTGACCGAAGCTCGTTTTTTACTTTCTCACTATCCCAGGTTTCTGTGCCGCTTGGATTGCTTCTGTCAATTTGATAAAGATGCTCCCTAACCGATGAATCAGCTCTGGCTAACAAAATAGTATTAACAATGTCGGCCACCTCGTTTGGTTTTAGCCAGGCGGTTTTATTATATTCTGGGCGCCAACCCCAATCGCAATAAAACCAAGGGGAATCGCGATCATAGGCTCGGTTTTGCAGTTCAGAAAAACTACTAACACTACCGTCGAAGTCGTTGGCGTGTTTTGTCCAAGAGGTGTCGGACCAACCAATTTCTCCTGATTTTAAAATATAGCCTCCGTGAGTAGAGGAATACCAGGCTTTTATCGGCGATCCTCCTTGAACCATTACCCAGCCACGGGTTTCATCAACCGCTTTTTCCCAAAAACCACCCGTAGGTTCTGAATGAAAAACCTGGCATTGTTCGGTGGCACAAATACTATTTTGACCATTGTTTGTATAAGCAAGGGCATAAGATCTGGCGGCAATTGCTTGGGCTTTTAAGGCGGCGAAACCATCCACTCCCCAAGAATCTGGTACTTCATAGATTCTTTTAACATAATCTTCGATGTTAAAAGCACCGTAGCCATTAACATTAATATTAATTCCGGTATCATAATCTTTTTTTAGCTCAAAATTGTCGTAATACGCTCTTAAAATTTGTTCTTCATTTTGTCCAGCCCTAGCTCTTCCATAAGCCCCGTATTGATTCATTCCTACTCGGTTGGGAACCCCAAAGGTAAAAAAAGCAAAGCGGGGACTAAACCCAGGATCACGACCATTGATTAAATCACTATCACATTTTCCGAGGCTGGCGGCTGAACGAGAGATGTTTAAACTCGCTAGTTTTTGGGCAATAAGCTGTTGTTGTCTGGCGGTCAACTCGGCAATTCTTTTTCTGGTTTGACTAATTTCATTGGCTAAAATTTGTGCTTGCTGATCGACTTGTATTTTAATGGCGGCTAGTTTTGTTTTTTCCGCTTCAAGATTGGCTTTTTTCTCCTCAAGGTCTTTAATATATAAAACAATTTTTATTATCGTTTTTTTATCTTCATCAACCACTGATTTTTGATAAAAAAAATTTTGTAAAGAGTCGGTTAAGTTTTCTGAAAGAAAAAAATTAATTAAAGAAAGAGGGTTTTTATTAATGTTTTTATAATAAGATTTTGTTCTTTCTGTAAGAAGGTTTTTTTGATATAAAAGGGCGCTTTCTCCTTTTTTAACTTCTTTTTCTTTTTTTATTATTTCTTTCTCAAGAAAGGCAACTCTTTGTTTTATTTGTTGAAGCCTTAAAGACATTTCTTGATAATTGGCTTCTTTGTCTTTTAGGTCTTCTTTTAATTTTTGTAGGTTTTGATTTATTTCATCAAGTTCATCTGCAAAAACTGTTTTTATTATTAATAAAAACAGTATCACCGTTCCGGCCAAGAAAGCTTTTTTTGTTTTCATAAAATAATTATACTTTACATATTGGTGTTTAATCGTTTTTGTGCCAGTGTTATACTAATTTTATGAAGCGTTTTATTGTTGTTTTTTGGTTGTTTTTGGTTTTGGTTTTTATCAAACCGGCTTTCTCCCAACCAAGATACACAACTTGCGATGCTTGTGGAATGTGCGTCGATAAAGACGGTAATGTGGTTGTTAAACCAGAAAGTTGGGAAAAGTGTGCTGCTTGCCTTTATCCAGGCGCCTCTGGTTTAGAAACTTTAACAGTTGATCCGGCCACCGGTTTGCCACCGGCACCGGCCGCCGGCAATTATTATACTGCCATCGGTTGTATTAATACTAATCTGGGTGATTTTACCCAACCTTATGCCGCCGCCAGCCTAACTAAAAAGCTTTTAGATTTAATTTTTGGAATTGCCGGTGGAGTCGCTTTTTTGTATTTGATTTACGGCGCCTTTTTAATTCTTACTTCTCAATCAAACCCCGAAAGACTAGAGCAGGGGAAAAGTCGTGTTTATGGAGCAATTGTTGGTTTGATTTTTGTCTTATTTATTGTTTTTATTATAAATTTTATTGTTCAACAGGTTTTAAGGCTTCCAAGCCCAGATGTTGGCGTTGTACCAACGCCTTCGCCATAGTTTTTTAATCTTTTTTTCCTTGTTTTCGTAAATAACTACCGATTAATAACGATGTGGTTAATAAAGGAAAAAACATTGTTGGTCCGGTGCTTGGAATTGTCCCGTTTGTCTTAACTTTAACATTATAATAATTATTTGTACTTTTGGTTTGTGGCGGAGAAATAATAATTGTTGAAATTTTTTGGCCGCTTGGTGTTGGGGTTAGATTGGTTTTTGTTGCAGTTGTTTTAACCACTTTCCCCAAAAAACTAAGCCTAGAACTCAAATTAATTCTTCCGGTTAATACAGCAATAAAAACAACAACCACGACCAAACCGAGAATAAAAGAAATCGCTTTATTTAATCCTTCCATAATGGCAATAATTATACCATTATAGGATATTTTTTGCAAGCGGTTGACTTTTTGTCTAAAAAGTAGAAAAATATAATTATGGATCAATCTCAAAAAGATAAAAAGTCGGTTGTTTTATCTAATAATCCCCAATTAATTTTTTCCTGGAGGGCGCCTCTGCGGGCCTATAAAAAGAGGGGGAAGAATATCCTGCGATTTTATATCGCCGTCGCTTTTTTACTATCAACCATTGTCTTTTTTTTTGGTGACCAACTCCTAATTGTCCCAATTATTACGGTTTTTTTTCTCTTTTATGTCCTAACGATTACACCACCGCCTGAAGTAGAAAATAAAATCACTGTGTTTGGGATAGAGACTGCTGGAATCGCATTAAGGTGGGAGTTTTTGTCTCATTTTTATTTCACTAAAAAATTTGGTTTTGTCGTTCTTAATCTTGTCAGCCAGGCACCTTTTTTTTACCATTCTTATTTAATTATTCCTAATCAAGAAGTTAAAAATAAAGTAATAAAAATACTTTCCCAGTATTTAGCCTATATTGAAAAACCGCAAAGAAGTTTTACCGAAAAGCTTGTTGACCGTCTTTCTTCTCTTATTCCGGACGATGAAGAAGCTCCTTCATCTTTTCCCCAAAAGCCCGTGGCGGCATCTCTTTAACCCCAAAAAGCCTTCCCCAACGAACTACTCCTTCATCTGTGGAAATTAAGGTTGCCCGGCATTCTTTTGCTAACATAATTAAGTCTAAATCAACGAGGCTATCGAGAAAACCGGTTCTGGTTGCTTGTCGATACCGTTCTCGAAAGCTGCGGACAACTTCTCCTATTTTTATTTGAAAGTCTTTCTTGCTAAGTTTTTTTTCTCCTTCCATTAGATGACCGGCTTTAATTATTTCTTCTTCAGCTATTGTTAAACCACGAAAACTTCGTTGTCTTATCTCGCTTATTAAGGAATAAAAAAGGGGGGCGGGGAGAGCAATATTATTAACTTCAGGTGATTTTATTATTATTTCACTTAAAAAATTTTTTAAGAAGGGTTGGTTTTTGTCTTTAAAAAAACCCAAAAACTCATCAATGGCGCTTGGCGGTGAAAGAAATTCTGCCTGGTTTTCTTTCTTGGTTTTTTTTATAATTTGTGTTAGGTTTTTGACGACTTCTTCTGTATTTTCGCCTAAGTCTATACCGGCCTCCATATTAAAAAAAATATTAGTATCAACAACGTATTTTTCCATACATTATTATAATAACAAAAAAAATCCATTAATACTGCCAAAAAAACCCCTTGATTTTTTTAAAATAAATGTTTATTATTTGTGGATAAGTTATCCACACTATCATGGTTTCTTCAACTTTATTTTGGACTGAATTTTTAAAATTGGCGGCCGAACAGCCAAAAAACCCCTCTGTTTTATTGTCTTTGTTAAAACAAGTAAGGCCTATCGCATTAAAAGACTCCTTGCTGGTTTTGGGGTGCAGCAATCAGGGGTTAAAATTTTTTCTAGATAAGAGAGCAAAAGAAATTGAAGAAATTATTTATCAGACCACTAGAAAAAAACTGTTGGTAAATTTTGTCTTAATCGAAAAAAAAGAAACGGGCCCCCCACCGCCCCTTTTTGACTATCAACCAAGTGTTAGCGACCGTCTTTCGGCAGCCGGCCTACTTATAAAATACAGTTTTGATAATTTTGCTGTCTCGTCAACTAATCAAGTTGCTTATGCTGCCGCTCAAGCAGTGGTTAATAATTTGGGGAGCGCCTACAACCCTCTTTTTATTTACGGTGGCGTCGGCGTTGGAAAAACTCATCTGGCTCAAGCAATTGCCAGAAAGATTATTGAAGAAAAAAGTGAAAAAAAGGTTTTTTTTTGCCCCGGTGACCTTTTTACCAACGAACTAATTGAGTCAATTAGAGAAAGGGCAACATCAAAATTTCGGCGAAAATACCGTCGGCTTGATCTTTTGGTAGTTGATGATGTTCAGTTTATCGCTGGAAAGCAAACGGTCCAAGAAGAGTTTTTTCATACTTTTAATTCTATTATTTCAGCTGGGGGACAAATTGTTTTGATTTCCGATCGACCCCCAATTGAAATAAAGGGGCTTGAAGACCGGCTAAGGTCAAGGTTTTCTGGTGGATTAACGGTCGATATTCAACCGCCGGACTTTGAATTAAGAACGGCGATTGTTTTAATTAAAGCCAAAGAAAAAAAGATAGAAATTGATATTGATGCGGCAAGAATAATTGCCGAAAGAATCGAGGACACTAGGGCGCTTGAAGGAACCCTTCTTTCGGTATACGCTAAAACCCTCGGAAAAAAGGAAAAAATCGATCTTGAAACAATTGCTTCTTTTTTTAACAACCAAGAACAACAACAAAGAAAAAAAACCTCCCCAGAAGAAATTATTCGGGCAATTTGTTCTTTTTATAATCTAAAGACCATCCATCTTAAGGGGCCCTCCCGGGAAAAAAACCTGGTTCTCCCTCGACAGCTATCAATGTATATATTAAGAAATGTTTTAAAATTAAGACTCGAAGACGTCGCTAGTTACTTAAGAAGAAAAGACCACACAACGGTTCTTCATGCGGTTGATAAAATAAGCCGCCTCCTAGCAAAGGATCCATTATTTAAAAAAGAAGTTGATCAGATTCTTGCCTCTCTTGATTTATCAACATAGTTCCCACAGAATATAAACAATAATATTTTTTTATTTATTTTGTCTTGAAAATCCCTTCTCTTTTTTATACACTTATACCCAAAGTCTACTATTACTATATTATATAGATTATTTAAAAACATGAGAATTACTGTTGATGGGAAAAGGTTTTTAGAAAAAATTTCCTTAGCTAATAGATTTACAAGTTATCGATTATTATCTTCTTCTTCTTTACAGGGGGTTCTAATTAAAAGCGAAGAAAAGGGAATTGGTTTTTTTTCTACTAATCTAAATTCATATTTTGTGAGTTTTTTAGAATTGAAAAATAAAAAAAACGACAGTTTTAATATTGTTGTAGAACCGAAAAAAATAATTGAATTTTTATCTCTTCTTCCACCAGGGGAGATTAATATCGAAATAACCAATAACCAGGTGATTATAAACAAAGAAAAAACAAAAGGAAGCTTTCCTCTTCTTGAAGAAAAAGATTTTCCTTTACCTCCAAAAACCAAGGGAAAAGGCCAAAAAATACCGGCAAGTTTTTTTAAAAAAATCGCCCTGGTTCTTTTTTCGTCCTCGAGCGATATTTCTCGACCAGTTTTAACCGGTGTTAATTTTGTCTCTCAAGAAGAAGAAACAAAAATTGTTACCACCGACGGCTTTCGTCTCTCACTTTTAAAAACAAAAAGACAAGAAGTTTTTCCACAAGCAATAATCCCAGCCGAAACCCTGGGTGAAGTTTTAAAAATAATAACAGACGAAGAAGGGGTTTTGGTTAATTATCTTTCGGAAGAAAAAATGTTGGCCTTTAGTCTCGGGGAGTCAACTATTTTTTCTCGTTTAATCGAAGGAGAATTTCCTCCGTTTGAAAAAGTAATTCCTACCGAAAGGAAAACGGTGGTTGAAGTTGACCGGGAAGAGCTTCAACAAAAAATAAAAATAATTTCTGTTTTTGTTCGAGAAAAATCAAATGTTATTATTTTGGATTTTCAAAAAGAAGGATTATATCTTCGGTCGCGGGCCGAGGAAAAAGACCAAAATACCGCCTTTCAAGAAATCGGTCTCGAAGGAGAAGAACAAAAAGTGGCTTTTAATTTTAAATTTCTGCTTGATTTTTTAAACCAAGTTGGCGGAGAAAAAATCTTTATAGAAATATTAAGATCCGATGCGCCAGTAGTTTTTAAAAGCGACAAAATCCCGGAATATCTTCATATAATAATGCCGGTCAGAATTCAAGAAGAGGGATAAAAATTAAAGCTCTCCCAACCGGCCCTTTTTTTCTACCCCTTCTTTTATTAGGCTTAAAAATCTTTCGGTTGAGGAAAGACGGCGGTGGCCGACAATTTTTGCCACATAATCAATTGGAACACCATTTTTCAATTGATATGCAATAAAGGTATTTCTTAAGTCATTAACCGTTGCGTTTTCGATTCCCACTTCACGAAAACAGCGGGCAATAATTTGCCTAATGTTTCTAATCAATAGGGGCCGGCCGGTACGGGTAATAAAAAGAAAATCTTCACCGTTTTTTCGATCGCTTGGACGAATTTTTAAATAATCTTCAATTGCCTGCTTGGTTGATTTGTTTAAGGGAATGCTTCTTGCCGGGCTTTTTCCATAGCTTCTAATATAAAGAGATTCTTCTTTAATATCAGAAAAACGTAGATTGGCGAGTTCGCCAATTTTTAAACCGGTTTGTAAAAGAATTTCTACCAAAGCATAAGTTCGGGGATCTTCTTTGGCGACATCCCTTAAGGCCCGGTATTCTAATTTACTAAAAATTCGTGGCGGGGATTGCATATATTTTGGATGAGAGATGTCTAAAGAGGGATTTTGTTCAATAATTTTTTCGTTTTTTAAATAACGATAAAAAGAGCGGATAGAATTAAGTTTCCTTGAGGCAGACTTTTTAGTATAGTTTTCCGCCAAAAGCTTATTAATAAATCCCTCGATATCTTCTTTTTTTACTTCACGGATATCGCTTTTTTCTTTTGTGGAGAGATAGCCTATAAACTGCTCAAGATCTTTTTTATAGGCAACTCTGGTAAAATCTGATCTTTCTTGATCTTTTAAAAAATCAAGAAAACGCTTTAAAAGAGAAGGAAGCAAATAATTTTCCATACACTAACCCATAATATATCATGCAGGGTCTTATTTTGCAAGAGAAAAATACACAGGTTGTCGTTCTTGAAGTTTAATTGTTTTTTTATCGATGGTTTGGTATATTATTATCTTAACCAAAATGAAAACAACAATAAAACAAACCAACATAATGGAAAGATTGTTAAAAAACAAAAGCCCAAGAAAAATAAAAAAAGGCGAAGAAATTCAGGCTAAAATAGTTTCCGTCTCCAAAAAAGGAGTGTTTTTTGATATCGGCGCCAAAGCCTATGCGGTTTTAGGTAATAAAGAACTTAAAGAAATCTCTACCTATCTTCCTCACCTCAAAGCAGGAGAAACAACAACGGTAAAAGTTATTTCCGAAGAGTCAAAAGACGGTTTCCCGGTTGTTTCTTTACGTGGTTTTTTTGAAAAAGGGAAGTGGGAAATCTTAAAAAACAGGAAAGAAAAAGAAGAGGAAATAGAGGTGGTTTGTGGTGAATATGGAAAGGGAGGGGTATTTGTTGATTTTATGGGAATCAGAGGAGTGATTCCCAAAATTCAACTAACCGAAGAATATCTCAACCAACCTGAAAAACTTCTTAATAAAAAAATCCGGGTTAAAATTCTTGAAGTGGAACAAGAAAAAAACCGTCTTGTGGTATCTCAAAAAGCAGCTGCCTTAAAAATCTCTCAAAAAGAATTAGCTAAAAAATTTAATCAAATGAAGGTGGGCGAAGTTTATCAGGCAAAGGTTTTAGGCGTCTCTGATTTTGGTATTTTTTGTGAGGTAAACGGGGTTGAGGGCCTAGTTCATATTTCTGAAATTTCTTGGGAGAAAGTAAGCAATCCATCTTCATACGTAAAACCCGGAGAAACTATTAAAGTTATGGTGGTGGAAAAAAATCCCACCGATTTTAAACTTAATTTATCAATTAAAAGATTAAGCCGCGATCCTTGGGAAAAAATTGAAGAAAAATATCCAAAAAATAAAGAAGTAGTAGGAGAGGTTGTTAGAAAGGAAAAATATGGTTATTTTATTAGGCTTGAACCAGGGGTTGAGGGCTTAATTCATATAAGTAAATTAACCGGAAAAGAAGATCTAAAAAGCGGTCAAAAGGTCAAAGCAATGGTTGAAAGAATAAACCAAAAAAACCGGCGAATGAGCCTGGTTCTTCCTCAAAAAGAAAAACCAGTCACCTACAGGTAACTTCGTAATATAACTGCTATAATGGTTATAAAGATTATAATCATTATAAAATCCCAATGGAGCAACATCCAATCCCAAGACAAATTACCACCTTTGAATTTAAATTAATTGGTTTTATGACTTTAAGGCAATTTATTTATTTGGTTATTTTTCTTCCCCTCGGATTTATCGTTTACAAAATTTTTCCGATACCGATATTAAACATTGCTCTTGGTTTACTAACTGGTTTGGTGGGGGTGGCATTTGCTTTTTTTCCAATCAATGAAAGACCGCTTGAGTTTTGGATAAAAAATTTTTTAAAAGCGATTACTTCTCCAACTCAATATTTTTATAAAAAAAACAACCCACCAATATATTTTTTTGAAGACCTTTATTTTGTCTCTGATCCGCACTTAACCGCCAGCCATATCGAGTCACAACAAAAACTAAAAGCCTATTTGGAAAAAACAAGGCCAAAAACAATTAATCAAAGAATAAACAAGATTCAAATTTTAATCAACAAAAAAAACCCAGAGGGTAAACCAACCCAAATAAAAACAACAACGCCACCATCAGTAAAAACCGCTCTACATCTTGATTCTCAATCGCCGGCGACCCCAGTCAAAAAAACCTTTTTTGTTGGCACAGTTAGAAACAATAAAAAAATTCCCCTCCCTGGTATTTTGGTTTATATTAAAAACCAAAATGGAGAAACGATTCGGCTTTTGAAAACCAACCCGCACGGAATTTTTGCTACTTATAATCCTTTTACCAAGGGAGAATATTTAGTTGAAGTTAAAGACCCCAGCGGGAACTATTTTTTTGATACAATGAAAATTAAAATTGAAGATAACAACCCAGAACCGGTAGAATTTTTTTCTAAAGAGCTTTTATAATTTTTTTTAGGATTTATGACCAACCAAAAAATTACCGCTCCAGTTAAAGCCACTACCCAAAGTTTTATCGAGATAGAAGACATAAAAGATGAAATTTTGCTTTTTAAAGATTTTTCAGCGGCGATAATAATCGAGGTGGGAGCAGTGAATTTCTGGCTTCTTTCAACTGAAGAACAAACTTCGACTATTTACGCCTATGCTGGTTTGCTAAACTCATTGTCTTTTCCAGTTCAAGCTTTAATCTTATCAAAAAAAATGGACATCTCGGCCTATATTGAGTATTTAGACAAAAAAATTGTCCACCAACACAATGAAATTTTAAAAAAAAGATTAATTAGCTATCAAGAATTTATTAAAAACATTGTCAAAAAAAACACGGTTTTGGAAAAAAGATTTTTTTTTGTTATCCCCTTTTCACCATTAGAGCTGGGAATTTCTGGTGTTAACGCAAAGACACTCAAAAAAGAGTATGTTATTTCCAGAGCCAAAACCTCACTTTATCCAAAAAGAGACAACCTTTTAAGACTTTTGGCCAAAATTGGTCTCCGGGCCACTGTTTTGCAGAAGCAAGAACTAGTAGAACTTTTTTACAATCTTTACAATCCGTCGGCGACCGGAAGACTTTTGGCACCAGTGGAAAGTTATACCGACACAATATTAACCAGTTAATAAAAAATTAATAAAAAAACATAAAGAAACATGTTTTTTAAAAATAAAAATAGTCAGCCAGCCAACCAAGAAAAAAACGTTGCCCAAGTTTTAGGGCAGGGAACCGTATCGATAAAAGACCTAGTCGCCCCATCGTTTATTGAGGTTGATTTTAATCATTTAAAAATCGGCGACAAATATTATCGAACCCTATATGTTGTTGGCTACCCCCGCTATGTTTCTCCCAACTGGCTTTATTCGCTAGTTACTTTTGATCACCCTCTTTATATTTCAATGTTTATTTATCCAAGCGAGTCAAAGACGGTTTTGGAAGAGTTAAAGAAAAAAATTGCCGAGATGGAAGCAACGATAGAAAACGATATTAAAGCAGGAAAAGTGGTTGATCCAACTGTCCAGGTTGCTCTTGATGACGCCTTAGCAATTCAGGCAGAACTAGCTAAGGGGGCAGAAAGATTTTTTCAGTTTGGTTTATATATCACCATTCCGGCCGATTCACTTGAAGAATTAAACCAGATCACCAAAGAAGTTGATTCGGTTTTGTCGTCGATTTTAATTATTGCTAAACAAGCCACTCTTCAAATGGAGGAAGGATTTAAAGCCACCCTTCCTATGTTTTATGATAAACTGGCGGTTTGGCGCAACATGGACACCACGTCATTAGCAATGACTTTTCCTTTTTCTACCGCCTCACTTACCAAAAATGAGGGGATTCTTTATGGAGTAAATCAACACGATGGTAGCTTGATAATTTTTGACCGATTTACTTTAGAAAATGCCAATTCGGTAATTTTAGGAAAATCAGGGGGAGGCAAGAGCTTTTTAGTAAAACTAGAGGCACTAAGATTATTAATGATGGACGTCGACGTAATTATTATCGATCCGGAAAACGAATATCAAAAATTAACCCAATCGGTTGGTGGGGAATTTGTTGTTTTTTCAACCACCTCCCAGTATAAAATCAACCCATTTGATTTACCAACTGATAGCCAAGAACCCGACGAACTTTCCAATAAAATCCTAGACCTTCATTCATTATTAAAAGTGATTATGGGCGAGTTAACTCCCTCTCAAGACGCCTTAATTGATCGGGCTCTTGTTTTGGTTTACCGAGAAAAGGGAATTACTCAAGAACCAGAAACTTTTAAAAGAGAGCCGCCGCTCATGGAGGACCTTTTTAAAGTATTAGTTGGCATGGAAACAGAAGAAGCTAAAGAATTAGCCGATCGCTTGGAAAAATTCATTACTGGTTCGGCCGCAGGAATTTTTAATCAGCGATCAAATTTTGATATTAAAAATTCTTTTACCGTCTTTGGAATTAGAGACCTTGAAGAAAATTTGCGTCCAGTAGCAATGTATGTAGTTTTAGATTATATTTGGAATCGAATCAGAAAGGACCGGCGCAAGAGAATTTTAATTGTCGACGAAGCTTGGTATTTAATTAAAAACAAAGATTCAGGAAACTATCTTTACAGCTTTGCCAAAAGAGCAAGAAAATATCTTTTGGGGTTAACAACAATTACTCAAGACGTTGAAGACTTTTTGGCTACCGATGAGGGAAGAGCGATAATTACCAACTCCAGCATGCAAATTATTTTAAAACAGTCAACCGCCGCCGTTGATAAAATTACGCAAACTTTTTATTTAACCGGTGGAGAAAAACACTTTCTGCTTTCGGCTGGGGTGGGTGAAGGGCTTTTTTTTGCTGGCCAATCTCATGTGGGCTTTCGGGTGATTGCTTCGGACGAAGAGCGATCGATAATCGAATAAATTTCCTGATCCTCAACCGGCAAAAAACTTTCATAAAACTGAGAAACAGCCGCTAAATTTTGATCATAGTGAAAAACAAAAACCTTATCAAAACCAGGATTATCAAAATCAACTGGCGCCACCGGCGACGCCAACACAATAGATGATGGTTTTTTTGTTTTTAAAAATAAAAAAGCGGCTTTAACAGTAGCGCCAGTGGCGATTCCATCGTCAACCAAAATAATATTTTGGCCGACAATTTGATTAAAAACCGATTCTTCTAATTTAAATTTTTTTAAATATAAAGAAAATTTTTCTTTGGCGATTTTTAATTGGTGATTAATAATGTTTTTTGATGGATAAAAATCAAAATAAGAAGGAAATTTTTTTTCCCAATAAATTTTATTAAAGCAAAGGGCGCCAATAGCCAATTCAGGATTTTCTGGCGAAGAAATTTTAATTGTTGGCAAAAACAGATGGGGAATTTTTAATTGTCGAGTAATAATATCACCAACAATTGCCCCTCCCCTCAAAAGAGAAACGACTACTCCCCTCTTAAGACGTCGTTTAATGTAAGAGTTAGTTTTAAGCAGTTGGGCTAATTTTTCTCCAGCGTCAATTCGATCTTTAAAGATCATGGTATAATTGTTATAATAATATTATCCTGGGCCCGTAGTTCAGCGGCTAGAATGCCTGGCTGGCAGTCAGGAGATCACCGGTTCAAATCCGGTCGGGTCCACAAAAGACTTCTTTCTAAAAATGATGGTATGGTTGACTTTTTATATTTTATTTTTTAATATATTATAATAATAATATTATAATTTTTACCTTATAAATTTAAATCATAAATTTTAAAAAATTTATTAAACAAATATGACCGACCAACTACCAGAAGATCCTCAAAGTTTAAACGAAATAGCCACAGGCGACAAAGAAGTCGCCCCCCAAAACCCTTTTAGAGAAGCTCTTAAAATTGGACAAGAAACAATTGGGTCTTTATTAAAAAAAAGAGGAGAATTAGAAACCCGCGGAGGGCCAACTCTTCCTGATTGTCTAGATGAGCTGGATAAATTATTAACTGTTTTAACAAATAAAAATTTGTTTTTGGGTGGGCGGGAGATGCCTAGATTAATTAATATTGGTGACGCGAGATATATTATTGACAATAATGGTAAGGGTAATATACTTATTCAGAGAGAATTGATGTTGGGTGGCGGATTTTATCCGGCGGGTCAAATTGATATATCCCCAAATAGCATAAAAGCAAATCAAATTATTTTTAACCGGAGCGATTTCGGCAATACGACCACAACAACTGGTTTAACTTCCTTTGAGATTGGCCCAAACCCCTTCGATAAAAAGGTAGTAGACGTAAATCTTACTGTATTTCGCGAACAAATGATAAGACCCAGTGATTTTAGTTGGAAAACGGAGAGAACAGAAAGAAAAATTAATGCTAAAAAAACCCCGGATGGAAACATTCGGTTTGGTTCGGAGAAACCACCTCAAACGGCTTCCAATAGATTTACTATGTAAGTTGTAAAACAATTCATGATTAAAATGCTTTTTTTATTGATTTTATAAAACTATTATTTTCTTCACTAAACCACCTATTTTTTTATCTCAAACCCCTCAAAAATTTCTTTTGGTTCCTGCCAGAAGACGTCAATATCATCGACCCGGGCAACCGGTGGCCCTTTTTTTAAAAGATTTATCATTTGGTTAATTTTTTCTTCTTCTCCCTGAATTACTGCTTCAACCCCGCCGGCCCCACCAAAAACATCAGGTCGATCGTAATTGTTTTTTACCCACCCATTAACCCCAAGAATTTTTGCCTGAATTTTTGTCCAGGCCCGAAAGCCAACACCAATAACATCGCCTTTAATATAAATATGAACCTGTTTTAACATAGTTAAATAATAACACCCCTTTTTATTTTGGTGTTAATAATGGATCAATATTTTTTGCCTGTTGCCAATATTGATCGGCTTTGGTTTGATTATCTTCTAGTTGGTAAAGAAAAGACAAACTAGAAAAGACATCGCGTGCGTTAGGATTTTTTTCCAATATTTGTTCAAGTTTTTTTATCAATTGTTGACGGCTTTTTTTTTCGGAAAAAACCTCCTCTTCTAGTTTTTGACCAAACAAATTTCGGTATTTTAAAAACTCTTGATCAAAAATAGGAAGAGAGGTAATCGATTTTAAAAAAACCACCACCGCCGGTTTTTTTTCGTCAATTAGTTGAAGATAAACGGATGGTATTTTTTGGGAAAAATAAACATTAAAAAAAACAAAAAAAGCCAATACTAAAACAAACACAAAAGACAAATAAGACTTTTTTTGTTTTTTTTTCTTGGTCATCTTTATTTAAATAAAAAAATTTTTTATCATTTAAGGTTTAACAATTCTATTATATAATTTTTTTATGGAATCTATTTATTTATCTTCGGTTGCCGACCGGTTAATTACTTTTGGTTTAGCCTTGGTGGCTGCCTTTGCCGCCGGGTTTTTTACCCTGATTCTTATTTATTTAATAATAATCTATTTTCGCTTAAAAAAAAGAGAACAAATTTCTTTAGAAATGCTGACTTTGGAGGTAAGGGTGCCCAAAGACAACGAAATTAAAATTGATGCTGCCGAACAAATGTTTGCTGCTTTTGCTTCCCTAAAAAAATCTGGTTGGCTATCTTTTTTAGATTTAGACGACGTACTTGCTTTTGAAATTGTTGGCAAAGAAGCTGAGATAAGATTTTATGTTTCGGCGCCGGCAAAAATTATCGATTTGGTTGAAAAGACTATCTATGGTTTTTATCCTTCGGCCGATATTAAAAGGGTGGATGAGCCGAATATTTTTTCCGAAGAAGGAAAAGTGGCCTTTGCTGGCCTAAGAACAAAAGATTATCCTTATATGCCTTTAAAAACATATCGGGAGATGGCAACCGATTCTTTATCAGCGATTACGTCTGCCCTATCAAAAATGGCAGAAGGCGAGGGGGCAATGGTCCAAATTTTGATTCGGCCCGCCAAGACAACTTGGAAAAAACAAGGAAAATCATACATCTCTTCGGTGAAAAAAACTGAAGCCAACCCCGAAAAAGCCACCTTTAAAACCGACCCGAAGGTTTTAGAGAAAATTGATGACAAATGTTCTCGGTCGGGGTTTGAGACGACAATTAGGCTAGTTGTTTCTGCAAAAACCAAAGAAATGGCAGAAACGCACTTAAGAAATCTTAAAACCGCTTTTTCCCAACTTAATTCGGATTTAAATTCTTTAAAAGGAACAAAAGAATTGTTTAAAGCCGGATTTATGATTAATTTTATTTACAAATTTTTTCCTGTATTAGAATTACCTTTTTTTAAATCCATTTCTATTTTTTCTTCTGATGAACTAGCGACAATGTTTCATTTTCCCAACAAAACCGTCGAAACGCCCCACATCCAATGGTTAAAAGCAAAAACCGCACCGGTTCCTGCGGAAGTTTTGACTCAAGGAACCTTTATCGGCTATGGTTATTATCGAGGGGTCCGCCGGTCAGTAGCGATTGGTTTTGAGGACAGGAGGCGCCATATTTATATTATTGGAAAAACCGGCGTGGGAAAATCAGTTCTTCTTCAAGACATGGCGATTCAAGATATAAAAGCTGGTCGGGGGGTTTGTGTAATCGACCCCCACGGCGACTTAATTGATGAAATTATTAAACATATTCCACCCAATAGAGCCGAAGAGGTAATTTATTTTGACCCTTCAGACACCGAAAGACCAATGGGGCTAAACCTGCTTGAAGCAAAAACCGAAGAACAAAAGCATTTTATTACCACCTCAATAATTAACTTAATGTATAAACTTTATGATCCGCAAAGAACAGGAATTATTGGTCCAAGATTTGAGCATGCGGTAAGAAACGCGATGTTGACGGTGATGTATGAACCCGGGGCGACTTTTGTTGAGGTGATGCGTTGTCTTCAGGATCCAAAATTTGTCCAAGAAATTTTACCTAAAGTTCAGGATCCGATTGTCCGACGTTATTGGACTGATCAAATCGCCCAGACATCGGATTTTCACAAATCTGAAGTCTTAGATTATATTGTTTCTAAATTCGGCCGTTTTGTCACCAATAAAACCATGAGAAATATTATCGGCCAATCTCAGTCGGCATTTGATTTTAGAAAATGCATGGACGAGGGTAAAATTTTACTGATTAATCTTTCCAAAGGGAAACTAGGCGAAGAAAACTCCAGTTTTTTGGGTTTGGTTTTAATTCCAAAGATTTTGGTGGCGGCGATGAGCCGGCAAGAAATTCCCGAACCCCAAAGGAAAGATTTTTTTCTTTATGTCGATGAGTTTCAAAACTTTGCCACACCGGATTTTGCCACTATTCTTTCTGAAGCAAGAAAATACCATTTAAATTTAACCGTTGCCAACCAGTTTATCGGTCAAATGGAAGAAGAAGTAAAAAATGCCGTATTTGGCAATGTCGGCACCCTAATTTCTTTCCGGGTCGGTGTTACCGACGCCGCCTATTTACAGAGAGAATATCAGCCGGTCTTTTCCGAATCAGACCTGATTAATATTGAAAGATTTCATGCCTATATGAAAACAATTGTCGATAATGAGCCGGTGCCGCCTTTTTCTGTTGATTTGACCAAAGATATGAAAAAAATTTCTGCCCAGGCCAATGTAAAAATTTCTCAGGCGATTATTCAGCTTTCCCGACTCAAATATGGTCGGCCAAAAGAATTGGTCGAGGCAGAAATTGCCCAAAGAGCAAGACTATAAAAAAAAGAAGAATAAAATTGATATTTAGATATTTAAATTTATTTTTATATTTAATTAATAATGCTTAATCTTTATAAAACCCTCCTTAAAAACAAAACTCAATTATCAGATAGCGTCTATTTATTTAATTTTGATTTAGTTGATCCGCCGGAATTTAGTTTTTCTCCCGGACAATATCTTCTTCTTGAAGTCCCTCAAAGTGGCGACGAGCCAATTAAAAGACCTTATTCGATTGCTTCATCAAACCAACAAAAAAATCGCTTTGATTTAATTGTTCAAATTATCCCCCAAGGAAGAGCGACCAGTTATTTATCTTCCCTTAAATCGGGCGATAAAGTAATTTTTTATGGGCCGGCTGGCGTTTTTACTCTTCGCCCTAATTTAAAAAATAAAATTTTTTTGGCAACCGGTTGTGGAATTGCTCCGGTAAGAAGCATGATTTTTTCCCTATATAAAATTTCTGATTTTTCTTTATTGAGCGATTTTAATTCTGCCCCAAAAGAGACGAAAAGCGACAATTTAGATGATCGACAAAATGGAATAATAAAAAACGATTTTCAAAAATTAGACAAACAAGATTCGATTGATGTTAAACTTTTTTGGGGCCTGCGCTACTACCAAGACATTTATTTATATGAAGAATTTAAAAAGCCGTCAGAAAAACCAGTTAATTTTCAGTTTAAAATTTGTTTGTCTCGCGAATACAGCCTAAAACAAATTTCTTCAACAGAACAAAAATATTTTTCCTTTGGTCATATTAACAAAGAAATAGAGAAGCTTTTTTTAAATCAAAAAAGAGACAGATCGGTTTTTACCAAAACGGATTTTTACCTTTGTGGTGGTCGAGAAATAGTTGATTCATTAAGAAATTTTTTATTGGAAAAAGGAATAAAAGAAACCAATATCTATTTTGAGAAGTATTAAGCAACATGAAAGGCTAAGGGCCAAGCGGTTTAAAAAATTTTTAATGGCGGGGAAACCTAAAAAATTGGCTTTTAAGCAGACGGCTTTTAACGGCATTGACAAAAAAATTTGTTCGATCAATTTTACCAATTCCTAAATAAGCGATATCCTCCCTGGCAATTTTATAAATTTTTTTTGCCTCCTCAAAGTCACCCAGCTCTTCTTTAATAAGCCCCAAACCAATATTATTCCAAGCAATGCCGCCAACCCGGCGACCAATTTTATTTTCTAGTTTAATACTTAAAATAAAATATTTTTTGGCCCGCGGATAGTCTTTTTTGACCAAATACAAACCACCCAGACGGTTATAAATAATACATTCCTGACGAACATCTTTGATTTTTTTTACCAAAGAAAGAGCGCGAAAAAAATAATTTTCTGCTTCTTGATGTTGTTTTAATAACCATAAGGTTTCGCCAAGATAAGTCATTGTGTCGCCGGCTCTTTCCCACTGGTTACTTTTTTCAAAATATTGAAGATTTTTTTCTAAAAACTTCAAGGAGAGTTTTAATTTTCCTTTGGCTTGATATACCTTTGCCAGCCGTTGTTCGGCAAAATTAATCAAAAATTCATTTTTAAGTTTTCTTGCCAAATCTAAACCGACTTGAGCATATTTCTCCGCCCGGTTGAGATCGCCCTGCCAAAAAAAAAGCCAGGCTAGCTCTTTGATGGCAATCGCCGCCTGATTATAAAAATCATTAATTTTTTCCGCCGCTTTATATACCTGAGGACCAAGCTCGCTCATTAGCCGCCAATAGCCGGTATCCCAAAGAAAAACTCCGATATAAGACCAAATTTTGAGGGCCGCCTGATAATTGCCCCTTGACAATAATTGTTTAAAAAGGCCAATAAGATTTTCTTGTTCTTGATCAATTTTTGGGTAAAATTGCAAATTGGCGACACCGCCTTTTTCGAGAAAATTTAAATAATATTTAAATAACCGGTGATAAAAATAATCGTTTTCCATTTTCTGGCGGGCAAAAACCCGGACCAAAGGATGAAGCCGAAAACGGCCACCAGCCGAACCCTCTACCAAAGAAAGCCCCTTTAACTCCTCAAGCAGTTCGCTGGTTTTTTCCAAACTAAGACTATTGATTTCGGCGGCTGCTTCTTTGGAGAAATCAGCTCCCTCAAAAACCCCCAAGGAAGAAAAAAAAGCTTTTTGCTGATCAGTTAATTCATTAAAAGACAAAGAAAGAGAGGCGTAAAGATTTTTTTCATCATAAACCAACTGAGTAAGTTGAGGAGGGTTTTTTAACAATTCTTTGATAAAAAAATTAAATCGCCAAGGGGAAAGAAAAACCTGTCTTAAAAAAACGCTGACAGCCAGGGGAAGATAGCCTAAGGTTTGACAGGCCAGGTTAATTTTCGCCAGATTTTTGGAAACAAAATCTAAACTCAAAATTTTTACCGCAAAAGAAATTGCCTCATCTCTGGTAAAAACCGGCAAAAGAAAAAAATTGAAATTTTTAGGAACATTAAGGGAGCGACTGGTAATCAACAAAGGAAAATTAATTTCTTCCTCAAACAAAGGAGCCAAATCGTTGGGATTGGTAACATTGTCTAAAATGACCAAAATATTTCCCGAGGAAAGGGCTTTTTTGACAACCGCCACTTTGTCTTTGACGGTTTTTAGGCGATTAATATTGTAACCGAATTTTTTAGCAACGTCTTCTAAAACGCCGACAAAACCTTTTGTGTCAAGCCGGTACCACAATATTCCATAGGGAAAATCTTCATAAAGAAGGTGGGCAAGCCTAATAGCTAGGGCGGTTTTACCAACTCCAGCGGGACCGGCGATAGCCACCGGCTTTTTTTGCAAAAGAAGTTGCCGAATCGCCTCAATAAACTTTTCTCGACCAACAAAACAAGTGGTTTCGGAAGGAGCAGAAAAGCCAACAACTATATTTTTTTGGCCAATCATTGATTATATTATAACACACCTCGTAGGTGTGTTTTTAGAAGCGGGTGACAAAAAATTCCGAGGGGATTTGAGGATATGATTGAAAAAGCTCAACTGTTTTGGTCACGCCGCCCGGGGTAGTTGCCTGAGAAACAATAAATTTTCCCTGGGGTTTAAGAGTGTTGGTTCCCTCAAAACCGATTTTTGATTCATCAAAAAGGGAACGGATAATTAAAATCTTGCTGTTGGGAAAAGATGTCGAAGAAAAAGTAAGCGATGAGGTCCGGCAATTAAAAATTTCGTCATCAAGGGTCTTGCCATTTGTATTGCCGATATTATCGGTGGTGCTGCCAAGTTTGTTTCCGGTATCGGCAATATATCTTTTTATTTTATAGCCGCCATCGTAATAAACAATGGTAATTTCTATCGCCATCTCATTACAGCCGGTTGGGCTGCCGTAATAAATGGTTAAATTGCCGTTATATGAACTGTTTTCAAAAGGTGGCGAATTGCCTGCGGTATATTTATCAAGATAAAAAGTATATTGCTCGTCTTTTTGTAAAAGAGGGGTAACGAAATAATTTTTATGATAATCTTCGCTAAATTCGGCGCTGCCGGTAAATCCCTCATTTCCCAAACCAGCCAGATCAGCGATTTCGATCCGGCCGCCTTGCTTTAAGGCCGCCTCGATTCCAGCTTCGGCAGCCGCCAGAGCTCGCTGTGATTCTTCCTCAAGCTTGGTGGTTTGTGTCTCAAGAGTGGTGGTAAAAGAGATAGAAAGGACAATCGTAATTGCCGAAGCTAAAAGTAAAATTACAATCAAAAGGGTTTGCCCTACCTGATAATTTTTTTTCATTGATATTATTTTAATCTTTTTAAATTATATTTATCAATTGATAAATAAGGCAATAGTTTTAGATAAATTTCCGAATCAAGGACGATGAAAACCGAAGGTTTTTTACTATCGGCATTAACCCGATTGCTCAAATAGCTTTGAGTAGCGACATTACCGGTAATTTTTAAACTATTTTTTTTGGTTGGATCTCCGCCAAAGTCGATTTGATTGGCAATCAAAACCGCTTTAATCGAAGTAACATTTTTATCGATGGAAATTTTGTCCGCCAGAATTACCAGCGAGGAAGATAAATTATAAATCGTATTTGGATTGGCGGCGCCAATATTTACCTGGCCATCGGTAATCAAAACAAAGTCAACGTTGGGGATGTCGCTTGGGGAATTGATGTTTAACACATCAGTAGTATTTCCGGCGACATAATAAATTCCCCTGCTGACAATTGAGGACTTGATATTGCTAAAATTGCCGTTGCTTGGCCGATCGACCCCAAAATGCTGTTTTCTTGAAACAATATAAGAGCGAAAACGATCTTTGTCAAAAACAAGGTCGGGACGATAATTTTGCTTTGACCAATTTTTTCCTGAAACTTGAACAGTGGCGTTGCTACCAAAAGAGTATGGTCCCAAATTTAAACTATAGGTATTAACCGCTCCGCCTTCATTGACAATAAAATAAGGATCGGTGGTATCATCGCTGTCATAAATGGAAACCGGTGAGGGAAGATAATTTATTAAATCATTTGCGCTTTGGAAAGAGGCATTGCTTAATTTTATCCATGGACCAATTGTTGGCGTTGGGGTGGCGGTGGGTGTTGGCGTGGCGGTTGGGGCGGCCACGATATTTATACCAACATTATTGGCCCAGCCCCAACAGTGAAGGTTGTCCCAATATATTCTGGTAGTTATCAGCCAATTTTGGCCAACAACTGCGGTGGTTGGCACGGTCCAAACACCAGGATTGTTAACCCCGGATCCAGCAAAAGCACCATACGAGGCATCCACCGGCGGCCGAAGATAAAGGCGATAACGGTTGGGATAATTTGGCCAGCCATCATTGGCCCAATAAACCGGATTTTCAGTTCCTTTTGATGTCCATCTTTTCATGAGGATAATATAACTATCATTTTTATTAAGTTCGGGTTCATTAACAACACCAGCGTTACCAATATTAAAAGTAAACCAACCACAATAACATGTGCCGATTGGACAGAGGCAGGAAGAAGCGCCGGCCGGCGTCAGTCTCAGACTGGCTTGAGCCCCCTCAACATTATCAAAATCAACGATATTATTATTAACCCACTTGGCGATTTTAATATAAACAGTTTCATAATTGGCATTGGGACTCCAGCTGATATAAGCATCAATTTTGTCAGCTTTACCGCTGTTTTGAGCGATAATTACTTCAGCTCTGGATTTGCCCGAATTTTGGGTTAAATAATCATTGGCCGAAGGATAATTTTCTCCCAAAACAATCCCCGGAGCACCGCTGTTTTCATAACTATTAGAAACAATGCTGGCACCGGAAAGAAAACTGGTCCATGGACAAAGATTGGGAGAAGAACAGCCGTTTGCCTGACAGGTGACGGTTTGGCCGGGATAGGCGGAATTTTTATCGCAAGAAACTGAAGTTTCCGGACAAGTTACTGCTCCCGGTTCACAACAAACATTATTGTTGCCGCAGTTAAGCTGGGGGCTGTTGGTTGGGCAAACATTGGCGCTAATACTATAACAGTAGGCGGGCGGATTACACTCGGGCGCCCCGCCGGTCTTACAGGAGGCGATATTTGACCATGGTCCACTGCCCCACGCAGTGACATGGCCGTAATAATTTGTATTATAGGCCAGCGTAGGGGTAGGAGGGGTATTTTGAGCATTGCCAGCTACCCAATTATTAAAGTTTCTGGCGTTGACAAAACTGCCGTCGGCATTAGTTGATTTACTTGTATCAACCTGAAGCCAATAGGTGGCCGATGCCGGACTAGAGTTGGTCCACGACCAGGTGATGATATTATTGTTTTGATCATAATTACAAGAGATTACTGGCGGGGTTGGTCCTAATGTGGGCGTGGCAGTGGGAATGATTGGGGTGGCGGTTGGGACACCAACGCAATTTGTCGGATTAACAACCACAGATTCGCTTGGCGAAGACCAGCTTGACTGGTTATCAAATCGGTCGCGGGAACGAAGATGAGCATAAACAGTTTCACCACTGTTAAATATCGAACTACTGTTTCGAGAAGTGACAGAGTCCCAGCTATTATACCAGTCAACAACCGAAGCAAATCCACCGCTGGCATCAACAGCGCTGCTTCTGGAAATCTGTGACCAGTAAGGGAATTGGTGTAACCCGGCACAGCCGTTATCTCCGGCAAGAGCGGCCCATGAGTATTTTACTTTGTAGGCGCCGGCAGCATTATCCCACTCACAGGTTAAACTGCGGTTACTGGGAATATTAGGAGGACTATTATCAAGCTGGGCGGTGTCAACATTAGACCAGTTGCTGGTTTTAGAGCCGTCAGTGGCGCGGACCCGGGCGTAATACAAAGAGGTTTGAAGATAAGCTGGTAAAATTTGTAAATCGACAGAGGTGCTTGTTATTGAATTTACCCAAACAATATCGTTAAATTCGGAATCTCTCGCCAGCTGATATTGATAAGCAGTGGCTCCGGGGACGCTGGTCCAGCTTAAATTAATAATGGTGGCTTTTTCACAGTCGGGCAGGGCGGTGATAACCGGGGCAAGAATATCCCCCCCGCAGTTAGCGGCATTAATAGTCAACGCGCTTGTTGGCGAAGACCAGCTTGACTGGTTATCGAGTTTGTCGCGGGAAAGGACACGGGCATTGATAGTTAATCCCGGGCTTAAGTTAGAGACGGCGGTTTCTGTTGTTTGGGTCCAGCCATTAACATACCAATTTCCAGAAGTATCCCAAATCTGACGCCAATAGGTTCCCCAGCTTGAGGAGGTGGTATCCAACCCGGCACAGCCGTTATCTCCGGCAAGAGCGGCCCATGAGTATCTTAAGAGATATTTTCCCGGATTGGCTGAATCAGGAGCACAAGCTATTGTCGGCATGGGAATATTTGGGGGAAGAGAATCAATACAGATATTTGATTGACATGAGTTTGAATTTCCCAAAGTGTCATAGACGTAAACAGTGGCGTTATCGCCAGAATTGCCCGATGATGTTAGTGGAGTCCAATCCCTTGAACAGGATCCAGAGGTGCCAGAAAGGAGACAGTCTGAACCAATCTGTCCCCCCCTTATGTAAAGCTGGGCTTTTTGAAGAGCAAGATTGTCATAATTATTCCAGCTTACGGTAATTAAAGTATTGGTTTTTTGTGGGGAGGCGGGATTAAAGACAATATCGGCGCAGGAAGGTAAAGTCGGATCACAGGTTTTTTGGGCATATGACCATTCAGAGACATTATTCAAAGAGTCCTCAGCCCGGATACGGCAGTAAACTGTTCCCGCGGTTGGGAGAGCGCCTCCGCCCGGACAAGGAAGACTTGTGGACAACGACCCAATTGCCGTAAAGGAATAATTACAATACCAGGTGCCGCCATCTGAAAAATTGCCAGAGTCATTACACTGCAACCAGTAGTGGTTAAAACCGGCACAGCCGGGATTTTCCGACTGGCTCCACGATAAATTTGCACAACCAGTTTGAGAAAAGGTAAGGGTTGGTTTAGTCGGGGGGCTTTTATCAACAGAAAAATTATACGGACTATCATCATAAGGGCCCATGCCGCCGACATTATTTCTTGTTCTTCCTCTCCAGGAATAATTAATAGTTTGATTATAATTTAGCCCTGATGAGTAGTTGGCAATTGAGCCGGCCGAAGGAATAGAGTTGGCAAGCCAGTCAGAGTCTTTAATAATCGTTCCTTTACCATTTGGGGCATCGTATATAATAAATCTTGCCTCGTGGGGATAACAACCGCCGGCGGCGCCGTCATTTAATTTAAAGATATCATCAAAAGAAGCGGCGCAATAATTATTTTCCGGCTGAATTTTATTAACCGCGGCCGGCGTCGGACAGCCGGGGCAGACAACCGAGGTTTCCGAACTAAAATTTCCGGTATTGCCCAATCCGTCTTGGCCTTGAATTTTTGAATATAAAGTGGCGCCGGCAGCGACATTATTAACCGGAGTTGAAGTGGTTGGTTCAGAAAAAGTCGGCAGCCATGAGCCGCCGGTCGAATCCCGGAAGGAAAGATTATAAGTGTATGTATGGTTGCAGCTTGGATCAAGAGCTTTATTAAAAGAAGAGGCCCAACTGCAATTAAAATTACATCTGCCATCAGCCCCTTGTGTGGTAAGAGAACAGGCCGGAGGAGTTGGCGGATTGGGTTGGGGAGGAAGGACGTCAATTTCAAAATAATCGGGTGGACTGGTGGGACCCACTAAATCCTGATTATTTCTTGTTCTGCCCCGCCAGTAATATTGACCGGTGGATAAGCTGGTTGAAGAGCTCCAAGAAACCTGTTGGCCTGCAACAGAAATCTGCGGCGAGGCCCAGTTTGAATCAACAACCATTGTATTTGTGTCGGTCCAAACCCTAAATAAAGTATCGTGGGGATAACAGCCGGTATTAGCGCCATCGCTTAAAGACATGTTTGGAGTTTGGTCAGTCGAACAATCTGCCGGCCCAGACATCGAAATCGGGTTTGGTTGCGGACAGGCGGTGGGGGTTGTAGTTGGAGTAGCAATAGGTGTCGGAGTGTGGGTTGAGGTGGGGCAGGTTTGGAGAAAAGAAGTCCAGTCATAAATCGAAGCAACAGAGCCAGAATATGTTCTAACATATACAAAATAATTTGTTCCGGGCGTTAAATTATTTATTGTATGGCTTTTTATAGTTAATCCTTCAACGTGGTTCCAATCATAACATTCTGCCGGCCCGCCGCCATTATCAATCACAGACTTTGGACACCAGTCGACAGAATAGTATGTTGCACATCCAGAACAAGAACCGTTGGACCAGTTAATAACCGCCTGAGAGGAATCAGGATTACAGACAGAAGCAGTTACGGTGCCAGGGCGGGAACAGCTACATAATGGCGGTGACGTTGGCGCTGGTGTTGCCGTCGGCCCGCCGGGGGTGACGGTGGGAGCGGGGGTACCGGCGCAGGCGGCTGGGCCACAGGGCGGTTCTCCATCCGCCCCACAATTAATCGGGGATGAACCACTAGGACAGACTCCCTCGTTGGGATAAGTGCCATCCTGTATGCTGTAATCTTCACAGTTAACGGGCGTTGTGCCGTTACAGCAGGTTTTATAAATACTACTACTATAACTACAGTCACACTGTCCAGCCCTCAAGCCCTTTTCTCCCGAAACACATTTATCTCCGGTTGAGCAGATGACCCTATCATAAACCCACATCCACTCACATGTACCTGGTGATGTTTCACGACAACTTGCTGCATATTTTGTCCAAGATAGAGCATCGGGACAGCAAAGGTCTGATATGGTTCCGCAGGCCGGACAGTTCCCAGGCTCAGCCTTACCACAGGTCCCCGGATTGGGATCGAGACAGTGGGAGGGACATACCGGATAAGCACCATCAATCCGAGCAAGCGCCGGTTGAGGCGCAAAAAGAAACAGCCAAAGTGACCCGGTAGTTAAGAAAATAAACAAAACCGATTTCAAATATTTTTTCATTGCTTACTGGACGTTCAACAATTGCTTTAATTGACTGGTATCGCTTTGAAAAACAAAACCTTCATTCGTAACAGTCTTCCTAGTAATACGCACGGCAAGATTATAGTCGCCTAAAAAATTAATATTTTTTTCTGAAACTTTTCCAATAATCTCACCCTTGTTTATTTCATAGTATTGATTCTCTTCCTCTTCAAAATAGATAAAACCAAAATTTACCTCATTTACTTTTATTGAATTGTTTTCAGCGATTGTTATAGAACTCCCCGGATAAGTGATATAGCCGCCGGCAACCTTATTTTCAAAATAAAAGGTTGGACCCTTGGAAAAATATCCCCTAGCCGGAGCATAAATAGGTGTCCCCGCCGGAATTTTATAGACCGCCAATAAGCCGTCTTTTTCAATAGGATCATTTATAAACGCAACCTTTTTACAGTATTTCTCTTCTAAGATAAGACAATGACCGGGACCGGTTAATATACTCTTAGGACTTAAAGAATAAAAATATACAGCTAATGCAATATCAAGTAAAATAAAAAAGACAAAAATAGATAGAAACAACCTGCGATTAGACATAATTACATTATTAACAACTTTACGAAAAAAAACAAGAAGAACCTATTTTAGGACCCAGTCTGTGGCAACAAAAACCGGAAGACCACCAACAGAGAGTGTTTTATCTGGTGTAGACGTAAAATGCTCATTAACTGCTCCCACACTAACAATCGCAAAGCTTTTAACAAAAGAAACTTTCTCGCCAAAACTTACTTCAATGGTAGAATTACTGGAAAAATCAGTCATCTGTCCCGCAACAGTAACATAATCCATTTCTCTTCCTGGATACACTTTGTCAGTATATGGTTCTACGCGGCGAAAATTTCCAAAAAACACCCAACCATAATAAATATTTCTCGCAACGCGTAGAGTAGTTACGTTTGGCATGACGTTTGATACTAAAGCTTCGCCAGAAAATAGTATTTTTATTACAGGAACTTGATAATCTCCATAGCCGGATTCATAGAGAAGAACAACTTTTTGTAATCCCCTAATGTCAACCGGTAATGGAATTAACCACCGATCTCTTTGATTAGGAATTTTCGCCAGTTGGTCTTTCAGTATTTTCAGTGACACTTTTGAGTTAAGGACCAAACCGCCGGTTTGTTTTTCCGGTCGGCCGGTAAAGACGCCGGGGCAAAACTCGCCGCCATAGTCGCCCTCGCTTAATCCGTAGGGATTATTTTTTTCCGCACGATAAACAACTTTTAAATCACCAGTTGAGCTTGCTAAAAGATCTTGTTTTAAACCAGCAATTTTTCCAATAGTAATTTTTTCTCCGGCTTCAGTGGTATATATATATTCGCCAGTTGTCAGCTTTTCATATTGGGATGGAACCGTGGTTTCAGTTGGAGCTTCGGTGGGGGTGGGAGTAGATGTTGGCTCTGGTGTAGGTGAGGGAGTTGAAGTTGGCGGTGGTTCTGGCGTGGTTGTAGGAGTAGGTGATGGCTCTGGTGTAGGTGAGGGAGTTGCGGTTGGTGTTTCTGTGGGTGTTGGGGTAAGTGTAAAAGGTGGTGTTGGAGTGAGGGTGGCGGGTCGCACTTCTGCCGGCGGTTTAGCCACACAGGAAGCAGCTAAAATAGCAGTGGGTAATAGGATAGGTCCAAACCTGACCGCCCTCTTTAAATTATTGCCGCTTCCTAAAGAACATAGGCCGTCAAAAAATTTCAATGTTCGTATAGCGGCATCTGGATGTCCACGGTGATAAAGCGCCCCAGCAAATCTTTCTATTACACCTTGAGGAGTTGTTGTCGTAGGCTGAAATCCCGATCCTTCTATTGGGCTTGACATAGATTTAAAATAGTATAAACCATTTTATTTTATTTGTCAATACTACTAAAAGTCTTTTTGTGGCTGGGGTTTGATAAATCTAAGCACATTTTGTTTAAGTCCGTCTTAGCACAACCGATATAAATAAAAGAAGATGGAAATTGGATTTGGAGGCGGGTGAGGCGGGTATAGTATAATATACTATTATGTACAACTGGTCAACCGATACAAAAAGACTTAAGAAAAACGCCAAACAATATACTATTTGGCGTTTGGAGCAGTTGATAAACTATGGCCTCAGGGATGAAAAAATAAACGGAAAGGAACTAAGGCAGAATTTTTCATCCTTAAACATCGATCCTGACAAAAAAACATTTTTAAAGTTTATTCTATATGGCAAAAAGCCTACTGTCAGTTAATCAAAAACAGTTCCTGTCTTTTTTTTCATCGGAAAAGAAACTCAATGAAAAATTTTACTTTACCGGCGGCACTGCTTTAAGCGAATATTATCTTCAACACCGTTATTCCGAAGACCTGGATTTCTTCAGTGAAGAAGAGATTAATGCAAAAGATATTACCTTAGTTATACAGTCAAATAAAAACAAAATTAAATATAAAAAAATTGATTATCAAAACCCCTTTAACCGCAATATTTACCAGTTAATTTATTCTGATAATAAAATTTTAAAGGTAGAGTTTACTTATTTTCCATTCAAACAAATTGAAAAACCACAAATAGTTAACAATATAGCGATTGACAGTTTAATAGACATCGCCGTTAATAAAATCTTTACCATATATCAAAACCCACGCGGACGTGATTTTTATGACCTTTATTTTATTCAAAAAAAACATCCCGACCTAACAATTAGCAGACTAAAGGATTTGGCCAGACTTAAGTTTGATTTTCATATTGATTATTTACAGCTTGGCAGCAATTTAGCTAAGGTTGTTAAACTAAAAGACGACCCCATTTTAAAGAGCAAGATAAAAAACAAAGAAATTCAGAAATTTTTTTTATTAGAGGCGGCGAAGTTAAAAGACAAAATTATTAAAGACTAAAAAGCTTTAGTCCTGTTTTCTGATCATAAATCTTGGTCAATCTTGCAGTTTTAGTAAAAAAAATCTCGGCGGTGCCAGAAACTCTGGCTTCTATCAGATGTCCGGCAACGGCCCTCATTTTCTTGTCGGCGAATGTTGCATGGGCATGAACAATCAATTCCTTATCTCCAACACCAACGCTGCCGGTAATGTTGGTCATCTCAAGAGGAAGAGAAAACTTTTTACTGGAATATTTTTTGGTTGAAACGTCGTAATGAGCAAGCTCGGCTTGATCAACAGCCCCAAGCCCATAAAAAAATCCGCCCGTGACTTTTTCTTTCAAGCAAAAACTCTTTAGCTCCTTAATAATCTTGTTACCGCGCCTGATTCTTATAACATATTCCTTGTTGGAAAGTTTTTTGTAGAACATAAGCTATTGGTTTCTTTCAAAATATAATTTTAACATTTCTTTGGCCAATGGGCCGGCGACATCTGATCCTTGGCCACCCTGTTCAACCAAAATCGTTAAAACAATTTCCGGATTATCAGCCGGCGCATAGACAGTAAACCAGGCGTGAGGAGTTTTTGAATAAGAATAAAATTCCGCCGTGCCGGTCTTGCAGGCGGTCTGAATCGGCAAGAAAGCCGAAGGCGGTTTTTTTGTCTGATCGGCCTCGTTAGTTGACTCTTTAGGTGATTGATTTGAGGCGCGAGGTTTTGCCTCTTGACCAACATTAACTTTAAAGTCAAAAAGCGGCCAACCGGTTCCACCCGGAAAACAAGCTTGTTTCATACCTTCTTTAATAAGGGATAGGGTTTTTTCGGAAAGACCAATTTTTTGACAATTTGGCCGGCGGTTTTTTAAAAGTTGGGGCTGGCAAAGATAGCCGTCGTTGGCAAAAATTGAGGTTAGTTGGGCCAGCTGAAGAGGGGAAACCAAAAGATATCCCTGACCGATTGACAAATTATAGGTATCACCCAAATACCAGCGTTCTTTTAAAACCTCTTCTTTCCAAAAAGAAGAAGGAATAACCCCGGCATTTTCCTCAAGACCAAAATTGGTTTTTTTCCCCAAACCCATTTTTTCTGCCCAGAATTTAATTTTTTCCGGACCAAGAAGCGCCCCGGTATGATAAAAAAATATATCATTAGACCGCCGCAAAGCCTTAACTACATCAACCATCCCCTCGGTTTTTCCGTATTGTAAAAAGTACCAGTTGCCAAAAGTCAAGGGGCCGGCGGTAATTTTTCCCGTGTCTTCAAAAACGGTTTTTTCATCGATTAATTTTTCCTCCAGGGCGGCGGTGGCGACCACCAGCTTAAAAACAGACCCCGGCGGATAAGCGCCTTCGCTGGCGCGATTAAAAAAAGGATGATTTTCATCTTTTAGATAGTTTTCGAGCGCCTCGTGGTTTTGATCTTCGAAATCTTGGGGATTAAAGCTTGGAGAAGAAACCATGGTTAAAATTTCACCGGTTTTAGGCTTTAAGGCAATGATGGCCCCCTTTTTTCCCGATAAAAGGGCGAAAGCTTTTTGCTGAAGTTCCGAATCTAAGGCCAATTGAATAGTTTTTCCCTGTTCTGGAGCAATGATATTAATCAAGCCGTTTTTTACCGGCCGATTAAAAGCATCAACCTCAATGAGTTTTTTACCGTTGCGACCGCGTAAATCGCAGTCAAAAAGTTTTTCTACTCCTTTTTTCCCCACCTTGTCTCCCAGCTTTAATTTATTTAGACAATCATCATTTTTTAAATCATTGGCATCAGCCAACTGTCGGTATCCAACCAGATGGGCAATTGATTCGGGATTAAAATAATGTCTTTTAGAGATAATTCTTTGACTGAAAATATCAAGATCAGGATCACTGCTTTCTGCCAAAACAAACCCTTTTCTGTCGATAATTTTTCCCCGGGGAGCTTCGATAATTACCTCCCTTAATCGGTTTTGTTCGGACAAACTTAAATAATAAGTTCCTTTAACCACCGTCAACTGGAAAAGACGGATAAGCAAAACAAAAAAGAAAGCCGCGATAAAAAAAATATAAAAATAAAAAAACCATCCACTATCGGAAGAATTTTTATCAAAATTCATATTACCCTGATGGCCTTTTTCAAAAAAAGGCAGTTTTTTTATTTTCATAATTTTTTATAATTTAAAAAAACAAAAACCGCTGAGGATAAATAATTTTACATTATTTATTCTTCCTTTAAGAAAGTTTTTCAAAAAAGTTTTGCATCGGTTTTATTTTTTTGCTATGATTAAAAAACGATATGAAACCAAAATACAAAAGGATCCTTCTTAAATTATCAGGTGAAGCTCTCAAAGGCAAAAAGGAATTTGGCATTGATCCGGACTTTCTTTTATATTTAGCCAATGAGATTAAAGAAATTTATGAGATTGGAGTTGAGGTGGCGATTGTTTCCGGCGGCGGCAATATTTTCCGTGGTTTGGCGGCCAGCAAACAGGGTATGGATCGGGCGACCGGCGACTATATGGGAATGCTGGCGACAATTTTCAATGCCATGGCGCTACAGGAGGTTTTGGAAAGAGTTGGCGTCCAAACCCGACTGATGACGGCGATAAAAATGGAGCAGGTGGCCGAGCCTTTTATTCGAAGAAGAGCGGTCAGGCATCTAGAGAAAAAAAGAGTTGTTATTTTAGGTGGAGGAACAGGCCTGCCTTTTATTACCACCGATACGACAGCAGCGATGCGGGCTTTGGAATTGAAATGTGAAGCGGTTTTTAAGGCGACAAAAGTCAGTGGCGTCTATCACGAAGATCCAATTAAAAACCCGGAGGCAAAAAAATATGATTATTTAAGCTTTGAAGAAGCTTTTAAAGACGATAAAATTCAGGTAATTGATAAAGCGGCAATTTCATTGTGCCGCGACAACAAAATTCACATCGTGGTTTTTAATATCTACGAAAAAGGCGCTCTCAAAAAAGCAGTCATGGGAGAAAAGGTTGGAACCACCATCTGCTAAATAATTATTTCAAAAACTCCCTTAGAATTTATTTGTACAATTTAAACAATTCTTTAATTGTTTAAATCAATAAAAAAACATATTAATTTTTAATAAACCAACTCCCAATTTCACTACAATTAATTAATTAATTGTAGTGAGTTTTTTAGTGGGTTTGATAGGGCGTTTTTATATTTTTTTATACTGTTATAGTTAATGTTTTTAAAAAACTCTGATTGTAATTTACTAAATGAAGGGTAAATTTTTTTTAACAAGAATTTCTGCCCCGATGAGAGCATAAACCTCCTGGCGATCCAAGCTTCGTATCGCGGATAAGGCCCATAAAATTGGCAATGCTTAGAATAGTCGGAGTGGCCGGACTTGAACCGGCGACCTTCAGACCCCCAGCCTGACGTTCTAGCCATCTGAACTACACTCCGTTATCTATATTTTACTAAATTTATTATTTATTAATTAATAACCTAATTAAAAACGCTAATTAATAAATAAAAAAAACTGATAAATTATCTAACCAAAATTTTTAATTTTAGATTATTATGGTCATATTTTTATTTGGTTATAAAAAATTATTGTATAATTAATTTATGAAATTTAAAACGATATCAATAAATAAACCCGCCGAGGTAAATTTTATTTTAGCCCAGGGACATTTTATCAAAACCGTAGAGGATGTTTATGAGACATTGGTTGAAGCAGTCCCGGGAATTAAATTTGGTTTGGCTTTTTGCGAGTCCTCGGGGCCGCGAAAGATTCGTTATCAAGGGACTGATGAAGAGATGATTAAACTAGCAATTAACAATGCAAAAAAAATCGGCTGCGGCCACTCACTTTTTATTTTTTTTAAAAATGTTTTTCCAATCAATATTTTAAATCGGTTAAAAAATGTTTCGGAGATTGTCAATGTTTATTGTGCCACTGCCAACCCTGTGGAAGTAATTGTCGCCCAAACCAAACAAGGAAGGGGAATTTTAGGGGTAATTGATGGCGGTTCGCCAAAAGCCGTTGAAGACGAGAAAGACAAAAAAGAAAGAAAAGAATTTTTAAGAAAAATTGGCTATAAATTATGAAAATATGAAAAAAATTTTAAGACCGACTTGGGATGAATATTTTATGAAATTGGCAAAAGTGGTCAGAAGTCGGGCGGACTGCACCAGGCGGCGGGTCGGCGCCCTGATTGTCAAGGATTTGCGCATCATTGCTACCGGTTACAATGGCACCCCGCACGGGATAAAAAATTGTTCCGAGGGAGGCTGCGAACGCTGTAAAAAAAGAGACGAGGGGAAGATAGACTGGTATGAGTATGAAGAGAGCTGTATTTGTATTCATGCCGAGCAAAACGCCATTATTCAGGCGGCTTATCTGGGGATTTCCACCAACGGCGGCACTCTTTACACCACCAACGCTCCCTGTTCCAGCTGCGCCAAAATGATTATCAATTCCGGGATAAAAAGAGTGGTTTATCAAGAAAAATTTCATGAAGAAGGAGGGTTGGCTCTCCTTAAAAAAGCTAAAATAGCTGTCGTCTGGCTGAAGGGCAAGTAACTTAAAGCAACTTATTTTAAATAATTAATAAACGCAAATTATCAACAATTAAGAAAAACAACTCCAGATTAATAATTTAAATTTGTTATTTTATTATTATGATTTATCGTCTAGGCTTATTATTGATTTTGCTTTTATTGCCGGTTTCGGTTTTGGCGGCGGCCAACAATAAAGTGGGAATTCATCTGGCCCAGCCGCATCTTAATGATTTACAATCAATAAAAGAATTGGTTAATTCGTCAGGAGGCGACTGGGGATATGTGACGGTTATTATTCAAGAAAATGATAGAAATATTAAAAAATGGCAAGAAATTTTTGATCTGCTTCGGGAAAAACATTTAATCCCAATTGTCCGTTTGGCGACTGAGCCTGAAGGTGAGGTTTGGCGAAGACCAAAAAAAGAAGAGGCAGAAAATTGGGCCAATTTTTTAGCCTCATTGAACTGGGTGGTAAAAAATCGTTATCTTGTTCTTTTTAATGAGCCCAATCATGGTTCTGAATGGGGCGGAGAGGTTGATGCCGAAGATTATGCTCAAGTAGCTTTTGAGTTTATTAAAAAATTGAAAGAAAAAAATCCGGATTTTTTTGTGATGTTGGCCGGGTTGGATGCGTCTGCGCCCCAAAGTCCGCCGGTTTTCGAAGATGAAAAATTATTTTTAGAAAAAGCACTACTTAGTCCCCTCGGAGATTCTTCTTCTGATGGCCGATCCAATTGTTTAAATCTTATCGAATGTATAAATAATGATTTAATTAATGGTTGGAGTTCCCACTCATATCCTAATCCCGGTTTTTCCGGTAGCCCCTGGGATCAAGGAAGAGGGACAATAAGAACCTATTTATGGGAGCTGTCTTTATTAAAAAGTCTTGGTGTGGCTAAAGATCTACCGGTTTTTATCACCGAGACTGGCTGGAGCGCTGATAAACTTTCCCGAGAAACAATTGCCCAAAATTTTCGTCTGGCTTATGAAAATGTTTGGCTACCCGATGGTCGGGTGATGGCGGTCACTCCTTTTGTTTTTGATTATCAGGGACCGCCTTTTTTGGGATTTTCTTGGAAACTTCCCTCATCAATTGTTTCTGATCAAGAGATTTTTTTCCCTCAATATTTTAGCGTTCAATCAATAACCAAGGTTAAAGGCGAGCCAGAGCAGGAGGAAAAAGGCATTATTATTGCTGATTTTCCCAAAGAAATTGTTGCCCATTCAAATTATCACTTAACTTTTAAAATAAAAAATTTTGGTCAGGGATTTTGGGATAAAGAAGCTGGTTATACTTTACAGTTGACGGATTTTCCCTATGATCGTTATATCATCAGCGACTTAAACAAACTCAAACCCTTTGACGAGACCGAGGTAGACTTATATTTTAAAACCAATGGGAATTTGGGCAAAAAAGCGGCAAAAATCGCTCTTTTTAAAAACAAAGAGAAAATTTTAGAAAGTCGGCCATGGTTGTTGGAAATTTTTCCTCTCCCAAGCCTTAAAATTAAAGTCAATCTTTATCCAAAATTAACGACAGAAGGAGAAGATTTCGAAATTCAAATTTTTGATCAGAAAGAGGAAATGGTTTTCCGGAAAAAAAATGTAAAAATTCAAAAAAGTTTTGGAGAAATCAAAGACATTCAAAATATCGCTTTTGGCAAAAAATACCGCGTGGTCATCCTTAAACCATATTATTTACCGCGCCAGGCTTTTATTACTTTTCAAAAAAAAGAGGCCAATCAGGTGAGGTTTGAAAAAATGATTCCTTTAGATTTTAACCAAGATGGAAAGTGGAGCGGAAGCGATATAATTACCTTCTTTAAAAACCCGAGGTTTATTAACCTATTTTATCCATAATTTTTTTTAAATACCCGAAGTTTATTTTCTAAATTGGTATTCTTTGTTAAGAAACCACCAACACATAAAACATCCGGTTGATATTTTTTTTTCAAAATAATCGGGAGAGTTTTTTCATTTATCCCCCCATCCAGATAAATTTTATTCCTATAACCAAGCTTTCTTAACCGCTCAATTTTATTGAGCGTTTTGGGGATAAAAGGTTGTCCCTGAAAGCCTGGCTTAACTGACATAATTTGGAGAACGTCAATAGATTTTAGATCATATTTTTGCTCTAAATCACTGATCTGATCTTCGGGATTGATAACTAAGCCGATAGTAATAAAACGATAACGACTTTTAAGAACCAGGTATTTGGGAAACAAAGAATAATGGACAAAAACATTTTTAAGATTAACTCTTTTCTTAAAAGAAACTAACTTTTTAATTTCTTCCTCATAATTTTTAACCATCAGGTGAAAATCAAAAACCAAGCGGGAATCAGTAGTTATTAACGAGGAAATAATTTTTTCAATGATTAAAGTTTTATTTGGGACAAACAGCCCGTCGGCAACATCAATTTGAAAGTAATTAAAATAAGGACGAAGACGGTCTATTTGTCTTTTAAAATCCTGGGGAGTTTTTTCCAAAATAGCCGGGACGATTTGCATAAAATTATTTTACTACAATCAAAAAAACAATAATTTTGTCGATTATAGTCGACAGACTTTTTTTATCATCTGTTTTAAAATAGTGAGAGGTTCCAGAAAAACTGGCAACGAATTTTTTAGCGAAATTTATTATTTTTGACAATAAAAAATGACTAATTTATCTTATCTGGCTTTTTCGCATTTTTTAGGCATCGGACCAATGAAATTTAAGGCGATTAAAGATAAATTTGGGCAAGTTGATAAAGGTTACTGGGCAAAACAAAAAGACCTAAAAGAAATTTTGGGCAATTCACTGACAGAAAAATTTATCCATTTTCGTCGACATTTCGATAGTCAAAAAAAATTAAAAGAGCTTCGAGAAAAAAATATTACTGTCATTGATTGCGACAACAAAAGATATCCGCCAACTTTAAAAAATATCAGCGACCCGCCAATTTGTTTATATATCAAGGGCAATGTGGAGTTTTTTGATTTTGAAAAAGAGTTTTTTTTGGCAATAGTTGGCACCAGAAGACCAACGAGTTATGGTGAACAAATAGTGAGAAAGCTGACGGCCGACTTAGGAGCTGCTGGTTTTAATATTGTTTCAGGAATGGCGTTGGGGATTGATGCTTTAGCCCATCGGGCAGCTTTAGAAGCTAAAGCAAAAACAATCGCGGTTTTGGGCTGCGGGGTAGATATTGTTTATCCGGCCTTAAACTTTCAACTTTATCAAGAAATTATAAAAAAAAGAAGTTTGATTATCTCGGAATTTCCGCCGGGCCAAACGGTTTTAAAAGGCCTTTTTATCGCCAGAAACAGAATTATTTCCGGTTTAGTAAAAGGAGTTTTAGTGGTCGAAGGAGCGAGGGATTCTGGATCTTTAATTACCGCCCGTTATGCGGCCGAACAAGGAAGAGTAGTTTTCGCCACACCGGGACCAATTACTTCTCAAATGTCAGAGGCTCCCAACATCCTGTTAAAGCAGGGCGCCAAACTGGTGACTTCGGTTGAAGATATTTTAGAAGAATTTAATTTGCGATTTTTGCCCCAAAAAACCAAAGAAACCGAAGCCAAGCTGACTCCAAAAGAAAAAGAAATTTACAAGCGATTAAAATTCCAACCTAAATTGGTCGACGAGCTAGTCGAAGAAACTAAAATTTCTGTCAACATAATTTTAAATTTGCTTTCGGCTCTTGAAATAAAAGGAATTGTCCAAAAAAATCAAAACGGCCGATACCAGATTATTTTATAAATTTTTTTAAACTTGTTAAACAGCCGCTTTTCCGACAAACACAGTTTCTTATGGAAAGTTAAGCAGAGCAAAAAAGTTTTGTAGGTCGATATTTTGGAGCACCACTACAGCACCAGCCTGCTTAATTTTTGAGCATTAACCACGGCTGCGCCGCCAGCATCATTGTTAAAATAGCAAAAAACATCAAGACCTTTTTTGAATTTATTTTTCATTAATTTTGCATAAAAATTTAGTTCATTATCAGTGTAGGAGGAAGTAAAAAGTTCTTTTGAGCCGTGGAGACGGAGGTAAAAAAAATTAGCGGTTTCTATATTAATTTTTGGCCAAAGGCCGGGATTATCAGATAAAACAACCGCCGTATTATATTTTTTCAGAACTTTATAAATAGCCTTGTCAAACCAACTTGAATGACGAAATTCAAAAGCATAAAGAAAATTTTTAGGAAGGAGAGAAAAGATTTTATTTAATTTTTTCGGGTTGGCTTTTAAAAAAGGGGGCAGTTGAAAAAGGATCAAATGACGATTGGCTGATTTTTCTAGAGGTTTAAGAACGCGGAAAAAATTATTTAAAAAACTTAAACCAACAGAATCAAAAACTAATTTTTTTAAATGGGTAATAGTTCTTGACATTTTAAAAGAAAAAACAAAATTTTTCGGTGCCCGATTAAACCAATTTTCAACAATTTTTGTTTGGGGGAGTCGGTAAAAAGACGAATTAATTTCGACAGTTGTAAAATAGCGACAATAAAAAGAAAAAAAATCTTCTTTTTTTAGACCAAGAGGGTAAAAAATATCTTGCCAATGAGGATAAAAGAAGCCGGAAGTGCCAATAAAAATCTTCGCCATTTTTTTAATAATATTTTACAATACAATTAACACACCTACGAGGTGTGTCTTGGGTTGTTAATTATTGCTAAATAAAAAAATGGCAAAAAAACTGCCTGATTTTAAAGAAGAAAAAAAATTATGGCAAAAAAAATTTTTTGCTATTGGGATCGATGAGGTAGGGCGAGGGGCTTTGGCAGGGCCTTTGACAGTTGCTGGAGTGATCTTTCCCATGATTAGAAATAAAGACAAACAAAAGTTTTTAGAAGGTTTGGAAGTGGATGATTCCAAACGTCTTTCTTTGCCAAAAAGGCAAATGCTTTATCAATTAATCAAAAAAGAGGCCATAATTGCCAAAAGCTTAAACATCGAGCCGAAAAAAATTGATAAACTTGGATTACAAAAAGCCGAAGCTTTAGCAATCAGAAAATTAATTTTCTTAATAAAACAGAGATTAAAGAATAAAAAAATTTTTCTTTTAATCGATGGTTTTTGGTTTAAATATATAAAGGGTGTCGGTTTGAAAAATCAAAAGGCAATTATCAAAGGCGACCAAAAATCAATATCGATTGCCGCCGCCTCAATTATCGCTAAAGTTGAGCGCGACCGGCTGATGATAAAACTTAGCCGTCAATTTCCTCATTACTTTTGGGAAAAGAACAAAGGATACGGCACTTTAAAACATCGCTTAGCCATCAAAAAACACGGGCCCACCCCCTTTCACCGCCAGCTTTTTTTAAGAAAAATGAATTCAAACTAATCTGTTATAATTTTTGCTATGTTAAAAATCGGAATTGTCGGTCTGCCTAATGCCGGAAAATCCACTTTGTTTAATGCTCTGGTTTCGGGGACAAAAGCGGCGGTGGCGATTCACCCTTTTACCACCATTGATAAAAATATCGGCGTGGTTGAAGTCCCCGACCCGATTTTATTTAAACTGGCAGAAATTGAAAAAATCAAAAAAGTTACTCCAACAACAATTACTTTTATCGATATCGCCGGTTTGATTAAAGGGGCTCATCAAGGTGAGGGTTTAGGCAATCAATTTTTGCATCATATTCGGGAAGTCGATTTGATTTTGCATGTTTTAAGATTTTTTAAAAACCCCGACGTCCCCCATGTTCATAGTAATGTTGATCCGAAAGAAGATCTGGCGATTGTTAATCAGGAATTAATTCTTGCCGATTTGGAAAATTTGGAGAAAAAATTGAAAAAGGAAAAATTAACTGATAAACAAAAAGAAATTATCAAAAAATTAATCAATCATTTAAATCAAGCGCCTCCGGGCCATCCCTTTTTGACCGCGGCGGTCAAACCCAGCTTGGCAGAAGAAGAAGAAAATATAGTTAAATCGCTTAATTTGTTAAGTTTTAAAAAACAACTTATTTTAGCCAATATTGATGAAAAAGAAATTGCCGGCCCGCCAAAAAAGTTTAATAATCAACCAATTTTATCTATCTGCGCCCGGCTGGAGGCGGAAATTTGTCAACTGCCGCCGGCCGATCAAACCAAATTTCTTAAAGAATATGGCTTGGAAAAACCCGCCAAAGAAAATCTGATACTAAGTTGTTACCAGGCCTTAGATTTAATTACTTTTTATACGATTGCCAAAAGAAATGAGGCGAGAGCTTGGCCTTTAAGTCGGGGAGCAAAAGCAGTCGCCGCCGCTGGCAAAGTTCATTCTGATTTTGCCCAAAAATTTATTAAAGTAGAGGCAATTAATGCGGAAGAATTAATTAAGATTGGTTCGTGGCACAAAGCCAAAGAATTAGGAAAAATTGGCCTTCACGGAAAAGATTATTTGGTTGCCGATAAAGATGTTTTGGAATTTAAAATAGGTATTTAAATTTTTTTATGATTCTTAAAATCTATACCGACGGTGGAGCTAAAGGCAATCCCGGTCCAGCCTCAATTGGGATGGTTTTTTATCTCGAGGAAAAGAAAATTTTTTCTTATCGAGAAGATATTGGAATTAAAACCAATAACGAAGCAGAATATCAGGCAGTCATTACTGCCCTTGAGAAAATTAAAAATCTTGGTCAAAGACCTATCGTTCCATGGACAAAAATATCAAAAATTGAGTTGTATTCTGATTCAAGCTTATTAGTCAATCAATTAAACGGCTTATTTAAAGTAAAAAATGCTAAAATTCGCGAATTTATTTTTAAAATTAGGATTCTTGAGCAGGAAATAAATATACCGATAAGCTATCATTTGATTCCCAGAGAAAAAAATAAAGTAGCCGATGACTTGGTTAATAATAGAGTTTAAATTAATTCATCAAGCATTTTTCGTCGACGAGAGTATTTTTCTTCTTTTTTTGCTTCGGTTCGCCGAAAAACATCGACTAATTTTTTTGCCTGATCAAAAGTGATAAAATCAGAGGGCAAAGCCAAAACATTGATATTATCATTTTCTCGAATATGCTTTACTTGAGCCTCGTTAAAACCAACTCCGCAGCGGATTCCTTTGAAGCGATTGGCGGCGATAGCAACGCCAACACCCGAACCACAAATAATAATTCCCAACGAGTCATGGGGATTTTGCAAAACCGCTTGAGCCACTTTTTTAGCAAATTCAGGATAGTCATCTTGAGGGTCGTAATCATAATTACCCATATCTTCGACGCGGATATTATTTTCTTGAAGATATTCAATAAGCTTATTTTTTAAATCAAAACCGCGATGGTCAGCGCCAATGAAGATAGGCATACAATTTATTATATAATAGAATTTCATAGATTAATAACAGATTTTTACGGATCATTAATCCGTGTAAATTCGCAACCAATCGATGTTAATCTATAAAAATGGTTGATACGCATTGTCATTTAAACTTCAAGATATTTAAAAATAATCTCGACCAAATTATTGCTGATGCCAAAAAAGCCGGCGTCGACAGAATTATTGTCCCAGGGACGGATATTGAAAGTTCAAAGAGGGCGGTGGAGGTTGCGGGAAAATATAAAGAGGTTTATGCGGCGGTAGGAATACATCCGCATCATGTATATAAATTTGTAAAGTCTTATTCTATTGGCTTGACACCGTGTTTTTCGACCGCCTCACCCCCACGCTTCGCATGGGGGGTCCCCCAGGCGATTGTCTCAAAACAAATATCTTCGCCAATTGAGAGCTTATTGGCAAACAAAAAAGTCGTGGCGATTGGTGAGGTGGGGATTGATAGATATTATTATGAGAAAACCAAATATTTAAATTACAAAGTAGATGAAGAATTTATAGATCTGCAAAAAAATATATTAATTGAGCAGATTAATTTGGCAAAAGAATATAATAAAAGTCTGATTCTTCATAACCGACAGGCAACTGATGATTTGCTCCATATTTTAAATCAAGTCTGGGATAAAAAACTAGCGGGACGGACGGTTTTTCACTGCTGCGAGGCTGATGATAAACTATTAGATTATGCAATCAAACACAAAATATATATCGGGATTGATGGTGATATTACATATAAAAAGAAAAAGCAGGAGTTTATCAAAAAAGTGCCGTTGGATCTTTTGGTTTTAGAAACCGATGCCCCCTTTATGATGCCAAAAATTAATAAAATCAGCGTTGGTGACGGACCAAATGTCCCAAAAAATATCAAACTCATCGCCGAATTTATCGCCAAAACATTAAACATTCAAACAAGTCAATTAATCAAAAAAACAACAAAAAACGCCCAAAAACTTTTTTTAATAAAATAATATATTTTAGACTATATTGACGCCATAAGTTTGACCCCCGCGGTCAACCTTTATAACAAAAAAACCACTTTACTTTTTTCGTCTTGGGGTTGGGGTTGGAGACTGTGAGGAAGTAACAATTTCAATAAAATGAGCTTGATCATCGGGAGTGAACTTAAAATTTGTGGCAAAGGTCCCTATTGATTTTTGAGTTCGGTTATTAATTATTTCTACTCTAACCAAATCGTCTTTTTTAAAACCGGGGTAAATTTTTCCATTAATTGATTCCTCACCAAACAAACGAGTTATTTTTAATAAATTTCTTTGGATGGTCCCACAACCGGCGATGACACCGCTTGGTGTTATAAATTTTGCTGTCAAATCATCTTTGGCATTAAAAACTGATTTAGGAATTTTAGCATAAACATTGGTGTAGATATTGGTGACTGTTTTTTTACAAAGGGAAGTTGATGCTACCCCCAACACAGAATTAGTGGCTTGATTAGCGGCTTGAGTAGTTGAGGAAGGGTAGATTAGAGTTTGATTAATTTTTGATTTTAAAAGGTATCCTTTATTTGGTATCAGGGTTTGTAAAGAAGAATAATCAGGATTAAGAGGATCGTAGTATTCATCTTCGCTTAAGACACTTGAGTATTGACCGGAAATAGAACTTAAAGCCACTGTTATTGACATCGGGCTTTGACCATAGTACCCAATCCAATTCCATCCCTGATGAAGAGATATGGGTTGGGAAACGGGGATAGGCTCTCCATATAGTTTTAGTTCGGCAATGTCAGTGGCATGAATCATATACATGGCGCCAGCTGATAAGTTATTAAGCGTATTGTATACCGGCGGCAACCAGGAAGAATAGATACCGTTTTCGGCCAAAACTTGATCATATTTGCCAGAGATGCTTGATAGGGCTCCAGCAATAGCTGGATCAGGAATAAGTGTTCTTTGAGTTATCCAATTCCAACCAGTGTTTAAACTTATTTGCTGGCCCGGAGCTGGGGCATAAACTTCTATCATATGAGTATTCCAATCATTTTGCCAAAACAAAGTTGAAGGAACAGTAGTAGCATAAGAATCGTTGACATAAATACTAATTGGTTCATTTGTTCTCATTCCCGGCATATTCGGTTCATCTTCTCCATAAACATGCATAAATTGAATCATCCCATTTTCTATAACGGTTTGGCAACCAGCAATTTCGCCTCGGGGGGTGACTGCCCAGATTTTTGTTCCTTCTGGCGCCAATTGATTATTAATGTAGGCATAACCATAATAAATAGAAAACCGTCTTGTTGGGTAGGGACATTCAGGCGATGATGGTAAAGACGGGACACTATAGATGAAATTAGAAACAAAAACATAGGCTTCTTTTGTTTGGCCTGTTAAAGTATTTGTTTGTAGTCTGATAGTAAATTGTTGGTTTTTGTAATAGGAAACATCAATTGTCCCCAACAAGCCATTTTCAACAGAATTATTAGTAGTTTGGGTAATTCCAAGACTTGACCACTGAGTTGGGTGGGCGCCGAGACCGACAGAGAGATTAAAACTGGAAAAATTAACTGCGGTAGCCGTACCGATAATTTCACAAACACCGTGAACTATTTGATTTCTTGTCGGCGAGTAAATTTCCGCCACAGGTGGAGAACCGTTAAAAGAAAGCGCTTTAAAAGCATTAATTCTTCCCCAACCGAAATAACTATTTATTCCTGGATCTCCCATTGAATCAGCAGATAATTCAATAATTGACCTGACCTCTAATGGATTTAAATTTGGATTTTTGGATAAAATTAATCCAGCTAAACCAGCAACATGGGGAGCGGCCATTGATGTCCCAGCCAGACGTAGATAACCATTCCCAACAGGGAGGTTGCCTAAATTTAAAAAACTTGATGAATTAGCCGGGTCATGGGCATTTAAAGATAATAAATTGTATGGTTTTTCTCCTCCCGGGGCAGCTACATCTATGTTTCCAAAATTAGAGTAGAGAGCCTTGTTGTCATTTTGATCGGTAGCGGCAACAGAAATAACATACTGATTATTAGCTGGCCAGTAGCCATCAGCCACATCAATATTTTTATTACCAGCGGAGGCAACTATAGTCACACCAAAATTAAAAGCAAATTCTATAACCTCTCTTTCGGTTTCTTCCTCTACTTCATAAGGACCAGAACCAAGACTCATGTTGATTACTTTTGCTCCATTTTGAGAAGCAAACACGATAGAACTTGCTACGTCATCAAGATAACCAGCGCCGTCTTTAGCAAGGGATTTAATTGGCATAATTCTTAAATTATTATTTCTATCAAGAGAGGCAACGCCTTTATTATTATTGGTGGCTGCGGCGATAATTCCTGCGACATGGGTGCCGTGGCCATGATCATCAATTGGATCGTCAGATAGGTCTATATAATTAAAGCCAGCTGTAATTTTTTGGCATTGATTATTATTAATCATTGTTAAAGTGCAGTTACCGAATTCCTCGTGGGTATAATCAACTCCGGTATCAATAACTGCCACAATTGTTTCATGGGTTAAGGGAATATCCCAAGCCTGTTGAACATTGATTTTTTTAAGGTTCCATTGATAGTCGTAGCTTGGGTTCCAGGCAGGGTCCCGATTGGCTATATTATCAGGGTAACTATCTAAGTAATAGGGATCATTAGATTCTGCGTTAATTGTATAAATATAATTTGGTTCGGCATAGGCAACCTCTGGATGATTAATGAGTTCTAAGATTATTGATTCAACTGGCACATTTTGATCAAAACTAAGTAGATAAATTCCTCCTAAATCAATTTTTAAGATTCCTTGCTCGTTGATTTTTCGTTTACCAGTTTTGAGATCTTCTGAAAATTTTTGTTTAAAAGTTTTTAATTCGTCTGAAGGATTAGTATAGTTTGTGAAAACTTTTTTTATTTTTGCTTCCGGGTGTTTTTTCTTAAATGATTTTAATGACTCAGGAAGTATTGTTTCTTCAATTTCATTTAGTGGGTTGGGTATTTTATCAGAAAGAGCTTGTCCGCCACTCGATTTCAAATTTAAACTGCCCGTTTTGAGCTTTATAATTACTTCTCCTTTAGCATATTCCGGTTTTTTTAATTCAAATTCAGGAGGTACTTTTTCCTGGGCTCTATTTTTTAAAATCCTTGCTTTTTGATCAAGATGAACTCCGGCAGCAATAACGACAATTAAAAAAAAGAAAGAAAAAATCAACCAAGTTGATTTTGAAATTGATTTTAAAATAGGCATTAATTATTTAGAATAATAAATTTCAATAAAAAAAACAAGAACAAAAAAAGTCAATTTTTAGCAAATTTTGGATTATATTGACGCCATAAATTTGACCCCCACGGTCAACCTTTATGGCAAAAACAAGCTAAAAATTAAGCGAATTAAGAAACTCTCTTTTGAATTTCTCTGGAGAAAATTGACGGAAGCGCTTTTTTGCTTTTTGACTAAAATTATTTCTTAATTCTTCATTAAAATAAAGTTCGCCGATTTGATCGGCAATCTCATTTGGATTATTTGGGTTGGCAAATAAAGCAGCACTATCGGCGGTTTCGCGAAAAACCGGAATGTCGGAAAGAACTGATGAGCAGCCTTGGGAGGCGGCTTCAAAGTAGGAGAAACCGAAGCCTTCGTCACGGGAAACAAGAATGTTTAATCTCGCCTGCTTATAGAGTTGGATTAGCCTTTCATCAGGTACAAAACCGGGAAAAATAAAGCGTTGGTCGTTTTTGGCTTCAAAAAGGAATTGATTGAGTTCGTTTAACCATGGATTTTTCGGCGGGTCTTGGTTCGCGCCAGCCCCAGCCTCGCTCGCCTCACTTGGTAAATGCTTCCGTGCGGATAATGTCGCTCGGCTCGTTGGGTCCCCCCGTCGCTCACCACCCGCGCTAAAAACTTTCCCGACGAAAACACACGGAACATTTATTATCTTTATTGCCTTTGCCAGGTTGACTAAATTTTTATTCCAGGTAGCGTCGCCGACATAAATACAAAAGTTAGGAGGTGGGTCTGGAAACAAAATTTTGCTTAAATTTTTTTGGCTCGCTGTCACAGCCTCTTTCCGATTTTTATTTTCCCTAAAAACTGTTGGTAAACAAGGATAAACTACCTTAACTTTTTCCGGCAGTTGATTAAGTATTTGAATAATGTCTTTTTTTGAGGCCTCAGAGTCGGTTATTATTAAGTCATAATTTTTTAAAGTCAGTTTGTTTAAAAAGACATTTATCTTTCCTTTGATTCCGGCGGGAAAATGCCCGGGATATTTTAAGGGAATAAGATCATGAATAACGGCGATCTGTTTTTTGGCAAGGCGTTTGAGAGTTAGAGGCGGTTGAAGGAAGTTAAAAAATGGGTTAATGAAAATTGTTGAATAGCTCAATTGCTTTGTGGTTAAATTGTTGGTAAAAATCCATTCTCCGGAAAAATTTTCTTTTAGAATTTGTAGGTAGCGGCCAACACCGCGGACACGGCTTAATTCATCATTTGCGGTTGGATCAAAGACAATCACTGAAGCGGCCATAAAGAAATTTTAACAGATTTAACTAGCTTAATTATTCTGATTAACCCAAATAATTTAGATTAAATTATTATTGATTGATAAGCCAACCCCAAATTTATAGGACACCGCGTAAGGGATCTTTTAATAATGTTTCTTTAAACTTTTGACGAAACAAGGTTGAGGTGTGAAATTCTCGCTTCATAACAAAGTTTGCTGCCCAATTTTAATTCTAAACTAGTCCTAAACAATAACTTATTTTTTCACTACAATTAATTAATTGTATTATTTAAAAGTTTATTTTTTTAATTATTGGACTCTTCTTATCTGGGATTGCTTAAACAACATAAAGATTCTTGACAAGCTTAAATAATAACCAAGGATGTTTCTTGACAAGCTCGAACAGTAACCGGGAATAGTTCTTGACACCCTCCGCTTGCTCGAATAATAACTGGGGAGAAATCTTGATAGGTTTGAATAATAAAATATGGTCTTTTTACCACAAATTACCTAAGGCCACTTAATAAAAACTATTCATGGAAAAATTTCGCCACTGATAAGTTAATTATAATTGACTTATAGTATTTTTAAAAGTATAATACAAGAATGGAAAGAATATGTTCATTAGGACAAAATCTTGTTGAACCCCCAAAAGAAAATGACGAACAAGTTAAGCCAGATAATAATGCGCTCGGGTTAGTTCTTCAAATAGTGTCCATAGTAGCTACAAGAATAAATTTTTTAAGATCAAAAGGTCTTGATGGTCCGCCTATAACCGGGATTAAACCTTTGTCGGGAGTTTTTAGTCCTGTTGAACTTGATAAAATAAGAGTCCAAAGAACTCCCGGTCAAACGCCAGAAGAATGGCTGGCGGCGGCACAACCAACCATCGGAAGGTTGGCACGAATATTAAAAGTAAGTCCGTCCCGGGCAAGAGCTTTATTAGAAGGAGTTGGGGCTGATTGGCCGTTTTTTGAAAGACCGTTTCGTCTAAAAGAAAAAACAAAAGAATTATTACAAAAATACGGTTTTCCCGACAGGGAAGAAGAATTAACAACATATATTATAAGTAATCAATTAAGACCAGATAAATTATGTAGAATGCTTCATTTGCCTCGGCAACGAAAGGCATTGGTTTATTATCTTTATCGAAGATTGGGAATACCTTTTTCAGATTTTCCCAAAGATGAAGTCTCAATAAAAGAAAAAACGCCTCCCGAGGTAAAAAGGGGTAAAGCAAAAACAAAACTGGAGGGCTACTTTGGTAAAGATTATCTCGATACAATCATAAAACAAATTTTTTTTAACAACCTTAGTTTAAGAGACATTGCTCATAAAAAAGGAATAAATCCTGATACTTTAAGAGATTGGTTAGAAAAGACCAGAGAAATAAGTCAATTAGGACGAGTTGGAGTATTTAAATGGGTAATTGGAAAATATCCTGATTTGTCTTTATCTTTATCGCCCAAACAAGAATTTATTTTCGATCTATTAAAAAAGGGATTAGTTACCAATATTAGCGAACTTCTAGAAAAATATCAGGAAAAATTTGGTCGAGTCACCAGACAAAGAATTCTTCAACATCTTCAAAGCATAAAAACAAAAATTCTTAAAGCTATTAATATTAATAAATCTTGGGGAGCGGTGGAACTAGGAGTAGTCGACCCATTTTCCGGATTACCAATTCGGGCCAGAAACGCCTTATTGAGGGGGGGAATTACTACTATAGATGAGTTAAAAGCGCTAACTCCGCAACAATTACGGCGCATAAGAGGGATCGGAAACAAAACTCTTCAAGATATTAAAGACTGGTTAAACGATCATGGTTTAAATTTGGCTAGAGCGATCGAAGGAACTTTGTCTTTAACTTTGCAAACCAAATTTAATTATCAAAAATTTATCCTCTGGCAAGAAGACCTAAAGAGAGAGGCAAAATGGTCAGATTTTAAGCTTCGACCAAGACTTAGTAATAGACTATATCGTTTAAAGATCTCACCAGCAGAAGTGGCCACGCTAAGTGATGACGAATTAATAACCAAAGGATTAAAACCTACTCAGATTAATGAGTTAAGGCGGAAATTATTTGAAAAAAATATTATTTCCAGTCAATCAGCTGAATGGGGGGAAATCCGGTTAATCGCCGGCGCAAGAATATCTAATCGTTTTTTAAGAGACAACAAAAAAACTACCCTAGAATTTTTATTATCCTGTAATGATTCTGAATTGAGAAATTTAGGCATCAAACCGCATCAGATTGATAAGATAAAAGAACAGTTACAAAAAATAAGAGACCAGGTCAATGATTGGGAAAACAGCAAGAATACGTGAAGCTTTTATGAGATAAAACGCTTTACTAAAAGTTGATTAAGTTTAAGAAATTGGTTATTTATTAATTCTAATTAAGGTGGTCTTTTAAAAGTTTGTGATATTTTTAGTTCTTAATATTTCTTCTTTCTTTCCGACACCTGCTTTTTTTAAATAGCTTTTTAGGTTAAAAAGGTTTAATACGTGAACGCCCCCCTTTTCCCCACTACAATTTGTATTATTTAAAAGTTTATTTTTTTAATTATTGGACTCTTCTTATCTGGGATTGCTTAAACAACATAAAGATTCTTGACAAGCTTAAATAATAACCAAGGATGTTTCTTGACAAGCTCGAACAGTAACCGGGAATAGTTCTTGACACCCTCCGCTTACTCGAATAATAACTGGGGAGAAATCTTGATAGGTTTGAATAATAAAATATGGTCTTTTTAAGTCCCGCACCGTTTGGTATGGAGCTAAAATATTGCCCGCACTAGTCGGTATGGGGAGAAGTCAGTAAATAGTTAACAGGTGACATCACATTTATCTTATAGTATTATAAGGTATAATATTAAATATGGAAAAAGTTTTTTGTCGGCCGGAAGCAGATCAGGCACCACCAGTTTCAAAAGAATCTGTTGGCAGCTTGGTCCAAGCAATGATTCGGGTTTTAAATACAAGAGCAGATTACTTATCGACCCATGGAATAACTCCTCCCAACAAAGAAAAAATTACAAAACCATTAAAACCAGGAAAGATTCAAGAAACAGCAGAAGCCCTAAGAGTCGCCGGTGAGACGGTTGAGGAGGTTATACTTTATTCTGGAATGAGACCAAATGAAATCGCCGACTTATTTAATATTCCCTACGATGAAGCGAAAGCTTTGTTAAAGCGTGTTGGAGCAGACTGGAAATCATTGCCTCCCTCTAAAAAAAGATTTTCACAGAGAGTAAAATCTCCTAAATTGGAAGAACTGAGGCAACCGGGGGAGTCGCTTAGACAATTTATTATAAGAATGAGGATGAGGCCGGCGGCTTTGGCCAACTTATTAGGGCTTAATTTTCAAACAGTTTGTGGCTGGTTTAGGAAATTTGGAATAGATTATCAAAATTGGCCAAAGTCAAGGAAACAACGTCTTTATAAAAAAATGACCGATGAGCAAAGAAGAGAAAAATATAAGGCTCAACTGAAAGCAGTTTTTGGCAGACCAGTAGAAGCTGTTTATGAAGAGGCAGTACGGCGCGGTTGGAGTTTAAAAACTTTAGCTTATGAATATGGGGTTGGAGACAAATATCTATGGATAGCCAAACGGATGTATTTTCTTGGTCTGGTTCCGAAAATCCGGGAACAATTCCTCAGAATTTATCAACAAGCAGCCGAAGAGGGAATTATTGATCAATTAACTAGTGAATTTGAGCGGATAATTTTACAAAAATATTTATTTGAGAAAAAAAATTATAAACAGATCGCAGAAGAGCTTGGATTAACTTTTAAGGAGGTAAAAAATACCATAAAAAGAATGATAAACAGGCTTGATAAACATTGTTTAAGAAAAGACCAAAACCCTCTTGCTTTGCTTCAGGCATTTTTGTTAGGGCAAACAAACCAGAGTCAGGCGACAAGGATTATACGGATGTTAATAAGAGGAGGAATAACAAGTATCGAAGATCTTAAACAATGGCTAAAGGGAGACAATGGTCGAAAAATAAGAGGACTTGGGCCAAAAACGTTGGCACTCATTTCTACCTTTTTTAAGCAAGAGTAAAAACAGACTTAAATTAGCTTGTTGTTTAGGTTTAAAAGATTAAGCCTAAACAACAAACACCAGCAGCAACAACTACGGAAAAACCCCCGAAAGGGAGGTGGAGAGACGACATCGTCTCTCCACTCTGAGCGTTGTTACGCTCATTCTTCTCCCAGAGGTGAGTCTACCTGATCGCCGGTTGCCACGGTAGTGGCACCAGAGATTTTGTTGGGTACCATGCGCAAATTTCGTATGCGAAGCAGACTCGATAGCATTTGTTAAAGTAGTAACCTCCCGAATTGTTCGGAGTAACTACTCCTATGCCATGGTCATAGCCGTGAGGCAACCCGCAAATTCGGTAGAACTGTTGGGGGTTAGAACCTTCCCATAGCCACCCTCTAAACCCGACGCATTCAGGGTTATAGTACCCTCGTCCAGTGATCCGGACAAGCGTTCCGGGCTTGAGGGTTGGGCCGGCGGCAAAAGTGTCGTCCGTGAAGGTTGGCACGAGAACGACGAGGAGCACCGCGACAAGTATCAAGTAAGCTACTTTCTTTCTCATAGTTGGTCTTTTTCTCCCTATGGAACTAGATACTGCACGAATTGATCCGTATTCAGTTGTTTTTTATTTGATCACTCCATCACCTCCTCGTTGTTTATTCGATATAAGTTGCGCTTCCTCTCTAAACCCGTCTTTTGGACCGATTTAAAGTGGAAGGCAACTTTTAAAAGGAGATAACCTTTTTGATCCGCCTACGCGAATAATCTCAAACATCTAATTTTAGATATAGAGAGTTAATCGCTACGGCTGGATTTCGGTTCCCAACAAACCTTAATAGATTAAATCCCTATTAGGAATTTGTGTGGAACCTCAAGTTGCTGCTGGTTGTTAAGGTGCGCGCTTAAAATCCTTATTTTTGAAGCCTGAATGCTTGACTCAAGCTTTGATTTTAAGAACATCAAAAAAGCGGTTTAATTGTTTTTTTGTTAGTTCGTTTGCTTGTTTTACGAACTTTATTAAACCGCACTTCAGGCGATAAAATAGCCTATAGCAAATTATATAAAACTAGGGGAAAAAAGTCAACTTTTGTTAATAATTCAATCTTTGATTTTTACTTTTCAATAAAACCCCAAAGGTTTTAGAAACATGTGATATAATTTTTTCTTATATGAAAAAATATATTCTTTCAATTGAACAGGTGAGGAAAATTGTTTCGGACAATCATTATAAAGTTGAAGCTAAGATGAGGCTGGCGAGTAGATGCATAGACGGTAGATACCAGGTTCAAGGTCAGTTGGCGCCTATCGGGGTGCCGGGGGCGGATGCCGGAGATCTAGCCTTGATTTTAGCCACAGGCAATTCTTATGGCTTTGAAGTTGATCTTGATAAAGCATATCAAGTCTTGGTGGAAATGGTTGGCGGAGAAAAAAATCTCCAGTTCCATACCGATTCTCACGCCGAAAAAAATCTCACGCTTGGAGGCTGCGGTCATTTCAAACAAATGACCCTTGACTCCCAAGCTTATAATCTTGACAAAAAACAGGTCGAAAAAATACGAGCAAAATTTACCAGCGCCAAAAAAAAAGGAGCGAAAGAAATTATTCTTCACGGCGAACATCTTGAGGGGGCGGTGTTAATCGTTTCTGGCCCCTACAGCCTTTATCCCCGTTATAACTTAGACAGTCAAGAAGGCAAAATTGAAGTTCAGGTTTTTGTTTATCATCAGAGCCTAGCCCAGGAAAGATATAAAAAACTGGCAGAAGAATTAGTTAAACAAAAAGCAGTCAAGCTTTATAAAAGCCTAAACGGAGAATATCTTTATCAGGTTTTGTCGGAAATGGCGGAGAATCATTTAATGGAAACCTCAAGAAGACTAGCTAAGGGCTTGCCGATCTATCAGGTTAACTTTGAGGCTGATGGAGGGTTTGAGATTAAAGAGATAGGGATTGTCTAAAATTTCTAATGAATTTTCAATGAATTAATTTCTAATGTTTAAACCTGTCTGCCGGTAGGTAGGTATTATGAGTGATGTAAAAATTAAAAATTATCTTCCCGCAAATCTTCGTTTAAGAACGTCGTCGCCGTGGACCCAGAAGTAATAGCTCGGAGCAATAAGACTGTGGCAAATGGCAACAGCCAGGATATTACCAGTTTGACTGAAAACAGTTAGGAATATCAGTTCTCCAAATAGCGTCGCCAAAAAAAATTTAAAATTAGGAAGATGAAGAGCGGCAAAAAATAATGAGCCAAAAAAAACCGCCACCAAAGGTGAATTACTTAATTTAAAAACCGGAAGATAGACCAATAAGATTACAATTAACTGTTGAATCAATGCCCAAAGCGGATAAACCAGCAAAGTCAGCCAAAAATGAAAACCAAAAAGAAAACCGCTTTTCCTTTTTTTGCCAATAAAATAAAAAACAATTAAAAGAAGAAAAGCGATTGTCAAAAGAGGATAAAAAGCTAAGGTAAAATTTTTTGTTAAAAAGGGAAGAACATTTTTCCAACCAGTAAGATTGACGCCGGCAAATAACAAAATAAAAGCCAAGAAAATATCGGTGCGAAGAGAACGTTTAAGCATTATACAATTCTAACAGATTGTTGAATTATTAACTAATAACCCAACGAGTCTAATTTACTATCGTGGTTTGTATTTTTATTTTAGATTTATTAAAATTTCTCCGGTAATTATTTTTTCTAATAATTGATGGTATAATTTTTTTCTATGATTTTAGGACCAAAAATACTTTTAAAATTAGTCAAAGAAAAAAAACTAGTTGAGGGGTTGGCAAAACGCGAGTTAACTAATCCCGAAGGGGCTGGTTTTGACCTAAGACTGGGAGAAATTTATCAAATCAGCGGCGGAAAAGCTTTTTTGGGAGAAGAAGAAAGAGAGACACCCAAAATCAAATTAGTCGCCGCTTACCAGCCTGACAAAAGTCAAACAATTACCTTAAAACCGCAAGCATATTATTTAGCAACAACAATTGAAAAAGTCAACACCCCCAAAAATATCACGGTTAATTTTAAACCAAGGACGACCACTTTTCGTTGTGGGCTAATCATAAGGACAGGCAATGTCGCCCCCGGTTATTGCGGAAAACTAACTTTTGCCATCAAAAACGATGGCCCAATGGCGGTTACTTTAGAGATGGGCTGTCGGATTGTCCATGCCCAGTTTGAGGAAGTTAAAGGAGGGGGAAGCCTTTATCGAGGGCAATGGCAAGGTGGACGAATAACCACCAAAAAAAGAGAAAAACAGATTTAATCAATCAAAAAGACAAACTAAATTCAAACTTCAAAGATAATTTTTCCATCAATTTTCTTAGCTGCTACAGGGAGTTTTTTATTATCATTTAATTAGTGATTCTAATGGCGACATTTTTTTCTGTCTGGCCGCCCCGGGAGTCAACAAGAATGATTCGTCCATAGTAGGTTTTAACAATTGTATTGGCATCAACAGTGCCAGAAATTTCACATTTTATCATTCGTTTATTATTAACCAAAAATTGACTACAGTTTTGTAAAGATATCCCCGGAGGTGGACCATAATATTTCATTATTAAATTATCGTTAACATCTTCATCATAGCCTTCAACATAAAAAATTCTTCCGTTTGGTCTGTATATTTGTCCAACATAGCCATCTGGAAAAAAGCCAAAGGTGGTAATTACTGGAGCCCGGTTAGCAGAAGCAGGTGGAGTCGGGGTGGGGGTTGATGGAGGCTGGGTTGGTTGGCCGGTGAGAGTCGGGGTAGGACTTTGAGTTGGAGTCGGAGTAATGGCGTCGGATTGACAAGGTTTGACATACTGCCGATACGCCCAGTTCCATGAGTCGCCTCGATACAGCCTGACGTCATTAGACGATCCAGAATCTCGAAAAAGAATTGTATACAAATTACCAGGGACAACAACCTCTTCGGTTAAAAAGTCAAACTCAAGCCAGCCTTCACCGGCGATATTTTTTTCAATCGTATCGCTAATATCAACTCCTGATTGATTAACTATTTTCACCTGAATTTTCCCGGAGCCGGCAACATAAAGTTCAACCTTGTCAAGCTTGCCCATAACTTGAGGATAAAATGTTAGGGGTCCTCCATAGCCCCAACCAGAATTTATTATTTGATAACGCCATTTATTTTCTTGTTTTTGATCAACTGTCGACTGACCAAAGGTCTGACAATTTTCAGGCAGAGGAGTTGGGGATGGGGAAGGACCGGGAGGGAGAAGGCCGTATTTAATTCCAAGATCGGTGATGTTGTAGCCACCTGAAGCATTCGGAATATAAAGACTGGTTAGGGGCCAATCTTGAGTAAGGTCCCCGGTATAAAACCAGGCATAACGATTTACGATCGGTGAAGCCTCATATACATTAACCAAACATTCCATAAGATTAAGGAATTTTTGCCTTTCAACGGTATTTGAAGGATTTGGGGGAGACAAGCTTCCCATCTCGGTTATCCAGATTTCTTGATTATTAATGGTTCGTCCAAAGTTTGCCTGCATCTCTTGATCAACCGCTGTTTTAAGATTGCGGGCCCGGACGTCATCGGTTGGGCAGCGGTTATAACTACCATAATCATGAAAATGCCAGCCGTTGGCCACCTGCGAAAGATCAGCAATTTCAGTTCCATCCCAGGCAATTTTCCATTTTTGGATATAGGATCTAATAAAGGCGGCGTTGTCTGAACCCAGGCCAAGCATAATTAATTTAGCAGTCGGATCTTTTATTTTAATCGTTTTAGCAATAACCCCATAACAGTTGACTGCATCCTGAACAGGATCAGGACTGTTTGGGCAAAGATCTTGACCGGGAATTTCAGGCTCATTTCCAACTAAGTAATAGCGACCCTGATTACAAAATCCTTTTGAACAGATAAGATTCATACGATAAACAACGGAATTTGTTAATGCGGTCCTTTTTGCCTCAGTCTGACAGCCACAGTTTTGTCCTCGAGAAAGAAAAGTAGGAACAAACTCTGGACTTGTCCAATAATTGCTATTAAAAGCAACAGTGTCACCAAGACTGCGATCAAAGGGCACCCAGGACCAGTTGTAATACCAGGAAGCTTTTATTTCAGCGGCGGTTGTATTAAATCTTGGCGGTTCAAACGCTTTGGTTCCGGCAACGCCTTTTTTTGGTGAGTGTCCGGCCGAAGGAGGCGTTGGTGAAATCTCGCTAGCTTTGGATTTGAATGTTTTAGGTTTATTAATTTCATTTATTGTTATGGCGGTAACTGAAAAAAAGATAATAAAAAAAGAAGAAAGAAGAAGGATTTTTTTTTGTTTAATCAAAAATTGGGAGAGCATCTTGCAAAAAGTATAACAAATTTATTCAGATAAAAATTTTGTATAATTACTAATTATTCTACTATTTAATGTAATTAACTCTAATTAAATCAGAATTGATCTAAAAAACGATGATTAATACTAATTTAGAAATTGATTAAATTAATTAAGCCAATTACAAATTATCGTTATGCACCAGGAACAACAATATCTCAACCTTCTCAAAGATATTTTAAAACATGGCGTCCGCAAGGTCGATCGGGGGACAGGAGTGGCTTCTTATTCGGTTTTTGGCCGGCAGATAAGATTTGATTTATCCCAAGGTTTTCCTCTTTTGACAACAAAGAAAGTCTATTGGCAAGGAGTTTTATACGAACTATATTGGTTTATTTCCGGGCAGACGAATATCAAATATTTGGTAGACAACAATGTCCATATCTGGGATGATTATCCCTATAAAATTTACCAAATTAAAAATCCCCGATCGAAAATTTCCAAAGAGGAGTTTATCGAAAAAATAAAAACCGAGGCAAAATTTGCCAAAAAATGGGGAGAATTACCTAAAATTTATGGCGAGCTTTGGCGTCGCTGGCCCACCAAAGAAAAAGGCCGAACCATTGATCAATTAAAATGGGCAATTAACGAAGTAATTGAAGATCCGGCTTGTCACAATGCCATTGTTACCTCTTGGAATCCAGAATATCTTTATACAATGGCTAAAAAAAATGAAACTTCTTATTTCCCCATTTGCCACAATATGTATCAATTAAATGTCAACAACGGCAAATTATCCCTTCAGCTTTATCAGCGGTCAGCCGATGTTTTTTTGGGCGTTCCTTTTAATATCGGAAGTTATGCCCTTCTAACTTTAATTATTTGTCAGGTGACTGGTTATCGGCCGGGTGAATTTATTCATACTTTTGGCGATGTCCACCTTTATGAAAATCATCTTCTTCAAGCAAAAGAACAGATAAGAAGAAATCCTAGACCATTTCCCCAAATTAAATTTATTAAAAAATTTAAGACGATCGATGATTTTCGGCCAGAGGATGTGATTTTGAAAAACTATAATCCTTACCCGCCAATTAAAGCTAAATTAACCGTTGCCGGCGGATATTTTAAAAAAATATAAAATATTCTAGTCATACCGAACCTGATTTCAGGATGACCTGTAATATATCTATGAAAATCAGCTTAATTGCCGTTATTGGCCCTCACCGGGAACTGGGAAAAGACAATAAGCTTCTTTATCATATTCCCGCCGACTTAAAAAGATTTAAAAAAATTACCGAAGCACATCCAGTCATCATGGGAAGAAAGACTTTTGAATCGATTGGAGGCCCTCTTCAGCATCGACTAAACATTGTGATTACCCGAAATCGACGCTATAAAACCGATCAATATAATAACCTAAGCCATAGCAAAACAGTGGTTGTCAACTCGCTTGGTGAAGCTTTAATTGTCGCTAAAAAAGAAAAGTGGCCGGTTGGTGTCTCAAATTTTTTAAAAATCGATAGTTCGGAGATATTTATTATCGGTGGAGGGCAGATTTACCAACAGGCAATTAAAATTGCTGATAAACTATATCTGACAATCGTTGATTCTCCGGCTGACGCCGATACTTTTTTCCCTGATTATTCGGAATTCAAAAAAGTCATCTTTGATCAATCTCATCAAAGCGGTGGATACAAGTTTAGGTTTGTCGAATTGGTTAGGTGAAAAATATTATTATTGCCCAACAACCAGCCAGTCCGCGCGACTGGGCAAAACTTTTGGTTTATGATACCTCAACCGATGAGATTTTCTTTGACCGGTTTTATAACTTGGATAAATATCTGCCTAAAAAATCTTTTTTGGTTTTCAACAATACTAAGGTATTGCCGGCGAGAATCAGGTTAAAAAAGAAAAACGGTGGAGTGGTGGAGGTGTTGTTTTTAGTGAATGAGACTAATAGGTCTGACAAAAAAATTAGGGGAATGGTTGATCGAAAAATAAACATCGGAGACAAGCTATTTTTTGATAATAAAAACTTGGCAACCGCAGTAAGACAGGAAAATAATATTTTTACATTTAAATTAAACTTTACCCGGGAAAAGTTATTTAGACTTTTAGAAAATGCCGGATCTATGCCGATTCCGCCGTATATTAAAAACACACCGCTCACAGAACAGGAGTTGAGAAAAAAATATCAGACCATTTTCTCCGGGACGCCAGTCGGCGCCCGGTTGATTGGCTCGATGGCGGCGCCGACCGCCTCGCTGCACTTTACCGACCGGGTTTTTAAAAAATTAGAAAAAAAAGGAATTAAAAAATTTTTTATTACCCTTCATGTTGGACTGGGAACTTTTGCGCCGGTATCGGAAAAAAATATAAAAGAAAAAAAACTTCATCAAGAATATTTTGAGATGGAAAAAGAAACATTGAAAAACTGCCAGAGATGGAAAAAAAATGGCAAAAAACTAGTGGCAGTGGGAACAACCGTTGTCAGAACTTTGGAATCGATATTTTTATATCCGCCTGAATTTATTTCCGGTTCTTGCCAAAAATGCTATAACCAATTTAGTGAAATAATTTCTAAAAACAAAAAAATCTTTGGCAACACCCGGATTTTTATTTTTCCCCCTTATAATTTTAAAGCGGTTGATTGTCTGATTACCAATTTTCATTTACCCGGTTCTTCGTTAAGATTATTAGTTGAAGCTTTTTTAAAGTTCAAAAAAGCCAAAAAGACGCTTGAGGAATTGTACCAGATTGCCATTGATAATCACTGCCGTTTTTATTCTTTTGGAGACGCGATGCTGATAAAATAGTTTAGATTGACAAGTTTTAATTTAAATAATATGATGGTATTAATTAAAAATTTTTAAAAAACTATGGTACAAAAAACAGAGGCAGATTTAAAATCATCCTTAAAAAGCCTCGAGGAAACATTAAATTTATATTTTGGCAAAAAAGCACCGGCTCTACCAACCAATATCAAAGAATTAATCGTTAACTTAGCGCCTTATTTAGCGATCCTTGGCGTTATTTTATCGATTCCGGCTATTTTGGCGATTTTGGGAATTGGAGCGGCTTTTGCTCCATGGGGGATGATGGGCGGTTGGGCAACCGGAAGAATTTTTTGGGGGACTGGATATTATATCAATATGGCGTTTTTAATCGTTATCGTAATTCTTCAAGCTCTTTCGATTTCCGGATTAATGAAAAGAACGAAAGCTGGTTGGAATTATATGTTCTATGCCAGTTTGGTTGGCGTTTTACAAAATTTGATTCTTTTTAATCTTGGCGGCTTGATCATCGGCGGCGCCATTTCATTTTATTGTTTATTTCAGGTGCGAGAGTATTATAAATAATTTTTAAAGTTTAATTAAAGAAGCAGTCGTTTTCATCGCCGGTTTAACGCCAAAAATTTCAATAAAATTTTTAAAGTTAAAAAAATAAACTTCCCTTTTGCTTTTTTTGTCAATCAAATCCCGGGTATAATATTATCTTAATGGGTAAATTTTTTAAATTACTATATCGATCTAAAAAATCTCACGCCCGAGTTGGGGAAATTAAAACCAGCCATGGGATAATCAAAACGCCGGCATTTGTAGCCGTTGGGACAAAAGGGACAATTAAAACAACTTTTCCATTTTTACTTAATCAAATCAAAACCCAAGCGGCTTTTGTCAATACTTATCATTTAGTCTCTCATCCGGGGGCTGATTTAATCCAGAAAGCCGGAGGGATCCATCAATGGGCAAAATTAAATCTTCCTTTAATGAGTGATTCAGGAGGGTTTCAGGTGTTTTCCCTCGCCTCGACAAAGCAGCGATTTACTGCGAAGGCGGACCTTTCTGAAAATAATGATGCTCGACACCGTGTTTTTTCGACCGCCTCACCCGGGCGACTGTCACAAAAGCAGGTATTTCTTCATGGTCAAAACAAAATAAGAAAAGCCGATATTAGAGGCGAGGAAGAGCCGCTGGTGATAAAAATTTCCGACGATGGGGTAAGGTTTCGGTCGACCTATGATGGCCAGCTGATCGAGTTTACTCCGGAAAAATCAATGGAGCATCAGATAAAAATTGGAGCAGACATAATGATGGCGTTTGATGAATGCACATATTATCCTGCGCAATACAAATATGCTAGAAAAGCGATGGAGAGAACTCATGAATGGTTAAAAAGATGCATCAAATATTTTAATAATCGGTTAGCGACTCCTGTTTTGGATTCGTTTACCAAAGTCACTAAGGCTTCGTCGGCCAAACCTCCAGTTGGGGCTGCTTTGCCTCTCAAACAAAAACAACAGTTTCTTTATGGCATTATTCAGGGGGCCACTTTTGAGGATTTACGGAAAGAGTCGGCCAAATTTGTTGTTTCCCAAAACACCGATGGAGTAGCGATTGGCGGCGTCTCTGTCGGCGAAAGCAAAAAAGAGATGCGAGATCAGGTTGACTGGGTTGCCGATTATCTGCCCGCTGATCGGCCGGTTCATCTTCTTGGTGTTGGCCAATTTGATGATATTTTAGATCTAGTAGGATATGGGATTGATACTTTTGATTGCGTTGAACCGACGAGATTAGCAAGAATGGGGAGGTTATACCAAATCTCAAGTTTCAATTTTCTAAATTCTCACCAAGTTTCCAATTTTAAAAAAACAATTTCCAGACAAGTTGATATTTTTAAAAATCGATATAAACATGATTTGTCACCGGTTGATGAAAATTGTTATTGTTATGTTTGTCAAAATTTTAGTAAATCTTATCTTCACCATTTATTTAAACAAAAAGAAATTTTGGCTTATAATTTAGCAACATATCATAATTTATTGGTGATGGAGAGATTTTTTGATATAATTAGAGAATTAATTATCAATAATAAGATATAAAAGTTAAGTTTGATTGTAGGAAAAAACAAGATTAAATTTTAATATTTTTTAATTTTTTATGCCCAGAATAGATAAGGCCCGCGAGGCGTTTTTGAAAAAAGATTTAAAAAAAATGAAATTATTTCATGCCCCCCGCTTGGTCCATCGGGCAATTCATAATGGTGAAAAGAAAAACAACAGTTTTATTTTACCTCAAATTATTCTTGGTGGTCAGGATGGACTGGTTAATGTCTTAGGTTTAATTTTAGGGGTGGCGGCCGCAACTTCCGATTCGCGTCTGGTGATTATTTCTGGTCTGGCAATGACTTTTGCCGAAAGTTTTTCCATGGCGGCGGTTGCCTACAACAGCAAGCTGGCCGAGGCAGACTATTATCAATCGGAACTGGAGAGAGAAAAATGGGAGATTGAAAATAATCCAAATGGTGAAAAAGAAGAAATCAAAGCTCTTTATGAAAATTATGGTTTTCAAGGAAAACAGCTGGAGGAAATTATTGAAAAAATTACCAGCGACAAAAAAAACTGGTTGCAGGTAATGATGGAACAGGAACTAAAACTGGAAAAAGTTGATAGAAGACAAGCTTTTCCAGACGCTTTAATTGTTGGTGTGGCCGCTTTAATTGGTTCGTTAACCCCACTATTGCCGTTTTTTTTCCTGCCGGTCACTGTCAGCGTCTGGCTATCGGTAATAATCACCTCATTAATTCTTTTTGGTATCGGTTATTACAAAGCAAAAATCACCCTTGGCCGGAATTTTCTTAAAATGGGATTTGAGATGATGGCGATCGGTATGCTTTCGGCTTTGGTTGGATATTTGGTGGGAAGTTTGTTTAAGGTGTAAAAATATGGGGATAATTGAAACGACAATTTATTTTGATAAACCCGGAATAATTACCAAAATGGAAACCCGGGTATCAGCGGGCTCCAACGTGCTATCAATTTATTAATAACCCTTGGTATCAAACTCCCCCGCCGGTCAGATGAGGGTGATTGGGGGAAATGGTGTTATAGCGAATTAATGATGACTGCTTGTTTATTTGTCCCATTTTCCGCAAACGGACTGGCAGCGGTAGGTTTTTCTTTAGGTAATCAACCGAGTCATTCAGTAGAAGAAAGGGTGCCAGATATGGCGGTTGGCGTTTGGTTTGGAAACCCAACAGGAAAGAAGGAATATATGTTTGCTTTTGTTGCTCTTCCTTTAGAAGATAAAGATAGTAAAGATAGGGGTGATCAACAGCCAACTTTACCAATGGTTTTTCTTTATCAAGAAATGATGCGAACAACCCCAAAAGGCCCTGACCGATTTCTTTGTTTGGATCGTTTTGGCTCGGATGGCTCGGGTTGGTTTAAAATCCCCCATGGAGGTTTCGGACCACCACTGAGGACAATACAAATTGGCGGCCGACGACTGCCGTTACAAATAGACGGTCCCAAAACATTAGAAATTTTACAAGCTTACATGGAAAATGGAATGCCCGGACTTCGACCACCTCTTTTTTATTGAAAAGATATTTGAATTTCATTATCTAGTTGACAAAAAAATTCCTTGTTAATATAATTTCTTTTTCAATTTTTTTTAGTTTTAAAAGATAAAAATGACACCTGAGGTTCCGCGGCAAAAAGATTTGCCGATAACAGCAAAAACTTTATTGGAAGTAAACCAAGAAGATGAAGCTCAAATAAATTTGAGATTATGGCAAGAGGCAAAAGAAAGGAAGCAAGGCGAGTTGACTTTGGTGATCTTATGTTCTGATGCCAGACTAAATTCGATATGGATCATGGGTGGTAATATTTTAGTAGCTTCGGTATCGAATATTGCTGCAAATGGTGAGACAGAGCCGTTCAAATATCTAATTAGACATAAAGGAGTCGGTCGGGTAGTAGTTGTTGGCCATTATGATGGAAAAAAATTAGAAGAAAACGGAGTAATAGCTGGTTGTGGCGGCGTTGATGCCAGACAACAAATTACCAACGAAGATCAGCCACCGGCCGATGAGTTGACGGCTTTTATTTCCCGGATTCAGCCGGATTCATTAAAGCAAACAGTGGCAATTGTTAAACAAGTATCGCGCTTGGCTGGAGATAAACCAGTATACGGAATTGCCGTTGATCATTTGACATTAATGGCGGCGCCGATTGCTCAATCAATAGTGAATGAAAGAAAAGAAAGAGCAATTATTTATCCGCAAATTATCGACAATGAAGGAGAATTGGGACAAATTCCTGCCCTAGAAGAGGGTAGCCTAACGACAGAATTTCTAGAAATTATTGAAAAGAATACCCAATTGACGACCGCAAGGCTGATGGCTGATCCAGGCTTTGCTGAAAGGCAAAAAGTCCAAAATCCCAGAGCAGTTGTATTATCAACATCACCAATTCCTATCGGTTTAAGGTATCCACCATTATTTGGTTGTCCCAATACTGCTTTTGTTGTCAGATTACCGATTGAAAAACTAACCGAAATCGCCTCATCCCCACGGGTCAAAATCAGAGCCAAAGACCTAAAACAAGCGATTACCCAACTTTATTATCCAATCAAACATGCAATTTATGCCAATGAAGGTCAAAGCTTTTTTGACACAAAAACACTAATTATCGAAACATCAAGTCTTGAGGAATCGAAAAGAATTGCTCAACAGTTAATCGCTGATCCGCTTATCCAAGAATGGATAAAACAAAGAGGCGGGAAGATAATTGTCACCGAAGTTAAATCAGGGAAAACCGAGAAAGCAGAAGATTTTGATGTTAGTGGCCGCTTTTAAAAAACTTTATAAGCCCTATTAAAGGTCTCAAAGTCGACTTCTTTTTTGCCTTCCAGTTGGACACGACGGATTATTAACTTTTCATCTTTGTACTGCAAATCAGTTATTTTCAATCTCTTATTGATAAGATTCTCACGGATTGATAACGGATTGACACGGATGGTGGTCCAGAGGCCGGGCCAAGGATATAAACCCCGAAAATAATCAAAAATAATTTTCGGTAAATTTCTAATTTCTAATTTCAAATTCTTAATAATCGGTGGAAGCTCTTTAGGACTAATTGGTTGATTGTTTAAAACTTTTTTAAGAACAGAAAAGGAAATAAAACCGTCGGATTTTTTGAGGAGTTTTGTATAAGTGGCTTCTTTATGATTTTGGCTTCTTGTTTTTAATCCGCAATCCGCAATTCGTAATTGAGTAATTGTTTTCTTAAATAACAAAAACGCCAAATCAGTGAGTTTTATTTCTAAATCAGGACGACGGTCGCCGGGTAAAATATCCAGTTTTTCCTGACTGATGATCGGACCGTGATCAATCTTCTCATCCATTTGAATCAAGGTAACTCCGGTTACGGTATCGCCGTTTATCAGCGGATAGGCGATTGGCGATGGCCCGCGGTATTTGGGCAACAATGAGGGGTGGATATTAATAAATCCATATTTTGGGAGAGCTAATAGTTTCTTAGGAATAATTTCACCGAAGGCAAAGACCAGACATAAATCTACGTTGGCTCCCAAATCGTAAATGTCAAACCCGCATCTTAAATCTAAAGTCTTTTTATTTTGATTTAGGTTTTTAGATATGATTTTGAGATTTGACTTTTGAAATCTAAGACTATAATAGCAGACTGGAATATTATATTTTTGAGCCATAAGTTTTACTTTGGTTGGCGTTAAAATCTGTTTTCGGCCGACTGGTTTATCAGGTTGGGTGATAACACACTTTATCTTAATAATTTGTTTTAAATCAGAGTCGGATAGAAGCTTTTCCAAAAAAATTGCCGAAAAATAAGACGAACCAAAATAAATAAGAGCAGGCTTATTCATTTTTTCAATTCGATATAAACTGCTGGACTGGTCGGATCTTCTTTGACAGACAAAAAAGAAGGAAAATAAAAGCGAAGCCCCCATTTTTTGCTGCGATAGTTTTCTATTATCCAGGGAGTCGGAGTGGGGGAAGACGGTTTGGTTGGCGACAAACTAGTTAGGTAGTCAATGAATTTATTGGTTTTTTCCACCTGCTGACCATAGCGGACGCCGAGGACAAAGCTTAAAACGACAATAAGAAAAACTAAAAACAAATATGGTTTTTTCATAGATAAAGTTTAGCATAAAATAAACTTTACTGGTTTTTAAAAAAATTCTTTATTATTCTTTCGATCGATTCGTCTTCAACGGTCAAATCAGTAAAAGGCAGGGTTTTGGTGATTAATTTGATTTTTTCCGGCAGATCCTCTTTTTTTATAAAAAAAACCACTTTAGGATACTCATAAGTTACCGGCCGGCCGATTGCATAAATTAATTCAGGTTTAGCCTCATTTTCTAAAAACAAACTTACTTTTTTTCCTTTTGAATATTCTTGGAGAATTCTTTTTAAACTGCCGTCGTAAATAATTTTTCCTTTATCAATAATAATCAATCTTTTTGCCATTCTTTTGACATCTTCAAGGTAATGACTGGTAAGGACAATTGTCGCCCGGTAATTTTTTTGATAATTTTTGATAAAGTGGCGAATAGTTTCTTGAGAAAAAATATCCAAACCGATGGTTGGTTCGTCAAAAAAAATTATTTTTGGTTGGTGAATTAACGCGGCGATTAATTCCATCTTCATTCTTTCGCCTAAAGAAAGCATTTTGACCGGCTTATTAAGAAGGTGGCGGCAGTTTAAAAGCGAAGACAATTCATCAATTCGTTTATTAAAATCGGGATTACTGATTTGGTAAATTTCTTTATTTAGGTAAAAACTATCGATTACCGGCAAATCCCAAATAAGCTGATTCCGTTGACCGGCGATAAAAGAAATCTGTCTAAGAAAAGCGGCTTTTTTTTCAAAAGGGGTATAGCCGACGACGCTTACTTGACCGGCGGTTGGATACAAAATACCGGCAAGAATTTTTAAAGTGGTTGTTTTTCCAGCGCCGTTGGGACCGATGAAACCAACCAGTTCATCTTCGGCAATTTCAAATGAAATTTTATTCAAGGCGACATTTTCCTGGTACTGGCGGTTGAAGATATCAGACAAAAAAGATTTTCCCTTAATTGGGACCTGATAAACCTTGGTTAAATTCCGGACAGTAATCATTTGTTAATTTTTTAATTTCTTTTTTAAATTTCTAATAAATTTATCAATTTGGTATTTAAAATTTAAAGTTGAAAATCAGTTATCCTCCATAACTTTGATATTTTCTTAAAGCAAAATCCCAAAGCCTTAAGGCTAAAAATAATGATAATAATGATACAAAAAAAGACCAAAGAAAAAACGGCCAAGTTAAAATTCCCAAAAGAATTTTGGCAGGAAAAGTCATCACTACCGCCGTGGGAATAAAAAAAATAAAAATTTCCCGCACCGGCGATTTATAAATATCAATAGGAAATCGACCAACCGACATAAGATCGCGATAAATAAAAATTATATGGTCAACCGAAGTGGTTAAGATACCAAAAGCCAAAACAGCGATATGAAAAGCCGTGGTAATTAAAAGGGAGTTAAAAATAAATAAAATATAAAGAAAAACAGAAATAAGATGGATGTTGGGAATTTTTAATCCAAAATAAATTATTAGCCCAATATAAGGAATAAATAAAAAAACATCAAGAAAATCAACTCCGCCAAGAAGAATTTTTAAAAAAGGATGATGAGGCTTAGTTAAAACCAAATCAAAATTTCCGGAAAGAATTAAGGGCCGAAAACGATAAACTTCGCGAAAAAGAGCTTGAGACAGAGTGTCAATCAAATTGAAAGTGAGATAAAAAATTATAATTTGATTAAAATTATAGTTCCGAATTAATTTGGTTTGACTAAAAAGAATATAAATAAAAAAAACAAAGAAAACAAATCGGATTAGTTTTCCAATAATAAAAAACATCGAACCAATTTTATTTTGAAAAATCGTTTTTAAAGAGAGTTTGGTTAAGTAAAAAAATATTTTTAAAGAATGTTTCATATCAGCGGCCAAAAAAAGAGAAACTTTTATTGCCGTTAACCCACATCTTATAGCTTATTTTATAAGATAACAAAACCCAGATAAATGACATAATAAACTGAAAATAAATTAATTGATCAATTTTTCCAATAAGGATTTTTGTTGGTAAGTAAAATAAATAGGGGAAAGGGCTGATCAGAAAGAAAAAATAAAGATTAAAAGGCAAAAGATCAAGAGGAAAATAAGCACCCGAGAGAAAAAAAATTAAGGTGGTAAAAATGAACCGCGGCGCCCAAGTTTCTGTTGTCCAGAAGCCTAAAAAAGAAATGATTAAGCTAAGAAAAAAAGAAATGGCAACGCCATTAATAAAAAAAATTAGGAAAAGGAGCGGATTTTTTAGGTCAATAATGGGAATTTTAAAAATGATTACTAACAAAGTAATTTCAAAAAACGCACAAAAAAAATTAAGGAACTTGTCAGCCAAGTCGAGGGTTAAATAATATTTGAAAAAAGAGATCGGCTTAAGAAGAAGATTAATGATTTTTCCAGAATTGATTTCCGCTCCGATATCAGCTGTTCTTGTTCCAAGGACAAAACTGGAAATCAGATTGGAGATAAGAAGATAAGTTAAAAGTAAAGCTTTATTATAGCTGGCAAAGTTTGTTTTTGATTCAAAGACGGTTAACCAGATAAAAAAAATTACCAAATAACTTAAAAAAACCCGCAGACGCCAAAGGAGAAAATTTAAACGATAAACAAAATATTCTTTTATTGTCAATTTAAAAACCGTCCAATATTTGAGCATAAATTAATTATATAATTTAAAATCAAAATTCATTAATTCTCTGCTAAAAAAAATAAAGAAAGTCCGAAATTAAAATTTAAAACCGCAAACTCGATAAGAATCATCCCCAAAAGATGATAAAAATATTCGGCTTGACAAGCGATATTTAAATTTAGTATACTTTGACTGATCCTCCTGATGAGGAAAAACTTTGAAAACTTTTTCTCTACGCTATCAAACTTAAGGGTAATCGGGCACCAATCGGCGCCTGAAATGAGATAGCGTCTCCGGATCCTTAAGGGTTCGGAGCCTTTCTCCCCATTTATTTACAGGGAAAAAGTTCCTTGTTGCTCATTCGGGAGGATCATTATATTACCTCATAATGGCCTTCTTAGAAGAAAAAATCAAAAAGTATGAATTGGTTTAATTTTAAAATTTAGGGTTATTATTATTTTTTTATTTATTATAATTTTATATTCTATTTATGCTCCCCAGAAAAACTACCCGGACATCAGGGAAAAAAACTAAAATTGAAAGTGAAGAGCTAGATGTAGCAAAAATTCTCGACAAATATGAAGAAAAGCCAATTGTCCCCGAAGAAAATCTTACCTCCTCGTCTACAATGGAAAAAGAAATTCCTTTAGAAGAAAGATTAAAGGAAGATTTAAAAATTAGTTATCCGGCCAAGGGGATTCTTGATATTACCTTTGGGGGTTATGGTTTTTTACGAAAGGATTATTTTATCGACCCAAACCAGGATATTTATGTTTCTACCTCACAAATTAGAAGATTTTGGTTGCGTCGAGGCGATGAAGTTGAAGGTTTAGCTCGGCCTCCCAAAGAAGGAGAAAGATTTCATAGCTTGCTTTTAATCAAAAAAATCAACAATCAGGTAATGACCGAGGAAGAAAGCCGACAGAGAAAAAATTTTGACCAACTCACTTCACTTCACCCGAACAAACAAATTAAACTGGAGACTAATAAAGAAGTTTTGTCAACCAGAATTATTGACCTTCTGGCGCCAATCGGTTTTGGTCAACGAGCTTTAATTGTCTCTCAGCCAAAAGCAGGGAAAACTACTTTTCTTAAAGAAATTGCCGAAGCAATCGCTATCAATTATCCCAAAGTAAAAATTATGGCGATTTTAATTGGAGAAAGACCAGAGGAAGTAACTGAAATCAAACGATTTATTAAAGGAGAGGTGGCGGCCTCAAATTTTGATGAGTCACCCCGCCAGCAAGTAAAAGTGGCTAATTTAGCTTTAGAAAGAGCTAAAAGGTTAGTAGAGATGGGTGAAGATGTCATTATTCTTTTGGATTCGGTGACTCGGCTGGCGCGCGCCTTAAATCTTTCCGTAAATAATACTGGAAGAAGTTTATCCGGTGGTTTTGATCCATCAGCTCTTTATCCGGCGAAAAAATTTCTCGGGGCCGCCCGAAACTGTGAAGAAGGCGGAAGTTTGACGATCATTGGCACTGCCCTAGTGGGGACAGAATCAAGAATGGACGATTTGATCTATGAAGAATTCAAAGGAACAGGCAATATGGAAATTCACCTTGAGCGGCAATTTGCCGATAAAAGAATTTTTCCAGCGATTGATATCTTAAAATCAGGGACGCGCCACGAAGAATTGCTGTTTGATAAAGAAATGTTAAAAAAAGTCGCCACTTTAAGAAGAATGCTATCACTTTTGACACCGGAAGAAGCCCTGACTGCCCTAATTGAAAAACTATCAAAGACTAAAAACAATCAAGAATTTTTAGAATCATTAAAAACCGGTTAAATCTGGAGAAAATTTAGGAAAAATTAATCGTCATAACTGATGCTTCTTTATTACATAAATATTGCTTGATTAGATTTAAATTTCACATCACCAAAACCCTGTTTAGGCAGAAGTCTTAAAAAATAAGCTCAAACGATATTTGATAATTCCTCTTGACAATCAGACCAAAGCAGTATACTATATACTGGTAAGGAGTATATAAGAGAAAATATTTAATTAAAAATCAAAAATTTACAATTATGGATATTAAAAAAAGAGTCAACCGGATAGTCGGACAGCTTCGCGGTATCGAAAAGATGGTTGGCGAAAAGCGTGACTGCAGTGAGGTGCTTCAACAAATTTCAGCCATAAAAAAAGCCATCGACAGCCTTTCCAAAGAGATAGTTGTTTCGGAAATGTGTCAAATTATGCCAAAAACCGAAGCAAAAAAAATTGAAAGAATGGTTGAAAGGGTCATTAGCCTTTAAAATTATTAATTTTTTACTTAATTTTTATGGTAGAAAAAGTGATCGTCATCGGTGGTGGGCCAGCAGGATTGGCGGCGGCCATTTATTTGGGACGGGCGGGATTGTCGCCGGTGGTTTTTTCCGGCGATCTGCCAGGTGGTCAACCAATTTTAACTTCATATGTAGAAAATTTTCCTGGTCACGAAAAAATCTCTGGACCAGAATTGGCAGAAAAAATAAGAAGACAAGCTAAAAGTTTCGGAGCAAAAATCACTGATAAATTAGTAATTAGAGTTGATTTTAGCCAAAAACCATTTAAAATTTTTACCACTGATCAAACATATTTAGCCCAAGCAGTGTTAATCGCCACTGGCGCTAAACCAGTGTGGCTTGGTTTACCTTCTGAAAAACGGTTTATTGGCCGCGGGGTGTCGACTTGCGCTAATTGTGATGGATTTTTTTATAAAGATAAAGTCGTTGCTGTCGTTGGCGGCGGTGATACCGCTTTAGAAGAAGCTTTAAGTTTAACCCAATTTGCAAAAAAGGTTTATATTATTCATCGTCGTCATCAATTTCGGGCAACAGAAATTATGCAAAAAAGAGCCTTAAATCATCCTAAAATTAAAATCATTTGGGATTCTCAAGTTGTTGAAGTATTGGGTAAAGACAAAGTAGAAGCGGTAAAATTAAAAACCACTGAAAATTTCTCCCCAGTAAATAAAAGTCAGCAAAAAAGCTCTCAAAATAAACCAAACAACCAAATTTTAAAAATCGATGGATTATTTGTGGCAATTGGTCATCGGCCAGCAACAGAAATTTTTAAAAATCAGATTAAAATGGATGAAAAAGGCTATATCTTAACTAAAAATTATTTGACTTCGGTTGACGGTGTTTTTGCCGCTGGGGATTGTGTTGATTCAGTTTATCGCCAATTAGCAACCGCTGTTGGTGCTGGGGTGGCGGCCGCTTTAGAAATAAAAAGGTGGTTGGAAAAAAAATCAGACTAAAAAATTTAAAAAATATTATAAATTTATTTTTTTTAAAAACTTTTATTTATGGAAAACCAAGGAAAAAAAATGCTGGAAAGCGCCCAGTCATTAATTATTAAAACCGGAAAAAAACTGGGTTTGGATAATCAACTTATCAAGCGCTTAATTGAACCGGAAATGGTTCATGAATTTAATTTTCCGGTAAAAATGGATAATGGAGAAATAAAACTTTTTAAAGGATTTCGTATTCAGCACAATAGCGCCTTAGGACCATATAAAGGCGGGATCAGATTTCACCCCCAGGTTAACCGAGAAGAATCCCAGGCTTTAGCCACTTTAATGTCAATCAAGTGTTCGGTGGCCGGACTACCTTACGGCGGCGGCAAAGGTGGGGTGGTGCTTAATCCCAAAGAACTTTCGGAGGATGAACTAGAAAGATTGTCAAGAAAATACGTTGATCAGATAGCCGCCTTTATCGGCGAGAATATTGATGTTCCGGCGCCAGACGTCAACACCAATCCCAAAATTATGGCCTGGATGCTTGATGAATATGAAAAAATCATTGGTCGTAAAAGTCCGGCGACTTTTACCGGCAAGCCGATTGAAAAAGGAGGAAGCCTAGGGAGGACAGAGGCGACAGGAAGAGGGGGAGTAATAATTTTGAATGCCCTCCTTTCAAAATTAAGAAAAAAATCCCATTCCATTGCGGTTCAGGGTTTTGGTAATGTGGGTTATTATTTTGCGAAAATTGCTGCTGAATCCGGTTTTAAAGTGGTGGCAGTTTCAGATAGCCGGGGTGGTGTCTTGGTTAAAGATGGTTTAGATCCACAAACAACCTTAAAATGTAAAAACGAAAAAGGTAGCGTGGCTGGTTGTTATTGCCGAGGCTCAGTTTGCGATCTTAGTTTTGGCCAGCCAATTTCCAATGAAGAACTTTTAGAATTACCGGTTGATGTTTTGGTTCCTGCCGCTTTGGAAAACGTCATTAATGAAAAAAACATGAAAAAAATTAAAGCAAAAATAATCATTGAAATGGCCAATGGTCCTTTAACAGAAGAAGCTTATGAATATTTAAATGAAAAAGGAGTAATTATTGTCCCCGATGTTCTGGCCAACAGCGGTGGAGTGACTGTCTCTTATTTGGAATGGGTACAGGGAAAGCAGGGATATTGGTGGACCGAAGAAGAAGTTAATCAGAGATTAAAAGATTCTTTAGAAAAAGCTTTTGCCGGCATTTGGCAAAAATCGCAATCTAAAAAAATTTCCCTTAAACAGGCGGCATTTGAGACGGCGATTGAAAGAATTGTGGCGGCGATGAGATAAACAAAGGAGGATAACAATTAAGTTATTTTGGCCGGGAAAAACCCCCCCCGGGCGATAAAATGGTAAAATATAGATGACTATTCTATGCAAGATATAAGAGATTATTTTTTGTTTATCAAAAATTATCTGAAGAGCCGGTTTTTGAATTTTGGCCAATGGTTTGAGGGCATAAAAGATATTATTGTCGCTTTTTTAATCGTAAAAAGAGGAAAATATTCCAGTTCTTTTTTAAACACTTCATTTTTTTTAATTGTGTTATCGGCTTTTGTTGGTGGACCAATTATTGCCGAAAACAACCCCTTTCTTCCTAATTTAGAAGCCGATTCAAAATATCAGGCGGCGATGGTCGCCTATAATCCTTATGAAAATTCTTTATCAACAACAATTTCTTCCAAACCTCGAGATAGCATCGTTGATTATCAGGTGGCGGCCGGCGATACTTTAGCCTCAATTGCCAAAAAATTTGATATTTCGGTTGACACAATCAAATGGGCTAATAATTTAAAGACGGATACGATTAAGCCGGGCCAAATTTTGAAGATTCCGCCGGTTACTGGCATTGTTCATAAAGTCGCCTCGGGTGAAACAATTTATACCATTGCTAAAAAGTATAAAACTGATCCGCAGAAAATCGTTAACTTTCCTTTTAATGATTTTGCCGACCTAGACACCTTTAGTTTGACTGTTGGTCAAATCCTTTATGTCCCTGATGGGGTAATCGAAGAAGCTCCGGCGATTGCTTCGCCAAAATTTTATGCTCAAATTCAAGCCGGAGTCAAAGGGTCATCTAATTTTATTTGGCCAACATCAGGATTAATTACCCAATATCCAGTTTGGTATCATATGGCTCTTGATATCGCCAACCCAAGTTATCCACCGGTTTTAGCCTCTGATACTGGGACCGTAGTTTTTGCTGGCTGCGTTCGCTATGGTTATGGATGCCATATTATTATTGATCACGCCAACGGGTACCAAACACTTTATGCTCATTTAGCAAATATAGATGTTTCTCCTGGTCAAGGAGTGACTCAAGGACAAAAGATTGGCAATGTTGGTTCAACTGGTCATTCAACTGGTCCTCATCTCCATTTTGAAATCCGTTCGGGCGGAAGTCTGCTTAATCCTCTTAATTTTCTTAAATAAAAACGACTCATTTTTTAATTTGATGACGATTGATTTTTTTATATAATAAAAAAGTGTTTAAAAAAACTGAGATTTCCCAATTTTACGATAAAAGAATTTGGTTAAAGCGGATTAAAAAATACTGGCTGCATTTTTTGTTTGTCACCGCTTTAATTTTTTTAATATTTTTTATTTACCGGGATTATGGAATTGCTTGGGATGAACCTTATTACGCTAATTACGGCCGGGATTTTGTCAACTCTCTTTTTAATCTTCTTAATTTAAAAACCAATTTAACCGTGGTAAAGATAGACACCAAAGAAATGCACCTTAAAGGACATGGAGTAATTTTTGACATTTTAATTACTTTGTCGACTCTTTTTTTCAAAAATTTTAATTTCGAATCTTTTCATTTAATAAAAGCTTTATTTGCTTTACCGACTTTTATTTTTATCGGGCTGGTAGTTAATAATTTTTTTGGTCCAGAAGTTTCTTTAGGGTCAATGCTTCTTCTTGCCTTATTTCCAAAATTTTTTGGTGATATGTTTAATAACTCAATTGATACAATGACAACTTTATCGACCGCTTTAATCATTGCCTTTTTTGTTTATTATCAAAAAAGCAATAAAGATTTGATCAAAAAATTGGGACTGGCTTTGGTGACGGCGGTTGGTATAAGCCAAAGAATTGTTTTAGGCTATCTTTTTATTTTGAGTTTGTTGACAATTTTAATTATTGATCTTTCACAAAAAAAATCCTTAAAAAAAATTTTTTCAGAAATATTGTTAATTTTTCTGGCAACAATTTTATTTTGGCATTTGAGTCATCCTTATTTATTAAAACACCCCATCAAGGGGATTTATGACCAACTAATGGCGGCAAAAAATTATGCTTGGACAGCGACGGTGCTTTTTGAGGGACGGCGAATTTGGGCTTATGACTTACCTTGGTATTATTTACCTAAACTGCTGCTGATTACCTCTCCTTTAATGACCTTGTTTCTTTTTTTCCTTGGTGTTTATTCTCTCATTAAACATTTTTTTCAAGAAAAAAATGATCCGGTTAATAAATGGCTTTATTTTTATTTTTTAATGGCTTTTTTTATACCAGTTTTTTTAGTGGTTTGGTTAAGGCCGACACTTTATGATAGTTGGCGGCAAATGCTTTTTTTAACCGTGCCAATAATTATCATTGCCAGTTTTGGTTTAGCGGCGATATTGAATATAAAAATTAAGCTGGTAAAGATGATATTTTTAATTCTGATTGTTAGCACAATGATTTATACCGGTTGGGAAATGAGCTTGTACCATCCTTACGAATATATATATTTTAATCAGTTAGTTGGCGGGGTAAAAAATGCTTATAAAGATTATGAAACTGAATACAATTGTCTTTCTTACAAAGAAGCAGTTGGTTGGTTGGCAAAACACACGAAGAAAAATCAGGTTATTTATCGGATTTTTGTCGTCGGCGAACCTTTTACCGCCAGTTATTATTTCCCGAAAAATTTTTATTTAACCGATGATTTAAATCAGGCAGACTATCTAATTTCTTTAACCCGATGGGATTTACATTTGGCTTTTCCGGGAGAACCTATTCATCTGGTTACCCACCTTGGTGTCCCGATGACGTATATTAAAAAATTACGCTGAAAATTATTTTTGAGATTTAATAATCGATAAAATTAAGCCGTAAACGCTTCCTAAGGCAATAATTAAATATAAAAAAATTGCCACCGGGAGACTTTTTAAAAAAAACCAGAACCCCTTTTTTTTGATCAAAAACCGCCAGAAATATCGTTCGAGAAATCCATAAATCAGAAAGAGCCAGAATGAATAATAAAGAAAGGGCCAATAAAATAAACTTATCATTAAAGAAAAAATTAAAAGACTGGCAACAATTGGTTTTAATGCTTCTTTAGGAGTGGTAGCGACCGGATCAAACCTTAATCTTTTGCGGTAAAGAGCAATCCAATCGCGGCTTCTTAAAAAATATTTTTTAGCAATGGTGGCAAAATCTTCAAATTCATGGCCAACCATCAGTCGGTGATAAAATTTAATCGGGGCCAACTTTTCAATTTTGTAGGTTAATTCAATATCTTCAACAGTCGGCCCTTTATAACTTTCAGAAAAACCGCCAATTTTTTGAAAAAGTTTTTTTTCGATTCCGGCAATCCGGGTGGAAAAAAGATAATACCGCCAACCCCGGTTTCTTTCAATCGTCCAATACCCCCAGTCTCTTAAAGCCTTAAATTGGGGAAAAAATTTTTGGCTTTTTTGCCGATAATGCCAAAGGCCGGTAAAAGCTTTGACCTGATGTTTTTTTACCAATTGAAAAGCAAAATCTAAGGTCTTGGGAAAAAGTTCGACGTCAGAATCCAGAAATAAAATATAATTACCGCGTGATTTTTTAACTCCTAAATTACGAGCTCTCGCCGGTCCAGCATTTTTTTTTAACCTAATTAAACGAAGAGGAAATTTTAATTGGGGAGCAATTTTTTTTATTACTTCGATAGTTTTATCCGTTGATCGATCATCAACAATGATGGTCTCGATTTGCCCAAAATGACGAAATTTTGATCGGTTAATAGAGAAAAGCAAGTTTTTAATCGAGTTTTGACAATTATAAGCGGGGACAACAATCGAGAGAATAATTTTTTTCATGGGAAAATTATATCATTGTCTTTTAATTCTTATCGAGAAAATTTTTCCCAAAAAAAAAGATTTATTTATAAGCATAAACTATCATATTTTCCCAGGGATTAAGAGGGGGGCTAAAATTGATTCGTTTGACAAGTTCTCCCATAAAAAACAGAATACGTTTTAAAAAAATTATCGGAATATAATCTGCCAACCGACGAAAAAAATAATCAAAACTATACGGACGTGGAATATCTTTTTTAATGATAATATTTCTAAAACCAACTTTTTTGAGAATAATTGTCAAAGTTTTTGGCGAGAAAAAAAATAAGTGTTCGCGATGACGATAACCAATCCAAAACCGACCAAAAATTTTCCGCCAAAAAGAGTCATAATTTGGCGTAGTTATAACTAATAAACCGTTTTTTTTCAGCAATTTATATGCCGCCGAAAGCATTTTCAAAGGCTCTCTCTCGTGCTCAATTAATTCAAAAGCAGTGATAATATCATAATAATTTGGTTTTTTTATTGAAAAAATTGTTCCCGTATAGGCTGTCAGGTTTTTTTTCCGGCAATAAGCCACCGCATAATCAGAAATTTCCACTCCTTCGGCCTGAAACCCCTCCCGGCGGCCAACTTCCAAAAAAGGACCTAAAGCACAGCCAACATCAAGAATTTTGCCTGTTTTAAAATATTTTTTAATTTCTTTTATCTGTTTTTTAAAATATTTTCGGTGATTGTTTAATTGAGAAAAATAGGGTTGAAAATTTTTATAATAATCTCCCTGATAAAGAGAATTAATTTCTTTTCGGCTTGGTAGGGGATTAACCTGAACCAGACCACAGTAAAGACATTTTTTAATCGGCCATTTAGTCTTGATGATTAATCGAAAATTATTTTTTCGGCACAAAGGGCATTTCATAAAAAATTTGAGCAATCTTAAAACATAGTATAATAGAGCTAAACAAATTTTATTCACGAAAATTATTTTGTCAATTATGAAAAAGAAAACAGCGGCGGTAATCGGCCTTGGTCGGGTAGGCCTGCCAATGGCTTTATTTTTGGCCGATCACCAGCATCAAGTAATTGGTATAGATATTGATCAAGCAAAAATTAATCTTCTGAAAAAAGGAACCATGCCGTTTATGGAGGAAGGAGCAGAAAGAATTTTAAAAAAATATATTAATCGATCATTTTTTCCAACTACCGACTACCAAAAAGCAAAAGAAGTAGAAAACATTATCTTAACCTTGGGAACGCCGGTTGATGCCAATATGAATCCTGAATATGATCAAATTGATAATACTTTAGAAAAAATTTCCCCATTTCTTAAAAAAAACCAGCTTTTAATTTTAAGAAGCACAGTGGCTCCAAGAACCACCCTTTATGCCGGCGAATTTATTGAAAAAAAAACAAAATTCAAAATTGGGGAAAATTTTTTCATTGCTTTTTGCCCGGAAAGGATTGCTGAAGGAAAAGCCCTTAAGGAGTTAAAAGAAATCCCCCAAATTATTGGCGGCATAGACAATCAGTCAACAAAAAAAGCTTTTTCTTTTTTTACTGATTTAGGGATCAAATCTTTTATTACCGATTCGGTCTCGGCCGAACTAGCCAAACTTTTTACCAATATGTACCGCTATATTTCTTTTGCCATCGCCAATGAATTTATGGTGATTGCCGAGAACTTCCATCGCAATATTTATGAAATTATTGAATTGGTTAACCGGGATTATAAACGGGGAGGGTTGGTTTTACCGGGCTTGACCGCTGGTCCATGTCTTTTCAAAGACGGCTTTTTTTTAATCAATGAAAATCCCTTTTTGGATTTGATTGTTGCCAGTTGGAAAATCAATGAGGCATTGCCTTTATTTTTAATCAAAAAACTCCGCGAGCGGATTAAACTTCAAAACAAAAAAGTGACGATTTTGGGATTAGCCTTTAAACCAGAGATTGATGATATTCGAGAATCTTTAAGCTTTAAAATCAGAAAAGCCCTTCTTCGTGAGCAAGCCAAAGTAATTCTTCATGACCCTTATGTCAAATTTTATCGTCATCAGGAGATTGTTACCGATCTTAAAAAAGCACTAAAAAATATTGATGTGGTAGTTGTTGCCACTCGTCATAAACAGTATATTAAAGAAAAAGAAAAAATCCTTGGCTGGTTGGCTCGGAAGACTTATGTTGTTGATATTTGGAATATTTTTAGAACAAATAAGTTAATTTTTCGGGTCTAGCTGTTTTACAAAAAGAGTAAAAGTTTAAGCTTTTTTCAAATAAAATATGAAAAAATCCAAAATTTTAGTCACCGGCTCAGCCGGATTTATCGGCGGTTATTTAGTGGAAGAGCTGCTTAGACAGGGTCACTTTGTCGTGGGCATCGATAATTATTCAAAATATGGTCCAATTAAAAAAAGTTATGATGACAATCCGAACTATAAATTTGTCAAAGGCGATGTTAAAAACACTTATTTATTAGTAAGGCTCCTCAAAGATTGTGATTATTTGGTTGCTGGAGCGGCCATGATTGGCGGCATTGCTTATTTTCACCGCTATGCTTATGATCTGTTAGCCGAAAATGAAAGAATTACCGCTTCAACTTTTGATGCTGCCATAAAAGCCTCTAAAAAATTTAAACTTAAAAAAATTATTGTTATTTCCTCAAGCATGGTTTTTGAATCAACTGATATTTTTCCTACACCCGAAACAGCTGTTTTAACATCGCCGCCACCAAAATCAACTTATGGCTTTCAAAAGTTAAGTAGCGAATATTTTGCCAAAGGGGCTTGGGAACAATACCAATTGCCATATACAATTATTCGGCCATTTAATTGTGTTGGAATCGGTGAAATGAGGGCGGCGGCCGAAAAAGAGGTAAAAAGTGGTAATATCAAACTAGCTTTAAGTCATGTAGTTCCTGACCTGGTTTATAAAATTTTAAACGGGCAAGACCCGGTTCATATTTTTGGCGACGGAAAACAAATCAGACATTATACCTATGGCGGAGATATTGCCAAAGGGATTGTCAAAGCAATTTTCTCTCCCAAAGCAAAGAATGAAGATTTTAATATTGCTACCGATAAATCGACCACTGTCCTTGAATTAGCCAAGTTAATTTGGAAAAAAATTAATCCCCATAAACCTTTTCGTTATATCAGCGAAAAGCCATTTACCTATGATGTTCAAAAGAGGATTCCCGATGTCAGAAAAGCCAAAAAAATCTTAAATTTCGAAGCAAAAACCACTCTTGATGAAATTTTAGACGAAGTAATTTTATGGATAAAATCAACAACTGGAAAACTTTAAATAGCAAATCAATGACAAACATCAAACAACAAGTTGATAATTTGATATTTATAATTTAAGTTTGATTGATCATTTATGATTTTTTGATTAATATTTGTAAATTGGCTATTATATGGATCTTTCAATCATTATTCCCGTTTTCTGGGAAGAAAAAAACATCATTAAAACTCTTAACGAAATTAAAAAAAAAGTTAAGACCGCTTGTGAAATTTTACTTATTTACGATTTTGAAAAAGATCCGACCATTCCGGTGGTCAAAAAATATTTAAAAGAAACCAAAGACTTTAACATCAAATTAATAAAAAATTCTTTTGGTAATGGTCGGGGAGTAGTCAATGCCGTAAAAACCGGATTTAAAAAAGCTCAAGGAAAAGCGATTGCCGTCGTTATGGCAGATTTGTCCGATGATATCAGCAAAATTGATTTAATGTATCAGCAAATCAAAAAAGGTTATGATATTGTTTGCGGCAGTCGTTATATGCCTGGAGGGCAGATGATTGGTGGCCCTTTTGTTAAAAAAAATTTATCAAGATTGGCGGGATTAAGCGCCCATTTTTTATTTAAAATCCCTACTCATGATGTTACTAATGCTTTTAAAATGTATAAAAAAAAGGTTGTTGATGAAATTAACATCGAAAGCACCGGCGGTTTTGAGTACAACTTTGAAATAATAGTTAAAGCTTTTAAAAAAGGGTATAAAATAACAGAAATACCAACCAGTTGGCAAGATCGAACGGAAGGGAAATCAAAATTTAAATTGATAAAATGGTTACCAAAATATATAAAATGGTATTTTTATTTATTAAAAACTTGAACCATTTTAAACCATTTTGCTCTCACAACCGGGGCTAGGATTTATCAAGCCGATTGTTTTAAAGTAGACGGTTAATAAAAAAATATGAACTTAAAAAAAATTTACCAAGAAAGATACGATGATTTAAAGTGGCGCCAAAAACTCTGGCAGGTTTTGGTGGAATCATTTTTCCAACAGTTTATTAATAAAAAAGATACCGTTGTTGATATTGGCTGCGGTTATGGAGAATTTATTAATCAAATTCGTTGCCGGAAAAAATTGGCGGTTGATTTAAACACCGAGGCAAAAAAACACCTAAAACAGGAAATTATTTTTTATCGAGCCTCGTCAACAAAAATGCCTTTTTTGAAGAAAAATTCTATTGACAAGATTTTTGTCAGTAATTTTTTTGAACACTTAACAAGAAGTGATATAATCGCGACGATAAAAGAATTTAAAAGGATTTTGAAAAAAGGCGGACAAGTATTAATTCTTCAGCCCAATATCCGACTTATTCCCAATGATTATTGGCAGTTTTTTGATCATTTAACCCCAATTGACGACCGCGCTTTGGAAGAAATTTTTCTGACTTTTGGTTTTAAACTTAAAAAAAGGATTCTTCGTTTTCTTCCTTATACTACCAAAAGCAATTTTCCAAGAGCAATTTCTTTAGTAAAACTTTATTTAAAGTTGCCGTTTTTTTGGCATTTTTTCGGCCGACAAAGCTTTTTGATTTTTGAAAAGTAATGGTGTTTTCCCAAAGAGTTTTATTGTGGGAGAAACACTTTATTTCACTTTATAAATTTTGGCTTCCTCATTTTCAAAAATTTTTTTTAAAAAAGGATATTTTTCAGGATTGCCGCCGCCATAAGCTTCTTGATAGCCAAAATAAACATAATCAAAATGATTTTTTTTAAGAAAATTAAGAGCCTCTTGATTATCCATTTGGTTGTTATAAAATCTAGCTTTTATTTGTTGGTCCAAGCTGAATTCGGATGAATTTCCGGAAAAACCAATACTTAATGAACTAATTTCATACATCGCTAAAAGACCGCTACCGACCGGACTATTTTTTTCCAAAAACCTTAGTGCTTCCACCTGTTTTTTAGTCGGATAAGAAAACCGGCCAAATTCTTTAAAATTGGTAAAGGCGTAGAGGCGGTCGATATAAGACAAATAATAGTTAGGGAAAGTGATGACAAAAAGAATAAAAATCACCAGCCAAAATTTTTTCGGAAAAATTTCTTTAACAAAAATAGCCGAGAACAAAGCCAAAGGCAAATAATAAAGACCGCTAAAAATTCGCAAAGGATGAATTTTTAAATAATCACCAAAAAAGAAAAGGAGAGACTGGACAATTGGCCATAAAGCCAGAAAAATAAACTCTTTTTTGCCCAAGAATTGTTTTTTCGACTGCCAACAATATATTATTCCCGTGATGCCTAAGAAAAAAATTGGCCCGATCGATAAGATAGTTGGCCAAAAATAAAGTGGCGGATGAGTGACGACATAATATTTTGGCGACATACCGGTTTTCCCCCAAATCTCGCCCGAAAGAACAATTTGGTAATAAAAAATTAAAGGTAAAGTTGTCAAAAAACCCAAAATAATAGCTAATAATTCTTTAATATTTTTATGATTGCCAATCAATAAAAATAAACTGTAAACAACAAAAGTAAAACCAGCCACCAGATAAGAAAAAGGATTACTAAAAAGAGTCAGGTTAAGTAAAAGCCCGAAAACTAAAAATTTTATCAGTGGCTTTGTCTTTACTCGGAAAAACCAAACGATTGCCAAAAGAAAAAAGACAAATCCCAAACTATAATGGAGCGGTCCGGTAGCCCTTTCTATGATATTTTGCTCCTGAAGCCAGTCAAGCTGACGGGAAAATTTTAAAGGCGACCAGGAGTCAACTTTAGCAAAACCAGAGACATAAAAAGTCAATAAAAAAGACAATAAAGTAATAATTTTACTTTTAGTAAAACTATAGAAAAAAATAATGGTAGTAATTAAAAACATTAAACCGTAAAGACCGCGAAATAGATGATAGATAAAAACACTACTTAAACCCAAAAATTTACCAAAAACAAGACCGGGAAGAGTATAGACAAGATGAGCAAAAACAGGTTTTTGCGGAGCAGTGGTAAAGAGAAGTTTAGTCAAAAGCTGTCCCCGGCGGCCTAGTTCTACATAAGAAAGGTATAGAAAATAATCAACGCTCCAACGGTTGATTCCACTAAAAACCCGATTAACCGGTGTTGCCAAAAACTCAAAAAACCAGGGAGAAAGGGAAATAATTAGAGTGATGCTAATTAAAACAGGGACAAGAAAGTACCAAAAAAGGTTATTTTTTTCCTGATTGGTAAATTTTTGCATGAGTTAAAAATAACCCGCTTTGGTAATCAAGCAAAGCGAACAAATTTCTAAACTTTTTTATCATTTATCATTGATTTGCGACTTGAATTTTATTCTTTTGTAAAAGAATATATAGTAACATAATTTGATTTAAAAACAGGTTTTATAAAATCATATCGGTCAATGTCTCTAATAGCGCCATCTTTCTCCTGCGGTCCATAAAAAATGTAATTTATACCTTCTTTTTTCAAAAAATCTTTAGCCTCCCCGGGATTCATTAATCCAGAAAAGAAATTATTTACCAACTTTTCTCGTTCAAAAAAATGGGGCGTTTCTCCAACATGACCAAAAAAGACAAAATTGCCGGCATAGGCGGGGATATAATTACCGGCAGTAATTTTTGATAAAACAATGCTCTGCCGATCAGTATTTTTCTCAAGCCATTTTAATCCCTGATAAAAATCAGTTAAAGGATACATGACTTGGGGAGGATAGGGAACCAAAGGGATTGTTGCTACGACCCTTTGATGAATGAAATGATTTTGGCTTTTCAAAGAATAAAAAGTCAACAGGCCACCGGAAACAATCGTGATTGTTATTAATATATACAAGATTAAATTAAGCGAGAATTTTTTTCTTTTTAACATTGCCTCAAAAAAATAAACAGACAAAATCGCCAAAGGAATATGATTGGCAGTTTGGACAAAACGCATCGGCGACTGCCAGGGGAAAAAGGTGAAAATTACCATCCCCATTAGAGTAGACAAAAACCAGCTGGTCAAAATTAAAAACCGGCGATTTTTTTGTAAGAAGACCAGAAAGATGCCAAAAAAACCACTGATTAATATCGGCCCCAAAGCTAAAAAATATTCTTTTAAAGAAAAAGGCAGGCGTTGGTATTGATCAAAATCGACCAAGGTTTTCCACGGGTAAGCGGAGACAACTGTTTTGATATAAAAAAGGGGGATTAAACTTACTAAAACCAAAACCAAAGTCGTAAGAAAAAATTTTTTTAAATTATTTTTTTTGTATCGATTGACTTTTTCCTTAAAGAAAATAAATTTTATAAAGTGGAACAAAAACCAGGAAATCAAAAAAGTCAAGCCGGCTGCCGGATGAATGAAAAAAGAAAAAAACAATATCACAGCGATAAAAAAGAAATATTTTTTCTGGTTGGTGATTGAAAAAAAATAAAGGAAAATATTTAAAAAGGCAAGATTTAGGTAATTAACAACATCATGGGGCAAAAAACTAATTCTTTTTAAGACATCCATCTCCTGCCACCAGTCCATATAACCTTTTAACCAAAATTGATTATCAATTTTAGCAATTACCGGCCAACTGGCACTTAAAAGACATAAAATAATTCCCAAAAGATAAAATCGTTTTTGCCGAAGAAACAAGATATTTAAAAAAACGATCGTTAAAAGCCAAAAAACAGAAGCAAACAACCGCATTAAAAAATAAATTGTGCCCGGTTCAAGTCTAAAAAAGCCACCCACTTTTCCAGAGAGCAGATAAAACATTTGTAAAAAAACACCTTTTTGACTTGGATTATTATCATACTTATCAACCACAGTTAAACGGCCCTCTGCCCCTTGTCTGATTTTTGAAAGATAAACATTATAATCATAAGGATAAATATGTTCGCCCAAAATTATTGTCCGGTCGGAAGCAATTTGGTCAACTAGCGAGACTTCATAAAAATTGGGAACATAACTTAAAAAAAGAAAGCCAAAAGCAAAAACCAATATTAAAAAATAATTTTTCATCGTCTTTTTAAAAGTATAAAATAAATTTTAATATATATCTTCTAAAGAAAGAAAAAAACCATTAATCCTCTTGACAAATAAGAAATTTTTCTTTAAATTGAATTATTATGGAAAAATCAAAATCTAACTCTAACTTATTAGAAAAAGATAGTCTTGCTCTAACCAGCGTCGTTGTTTTACTAGTTTTTTTGCTTTTGGTTGGCGGGGTATATTTTTGGGTAAGCAAAAAAAATAAAGGAAATGTCGTCTTTCCTGCCGGGGTAAGCTATTTAGGGCCAAATCAATTAACGCCGGTGCCAACAGTTGATTTAACTCAATTAGGTAAATCAGGAAAATGGCTCCAGTCGGGCGGAAAAATATACAAATATTTATTTATCTATCCGGCCGAACTACAAATAACTGCCTTTATCAATGACCAATCGGACAAAATTGCTTGGATTACAGGCATTGTTCCTCCCCAACAAAATATTGCTTTTACCGTAGAAACTATCTCAGAATTTAATAAAAAATATCAGGGTGATTTAGAAGGATTTGCTGCCAATTATTGGCGAAGATTTAGTGGTCTCTCTGGCGCAAAATCAGTTGAGCCTTATACCAATTCCAAAGGGCTAAAAGGTTTTAAGGCTATTTATCTTGATAAAAAGGGAAACGTGGCCAATACTAATTATTTTTTTCAAGTTCCCAACGATCCAGATCATGTCCTTCAGGTGATTAATGGGATGATTCCGGAAAATATTTTTAATCAGATTGTCAACAGTGTCGAATTCAAATAAAAGACCAATCGGCAAATACTTCTTTACTGGTTGAAATTGAGATAATTTACTGGTTTGGTGATAAATAAGATACCTAAATAATTAATATCATCTTTGGCAACGGCTGTTTTTTTCTTGTTTTATGATTTTTGATTATTTAAAATAATTGAATGTTCTACTTTTTAATGCTCATTGGTTTTTTTATTCGTCTGTTACTGATTCCTTTTTCCGGTTTTAAAGCCGATATCGCTTTCTGGAAGGGCTGGGGGCTGGCGGTAGCTGATAAAGGAATCCTTTGGTTGGCCGAAAACACCAATTATAATTATCCTCCGGGATTTGCCTATGTTTTGTTTTTAATTAATAAAATTTATAAATTATTTGCCGATCCCTACAATATCGAATCTTACTGGTCTGACGGTAATTTGCTTTACCTTTTTTTATTTAAAATAATTTTTATTGCGGCTGATATCGGGATTGTTTATTTATTAATAAAAATCAGCAAATTAATTACTCAGAAAAAAAAGAACAATCAGAAAATATCTAAGTGGGTTTTATTTTTGCCGTTGTTTTATTTTTTAAATCCGGCTTCTTTTTTTGATGGTGCCCATTGGGGTCAGGTAGATCAGTTTGGTCTTTTGCTATTTCTTTTAGTCATTTTTTTTCTTATCAAAGAAAAAATTACCGAAGCCAGCGTTATTTTTAGCCTTTCGTATATGATGAAATTTCAAAACATTATTTTTATCCCTTTGTTTTATCTTTTTGTCTGGAAAAAATACTCTTTAGCCAAAATGATTGATTCTTTAAAATGGAGCGCTTTGACTTTATTAATTATTAATTTGCCTTTTTTAATCTCAAAAAGAGCCGATCTTCTGATTAAGCTTTTGACAATCAATAATAATTATTTTCCTTTTTACAGTCTTTACGCTTTTAATTTTTGGTGGATTTTATCAGGCTTGGACGGAATGAAAATTTATGATACCAATCTAATTTTTGGAATCACCACCGCAAGGAATTTTTCGGTTATGCTTTTTTCTTTTTTTTATGCCTTGGTTGTTTTGCTTATTATCAAATCAAAAAAAGAAAATTTAATGAAAAACTTTTTGTTGTCGGCCACCGCTTTAGTTTTTTTCTTTTTTCACCTATTAACCCAAAGCCACGAGCGTTATCTTTACCACGTGTTGGGATTATTGCCCCTGCTTTTTTTATTTTATCTTCAAGACGATAAATATAAAGATCGCCGATTGTTTATTTTTTACTGGCTTGTTTCAGCGGTATTTTTCCTTAATCTTTATTTAACGATGTTTTTTAATTATCCAGATCAGGTTTTATGGTTTTTTGACCAGCAGCAAACCCGGCTGTTTACCCTTTATTTAAGTTATCTTAATATTGGCCTTTTTGGTTATTTTTTAGTCAAATTCTTTTTGCCGGAGATAATCGATGAGAAAATTTATCTCACCGGATTAATCATTATTTTTTTTACCGGTTTAATTTATAAAAACTTAGATTATATTTTAAAAAAGCCAATTTATTTAACCAGCATACCACCATATTCTTTTTCCCAAGATTATATGACGCCAACTTATAATAAAAACCTTAATTCTTTTTTAAACCCATTTAATTTTGGCCGCATTTCTTCCAATTATTATTTTTACAAACAAGCAATCGCCTCTCACACTAATTCTGCGATCATCTATAATTTGGGGGGAAAATTTTCCCGTTTTAAATCTGATTTTGGCATCGAAACCGAGGCCGATGCCAACGCCGAGGCTTTTTTTATTGTCGAAGCTGACGGCCGGCAAATTTTTCGATCAGAAAAAAAAGGCCATTTTGATAAACCTTCAACCGTCGATTTAAAAATTGACAATGTTAAACAGTTGGTTTTAAAAATTCAACGAGTAGGAAGCAGTAATTATGGTCATCATGCCGATTGGCTCAACCCAGTGCTTATTAGTTATTAGATAAATAACAAATTTCAAAAATGTTTTGTTATTTGATATTGATTGGTAGATTTTTAATTTTTTATTTTTACATTAAATTATGAATAGGAAAATAATCGCTTACACAATTTTAATTTTAATCATCATTTTCAACGCCTACCTTTATCGGGGTGAATTAACAATTTTAGCTGATGTTAATGACAACATTTTTCAGTATAGTTTAGTCGATGAAGCAAAAAACATTTTTCAAGAGGTTTTAAAAGGGAAGCTTTCAATTTTTTATCTTTTTGACAGTTTTAACGAAAGATGGAACGAAGGCTTTGCTCTTTCAACTTATTATGCTCATCTTCCTCAAGCGCTTTTGGTCATTGGCGCCGCCATAACCGGAATTGATCTTTATCTTTTTTTTAATATCGTCAAATACCTTTTTTTAATTCTTTTGCCGGTTTCTTTCTTTTTTGGCGGTTTAATTCTCGGACTGCCTCATCTTTTAGCCGCTCTTATTGCCTTGATAACCCAATTAACTTTTACCAATGGTTTTTACGGCATTGATAGTTCAAGCTATCTATGGCGGGGCTGGGGATTATCTTCCCAACAGATGGCGGTTTTTTTCCTGCCGATTGCCTTTGCCTATACTTATAATTATTTAACCCGGGGGAAAAATCTTGCTCAAGCAGTTTTGTTTAATTTCTTAACTGCTGAGTTTCATTTTGGTATTTTTTACATGGGGGCTCTTTCTTATCCATTGATAACCGGTTTAGAAATAGTTGAAGGAGTTAAAGTTAAAGAATGGCAAAAGCAAACCCGAGAATTAGTTTTAGTAGGCTGGCAAAAGCTAAAAAAATTATTTATTTTGGCTTTTTTGACCTTTTTTTCTTTGAGTTATTTTATTATTCCTTTTTATTATTTTGACAATTATCGTAATTTTTCTTTTTGGGATCCCTGGTGGAAATTTAATTCTTTCGGTGTTAAACAGGCAATTATTTGGCTTTTAAATGGAGAATTTTTTGATTTCAACCGATGGCAACTGATCACTTTTTTGGCCATTTTTGCCTCAATTTTGGTTTTTAAAACAAAAGAAAAACTGTTTAAATTATTTGGATTATTGTTTGTTTTTTACTTTTTTATTTTTTTTGGTCGAGCCACTTGGGGAAATTTAATTGACCTTATTCCCGGCTTGTCGGAGTTTCATCTTCACCGGTTTATTGTCATGGTCCAATTTTCCGGTATTTTTTTGGCCGGCTGGTTGGTAAATAAGCTTTTAGATTATTTAAAAAGACAAAAATTATCTAACTTTTTTAAATATTTGATTTTAATCGTTTTGTTAATTATTGTTATTAGGGCAGAAAAACCGATTGTAAAATATGCTTGGGAAAATGATCTTTGGTTAAATCAAGCAAACGACAGCTATCGTCAAGAATTACCAGATTATCAGGCGTTGGTAAATAAATTAAAACAATTGCCCAGAGGTAGAATTTATGTCGGCCGGCCGGGGAATTGGGGTCGAGATTTTAAAGTTGGGCACACTGCTTTATATATGGCTTTGACTCGAGATGGTTTTCCTGTTGTTGGTTTTGCTCCGGAGAGCTGGTCGCCAACTTCAGAAAGCGATCAATTTTTTAATGAGGCAGATATAGACTATTATGATATATTTAATAGTCGTTATTTGGTGACACCCAATAATTTTAAAGCTCCCTCCTTTGCCAAGCACCTTGGAAAATTTGGCAAATACAACCTTTATGAGATAAAGACTGATGGTTGGTTTACTTTTGGAAAAGTTCCTTTTGAAGTGACCAGTAAAAAAGATGAACTGATTAATTTAGTAAAATTTTGGCTAGAGGTAGGTTTTAAAAACCACCAGTACCCAAGAATAAACTTCCCAAATGTTCAAACTAATTATACAGGAAAAAAGATAAAAATAGTTGATATGACAACCTATATTGATGAAAAAGGAGAAACTAGTACAATTTGGCAAAAACCGATAGAATTTTTACCAGCTAATTTTTGGACTGATCTTGATAAAGAAGAAATTCTTCCTGCCGGTTATCAAACGAGTTTTACTTTATTAAATGACTGTGATAACTGCGTGGTTGTTTTAAAACAGACTTATCATCCTAATTGGCAGGTGACAATAAATGGCCAAAAAGGGGAATCTTTTCCAGTCTTTCCTTTTTATATTGGAATTCCAATTAGGCGGGCGGGAACCTATACGGTTAGGGCGATTTATCAACCTAATAGTCTAAAAATAGCCCTCATTTGGTTGGAGATGGCAGTTTTTATTATCTGGTTTATTTTACACCGACAAAAAGAAATTAAATTTAATAAATAGTTGGCGTCGAATTTTTTACTTTATTATTTTGCTTCTGGACTAGCTTCTTTTGGTAAGGTAATCGGCAGCTTAGAGCTGGTTGGGAAGGGGGTTGGCAGAATCAATTCTTTGTTTTGAGCCGGTGAGGGAGTGGGAGAAATAGCGTTTTTCGGCAATTTTTTCTTAAATTCTTCAAGCTCTTTTTTTGCCTTTTCATAATCGTCTTTGGCTAATTTAGGATCAACTAATTTAATGGCGTTTTGCATCTCGTTGACGGCTCTGACATAATCACCTTTATTATAGCTGGCCCAAGCTAAATTATAATAGGCGTTAGCCCAGTCGGGTTTGAGATTGACTGTTTGTTCAAACATCCTAATGGCATCATCATATTGTCTAAGAGAATAATATAGCCCGCCCAAACCTAAAAAGTAAGTAGGATTGATTGGATCGGCTACAATCGCCCGCTGGTATGAAGAAATGCTCCAAGTTTCTGCTCCTTGAATTAAGCCAATAATACTTTTATAAATATTGGCTAAATTTTCCCAGTAGATCGCTCTTCCCGAATTGAGGCTTAAGGCAGCTTTTGCCTCGGCAATTGACGCTTGAATTGCTTGGGCAATAATTTGTTTTTCCTGATCGGTAATTTGAGCTGAAGTGGTTGATTCTTTTTGGGGTTTTGTATATTTACTAATCACATTATTAGCTAAAATTAAATTAGTTTGACTAAAATCGATATGCAATTTTTCAAGAAAGGGATTGAGGCGGATAGCCTCTTTTTGATCGTTATAAAGTTCCCCTAAATTATTAGTTTTCCAAGCGTTTAGGGATTTTTTATAAACAAATTCCGCCCAATAACTTCTGCCCAATAAATATCCACTCAAACTGGCGAAAATAAAAATAAAAATGCTGGTAGCATAACTTAAAATATTGTCAGAGGTATCAATAGCGACCATTTCATTTTCTTTAGTAGGATACTCCAAGCTGATTAAAGCTAAAAAAACAAATAACAGAAAAAAAACTACCGGGCCTGGGGGGAAAAATAAAAAAATCAATAATAAATAAATTCCTATTGGCAACCAAAATCGAGTTTGATTTTCGGCTAGTTTTTTTTCAGCATCACCGGTATAAAAGATTAAGTTGGTAAAAGAAACCAAGATAAGTATAAAAGCGAGCAAACCAAATAAACCCGCTTCCGTCAGAATTTGAAGCAAAGATGAGTGGCTTAAAGACATCATCCGAACTTGCCAATAGGGAGATTGATTATAGGCGATATCTTTTACTTTTGTAAAAATATTACTAAAATTATCAACTCCAACCCCAAAAAGGCCGGTTAAAGGATTTTTAAAAGTTTCCACGGCGGCATACCAAGAAAGGCGATAGGGAGGCAAGGCAATTCCCAAAAGAAAAGGATTTTGGTTTGGCTTCAAAATATTATAAAGACTACAAGATAAAGCGCTAAAAGACAAAACAAAAGTTAAAACTTCCAGAGTTGTTGGTGATTGATTTTTTTTTGCCGATTGTATTAATTGATTGAGTGTCAAAACAACAAAAAAACCAAGATAAATTACCAAATTAAGCGGCGTTCCTAATGGCGTAAAGTTAGAATTTTTTAAAAACTGAAATGATTCAGAAAGGGAAAGATTTTTCAAAGGATTAAAGAAAAAAACGATTGTTAATAAAGAAATAATTATTGAAGAAGCAAATAAAATATTTAAAATTGCCCGGATATCTTCTTTAATTTTTGATTTTGATGGCAAATTTAGGCGGGAGCGGTTGTCAATAAAACTAGCTTCTAAAATATTTCTTGAGTGGTCGGGGGAAGTTTTTACGGCCGGTTTATCGCTTGTTAATCGGGAAAGAAAAAAGTACATCACGGTTAGAGAAAAAATCAAAACCGGACCAAAATTGGGGTTTAAAAGAGCTTGTACTTTATTGGGAGAACTTATGATGACAGAAATAATAGTTGTTAAATTGAAAAGAATAATTGGCATATCAAGAGGCTTTTTTTGCCAAACAATTGTTTCTCCGGACAACAACCCGGGAATAAGAGAAAGAAGCAAAAGAAGAGAACCAAAAGCGAGAAAATAAAATTTATTAATTAAATAGAATTCTTGGGTAATGGTTAAAAAAAATAACGGGAAAAGAAAGATGATAAAAAAAATTAATATTTTTTTTATTCGGCTCATATGGTTATTTTAATACATTTTAAACTAATTAATTAATGTTAATTCCTTCTAAATTAAGGCCGCCGCCAAAATTAAATTGGGCATTTTTTGAATAAAAGAGAATAATTAACAAAATTTTTCTTTGAATTTTTAATAATAACATCTAATGAGACAATGGGGAACCGAATACAGTTCATTTGGATTGTCACAAATTTCCGGTTTTAAACAATTTTCCAGCGTGCCACAAATTTTACAATCAATGCCTTTATAACAATAAATATTTGGAGGACAGGTTGGTAATGGTTGACTGGTGGGACTCGGAGTAATTATGGCGCTCGTTGGGGTTGGTGGATTGACAGTTGGCGTTGGCGTATGGGTGATTGCCGAAGTTGGGGAAGCGGCCGGGAAAGTCGAACTGGGAGTTATTGGTGCGGGGGTTGAAGTTGGCCCTACAGGCTGTTGGGGCAAGCTGACGGTCAAACAACTATCGGCATTAACATTAGGACTGGCAACTCCATAATTATAGACGGTTGATGCCGGCAGTTCATTTAAAAAGGTGCAAATTTTAAACCAGTTGGGAAAAGTAACAGAGCAGTCGTATTGATAATAATAAGCTTTTTGCGGATGTTGGGGATCGCAGGGAAGCTTTCTCAAATATGGAGAAAAATCCGGGGTATCTTTTTCCCAGCCACAAATAAAACAGGAACAAACTCCATTTTCATTTATCACATTGGGGCCATAACAAACGTCAGAAGCCAAAGGATAATGATTTTTATCATTGTAGAAATCTTCAAAAGCTTTTTGCATCGTCGAAAGATCAGCTTTCCGGCGGCTGTCCCACGCTTTCTTAAGTTGTTTGACCGGATTAAGTAGGGAAAGGGAGGCAGCTGCCAACAAGACGATTAAAGTAACAACAATCAGAAGCTCTATGATAGTAAAGGAGTCTTTGTTTCTGTTTAGTTTTTGATAGCCCATAGATTTATTAAAGTTTATTAAATATTTTCCTGTTTCTTTATTATCTTTTAGCACGTCGACAGCAATTAAAAATTTTCTTTATCCTAATTTATAATCAACCAATTAAAGTTTACAGGAACATTGGTTTTTTTATCAATGGCGACTTTAAAGTACGGCTTACAATTTTGATTTAATTTTTCCCAACAGGTTTCTTTGGAAATGACGCTTAAACTGCTATTTGGCAAAGTGGCAATTGGAGTCAGGTAAATGAGGGTATTATCTTTGATATTTTGATTATAAATAATTATTTCCGATTCTTTTTCTGGAATTGTTGCCACACCAGCCGTTTCAATCGTCGTTTCAATTGCCGGGGCATAAATTCCATTACGATTAAAATTATCGGTGGCGGCGATAATCGAACTGGCCGTCGCCACTTTTGTTAATGAAAGACTGCTTAGGCGGGCCGCTCCCTGCGAATCAATTGATGCCACTTCTTCATTATTGTTGGTAATTTGTAATTTATTGGCGGAATTTAATTGAACCTGCAGATTGTCGGTTGAAGAAATTGGGCTTAAGCGATTGGTCTTGATTCCGCCTTGGGCAATCAGGGCGCCTTTGGTGGTAATAGTGCCATCTTTGGCGATGACGACGGCTTCGTCAAAAAAATTTATCTGTGAGAGGGCAGATAATTTTAATTCGCTTGCCAGAGACAAAATTTTGTTATTGTCAATAAAAATACTTCCAGCTAAAAATGAACCGGAAACATTAAGATTATAAAGATTGGTATTGCCGCTGACCAACAAATTTTGAGCGGTTAATGATAAAAAGTTTCCATCGATCAGAGCCGAATCGCTGGCGATATTTTGATAATAATCCGGATTGGGAAGAGGCTGGTTTTTGATTTCCGCCAAAAGCGCCTGAATTTCATTAATTTCGTTTGCCAAAATTGATGAAGAGCTGGCGGTGGTCAGTTGATTATTTTCAACATCGGATAATTTTTCTTCAAGGCTTTTTATATTTTCCGCCTCAACTTGCTGGGCAGTTAATTTTCCCGAAAGACTGGCTTCGGTACCTGTCAAAGAACCATTGACGGCCAAATTACCTGAAATAGTGGCGTTGATGGCCTGGATTGAATCGGCGGCCAGCTGACCGGAGAATGAAGCATTCCGGCCGGCAATATCTCCTTCGGTTATGAGATTGCCTTCGGCGTCGATCGTTGTCACGGTTTTTCCCGCCAAGCCTTTGATGATAAGTTTTGATAATTGACCAGTTTCAGCAGCCGGCGTTGGCGCTAAATTAATAATCAAATTTTGTTCTTTGGCAGCAATTTCCTTGGTTGTCAAATTGTTTGCTTCAAGTTTATCGGTTTCGACAATCGGCGAGGTAATTTTTTCGTTAACGTTTAATATTTTCGCCGTTAAATTTTCTACATTTAATGTCAAAGTTTTGATATTGTCACTGACAATGTTTTTGGCCGCCAAAGTATTATTAACAATGGCGTCTTGAGTGTCCAACAAGCCGGTCTTTATTTTAGCGCTGGCAATTTGGGAAAAAACACCAATTCTCTCAATTAAACCATTAACAGCGTCTTCAATACTGTAGCTAGTGCTTCGCATTTGATCGGCTTGGGCCTGATAGACAAAATCAGCGGCGGTGGCCGGCTCGGTTTTTTTGATTTCCAAATTGCCGGCGTCGGTTAAATAAACGTCAGGGTCATACCAGCGGGGAGAAATAGTAGCGATAACCTGACTTTCACAAACTGCTTCATTTGAATAACATCGGGCTGGTTGCATGGCTATACCCAAAATCATTCCCGCTTTGGTTGCTTTCATGGCTAATCCGGGGATAGGTGATGAGGTTAAAGGATCACCGGGAGAGATATCCCCATTTATAGTAGTAACTTTTACCGGAGCTCGGCCAGAAATAGCGACAGGAATAGTATCGGAATTTTCCATGCCCATTGTTAAATATGGAGAAGTAGTAATTACACCAAGTATTTTTGGATCGTATGGGGAGGTTGTTTTTTCGATATAATTTTCCTTTTGAGGAGAAACAGATACTAAATTACCAGGGGAGAGTTCGCCTCGATTAATAGCTTGATAATTCTCAGAGATATCTGCCGAAGCCATTTCACTATAGTCTGTTATTTTTTGGACTGTGTCATTATTAGTTATGGTAGTTGGCCAATCTTGCCAGATTTTTATGTAATCGATTGTAATTGTTCTTTCTGCAGTTGTTCTTGCCAATGTACAAATCGTCAGATCTAAATTTGCAGTAGTGATATTCGAAGTATGATGATAGTTATTTCCGTTCAAATAAAAATCAACTGCGGTTGAACTAGCTACGATACGCAATATATCGTACCCGGTTGTATTGGGAGAAGTATTAGTATCTGATTCTTGGGTGCTTCCGCCGCTGGCTGTTATTGTATGCCATTGACCGCTGTCGGTAGAAGAGAGTGATTGAAACCAAATACCATTATTGGTTGTCCCACAACTGTCAGTTCCTAGTTGGCCGGTGTGGATATGATCAGTGAGGCCGATATAAGTATCTTGATTATTTGGTGTTTGACCATATTTGACGGCGATTTCAATAACCGGATTGTTGGAAAGAAGAAAAGCGTTTCTATTATCAAAGCTTATCGTTCCTAAATCATTGGCGGCAGTGCTTAAAGCCGCTAGTTGAGCTGCTCCATTTACATTATTTTGTAAATTCCGTAATTCAGCAGAATTGGCAGAATCAGGATTTTCGCCAAAGCGCAATCCATCAGCGAAATTTCTAGTATCTGCGGTTTGGGTAGGCCAACTACCAACAAAATCAGTATAATAATAAAGCCAGGAAGAATTTATTCTTCCGTTAACATCTAAATGGTGGATGGGACTGGTTGTGCCGATGCCGACGTAACCCCCTGAAGGATTAATCAAAATATTTCCCTTGGTGGCATTGGAAGTAGAATTTAGGGTCAATGTTCCTGAAGACGCTGATCCTCCATACAAGGTGGCGTTTCCTCCCAAAGTTAAAGAAGTGGTTGACGACATCGCCAACGAAGAAGAGGTAGTCAAGGTTGCTAAAGAAGAAGCGGTTAAAGTCGTTGTTCCTGATAAGGTGGTGGTTGTGTTATATAAGGTAGTAGTTGCTCCCAAATTTATTCTTTGATTGGTTCCCGAATCATAAATATCATTGCCTGAAATTAAAAGATCATCGGCAATAGCCACATATGAAGTATCAGAATCTAAAGTTAAGTTTCCTGAAGCATCAGAGATAGTTGATCCGCCAACCTTAAGATAACCTGTTGTTCCATTTCCTATTGTTAGTCCGGGATTGGCTGTTGAATTAACATTTAAAGTTGAGGTGAATCTTCCTGTGCCGGAAACATCAAGATTATATGAAGGATTTGTTGTCCCAATACCGACATAACCAGAGGAATTAACATAAAGCCCTTGGTTGGCAGCCGCGCCCCGAAGCCAGCTAGTGCCGGCAACATCAAGTTTTGTTTGCGGATTGGTTGTGCCGATACCGACGTTGCCCGAGCTGTTAATAACCAAATTATTTGTCGACAAGCCACTGGTTAAACCCAAAAAAGCCGTGCTATCTTTTACCCCAAGATATCCTGTAGTATCGTTATCAGCAAGCAAAACTTGGGCTAAATCATCGGTAGAAAAGAATTTCGCTACATTATCAGTGGTTCCAGAATTAACTTCTAGTTTTAAAGATGCATTAGTAATTCCAATCCCAACAGAGCCGGCATTTTCTGCTAAAATTGCTCCGTAGTTTATTCTTAAACCAGAGCCATTAACAAAAATATCTCCTGCTGGACTTAAACCATAATTAGAATTACTAAAATCATAAAATGTAGTTGCTCCAATATCATTTGCGACAGTTAATTTATATGAAGGATTAGTTGTTCCGATCCCCACTTTTCCACTTGATTCATCAAGAAATAAAAATTCTCCTTGGGCTCCATAAATTCTTAGATCGCCTGGTGTGGGGCTTAAGGCGATTGTATTACCACCTTCATAAGCCGCTTGTAAGGAAGCCGGGCCGGTGGCGCCGGTGGGACCAATACTTCCTGTAGCACCAGTTGGGCCAGTTGCTCCACTTGCACCGGTGGGACCGGTTCTTCCTGTTTCACCAGTTGCTCCAGTTGGGCCAGTCACACCGGTACTACCTGTTGGTCCTGTTCTACCTGTTTCACCAGTGGCTCCTGTTGGACCAGTGATTCCAGTTGCTCCTGTCGGACCAGTTCTACCTGTTTCTCCTGTAGCCCCGGTAGGTCCGGTCACACCGGTACTTCCTGTTGGACCAGTAACGCCTGTACTTCCTGTTGGTCCAGTCACACCAGTTGAACCCGTAGGCCCGGTGACACCAGTAGCTCCGGTTGGTCCAGTTCTACCCGTGGCGCCAGTTGGGCCTGTAACTCCAGTACTACCTGTAGGTCCAGTGACTCCTGTGGAACCAGTTGGACCGGTAACGCCTGTTGCTCCTGTTGGGCCGGTTCTACCTGTTTCACCAGTGGCTCCTGTTGGACCAGTTACACCTGTACTACCTGTTGGACCAGTGACACCCGTTGAACCGGTAGGTCCTGTAACACCAGTTGAACCGGTAGGACCGGTTACTCCTGTGGAACCAGTTGGTCCTGTTACTCCAGTTGCTCCTGTTGGACCAGTTGCACCTGTACTACCTGTTGGACCAGTGACTCCTGTGGAACCAGTTGGACCGGTAACGCCTGTTGATCCTGTAGGACCAGTTCTTCCTGTTTCACCGGTTGCTCCTGTTGGTCCAGTCACACCAGTTGAACCGGTAGGACCGGTAACTCCAGTTGATCCAGTGGGTCCTGTCACGCCTGTAGCCCCAGTTGGACCTGTTCTTCCTGTTTCTCCTGTGGCTCCGGTTGGACCAGTGACACCGGTTGAACCGGTAGGTCCGGTAACGCCAGTTGCTCCTGTTGGTCCAGTTCTACCTGTTTCACCGGTTGCGCCTGTGGGGCCAGTGACACCGGTACTTCCAGTTGGTCCGGTTACGCCAGTTGATCCAGTTGGTCCTGTGATTCCAGTACTTCCTGTCGGACCTGTTCTTCCTGTTTCTCCTGTAGCCCCGGTAGGTCCAGTCACTCCGGTACTACCTGTTGGTCCTGTAACACCAGTTGATCCTGTTGGACCAGTTATGCCTGTACTCCCAGTGGGACCAGTAACACCAGTTGCACCTGTAGGACCTGTAACTCCAGTTGCTCCTGTTGGACCTGTTCTACCTGTTTCACCAGTGGCACCAGTTGGGCCTGTAACTCCGGTTGATCCTGTTGGTCCTGTAACACCAGTTGATCCTGTTGGTCCAGTGATTCCAGTACTTCCTGTAGGACCGGTTCTTCCTGTTTCTCCTGTGGCTCCAGTTGGGCCTGTAACTCCAGTACTACCTGTAGGTCCAGTGACTCCTGTGGAACCAGTTGGACCGGTAACGCCTGTTGATCCTGTTGGACCAGTGACGCCGGTACTCCCAGTGGGACCAGTAACACCAGTTGCACCTGTAGGACCTGTTCTACCTGTTTCTCCTGTGGCTCCGGTTGGTCCGGTTACGCCAGTTGATCCAGTTGGTCCAGTGATTCCAGTACTACCTGTAGGACCGGTTCTACCTGTTTCACCAGTGGCACCAGTTGGGCCTGTAACTCCAGTACTACCTGTAGGTCCGGTTACACCTGTAGCACCTGTTGGACCGGTAACGCCTGTTGAGCCTGTTGGACCAGTTCTTCCTGTTTCACCAGTGGCTCCTGTAGGTCCTGTAACACCTGTTGATCCTGTAGGACCAGTTACTCCTGTTGATCCGGTTGGACCTGTTACACCCGTACTACCTGTTGGACCTGTAACGCCCGTAGCTCCAGTTGGACCTGTTCTTCCTGTTTCTCCTGTGGCTCCGGTTGGGCCGGTTACGCCAGTTGATCCTGTTGGTCCAGTGATTCCAGTACTTCCTGTCGGACCTGTTCTGCCGGTTTCACCAGTGGCTCCTGTTGGACCAGTCATACCTGTAGCACCCGTGGGTCCTGTCACACCCGTTGAACCAGTTGGACCGGTAATACCTGTTGATCCGGTTGGACCTGTTACCCCCGTACTTCCGGTAGACCCAGTTACACCTGTACTACCTGTTGGTCCGGCAACTCCTGTACTACCTGTTGGACCAGTTCTTCCTGTTTCACCGGTAGCTCCTGTGGGGCCGGTTACACCGGTACTACCAGTTGGGCCAGTGACGCCAGTGGAGCCCGTAGGTCCTGTAACTCCAGTGGCACCAGTTGGCCCAGTCATACCTGTAGCACCCGTGGGTCCTGTCACACCCGTTGAACCAGTTGGACCGGTAATACCTGTTGATCCGGTTGGACCTGTTACCCCCGTACTTCCGGTAGACCCAGTTACACCTGTACTACCTGTTGGTCCGGCAACTCCTGTACTACCTGTTGGACCAGTTCTTCCTGTTTCACCGGTAGCTCCTGTGGGGCCGGTTACACCGGTACTACCAGTTGGGCCAGTGACGCCAGTGGAGCCCGTAGGTCCTGTAACTCCAGTGGCACCAGTTGGCCCAGTTATACCTGTAGCACCCGTGGGTCCTGTCACACCGGTTGCGCCTGTTGGACCGGTTTCACCGGTTGCGCCTGTTGGGCCAGTCGCTCCTGTTGCCCCTGTTGGTCCAGTTCTACCGGTGGTACCGGTGGGCCCAGTGACACCAGTTGATCCTGTTGGTCCTGTTCTTCCAGTTTCTCCTGTGGCTCCAGTTGGACCAGTTACTCCTGTTGAGCCTGTTGGACCAGTCACACCAGTTGAACCGGTAGGTCCGGTGACGCCAGTTGAACCAGTGGGTCCAGCTTCACCACTAGCTCCGGTCGGTCCAGTTGGACCACTTTCTCCTAAAGGAACCCAAGAAGAAGAGTTACAATAATAGAACTTTTTATCGTCTCCATTAAAATAAATTTTTCCCATAGAAGAAGCACTACATTCACCGATATCAACTTCAACGTTCGGAGCCAAACTTAATGATCCAGAAAAAGTTGCATTTCCATTAACATCTAAAGCGGCTAAAGGACTAGTTGTTCCTATTCCAACATTTCCACTGACGTATAATTTAGCCGAACCAGCATCATTTGCACCAATAGAAACATTATAAGAAGTTAAATCAGGATAAAGATTTAAACCATTTAAGGTCCAAGCGCCAGCCCCAGTAGGTAAGTTAGACCAATAAGCTAAACCATTTTCATCAGATGTAAGAACTTTTCCAGCCCCTTGGGTTCCATCTTGAATTTTTATGTCACCAACAATATGAAGTTGAGCGTCGGGACTAGTAGTTCCTACTCCAACATAACCATTATTATCAATAAATAATCTTGTGTAACTATCAGTGGTACCCCCAGTTCTAAATTTAATTGTGCCGCTACTAGTCGCTTGAAGAATAATATCAGGATTTAGACTATTAGGATCACCAGACTGAATAATCATTGTTTTTGCACTAGATAAAACAAAATTAGCGCTGGTGTTAATTGAGCGTATTCCTGGTGAAGCAGCTGCAATTAATAAATCTCCTTGTTCATTAATATATGGAATTGTTTTAGGTTCTTTTCCTGGAGGAAAGCCTTGTAGAGTTTCTGCATTTATAGCATAGCCAACGTTAGCTATTTGTTGTCTTGGTTCTAGAACTTCAGCGTTAGCCCCGGTACCGATAATTACTTCTAAATAAACATTCTGATGTTCAGTGAAAACAGAATTAGAGATTTGACCATCTCCTGGGCCAGGACAAGAAGAAGAACCAATTAAAACATTAAAAATTCCATCTTGATCTGGAGTTACTTCACAAGTCCCATCATTAGTTGACCATAGTTCTGACCCATCAGTTAAAGAATCATAAAATTTAAATTTCATATCAACGGCCGTATTTATTGGTTCGCCATTAACATCAGTTAATCTCCCCTGAAAGGAAATGATTCGTCCGCCTCTTATAAAACTTGAAGGATATGCTAACGGACGTTCTGTTTTTATAAAAAAACGGTTGTATAAACCCACTCCCAAAGTGGTGGTAAAAAGCAGAAGAATTAAAAAACCGAGATAATGTTCTAAACCAATAGCTTCTGGTAAGCGATATTTTTTTTCAGAAAAAAACTTCTTAAAAAATCTTTTAATTTTAAATTTTATTTTTTGGATAAGGCTCTGTTTTGATATTAATTTTTGATTAATAATTTCTGCTTCAGTTAGATAAAGTTTTTTTTCTAAAGCGGCCTTCAGGTATTTATCAATTGTTTCATTTAATTGCTTAAATTTAGATTTTTCTAGATACTTAGATTCATAAGCCCAATTAAGAAAATTTTTGACAGACGTGAGTTTTTTATAAATTGATTCATTGGACTCTCTTTTTGATAAAAGAAGATTAATAAATTCATCGATTGTTTCGGAAGAAAAATTCATAAAAAGAAAGTTAAATTATTTAATAGCCCAACGGCGATTAAAAACAATATGCCTTTTTTGTTCTACAATTGAATCTGAAAGTGAATCAATCACATAAGGATTTCCCTCAATAGAAGGATCCACCAGCGATTTTAAATTCTTTAAAGCTTTAAAAAACAAAAAAAATATTCTATTAAGTTGTGAAAAATTTAAAAATCTTTTCATAAATTTGGTTTAAATTTATAATAAGATCCCTATTAAAAGGGAATTGTTTTTTCTTTTTTATTTAAAAAAAAATTTAAAAACTCTTTGATATCGTTTAAACAGCCCACAATCCTTTCTTCTTCTATTTTTTGGTTAAATAAGTAAGTTTGATATTGACTTAAAATTTCCGATAATTTTTTATTTCCTGAAAAATTAAAATTTGAGATATTTTTAATTTTTTTAGTTAAATTTTCTTTGAGCCAGCCTTGTTTGAAGGAAAAAAGACAAAATTTTCGAAGAGTAGATAAACGACGATTAATGGTTTTTGTTGGAATCTTGTTGTAAATCAAGTAATTACGATAATTAGTAATAGTTTCGGCAGTTAAGCGTTCAAAAAAAAAGCTAATTGAAAAGTTTTGAGGCATAATAGAGCCTTTTTTGCTGTCAATGGTTGGATAAAAAATTGAGAAAAACCAACCTAGAAAGTGTCTTAAATCAGACAGGTAATTTTTTATTGAGACAGGAGAATATTTTTCCGCAAATAAATATTCACGGAATAAGGCTTCAAAATTATAAAGATTATACAGATTAACCATACAATTTCATAATAAAACAATATTAATAAGAATGTCAAGAGGTATTTTGTAGTTAATTTGATATAGTTAGGTTGGAGAGAAAAAATAATCCGAAACAATCCTAGATAAAAATTTAAATTAATTTATATTATTTAACGCATAATTTTTTCTACTACCTTAATATATCAATTTATATCAATTATCCTATATTTTTATTGATTAAATTTTTGACAAAAAAAAGTGAAATTTACAATTTTTCAGTTAATTTTTTTATATAGGATAAATATTTTTTTTGAAGTATAATACGTTTATTTCCTTCGGTTTATTTTGGGTTTATATAGCAATATAACAAATTATGGTTTTTATCGGTGGCTTTTTAACATTTTCTTTAATAAATTGAATTTTTTTTATACTTTCTTTGATAAAAACAACCTTGCTGATTATTTTATCATTTAGCATTTTTTATAAATGAATGCTAAATTAAGATTCTTTTTATTAAGGTTTTCTTAAAACCTTCTTTAGAACTTTTTTCTATAAATTGATATTACGATTATTCCCACTTTTGTAAATATTGACTTTTTTTTTAATTTTTTTTACTATAAAAATTAGAACATATAAAGAAAAAGAATAAAGGTAAACTATTAGTATATTTAATTCATATTTTTTTAAATGAAGAATAAAATTTTCTATTTAGTTCTTTTTTTATTTATATTAGTAATTTTTGCTTCTTTTTTCTGGTTTTATGAAGCTAGATATTTTGTTGGGCGAGCGAGCGTGAGTTCAGCTAGTTTTTCAATTGATAATTCATATTTATTTATTACTCCCCTTAAAGCTAAGGCTGGAAGCGGTGAAAAAATTAGGCTTACGGTTTTTGTATTAAACAATCAAGGCGTTGGCGTAGCTAATAAGAGAATTAGCCTGATTCAAGACCCAAATTTGTTTGTAGAAGTCATTCAAAATCCGACCGATAACTTTGGCAAAGCAGTTTTTGATATTTCTTCAAATAAAGCGGCGGAATATTATATTGAAGTAAAAGTAGAGGGAAAATCTTTATTACAAAAAGCCCACCTTTCTTTTTATTAAATTAAAACACTGCTAGCGCTGTTTGGTCTCTTATTTTTAAATCAAGATTTTGCTTAATAATTGGATAGCGATTTCTTATTGAAATAGCCCTATTTTTAGCGATTTTATAGGGATGAATGAACTGACGGACAAGAAATGCAAAAAGAGCAATAATTTGACCCAAAATTAGCAATTCTAACCAACGTGATTTTATTAACAACCATATAAAAAGAAAAAATTTGATTATTAAAATCCAAAAAGGAAAAATTTGCAAACTCAAAGTATTGCTTTTAGGAGAAAATTCTTCAAGGAAATTAACCCGGCTAAATAAACGAAAAAAATTGGTTTCCGAAGAGGGGAGAGCGATAGAAAAATTTCCTTGCCTGTCTGTTTTTACCGGTAAAAGGGGAAAAGTAGCCGCCTCAACTGGTTTAATTAATGATAAAGCCAATGGCCGCCTTGATTCATCAATAAAAGCAGATAAATATACTTCTGTATTAGGGATTGACTGTCCAGAAAGAACAATTTCTTCGCCAATTAAATAAGCCTCTTTAGAGGGGACGGTTAAAGATATCGTCGGCGGTAAAATAATTGGGCCAATAGCGCTATTAAAATTTTTAGGTGGGGGGGCCAAACAAACTGGATTACTTAAACGGCCGACTTGATCTTGATAAAACAAACAAATTTCATTATTAGAAAAAGGCAAATAATTTTGAAACTCAAAATAGCCAAAACCATTACTATAAGTTTGGTCAAAAAGACCAAAACCTTCTAAAGTCACTAAAGAATTAGGAGAACTGTAGCCAAAAAGAGAAAATTGATATTCGGGCAAGCCAACGTTGGCAGAAATAGTTGCTGATCCTGATTGGGTTTTTAATCCAGAGACTTCGCCGGAAGAACCTTCTTTTTTAAAAGTAGGATCGGGCAAAAAAGAAAACTCAATTAATATTAAAACAAACATGAAAAAAACAAAAAAGTTTTTTTTCATTACTTTAATAAAACGGCAATAATTAAAGGTATAATAATTATAACAGCGATTTTCCAAGGAAATACCCAAACATAAATCGAACGATTTAGAGCTTGACCTCTTTCTCCATAAGAAGCCATAAAACTAATTTTATATCTGCCAAACAACCATTTTTTTCCAAGATAATTAGTATAAATTCTGCTTTTATTAGGAAAAATATTTTGTTCCAGTAGAATTGTTTGATCAATAGTTTTTCCATTAATATCAACAAGAGAGAAAATTCCTTTTGGCCTAATATGATAATCACTATTATTAGTAATTTCTGTTTCTATTTTTAAAGGCCCATATTCAGAAAAAAAAGGCGCCTTAAATAAAGAAATAAAAGCTTTTTCAACGGTTTCGCCATTAACTCTAATATATAACAAGGAAGCTATTTGAGGGACGACCGCCAGATTATTTTGGATTTCTCTATCAAGTTGATTTACTAAAACTTTAAAAATAACACTGACGTATTTTGCTCCCGGACGTGCAGAATTGGGAACATTAATTTGTACGGGAATAGAAGTTTTTTCCTTGGGCGCTAAGTTAATTTCGTTGGCAGGAAGAGTCAACCAGTTGACCGCCGAATATTCCGAAACCTCCAAAGAACCTTCTTCCAAAAATCTTATTTTTCCCTGATTGTTTTCAACTAAAAAATCTGCTTTTTTTATTACTCCCGGAACAGGAAAATCACCTTGATTATAAAAATCAATCATAACAATAGTATTTTCACCAGGATTAAGTTTCAATTCTTGTTTAGCTGGCGAGACGCTTAAAGGAAGAACGTCTTGGCTAAAAATTTTTGTCGGGAAAATTAAAAAATAGGCTAATATTAAGCCTAAAAAACTAAATTTTAAATTAAATATTTCTCCCAACTTTTTTTTCATATTTTTTCAAAACGAGGCAGAAGCGGTATAAACAACTTGATTAAAATATTTCCCACTAGGTTGATTATTGGGTAGACTAATTCGATAACAAACAAAAATCGACGATCCTTCGGTTGGTTGATTTGAGCGGCAATCATTTCCTCCACCACACATAATAATCTGGCTTTCTTCATCATCGGCCAGGTCAGGAAGTTGGCGACTTAAGAAATGATCACTAGATTCAAATACCGCATCATTACCGCGATCATTTTTTAAAGAATACCCCAATCCATGATTTTTAGGATTTTCCCAAGGGCCTTGATTTTTTTCATCACATTTTTTATTGTCACAGACAGTATCACGAATACATTTATTCTGACCAAAACTAATTTCGTCGGCAGCCGGGCTGGTTCCCGGACAATCATTTCCGTCTTTCCCCATTTGGTCACTTTCTCCAATCGTAACAATATATCCATCGGGGACATTGGTTTTGACTGTCAAGCGCTGACTGACATTCTTAAAAGAATCAGGTTTGTTAATAGTCCCAAAAGGGATTGATGTTGAAGTAGAAGAATTATCTGGATAATAACCGCAAGTTAAAGTTTTAGAATCAACACCAGAGATAATAAAAGTCAAAATTTCAGGAACGGTGGCGCTGACGGAAACTGCTTTTACTGGAGCAATATCAATATCAACCTCATCAATTAAATCGTAATTGGCATTTTGAGTTTTAACATTGATTGTATAAACATCAGCTATTCCGGCAGTAATTGGTCTAGAAATAGGTGCCGGATTAACTAGACCAGGATCTTTATCGATTAAAATATTAATTATTGAATCAGCGGCTAAGTCCGCTCCTGTTTTGGTAAGAATGATTTGATGATCATGGGAAGCGTTACCAGGAATAAAAGCCTTAGTCCAATTATAATCAGGAGTATTATTAATATTAATTTGGATATCATCGGGGCCGATTCCATTTGCATCAAATCCATTAGTTTTTATACTTTCGCTAATATCGGGCAAGCCGTCATTAGCATTATTTGATTTGACTCCTGGAAGACTGATAAAAATTCTTCCATTAACCGGGATTGATTGAATATTTTTAAAATTAATACTTAAACTAGTTTTTTGAATTACGACAACCGAATCTTGATCACCAACCAGATTAAAACTTAAAACAGGACTAATAACAATATGTTGATCATCTTTGATTTTAACCACAGTGTATTCTTGATTGTTATGACAACGATTTTCATTATTTTTCAAAAAACAAAGAGTGTCTTTTGGAAAAAGATTACTTGTATTGTGAACAATAATTTCATCAGTTCCTGCTGGGACAGAGGCAAGAATTTTTTCTCGAAAGGAAAAACGAGGATTGCTTAAGGTGGCCGAGGCTAAATTAAGGGCGGCTGTGTCTGTTTTTTTTGCCAATTCTATCAAAAAAAAAGAAAAAAATAAAAAAACGATTAAAAAAATAAATAATCTAGAAACTAATTTTTTTATTTTCATTTATATACTAATTTCTAATGTATATAATCATTAAACGGATTTTTTAAAAACTTGTCAATATAAATTCATTTACCACTTGACAGAATTTTTTTCGTCTGTTAAATTGTCACTATATGGGAGTTAAAGAGAGACGGACGAAAATTTTGCTCGCTTTAATTTTAGCTTCAGACTTAAACGAACAATCATTAACTTCTACAAACGTTAATCTTTCTCCAGTAAAACTTAGTGAAAAAATTCAAAAAATATTTGATTTTTCTTTTAATCAAAAAACCAAAGGGACAATTTCTGGTTTAATAAAAGAGGGTTTAATTGAAAAAGTTATTCAATCAACAAACAGTCCCAATACTTTACCAAGTTCTCTTTCTGACAATGATTTTGCCGCCTTGATAAAATATCGTTTAACAGAAAAGGGTTTTTATGCTTTATGCTTAGAGTTTCCGTTTTTTCGATTTATTAAAGATAAATGGGATGGTAGATGGCGGATAATTTCTTATGAAATTCCCGAATCAAAAAGAGAAATACGCGATCGTTTAAGACGATCAATGCAGGGTTGGGGATTGGGCCCCTGGCATCGCTCATTTTGGATAACTCCTCATCCAATTTTAAATAATTTAAGAGATCTTGTCTCCGGACGTGAAGAAGAGAAATATATTCAAGCTTTTGAAGCTGATCACAATTTTGGTGATAAAAAGAATCTTCTGGAAAAAGTTTGGGCAATTTCTCAACTAGACAAAAAATATCGCGAATTGTTTCGTTTCTGGCACGAAGTCCTTTCAAAGGAGGGTGATAAAATTGAGAAGCTAAAAAAAATTATCACTAATTATATTAGTCTTTTAAGAAATGATCCAGGCCTACCTCAAGAACTATTAGGAAAAAACTGGATTGGCTTTGAGGGGTTTAATATCTACAAAGAAATTAAAAACATTCTTTTAGCTTAAGTTAAAAAACAAAAACAATATGGCCTATTTCATCCGTCCGTAGTATCTTTACATTCTGGGCTTTGAGCATATTTAAAACTTCTTTTGACGGATGTCCAAAACTATTATTTTTACCAACACTTATCACTCCCACAATTGGATTTGCTAGTCGAAGAAATTTTTTTGTTAGCCCATTCTTTGAGCCATGATGGGGGATTTTTAGAATATATAAATTTTTTAAATCAAGCTTATTATTTTTTCTCATTTGGAGAACAATTTGATCAAGAGCCAAAGGTGAAGCGTCGCCGGTAAACAAAACCTTTTTTTTGCCAATCTGAAAAAGAAAAATTAAAGAAAAATTATTATCATCTTTATTTAAATTAAATTTTTTTAAAAAACTCATTCTTGGCCAAAGAAATAAAAAGGAAGCGGTAGCAAGACTTATTTGATCACCGGCTTGAAAAATTCTTGTTTTAATGTGGTTTTTTTTGATTTTATTAGTTAATTTTGAAAAAGAATTTGAAAGCTGGTTTTCTACGGATGGAAAAATTATTTCGTCAATTTTATAACGGTCAATTAAATAATCTAAACCACCGAAGTGATCTTTCTGATGATGGGAAAGCAAAATTAACTCAATTTTACGATCGTAAAAAGGCATATATTTTCCTAAGCAGTTTAAAATTTTCCTGTCCGGTCCGGCATCAACCAAAATATCAATTTGATTAATAATCCTAATATAGGCGGCATCGCCCTGTCCAACATCGCAAAAGACTAATTTGGTTTCGGTTTTTAAATAATTAATCAGGAAAATAAAAAAAACAAAGATAGCGGAAACAAAAAGAACAACGATGAAAGTTTTTTTACTGATAAAATTTTGATCCACAGATTTTTAAAAAAAGTTTATTGGTAATCTTGTTGGCTGACTCTAGTTAATCTCAAAATTTAAAATATATAAAAGGGATTTTTGTTAAAATTTCTATTACCCAAATCATGTAACTTAACAGACCATAAGCTAAATAAGCTGGAATTAATCCTAAATAAAAATTTATTTTTCCCAAAAAAGCTGCTAAAAATCCAAAAATCATCAACGGCGGCACTAAACCAGAAACTAAAAGATTACTAAGCGGAGCAATAATTGAGATTTGTTTGAAATAAACAAAAATGATTGGGGCAGTAAAAACTTGGGCAGATAAAGTCAATCGAAGCTCTTTTTTTATCTGATTAAAAATTTTCTCCAAAAAACTTTTGGCGGTTTTATCATTTCTGGTACCAAACAATAAAATTCCCAAAGTAGCACCATAAGAGAGCTGAAAAGAAACGGTTTTTAACCAAGCGGGCCAAAAAATCGCTGTCACAAAAACAGAAAAAAGAAGCGAAAGAAAAACCAGATAGTTTTTTCCATAAATAATTGCTACTAACGTTAATATTCCCATGACAGCCGCTCTAATAATCGGGGCTTGAGGGCCAACAAAAAAAATAAATAAAATAATTATTAGTATGGTTATCAAAGAAGACAAAGGTTTGCTTAAAAAACCCAAAAAAGAAGAAACAATGGCTGTAAGCATAGTGATATTAATTCCAGAAAGGACTACCAGATGAAGCAAACCAACCATTTTTACTTGTTCGTAAAAAATTTTATTTCCTCTTAAAGGTAATCCAAAAATAATTCCATTTAAAAGAGACGAATGTGGTTCTGGTAAATAAGCATTAATTACAGACGCAAATTCTTCAGGTCCCAGCATAGCTCAAACTAAAATTTTAAGGCTCTACAAGGCTTTTTATTTGATCATAAACCTTCTGACTAACAACTTTTTTTGTTAAAATTTCCTCCAAAGTTTTATAAGGACGGTTGTCGATAATTCTTTGGGCAGTAATTTTTCCAACACCCGGTAAAGTATCTAATTCCTCAATCGAACCATTATTTAAACTAATTTTTTCTTCGTCGGAAGAAGACATCAAATTATTGTTTGGTGAGTTGGGGGAGAGATAGTTTATTGATTTTTGAACTTCATAAAAAATACCGGAATTAATTTCGGCGACTGAAGGAATATATATTTTTTCTTGATCAAAGACAAAACGCGATTGATTAAAATTACGATTGAAAAAACCAAGATCACATTCAGAGGATAAGCCTTGGGCCAAAAGGATAACATCTTTTAACCTCGCTCCTTCGGTCACTTCATAGACACCCGGCGCCTCAACCGCTCCGGCAATGTCGATAATAATTTTATTGTCGGAAGTTTTTTTATTTCTAGTTAACGATTGACTCGATTCTAGCTCCTGATTAATTTTTAATTGATTATTTTTGATAAATAAAATCCAAGAAAAGAGGGCGATGACAACCGCTGAAATTAACAAAAAAATATCCAGAGCTCTTTTTTTGAACCATTGAGATAAAGAATCAATAAAACCATTCATTTAATCTTTATCCTTAAAAATAAAAACAAAATCAATGGATTATAAGCGACAAAAACAAGCTTGAGGATTGATAGAAAAATAAAAAAATTAAGAAATATCATTCTCTTAATTTATTCTTTAATTAATCTTTGACGCTATTGATAATTTTTTTGATTGAAAGCTCAAAAATAAATTTAGGCAAGTCTTATTCTTCAAAATTTTTTATCTTTTTAAGGACAAAAACAATAGCTAAAAAAGAGACCAAACCACCAAGAAATAATTTAAAGGGAAATGCCCAAAAATCAACTCGGGCAAAGGTGTAAGGGGTTCCTTCTCCAAAATTAAGACTGGCGGAAAGCTGGTATCGGCCGATAAAAAAGCCAGTAAGGACCAAAGAACTAGTTTTTGTTTGATTTAAAAAAGCTGAAGGCGTCGCTTCGATTAATCTTTGTGATTGGGCCAAAATATTGCTTGGTAAAATTTCGTAAATCGCTTTTTCGCCAAAGTTACCTTTAAGAACAATTTGCCCCACCGGTTTAATTAAATTTTTTCCTTGATTTTCAACAATCAACACCAGAGGGATTTGATCATTACTGTCGGCCAGACGGAAAGTTTTTCCAAAAAGATTAAACCTAAATCTAGTTAATAAATCAAAAAGGACAATTTTGCTTTTAATTTCAGTGGTGCCAGTTTTAGTGACGGTGATTAATAAATTTGAGCCGATTACCGCCCTGGTTTGAGAACTGGTTACTCCTTCGGTACCGGGCGGAGGTTCGGTTTCCGCTAAAAAAGTATAATAATAATCTCCCTCCGGTGTTCCCTCGGGGACTCTTAAGCGGAGTAATAATTGCTGAGAATCTTTAGTTTTTAAAAAAAAAGGCTGCTCTAACTGAAGATCGGCGTTATCCAAACTAAACCTGATTGGTCCGTCAAACTCGGGTTTAATTTCGATATCTCCCCGATTGTTTTTAGGATTAAAAGGCCGAACTTTGGTTCTAATAATTGTCGGATCAGCATGGTTTTGCAATCGATAAGCCAACATGATTGATTTACCTGGTTTAATTAAAATCTCCATAAGAGAAGGGGAAAAGGAAAGAGAAATTTGTTGGGCAGCGGCCGTTTGGACAAACAATAAAAAAAAAGTTAAATTAACAAAAAGAATGATTTTTTTTAGAATGCACCGTTTTTTTATCATTAAATTTTAGGCAAAAAAATATTAATATGTTGGTGTGGCAACAAAAGTAATTATTGTTTGATAGGTACCGGCTGGCTGTATTGCCGAAACATTAACTTTAAAAGTGACCACCGCTTCGTGATAAATATCTTTAGTGGTAGCTTCAGGCTGATTGGCAGTAATGCTTTCATTACTCATTACAACGACAGGTTTTTCTTGAGAGATGTTTGAAACATCAGGAAAACGGCGGTAACAAGTCGGGCCACAAGCAATAAAAGCTTCTGGAATATCTTCTCCGGTTAAATTATAACCAAAGCCGATAGTTGAATTAGACACCCAAGGCGAGGGAGTATGTTCGTCACATTTTTTATCATCACAGCTGGCATCTTCAATAAAATTATTAGCCAAGGTCTTTAAGGGGCCTTCTTCGGCAGCCGTGACCTGATATTTTCCCGCTCCGCCAAAAGAAACCTTAAGAACAGCGCTATCAGTTTTGGGGACATTTGGTTGTAGTTCACCAAAATTAATATTTATTTTTGAAATAGAAAAAGTAAAAGGAACAATCGAATGGATATATTGAAAGCCGGCCCGAACCAAATAACTATCTTTTTGAAATTTCCCACTGGCGGCTTGACCTAAGGTAGTTGACAATTTATACTGATTTGCTTCATCATCGGACAAATTGGCGGCGCCGATATTTAAATTAGAGTACTCAATCCGATAGCCAGAAGACTCCATTCGTTCGGCTTCTACATAATTAACCAAGAAAAAAAATAACAAAAATATAATAAAAAAAAGTTTCTTCATACTTTTAATCACCAATGACAAATTTCAATCGTCTGTAATTTATTATAAAAAGAAAGCTATGTTTTTGATCTTTCATATTTATCAATCAATCTTTTCATATTTTCTACCTGCTTTTTTATCGTATTGAGCTCATGATCTCCCATAAAATTTTCTAAGGCCTTATTTATTACTCGAAGGTGATTTTTTATCATTAAAGATAAAAAAAGAAAGGTGTCTTCTTGGAGCTGTTGATTTTGTCTTTTTGATTTTTGTAATTCGATGAATTCTTGGCCCATAAATAAAGCAAATGGAGTCAAAAAAGCCAAAGAAAAAATTGGTAAAAGAGTAGAAAAGCTTTGATTAGGCGGTAAAGAAAGCAAAAAACAAATAATTAAAGTAACCGTCGTCGTAATTGAGATTACCGGTTCAAGAAGTAGAGAAAGGGAAAAGAGGAGAAAATAGATTAAAAAGAAAAAAACAGAATTTACGCCCCCGGTCGAATTAACAATTAAAAGAATTATTAAAGTAAAAACCACTGATTCGATCAGACGAGAACTTTGGCTGGCGCTTTTGGCCAAAAATTTTTTAGAAAGATAAAGAATAATAAAAAGCAAGGCGCTAATTTGAAGATCGTATTGGGCCAAAGAAGTTTTAGGGAAAATAAAAGTTAAGAGAATGGTAATAATTAAAATAACTGAATGAATTAATTCTTTAGTCATATATATTTACATAATAGCAGAATATCTAAAAATGTTCGAAAAAATGCTGGAAGATTTTAAAGTATTAAAGAAAAAAATATCCCTTTTTCAATAATATTTTATGATAAAATATAGCCATGCCAAATAAACCAAATATTAATCAAGGCTTTGTCGCCGAAACAATAGAAGAATTGAAAAAAGTCAGCTGGCCAAGTAGAAAAGAAACAATTCGATTGACAATGATCGTCATTGCTATCTCCTTGATTATCGGTTTTTATGTGGGTATAATTGATGTTTTGTTAGCAAAAGGATTAGAATTAATTTCTAAAATGAGATAATCAATTCTAAAGACTAAATCTCAAATTTCAAAACCACTTTTTAAAAACTGGGGAGCAAAAAAATTTGAGATTTAAAAATTTTTCTTATGGATCAAAAAAAACCAGAAACAAAAAAACCAGTCGAAAGTCCTAAACTGACGCCTAGTCATCAAGCCAAGTGGTATGTAATTCATACCCAGACCGGCTATGAAGCTCGAGTCAAACAAGCGCTTGAACAAAGAATAAAAAGCTTAGGTGTCGAAAATAAAATTTTTGACGTCGTTATTCCTACCCGAGAAATCGTCGTTATTAAAAAAGGAAAAAAATCCAAAGCCATCGAAAAGGTTTTTCCCGGCTATGTTTTGGTAAGAATGATTTTAGACGATGATTCATGGTTGGTGGTGCGGACAACCGAAGGAGTAACTGGTTTTGTCGGCGCCGGCCTAAAACCAACACCTATTTCTGAAAAAGAAGTATCGGCAATCATGAAATTTGTTAAACAAGAGCAGCCCAAATTTAAAACTAAATTTTCTGTGGGAGAAGCGGTCAAAATTACCGAAGGGCCTTTTGCTGATTTTTTAGGGACAATTGAAGCAATCGATGAAACCAGAGGCAAAGTAAGAGTCTTGGTTTCTATTTTCGATCGAGAGACACCAGTAGAACTTGATTTTTTACAAGTGACTAAATTATAACGGTTATAAAATTTATCTATGGCAAAAAAAATCAAAACAGTTATCAAGCTTAATCTGCCGGCCGGAGAGGCGACGCCGGCACCACCAGTCGGACCAGCATTAGGTCAGCACGGTATACCAATAATGGATTTTATCAAAGAATACAACGCTCGAACAGCCAAAATGAAAGGTCAAATAATCCCGGCTGTCATTACTGTTTATCAAGACAGAACCTTTACTTTTATCACTAAATTGCCGCCGGTGGCGGCAATGATTAAAAAAAAGCTTAATTTAGCCAAGGGTTCTGGCAAACCAAACACTGAAAAAGTTGGTAAATTAACCAAACAAATGATTGAAGAGATTGCCAAAGAAAAATTAGCCGATTTAAATACTGATGATATCGAACAAGCCAAAAAAATTGTTGCTGGGACAGCCAGAAGCATGGGAATAGACACCGAATAAAAATTTAAAGGTTATCTTTTTAATTATTATCACAGTTATTAAATATTTATGGGAAAAATTAGAACGAGAATTCTGGGCTTAGAAGAAGTTGAAGAAAAGCAAAAAAAAGAACAAAAAGAAAGAGCCCAAGAAAAAAAACTAAAAAAAAGCAAAACACGGATTAAAGCGGTGGAAGTGGAAGAAAAAGCAATGGAAAAAATGGAAAAAGCAAAAAAAATTATTGCCGAAACACCAGCTAAAACTAAAGAGATAAAAGCCAGAAAGGCAATATCTAAAGGGCCCAGCCGGGGGAAAAAATATCAAGAAATCAAAAAAAAGATTGATAAAAATAAGAAATATTCGTTAAAAGAAGCGATTGATTTTTTGAAAAAAAACCGAACAGCAAAATTTGACGAATCAGTTGAAATTCATCTTAATGTTGATCAGGTTGGTTTAAAAGGCGAAGTAGAGCTGGCAAAACCAACAGGAAAAACTTTAAGGATAAAAATTGTTGATGACAAAGTTTTAAGCGACATCGAAAAAGGAAAAATTGATTTTGACTTACTGATTACTCATCCATCCTATATGCCCAAGTTGGCTAAATTTGCTAAAGTTTTAGGACCAAAAGGATTAATGCCTAATCCTAAAGCCGGAACAATTTCTCCTCACCCTGAAGCGGTGCTAAAAAAATTTTCCAGCGGGGTATTGCGCTGGAAAACCGAGTCTAAATTTCCTTTAATTCATCAGATGATCGGCAAAATTTCTTTTGATGAAAAAGATTTAGTTAAAAATATTGAATTATTTATCAAATCGGTGGGCAAATCTCATATCCAAGCGGCTTTTGTTAAGTCAACAATGAGTCCTTCACTTAAACTTGATATCGAAAAGTTTTAATTTTTTTAACGCCAGTGATTAAGAAGCCTGGTTTTTTAAATCGATACTGGCACAAAAATTAACAGCCTAAATTCGGAGTTTGTTTTATTTTGGTTTAAGATTGATTTTAAAGTTTAAATCTTCTTTTAGCTAAAGCAACGATAAGATCGGTGGCATCATCTAAAGAAAGATTTTTGCCGGTGCGAATAACCAAGTCATAATGATGGGCTTTACGGGCATCATGTCCGTAGATAGATTTAATGAATTCATTCCTTTTTTTGTCCATAAGATTAATCCTTTCGATAGCTTGTTGTTTAGTTAATTTTTCAAATTGCATCATCCATTTTATTCGTTGTTCCATTTCGCAGATAATTCTGATTTTTAAAGCACTGGGTAATAAATATTCTCCGCCGCGGCCGACAATAATTGCATATCCTCGATTAGCAATCGTAGAAAGAATTTTTATCAAATGTTTATAATAAGTGGAAAGACTTAAGTATCTTTTGCCAAAAACATCAAAAATAATTTCATCGATCAAGGGAATATGTTTTTCGTCAACCTCGCTGATAAGCTCTTTTTCTAACTTGGCTTCCTTGGCAATTTGATTAACAATTTCTTTATGGTACACTTTCCACGGAGATCCAAGTTTTTGGGCCACTTTATTAGCAATTATTTTGCCACCAGAACCAGCCTCTCTCGAAATAGTAATAATTGGTAGTTCTTTATTAGCAATTTTTTTTTGCCAAAAAGGAAAATGACTACTCTGAAACAAATTCTTATTGATGAGGTCAAAAAATTTTTTCATCTAACTTTGGCTAATAATAAAATTTTTTTTAAAAAAAATCAATAATAATTTTTTCTAGCAAAAACAACCAAGTTGCCGACCGCTAATTTTATTTTTAAAGTATCTAAACTGGTTTTTTTTAAGATATTGATTAAACCCAATTTTAAAAAATTAGCCAAAGGAAAAAGCTTGATCCAGTAACCTAAATTATGAATATTGGTGGCCGAGCCGACTTTGAGAACTTTAAAATGGTGTTTTTCAAAAATTTTTTTGATAGTTTTTTTGTCAAAAAGATAAGTATGTTCTATATCAATAATTGGACTTTTTTCTCCTAAAAAACGATTGACGATATGGCCAACATCGTGGTTGATAAAAAGCATCAGGCCGCCCTTTTTTAATACCCAACGACAATCTTTAAGAAAAGTATTTGGATCTGGAATATGATCTAAAGTTTGAAAGCAGGTGATGACGTCAAAAAAATTTTTCGGGAAAAGAGAGGCGTGAAAAAAATCAATTTTAATGTTTTTTCTAATCTGGGGTTTAGCTTTCAATACCGATTTTTTTCCCGGTTCAACGCCAAAAACTTCTTTATAGCCCTGATTGAGAGCCTCCTCAAGAAAAAAACCATTACCGCAACCGATATCCAAAAGGCGGTTTTTTTTGGGAGCAAAATTTTCCAGTTGCCGAAGATAATGGCCGTAAGTTTTTTTTAAATTTTCTAAAGATTCTTCATAAGCAACATAACTTTTTCGATAAAGATTTTTTATTTTATCTAAGCTGAATATCGGATTGGAATAAACCAAACCACAATTTTGACATTGAACGATTTGGTAATGAATTTTATCAGGCAGGCGGCGAGCAGAAAAAACTTTTTCATTAATTTTATCAGGAGGAATGTTTTCTCGGTATAAAATCTGATAATTGTTTTTTTCGCAAATGGCGCACTTTTGGATTCTCATTTTTTAAATTTTTTTAAATTATATCTTATTATTGATTATTTATAAATAAGGTATAATATGAAAAATTGCAAAATGAAATCAGACTACAAAAAAGAAAAACTTCCGGGAAGCTTGCGAAAAAAGATTATTGACTTGGCTTATAAAAGTGGTTGTGGCCATCTTGGTTCTTGTTTTTCTTGTCTTGAGATTTTAATTCAGGTTTTATTGTATGAAATGGGGCCAGAAGATAAATTTATTCTTTCAAAAGGGCACGCGGCCCTGGCTCTTTATGTTGTCGCAAATTATCAAAAAAAAATTACCGATGAAGAATTAAAAACTTTTTTTAAGGATGGGACTAGATTAGGGATTCATCCGCCCGCTGCCCTTTGCCAAGAAATGCCTATGGCCACCGGTAGTTTAGGCCATGGTTTTTCCTTTGCCTGTGGTTTAGCTAAAGGGTTTCAATTTCTTTATCGACAAAAATCTTTCGCCCCAAAAGTTTATTGTCTTATGTCCGACGGAGAATGCAATGAAGGATCAGTATATGAAGCCGCCCAATTTGCTAGCTTTCATAAGCTAGACAATCTTATTTTAATTATTGATAAAAATAAACTTCAAGCCTTTGGAAAAGCCAAAGAGGTTTTGGGCGATCCGGTTTCGGTAAAAAAATGGCAGGTTTTCGGTTTTAATGTCTTTTCTTGCGATGGTCATGATTTAGACGATTTAAAATTGTCTTTTGCCAAAATTAAAAAAATCAAAAACCAAAAACCCAATCTTTTGATCTGCAAAACAATTAAAGGCAAGGGAGTTAGTTTTATGGAAAACCAATTAGGCTGGCACTATTTTCATTTAGATAAAAAATTATATTTTAAAGCGTTAAAAAATTTGCAAAAAAGATATGCGCTCTAAATTTGTTGACATCCTAACACCCATTGCCAAAAAAAAGAAAAAAATAATTTTTATGACTGCTGACTTGGGCTTTAATGCTTTAGAAAAATTGGCGACGGCAATTGACGAAAGATTTATTAATGCCGGCGTGGCAGAACAAAACATGATGACGGTGGCCGCCGGTCTAGCCTCACTTGGTTTTCAGGTTTGGGTTTACAGTATAGCTCCTTTTGTCACGATCAAAACCCTTGAAGAGATTAAACTTGATATTTGTTTAGAAAATTTAGATGTAAAAATAGTCGGCATTGGCGGCGGGTTTGATTACGAAGTGGCAGGGGTGACTCATCACGCCACGGAAGATGTTGGAACTCTTTTAACTTTGCCAAACATGAAAATTTATACGCCGGCATTTGCTGAAGATTTATTTTTTGTCGTTAAAAAAATGGTTGATAATAGGGGACCGGCATATTTGCGACTGACCAAATTAAGAAAAATGGTTTTGAATTTTGCCGGTTATGGTAATAGTCGCCGTCTTCTTAAAGGCAAAAAAATTACTTTAGTCGCTTTGGGATCAATTATTGATCAGGCCGCTGAAGCGGGCCTAAAATTAAATCAAGAAAAAAACAACACCGATCTTTGGGTAATTTCCGAATTGCCAATTAAATTACCCAAAGAATTGATTAATTCTTTAAACCAAACAAAGCATCTGGCGGTCGTCGAAGAACATGTATTGGCTGGAGGATTGGGGCAATATCTTTCCCAAATTATTTTAACCAACAGAATTTCCATAAAGAATTTTACCCATTTTTATATTAAAGACAATCTGTCCAATAAGACCGGCAGCCGGGATTACTATCTTAAGAAAAACGGTCTTGATTCAAAAACAATAATTAAAAAACTGTCCCAATTTATTTAATTTTTATATTTTATAATCGCGATAAATAAAGTTCACAAAACATATAGGAAAAAATATCGATTAATCACGATAATTTTCATTTAACAGGGAGATTTTGAATCAGAAATTGTTAAGAATCAAAAAATGTTATTTTCACTTTTTAAAAATTTTAACATTACATTTCACTACAATTAATTAATTAATTGTAGTGAAATTTTTTCTTGCGGGGTTTTAGCGGTTGTGGTAGAAGATATATTAAATTTCAGTTTAATTTTTATTTAGATTATAGATTATTAATCAATTCGGAGAAATAATAAACGAGATAAAGGTAGGGTTTGTTTTTAAACCCGATATATTTTTCCTAATTTATTTCGCTTGATATAATATCTTTCAAATCATGGAAACAAAAGTAAAAGGACCGATTTTAATTTTTGGCGCCGGTGGCTTTATCGGTATTAATCTTTTAAAAAAATTGCTTAAACAACGGGACGATGTTGTCGGGGTTTCTTCTAATCTCAAAAATTCCTGGCGGATTAAACAAAACAAAATTCCTAAAAAAAACCTTTATCAGGGCAATTTATTACAAATTTCCTCAATTAAAAAAATAATTAACGACATCAAACCAAAAACAATTTTCAATCTAGCTGCTTATGGCGCTTATTCCAAACAAAAAGACATTGAAAAAATTTACCAGACTAATTTTATATCTACAGTCAATTTAATCGAAGAGTTAAAAAAAACTAATTTTACTTGTTATTTGCATGCTGGTTCCCAATCGGAATATGGATTAAATGCCGCTTCTCCGAAAGAAGATGATCAATTAATCCCCAATAGTCATTACGCTGTTTCTAAGACCGCCACTTATTATTTACTAAAATATTACGGACGTGTAGAAAAGTTACCAGTAGTACATTTAAGATTTTATTCAGTTTATGGACCTTGGGAAGAACCGGATCGCCTAATACCTACATTAATTAAACAAGCAAAAATAGGAAATCTACCGCAATTTGTTGATGGTGAAATTTCTCGGGATTTTATTTATATCGATGATGTTATCGATGCTTGTTTATTGATTGCCGCCAATCTTAAAAAAGATTATTATGGAGATGTCTTTAATATCGCCACCGGTAAAAAAACGATGATTAAAGAATTAGCCTTTTTAACCAAAAAACTTTTTAATATAAAAAAAGAACCATCGATTGGATCGATGAAAAAAAGAGACTGGGATGTTAAAAACTGGTGGGGCAATCCGCAAAAAATGGAAAAAAATTTTGGCTGGAAGGCAAAAATTTCCTTAAAAGAAGGACTTAAAAAAACTTTTAATTTTTATGCCAGTTTGCCATCGGGTTGACCCCCACGGTCGAACGGTGGCCCGTTTCAATCCAGATAATAACAAAAATGTAAAAAATGGAAAACAAAAAAATCAGCCAAAAAAATAAACACAAATTTATTATCATTATTCGACACGGTGAAGTTGATAATCCCAAAAGAATAGTTTACAACCGCGATAATTTGATGAAAAAAGAAGATATTATTCATCTGTCAGAAAAAGGGAAAAAACAATTATTTAAACTTGGCTTAAAATTAAAAAATTTAAAGATTAAACCTATTTATCTTTGGGTTAGTCCTGAAATTCGGGCGATTGAGTCGGCCAAAGAGTTGAGAAAATCATTAAACCTACCAATAGAAATCAAAGATGAACTTGATGAGGTTAAGGCCGATGGTCCTTATCTAGCTGGTATTAAGATTAACCAGTGGGAAAAAACTGGTAATCCTTACGATGAAAAAATTTGGCAAAAATATCAGCACGAAAATCCCGGTTTGGTTGTTTTAAGGATGAGCGATATTTTTTGGCAGATGGCAGAGAAACTAAAACGCGGCCAAGCCGGAATACTACTATCTCACGGTGATCCGATTTGTTGGTTAGTTAATTATTTAATTTTTTGGCAAATTCCAGATTATCCAGCCGCCAAAAAGAATTTTAACCCTAAAAAAGGAGAAGCAATAATTTTAATTCTTGATAAAAATAACAAAATTTTAAGTTATAGTTTATTAACATAAAAAATCATGAAAAAAAATATCGATTTTTCCATCGTTTTCCCGGTGATGAATCAGGCCGATCATATTGAGCGAGTAATCTTTTCTTATGACCAAACTTTAAAGAAAAACCAATTTTCCTTCGAATTAATTGCCGTAATAAACTGCACCCGGGATAATAGTTTTGAAATTTGCCAACACCTTACCAAAAAAATAAAAAATTTTTCTGCCTATGAGTTGAAAGGTTGCGGTTATGGATTAGGAATTCTTTACGGTTTAAAAAAAGCTCAAGGAAAAAATCTAGCCTATTTAAATTGCGCTCGAGTTAACAGTCAAGATTTGCTAAATTGCCTAAACGATTTTAAGAAAAATCCAAAAAAAATTCTTCATGGAATAAGGATTAATCGCGATGTTTGGTATCGAAAACTAAGCTCAATTATTTATAATTTTGGTTGTCATTTATTAACCGGTGTTTTTTCTTCCGATATTAACGGTACTCCTAAAATTTTTTCCAGAAAAATCTATAAACAATTAAAATTAAAATTCACCGACAGCATGATTGATCTTGAACTTTTAGAAAAAGCCAAAAAGTTGAAAATTCCTATCAAGGAATTTCCAGTCTATAAAAATATTCGCCATGGTGGCAGGTCAACTTCAAGCTGGAAAACAATTTTTCGGTTGATAAAAGAATTGATAAATTACTGGATTAAAACTCGTTTAAAATTTTGATATTATTTTGTGAGCGCTTTAAAGATTAAATTTTTTTAGCCAAAGATTTTCAAGAAATCTTATCATAACAACGTTTTTTAATTAACTAGTTAACTCACGTATCTTTTTGTAGTCGGACACAGTCTTTTGCCTGACGAAGGCGGGTTAACTTTTTAACTCATGAATTATATAACTAATCTGCTATTATTATTTTATGAACCAATCCCAATTCCCCTTACCAGTCAAACCCTCGCAAAGCGTGACTAGTCAAATTCCACCAAGCTATGAAAAATCTTCTTCTGATTCAAAAAAACTGCTACTAATTGTTGGTTTAATATTGTTATTGTTAATAATCATCGCCGTAGCCATTTATATTGGAATAAAAATAGGGGAAAAAATAAATCAAAATCAATCTCAAACTCCACCCGCCACCCAAAATCTGACTTTTCCCACCAAAAATCTAATTGCTCCAACTGAAATTAAGACTAGTCCAATAGCAACTCCGACAACCGATCCAACAGCGGGATGGAAAACATATACTTATAAAAACTATTTTTCTTTAAAAATCCCCTCTAATTGGGAAATTCAACCCGATGAACATAATGATATTTATGTTTCTATATTTAACCCAAAAAAAATGTATATAGACATAACTAATGGAGGTGGGAAAATTACACTCCCAAAAGAATTTTTTACCGTTTGGTCAGTGTGGGCAACTAATCAAACAACAAAACAAGTAGCAGACGAATTTGAAAACGAATGGAATGAAACATGGGGAAGTAAATTGGATTTCCATCGTGAAAGTGCGAACATCAATGGCCTGGAAGTTGAATTACTTGATAATCAGGGTCCAGAAGCCAGAGGGCGGATGATTATTATTACTAATGGTAAGTTTGCGATTAAACTTGAATCATCAATAAAAAGTATCAGAGACAATAATATTGAAAATCAAATCCTCTCCACCTTCAAATTTCTATAAAAACTTTGTTAAACTCGGCTTACCCTTATTTAGACGAAGATAGTCTACTATCTGATAAGGGAAAGTTAACTTTTTATCTTCTAATAATTAATAAATAAATTGTTTAATACTCTAAGTATTTGTTATGATTATTTTATGGATGAAAAAAAAGATCGTTATGCGGCATTCTGGCAGTATTTAAGTCAAAACCAGAAAGACTTGATTTTAGAAGGTCAATATTTGATGAATGATATTGTAAAAGACAATGCTTATCATTTTAAAGATTATTCTTTTTTAATTTTTCCTTTTGCTAAAGCCTATGAGGGATTTTTAAAAAAAATTTTTTTAGACGCCGGATTTATTTCACACCTGGATTATATCTCTGACCATTTGCGCTTGGGGAAATTAATGTCTCCCAACCTTGTTGATCGATTAGGAGACAAATCTTTATACAAAAAACTTGTTAATTACACCAGCAAAGATTTAGCCGATAAAATTTGGGGAACTTGGAAGCTTGGCCGCAATGAGATTTTTCATTACTTTCCCCATAATATTAAAGCGGTCAATTTTCAGGAAGCTGAAAATATCATTAACACTATAATTGAGACAATGGAAGAAACTTTTAATAAATTAAAACCAAATATCAAATCGAAAACAATCAATAAAAAATAATAAAAACATTTTTAATATTTATTATTTAATCTAATTTTATAAATAACAACTTTTCTTATGCAAGGTTTAACTAATCATCAGGCAAAACAATTGCTAAAACAATACGGTCTTAATATCATTTTGGAGCAAAAGAAAAAGAACATTTTCTTTAAATTTATTGAACAATTTAATAACTTTTTAACTTTACTCTTAATTTTTGCCGCCATTTTATCAATATTAATCGGTGAGCCGTTGGACGGTATTCTAATTTTAGCGATTGTAATTCTTAATGCTTTTTTTGAACTCTATCAAGAATTAAAAGCCGAAGAATCAATTACCTCATTAAAAAAATTGACGGTGACTAAAGTTCAAGTCATTAGGTCTGGAGTAAAAATCGAGATTGATAGCCGCTATCTTGTTCCCGGAGACATAATATATATCGAAGAAGGAAATAAAATTCCAGCCGACGGAAAACTTCTCGAAGTTCATAATTTAGAAATAAATGAAGCGGTGCTAACCGGCGAATCACTGCCGGTGACCAAAAAAATCGACGAAGAAGTTTTTTCGGGCACCGTCGTCGCCAAGGGCAGGGCATTAGTTAAAGTAATTAAAACCGGAATGGCGACTAAATTTGGCCAAATAGCCCAAAAGTTATCACAAGTTGAGGAAACCAAGACTCCCCTCCAGAAAAAATTAGAAAACTTGACAAAAATTATTGGCTTAATTGGCATCGCCGCCGCCTTAATTGTTTTTATATTCTCTTACCAAGAAGGAGGGGGGGGATTATTAAGTAGTGGTCGGCTTTTTCCCGCTTTTCTTTTGGCGGTTTCTCTGGCGGTGGCAGTCGTCCCTGAAGGGCTGCCGGCAGTAATGACAATTACTTTAGCTATCGGTGTTAAAGAAATGGCCAAGAAAAAATCGATTATTAGAAAATTAGCCGCTATCGAAGCTTTAGGAAGTGTTACTTTAATTGCTACTGATAAAACTGGGACTTTGACGACCAATAAAATGAAAGTTAAAGAGGTTTTTATCGATGAAAAGGTTTATCAAGACCGGCTGCCAAGCATTGCTAATCAGGCTTTTTCTTTAATGATTTTAAACGGAGTTTTATGTTCTACCGCTTCTTTAGTATATATTCACGATCATGGCCAGTGGGATGTTTTGGGTGATCCCACAGAAGGAGCGCTGCTTTTTTTAGCTCAAAAAGCTGGTCTTTTACCTGAAATGGTTAGATCCGAGTGGCAGCTTTTGGAAGAAGAATCTTTTGACAGCGTGACCAAAAGAATGTCGGTGATTGTCAAAAAAGACCATCAGATTATCAGATTTACCAAAGGAGCGCCGGAATCAATTTTAGAGATTTCTGACAAAATTTTAAGGGGAAAAAGAGGTGAAAATTTGACCGCCAAAGAAAAAGAAAAAATTATGAATCAAGTGAAAACTTGGGCAAGTAAAGGCTTGAGAGTTTTGGCATTTAGTTATAAACCACTAAATCAATCGGAGTTAACAGAATCAAAAAAGACTGATGTCAACCGACCTCAATCGATTAAAACTGACTCAATTTTTATCGGCATGGTTGCCATTCATGACGCTCCCAGACCAGAAGTTTTAGAAGCAGTGAAAAAAGCCAAGCAAGCCGGGATTAAAGTAGTGATGATTACTGGCGACAACGAAAAAACTGCCGAGGCGATTGGAGTGACGGTGGGGATTATCAAACACGGTGATGAAATTTTGATCGGTAAACAACTTGATGAGTATTCTGATAATGATTTATTAAAAATTCTTCCGAAAATAAAAATTTTTGCCCGAACTAATCCTTTTCAAAAATATCGTATCGTCAAACTTTATCAAGAATTAGGTGAAATCGTTGCCGTTACCGGAGATGGCGTCAATGACGCCATTGCCTTAAAACAGGCTGATGTTGGAGTGGCGATGGGATTGGTGGGGACCGATGTGGCAAGAGAAACCGCCGATATGGTAATTACCGATGATAATTTCGCCTCAATTGTCAATGCGGTTGAAGAAGGAAGAAATATTATTAAAAACTTAAAGAATGCCATTAGTTATTTATTAAGTTGTAATGTCAGTGAAGCGCTTTCTTTGATTAGTGGCTTGTTTTTGGGCTTGCCGCACTTATTTTATCCAATTCAGCTTTTATACATCAATTTAGTGACCGATGGTCTCCCGGCTTTAGCTTTAGCCTTTGCTCCCAAAGATTACCAAATAATGAAAAAGGAGCCGGAAAAAGAACTGCAGCTTTTAGAAAAAAAAGAGTTACGATATATTTCCTCTGTCGGTATTAGTAGTACAATTTTAGTTCTTGGCGCTTTCTTTTTATTTAGTCAATTAATAGAAAGCGGGATTGGTAAAACCGCTGCTTTTTCCGTTTTAACCCTAATCCAGTCTTTTATATTTATTGATTTATGGCTAAGCCACCGATCGCTCCACAAAAATATTAATTATTTAATTCGACCATTGTTTATTGCCGCTTTTGGTTTTCCTTTTATTGTCCAGTATTTATTAATTTCTTTTAACTTTACTGCAGGTCTTTTCAAAGTCCACCCGGTTTCATTAGTAATCTATTTTGGTTTTGTTTTTACTGCCGCTTTAATAATGGTGTTAATAAAGGTGATCAAAATAATTTTTAGGTTTTAGTTTTTTTTGCCATCAGTTGAGTCGTGCAACCGGCATTTTGATAGAGGAACAAATTAAATCATTTTTTTCATAAACCACTTCTTACTAGATGGCATGGGAAGATTTAGCTTATTAACTAGCTCTTCCTCGACTTACCTCAAACCCTGCTTCTTAACTCGGTCGCCTCGCTCACTCGCTTGAAGAATAAATATGATGTTACTATGTTACTGTTACTGTTCGAGCCTGCCGAAAACTTTTTTAGAATACTTAAGCCGTTGTCAGACAAGAAGCGTCCAGCCACCAAAAGGACAACCCTTTAACCACTACAATTAATTAATTAATTGTAGTGGAAAAATAAGTTATTGTTTGAAATTGTAGAGGACTGTCCATTAGTTGCTGTTTGCGGCGATAAAAAACCTATAATCTGAAATTTTCTTGCTTCTTAACTTTACTCGAAAAATATTGCTTTTTAACGTTTTTTGGAAACCTACTTTTTGACTTGGCTCAAAGCTCTACTTTTCAACCCGGTCACTTCGTTCCCTTGCTTAAAAAACAATTTTTCCACAAGGTGATATTGGATAGTTTAGGGTTAAAAGTCCGGCAGCGAATTTTTTTTAGTGCAGGAGATTAAATATTTGGAAACTCTTTTTGGGCTAAAGCCCAAAGCGTCACGTAAGATTCGCCAGCCGGTGTCTTTTAAGCTTAGGAAGTTTTTTACTATTTTAATACCGCCTTGATAATAGCGGTCGAGTCGATTTCCTCATAAGTTAAAAGTTCTTCGGGCGAGCCGGAGCGGGGGATTTTTCTGACAGCAAGATGAATAAAATGATTAAATTGCTTTGTTTTTAAATTATTAATTAATACCGATTTTACTGTTTCGCCAAGGCCACCGGCCGGATAATGATCCTCAACAACAATTACTTTTTCTGCTTTTTGAGCAAAATTAACAATGGTTTTTTCATCTAATGGTTTGACTGAATAACAATCTAAAACTACGGTTTGGATATTTTCCTTTGCCAATTCTTTTTGGGCGATCAAAGCCTGATACAAGGTAATACCTGCGGCGATTATTAATGCTTTTAATTTTCCCATCTTTATCCTCGAAATTCCAGTTTCAGAGTAATGAATTTTTGATCCTCCAATGACAAATTTTTCCTCCATTGGATAGATAACCGGCGTTTTTTCCCGGGTGGTTCTTAAATAAAAAATTCCCGGCGTCTTCGCCATAATTTCAGTTAATTTGAAAGTGGAGGTGGCGTCGGAGGGATAAAAAACAACACTTTTTAAAATACTTCTTGCCATAGCGATGTCTTCCAGCCCCATTTGTGATGGCCCGTCATAGCCTATTGAGACGCCGGCGTGTGAACCGACGATTTTAAGGTCTAAAAATTCTAAAAATCTCAAAGCCATGTTTTTTGTCTGTTTCGCTTCCACATTTGAAGCGGAAGCTTCTTTAAACGATTGGCTTAAAACAGGCGTCTTTGATTTTTCTTCTGATACAGAATATTGTGCCATTCTCAATTGGTCAAAGGCGCGGGTTAAAAAAGCAGCAAAGGAAGAGCAAAAAGGAATATAGCCCTGTTTGGCTAAACCAACCGCCGCCGAGATCATATTTTGCTCGGCAATAAACATCTCCAAAAAGCGGTTGGGAAAAACTTTTTTAAACTTGTCGCTATAAGTCGAATTAGAAACTTCAGCATCAAGAACCACTAATTCAGGATAAATTTTTCCCAGTGCTACTAAAGCATCACCATAAGCTTCACGAGTCGCTATTAAATCTTGTAATTTGTAGTTTATGGTTTGTAACTTTTTAGTTTTTGAAGTTTGTAAATTTGAAATTGATTTGTTATTGATAATTTGCAATTTGTAATTAGGAGCAATAATTTTTCCTTTAAGGTTTAAATCCGGTTTTCCTAATTCTTTTAAAGCTATATTCAACTGGTCTTTCGTAAGTGCTTTTCCATGCCAACCGTTTTGATTTTCCAAAAAAGAGACCCCTTTTCCTTTGACGGTTTTGGCAATAACTATTGTTGGTTTATAAAATTTCGGGTCCAGCCCCGGTTTTCTCTCCCGCCAGTGCTCGCTTCCAAAAACATCCTTTGACAGCCCGCTGTTGGCAGTCCTTTCACCCGGGCCAGCTGAAACTTTCACTAATGCTTTATAGACTTGTTCTAAACTATTTCCGTCTTTTACCAAAATTGTTCTCCAGCCAAAAGCCCCAAAACGATTTTCATAAGTTTTAAGATCCCAGCCCAACATAGTTTCTCCCCGCTGACCTAAGCGATTGACATCCAAAATCGCAATTAAATTATCAAGTTTATAATATGAAGCAATCTCGGCCGCTTCCCAGATCTGGCCTTCAGCTACTTCTGAATCGCCTAGTAAAACAAAAATTCGAGGTGTTTGTCTCCTGTTTAATATCGAACGTTGAATATTTAATTTTACCCCCAAAGCCATTCCCACTCCCACCGACAATCCTTGCCCCAAGCTGCCCGTGGCCGCTTCAACATAGGGAAAACGAGGAGTCGGGTGTCCTTCAAGTCTTGAGCCGAATTGGCGCTGACTTAACAATTCTTCATAGGAGACGACTCCGGCCGCATGATATAATGCATATAAAAGCGGGGTGGCATGGCCTTTGGAAAAAATTACCCGGTCGTTGGCCGGATTTTGCGGGTTTTTTAGGTCATATTTTAAAAACCCGCCAAAAAAAAGCGTCGTCATCAATTCTACCACTGACAATGAAGAGGTGGGATGCCCCGATCCGGCTTTTGTTGTGGCAGTTAAAATATCATAGCGGATGAGTTGACAAAGTTTCTGGAGATTTTTTAAATTAATCATATAAGAAGTATATAACAAATTTTTTTTAAAAAATAAAAAAATATAATCTATGAGCGAGGAAGATAAGACGGCTAAAGATCATCAAGTAGCTAAAAAGCCGGCCTTACCAAAACCTGAAGGTTTGCCAACCCTGGAAGAAAGATTAGAGGTAATCAAAAAATTAGCAGAAAAATTACAAGTCACTATTCCTGAAAAATATAAAGGAGACCTCCATTTTTGGTATTTGGTTTTAAGAGAATACTGGTTCCAAAGAAGGGCGCTCCCCCAAAATTTTGGACCGGTTAATGATCAAAATTTATTAAAAATGAGGCATCACGCAATTAATATGGCGGTTAATGCCGCCGGGAGATTCGCAGAACTTGAGAAAGAAGCGGCGGTCGACGGTCTTACTGGTGCCTTTAATAGAAGAGCACTTGATAAATATTTATTAGATCTTTTATCTCACCGACGGACAGGTGTTACCGATGCGGTGATTATGTTCGATATCGACTATTTAAAAGAAATTAACGATCGATATGGTCATCCAATAGGAGATGCGGTCTTAAAAGCCCTTACAGAATTGATTCAGAAAAACATAAGGGGTATTGATTTTTTTGCCCGTTATGGTGGAGAAGAATTTTTTTTGGTTATGCCTGAAATTAATACCGAAGAACCAAATTGGCAAGAAAAATTTTTGCAAAGAATAGATGATTTGAGAGAAGCAATTGAAGACCAAGTGGCGGCTCGGGTAAGGGAAAGCAATCCGGGTTTAACGATAGGAAACCCAATCACTGCCAGTTTTGGAGTAATGTTTATTGATGATCAATTGGTTTGCGTCGATGAAAAAGAAGTATCAGAAAAAGTATATTCTGTTGTTGACAAATTTTTATATGACGCAAAAAATAACGGCAGAAATTGTGTTGTTGGGCCAAACGGCGTTTTTAAAAGCCGGCCTTTGCCATTAACAGATCAACAAACAGAATAAATTTCTCAAGGATAAACAACAAAAAATCACTTTTGGCAATCAATTTTTTAAAAGGGATCGAATTTTAAATTGATTTTTTATTTTAAAAAAGATATCATGTTAAATTATGAAACCAATTGATTCCAAAACCGATTTATTAACAAAAATTTTAGTTATCAGATTAGAATACTTTCTTTATTCTTTGGGTTTTTTTATTCCCTTTTTTATTGGTCATCCCCAGTGGCTAACCGGAACGGCGGTTAACTGTTTGTTATTTCTCGCTGCCCAAAGAATTTCTTTTAAAAAAGTTATTCCATTGACAATTCTTCCCAGTTTGGCAGCGGTTTTAAACGGAATTCTGTTTGGTCCGGCAACGGTTTTTCTTTATTATTTTCTTCCTTTTATCTGGTTGGGAAATTTGATTTTGGTTTGGGTATTTAGAAAAATTAAAGACAAAAGCTATTTTTTGGCCGTCTTTTTGTCTTCGGCGGCAAAATTTTTTCTTCTTTTTTCCAGCGCCAATCTATATTTTTCAATGAGGGTTGTCCCGAAAATTTTTTTGACCGCCATGGGTTCTTTTCAGATATTGACGTCTCTGGCAGGCGGCGCTCTTTCTTATTTAATTGTAAAAAAAATTAATGACAGAAGTTGAAATCCTTATTCAAGCCTTAAAAAACAAGGAAAAGCTGGTGGCAATGCTGGCGCCCTCTTTTCCTATCATGTTTGATTATCCTCAAATTATCACAATGTTAAGAAAACTTGGTTTTTCCTACGTGGTTGAGGTGGCCGCCGGCGCCCGTAAAACCAATGAGGAGCTGAAAAAAGTCATCGAGGCAAATCCGGAAAAAAAGTATATCACCACTCCTTGTCCAACCATTATTAGAATGATTAAAAAACAATTTCCCCATCTAGTTAAATATTTTCCGCCCAATGTTGACTCGCCAATGGCGGCGACCGCCAAAATTGTTGCCGAAAAATATCCGGGTTACCGGCCGGTGTTTATCGGCCCCTGTATTGTCAAAAAACTTGAGGCGTCCGAGGATCGGCCGGAACTAAATATTCTCGTGATTACTTACGCCGAACTTTTGGAAATTTTTAAACAATTTAATATCCAGCCAGTAAATAACCCAGATGATAAGTTTGATATCGAAGAGAGTGGTTTGCCAAGAATTTATTCAATTGACGGCGGTCTTTCCCACAGCGGCGGATTGACGCTGTTATTTAAAAAAAATGAAATTAAAATTGTTTCCAACTGGAAAAATTGCATCGAAGTTTTGAAAAATTTTGAAAACGACCGGACAGTGAAGTTGCTAGATATTTTGTTTTGCGACGGCGGCTGCATCGGCGGCCCCGGTATCAAAAGCGATCTAACTCGTGAGGAAAGAGAGAAAAAAATCCTCGATTACTGGGAAAAGAATCAGAGATAGTTTACTGTTTTTTAAAGATCGATGATATATTTATGATAAACTTAATTTCAATAAATTTTTTAATTTTACTTTTTTGAAATTATTTAAATAATGTATTGATTTCTAAATTAAATATTATATAATGTAGCTAATCTTATGAAAATCAAGGCGAGTAAAAATTTCTTTTTTTACTTTTACCCTGTTTTACGCGGGGCGCCTTTTTTATAAAGGATAAATAACAATTATTAAAAATCGACCCCGCGAAAGCGGGGTTTTTTTGTGGGTTTTTTTAATGAAATTAAAATTTAAGACTAAACCTGCCGGTAAATGTTTTTTTGCGCCGCAGTAGAAATTTACTAAGGCAAAAAGTAAGTGGTGGCAGGAAGATTAAATTTAAGAAAGGAGGTGATATCTATGGCAGAAACCGAAAATCCTTGTCAAGCATGTGCTTGTGCCAAAATTTGTCCTATGGTACAACAAGAGCAACCAGGAATACCGACAGCAGAAGGCCCAAATCAACGACCAGCTCAAAATCCAGTTTTACCAGCCATTCCTCAAGCAGCATTGGGAATTGATAGTTTGGGGATGTGTGGTCCACGTGATTGCCATGGTTAACCGGTTGGTAATTTATGTTATTATTTAAATAAATTTTGTCTATAATAGATTATATGACCACACAAGATCGTCTAAATCTTATTAAACAAGTCGGTGAAGAAATTGTGACAGAAGCAGAATTGGTAAAGTTATTGGAAAATGAAGAAGAGTTGGTGGCTTATGATGGTTTTGAACCGTCTGGACAAATGCATATTGCCCAAGGACTGTTTCGGGCAATCAATGTTAACAAAATGATTAAAGCCGGGGTAAGGTTTAAAATGCTGGTGGCTGACTGGCATGCGATGGCCAATAACAAGATGGAAGGAGATTTGGAAAAAATCCAGACAGTTGGCAGGTATTTTATTGAGGTTTGGAAGGCCTGCGGAATGGATTTAAAAAACGTTGAGTTTGTCTGGGCGTCAGACTTGGTAAAAAATCCGAAATACTGGGAATTGGTAATTAAGGTTGGCCGCTCCAATGCTTTACGAAGATTTATACGGACGGCTGAAATTATGGGCAGAGAAGAATCACTTGATAAATTAACCGGCGCCATGATCATTTATTCTTGTATGCAGGTAGCAGATATTTTTTATTTAGGGGCAAAAATTTGTCAACTGGGAATGGATCAGAGAAAAGTTAATATGTTGGCGCGGGAGATTGGGTTACAGCTTGATCCGCCAACTGGCGGATGGAAACCGGTTGTTGTCAGCCATCATATGCTGATGGGATTAAATTCTTCGGTTGGAAAGCTTGATACCGTTTTTTCCGACCGCCTCACCCCAAAGGGACCCCAGGCGATTGTCTCAAAAAAGGTATCTTCGCTTTCCAAAACCGAAAAAGTAATTGCCTTAAAAATGTCAAAATCTCATCCTGATTCAGCAATTTTTATGACGGATACGAAAGAAGATATTGAGCGAAAAATTAATAAAGCTTATTGTCCTGAAGGAGTATTAGACGAAAATCCAATTTTAGAATATTATAAATATATAATTTTTGAGAGCCTCGATCGTCTAAAAATTAATCATATCGTCATCGAACGTCCGCAAAAATTTGGTGGTAATGTCACTCTCAACTCATTTCAAGATCTTGAAAGAAAATTCGTCAATAAAGAGATTCACCCGCTGGATCTAAAAACCACGGCCGTTAACCTTATTGATCGTTTGATCGCCCCGGTCCGCAGGCATTTCGAAGAAAACCCAGAGGCAAGAGAGCTTTTAAAAAAAGTTAGATCATATCAAGTCACTAGGTAAGCTAATAAAAGCGAACGAAGTTAGATGCTGTATAGCATCTGACAAAAAAATTTCTGCAACAGTTGCGCTCATATCAGGCAACCAGATAATCAGACAAAATATATAAAAGTTAGATAATTGGGACCTTTTTATTAATTTTTAAAGGTCGGGGGCCGCTTCAGAACCGGAAGATTTTTTTCTTAAATAAGGTAGACAATCAAGAAAGTTATTCCACGGATCTTGCTTTTGAGATAAAAAACTGCCGGTGATACCACTAACTCCTTCAAACATAAACGCACTCATTCCTTCAATCAATTCTAAAGGAAGCGATTGAGGAAAGATTTGATTAGCCAGTCCGAGGACCGCCAGAGAAGCAAAAGTTCCCAGATAAGAACAAAAAGCCGGTTTGTTAGCCACAAAATCGATGATCGCCACCCCTAAAGCCGGACTTTTTTCAAGTAATATTTTCAAACCTTTTGGCGACTGGTTTTTTAAAAAATCAATAATCGCCTTTTGTTTTTCTTGGTCAAGCGTTTCAAAAATTCTTTTGGCATGTAAAACTCGATTAACGATTTCGCCGGCGGCTAAAACTGAACTATTAAGAGGGGCAATCACTAGGAAAGGAAGAAGGTTGCCTGTTTTTGAAGAAGATTGGCTAAGAAAAAAAGCCGAAGTAAAAACCAAACCAAAAGTCAAAGTAGAGATTAAAGTCTCCGAAAGCGATAAAATTCTTTTTGTTTCTTGTATTTTTTTTGGCGATTTATCTTTTTGAGAAAGACGGGCCTTGTTTGAGAAAAAGAAGCCAATTTGACTCAAAAAAAATTTTATTTGAGGAAGCCGGTGAAACAAACGGTCAGCCTGATTTAAAAGCTGTGTCAACGCTTCACCAGACAGTTGAGAAAGAACCATTACCGGCAGGCGGCCGACTTGTTGATTTAATTTACGAAAAATAAATGGCGATCCTAAACCAAGAAGGACAAATAAAGTGGCAAAATTAGTTTCTCGTTTGCTTATTTTAAGCGAAGTCAAGGCAGCATCATAAATAAATTCAAAAGGATCGCTTAATTTATTTAAGTTGATTAAACAATCTTTAACTTCTTCCCAAAAAGGCTCGTCTTTTACGTGTTTTATTGGAAAAAAATGAATGGGGGTTTTTTTCTGGGACAAAATTTGTAATCTTTTAATTTCGTCTTCAAGATTAGAAGGAGGAATATCTGGGGCACCGGTTAATAGCGGAAAAGCAGTTGCGCCGGTCGCTAAAGGGGCAAAACCGCCTAAATAAGTTTCAGAAAAATTAACTAATTGCTTAAGAAAATCAGTCGAAGGCTTAATTCTTCTGGCACAAAGTATCCGGCCGCCACTTTTTAAATACCTGACAATTGTTTCCCTTTGAGCCTCTGGAAGTTGTCCTAAGACAAAATCAAAAAAAGGATTGGTTGAACCGCCATTTTGTTCTTTCAGGGCAACCTCTGTTAAAACAACTTCTCCTCCATCGGCGATTTTTACTCGGTCATTAATTCCGACCATTTTGCCATAAGAATCGACAATTTCTGTTATTTCAACACTGGAGTAGGCTTGAGCCAGATAATTTCTGACCAAATTAAGTTCGGTAGTTTTTAATGGCAGTCCCCCAGGGGTAAGAATTTCGGAAGATTGTTTAACTTTTTCCATGGATTAATTTTAGCAAAAACATTGTTTTATTGCTCTAAAACTACTAATTGATTTTAAAATCCCTCACCAGCCTATTATTATAGGATAACATATGTTATAATTTCAAAATGAATTTCAGAGAAGGTTTTTCAAATTTGGGCCGATTTTACATGACAACGGCCGGATTAAGTTCTCATTCAGTTGGCGGATCCTTTGATGAAATAGATTCAAAAGGAAATCTCGTCCCTCCGGAGAAAAGAAAATATCTGGATATTCTCCAAGAAGCGATGCTTTATTTTTTTTCAGTTTTGGTCTCTCCGATTCTTTTCCCCATTATTTTTAAAGATCCAAAAAAAGCTGTTTTTTTGTAAGACAGTTTGCCGGCATAGAGGGGGAAAAAGAATATCTTAAAAGATTATAAAATCTTTCGTCCGGAAATAAAACGGTTTAATTTTCCTGCTAAGTTGTTTAAATATCGTTTTATTGAAAAGGGTTTGACATCGTTTTTTAATATGTTATACTTAAATCTTGTTATTTTATTTTTTTGTCTTTTGTTTTTCTTGGGATTTTTCCGGGGATTCAAAAAGGCTTTAGGTTTTTAGATTGTGAATTATTCTAGAAAAATTTCGGCTTCGGTTTTTCAGCTTCAAAAATTTTTAAGCTTGATTGGCTCACAGATATTAAATGTTCGCAAACAGTTGGCTTTTGCCCTTCTTCGCTCGGGTTCGTCTCGTGGTCTACGTCCACGCAGCCGAAACCTCGCTTCGGAGGGCTTAACTGACTGTAATTGCTCACAGAAATTATTTGTTCGCAAACAGTTGGCTTTTGCCCTTCTTCGCTCGGGTTCGTCTCGTGGTCTACGTCCACGCAGCCGAAACCTCGCTTCGGAGGGCTTAACTGACTGTAATTGCTCACAGAAATTATTTGTTCGCAAACAGTCAGTAAAGGGGGTGATTTATTAATGGGAAAGAAACTTTATGTCGGTAATCTTTTATATGAGGTTAGCGATGAGGATTTGAAAGAGCTTTTCTCTCAAGCTGGCAATGTAGTTTCCGCCACAGTCATAAGATTCAGAGATACAGGTCGGTCCAAAGGTTTTGGTTTTGTTGAGATGGAAAATGAAGAAGGAGCCCAAAAAGCCGTTGACATGCTCAATGGTCAGGATCACAAAGGCAGAAAACTCGTTGTTTCTGAAGCTCGGCCACCTCGGCCAAGATCGTCTTTTGGTGGTCGCTCACAAGAGAGAACGGATTATAAATAATTAAATAATTACCGTTAAAAAACAAAAGGCAGGTAAGCCGGCACTTTTTGTAGTTGCCGGCGCCTGTCTTTTTTTATATGATAAAAATATGGTAGTTTTGTTAAATCTGGTTTTGTATCTAGTTTCTTTTTTCTTTATTTGGTTTGGTTCTGGTTTGATTATCCGATCGGTCAACAAATTATCTTATCAATTAAATATTTCTTCTTTTTCTTTCTCTTTTTTGATTTTGGGTCTCTTGACATCAGTACCGGAAATGACGATCGGTTTTAATTCTGTCTTTTTGGGTGATCCGGCGATTTTTGTTGGTAATTTAATTGGCGGCTCTTTGGTGCTTTTTCTTTTAGTAATTCCCATTTTGGCGATTTTGGGCAATGGAATCAAGCTGGCCCATGATTTAAACCGAAAAACTTTGCTTTTCGCCTTACTGGTAATTGCGGCGCCGGTTTTTTTTACTTTAGACAGTCAAATTAATTTGGGAGAGGCGATTTTTTTAGTCATTTTTTATATTATTCTTATTTTTTTTGTAGAGAAGAAAAAGAATTTCCTCGAGGATGTCAAAGATAAAATTGTTCATCATGAAATTAATTTTTTAAAAGAACTGGGGAAAATTTTTTTGGGAGCTTTTTTGGTGATTTTTGCCAGTCGGGTGGTAGTCGATAAGACAATTTATTTTTCCGAATTATTAAATATTTCTTTGTTTATTGTTTCTCTTCTTTGTTTATCGATCGGAACTAATTTACCAGAAATATCTTTGGCAATCCGTTCGGTTTTGCTGAAAAAAAAAGAAGTCGCCTTGGGTGATTATATTGGTTCAGCCGCTGCCAATTCTTTGATTTTTGGTGTTTTAACTTTGATTTATGGAAAAACCATTCTTTTAAGCAATCATTTTTTACAAACTTTTATTTTTATGATCGGCGGACTTTTAGTTTTTTATCATTTTACTCGGTCAAAAAACGATATTTCTCGTCAGGAAGGATTGATTTTAATTTTAATTTATCTTTTTTTTATTCTTTTTGAAGCCCGATATTAACCGGTCATTTTAACATCATCAGGCTGGCCAATAATTTTGCCAAAAACAAACTGATCGATGCCAAAGTAAGAAAGTTTTCGGCAACCCTCAAGAGTCAGACCAGCTTTTTTATAAAAATCTTTGGCCGCCGGCCGACTGGCGATTTCCATTTTATGACATCCTTGAGAAAAAGCTAAATTTTCCCAAGCTTTGATTAATTTTGTTCCGATGCCTTTTTTTTGATAGGCGGTTTTCACTCCCAGCCAGCGGCAAAAACTTACTCCGCCATAAGGTTCGTCGACGATAGCAAAGCCAATAATTTGTTGATCAAATTTAGCAACAATAACCGATTTTAATTTTCTCTCAAGCCAGAAAAGGAAATTTGGCCGGTTGTATATTTTTTTTAAAAAATAATCAACGACTTTTTTTGAATATTCAGGAAAGCCGTTGGAAAGGATTTCGGCAAAAACCGGCCAAAAATTATTTATTTCATTTTCTTTAAGGATATAAATTTCAACAGATGACATAAGAAAAAAGTATTTTTCAATGATAAAATAATTATAATAAATTTTTTGTTGTTAGTTAAGCTAATAAAAGTTTACGGAGAAAAGGTTAGAAAAAGGGACAGACGGCTTTAAAAAATTATCTAATCATCGTAAAAAATGACCTCATATCAATATAAGCATTTAATTTTAGGAGGGACTTTTGATCACTTTCATTTTGGTCATCAAAAGTTTATTGAAAAAGCTTTTTCTTTAGCTAAATTTGTCACCATCGGGATTGTTTCGGAAAAAATGTTGTCGCAAAAAAAACTTCATCAACTAATTGAAAATTATCAAAGAAGAAAAAAATCCGTCCGCAATTTTTTAATTATTCAAGGCTTCAAAAAGCGCTCAAAAATTATAGCACTTTTTGATATTTATGGAATTGGTAAATCTGACAATAAAATTGATTCGATTTTGGTTACAAGGAATAGTTATAATAACGCTCTAAAAATAAATAATATTAGAAAAAAGCTTGGTTTGAAGCCCCTGAAAATCATAACTACTCGACTGATTTTAGCGGAAGATAAAAAACCAATTACTTCGGAAAGGATTCGGCTGGGAGAAATTAACCGTCTAGGAAAAAGTTATTTTAAAATTTTTAATAACAAAATATTAAATTTACCAGATTATTTAAGGCCGGTTTTACAGAGACCCATTGGGCAATTAATCCGGTTTAATGAGCCGATCACCGCTTTAATCAAAAAAGAAGCGCCGACGATGACGATTGCTGTTGGTGATATTATTTCTTTGGCATTGCTTAAAAAAAATTTTTCCCCGGAGATCAAAATCATCGATTTTCGGTCAAAAAGGGCAGATATAACTGACGGATGGGATTTAAAACACAGGGCTTTGAGAAAATATGTTAATCATCCGGGAACAATAAATTTTGAGGCGGTGGCGTCGATTAATTTGGCCATTAAAAAATATTTAACCAAAAAAGAAAAACAGACGATAGTGATCGATGGAGAAGAAGACCTTCTTGCCTTGCCGGCAATTTTATTAGCACCGTTAAACAGTTTAGTGATTTATGGCCAACTTGATCAAGGGGTAGTTTTTGTCAGGGTAACCGAAGATAAAAAAAACTGGGCCGAATCAATAATTTCCCGATTTTTATAGGGCCTTAATTATAAATAAATGAGTTAAGACAAACTGGGGCGGGTGCAAGCGATAACCCAATCTTGGACTACCTGTAAGTTACTGGCTTGAGATAGATTATTTGGCCATAAGTTAGTAATTAAATCAGGTGGGGTTAAAGCAATTTCGCTCTCGCCTTGATCCATATACCGTTTAATAAAATCCTTGGCAATAGTTCTCGTTGTCTCTTTAGCGACTAAGCCACTAAAAGTCGCCAAAATTACCGGCCGAAGCGAGTGATTTTGAGAAAGTTTTCCCAATAAGTTATGCATCCCTGTTAATCCTAATTCTAAAAGATTACCATCATTAGTTGTTGTTAACGGATTTTCAAAGGCCAAAAGAGAAGTTAAAATCATTAAAATTAAATTAAAATTTTCTTCTCGAGTTAAATCTAAATCGGCTAGCCTACGATATAATTCCCCCCTTAACTTTAACGAATCGGAATAGGGTCTTACTACAGGATCAAATAAACAAAAAGAGATATTTGGATTGGTTATAAAATCACCCAAGGCAAATTCTTGAACGAGTTTTGTTAGCCGATTTTGCGCTTCATTTTTAATCATTCTTATTTTATTTTGAGCCCAGATCCCGGTAGCCACCGGACCAGTAAAGACTAAAGGAGCACTATAACAAACAGGAGCAAATTCGCGAGTAAGATAAGCCAAGCCGACAGCAGCCATTCCACCTATAACCGGACTAGCAAAAGTTAACCCGGCAGCCCAAACAGTAACGCTATTTATTTCTTTATTATATTGTTAGGCTAATTTTTTAGCTTCCGGGATGAATTTTGTAAGCCGCTCTAACATCTCCGTAAACTTTTCCCGGTTTTCTTGGGAGGGGACAGGATGAACACAAACTTCAGGGCCATGAACAACCATAAATAATTGAATCTATTATACCACAAAATACTATAAGTTATATTATAATTAGATTTATGTCACGCCATATTGAAGGTTTTAGGACACCGGGAAGTGATGATTGGCCGATTTTGCCGGCAGTTTATCCTGACATGATAGGTCCAGTTTATGCAAGAGAGATGAAAATGGATAATGGCGGTCAAGGGGTATTGGTCGGGGCAGAAGATCCACAAAGAGGGGCAATTAATTACCAATTAAATTTAAATAGATATGGCGAGATTCAGGGAGCGTTCATAAATTGGCTTCAGCCGGATGATACATTTATTTATTTTGAAGATCAACAAACAAAACAAGGAATGGAATCAGTACCGACGGCATATTTTTATGACCCTTTTAGCAACTGGCAAGTTAGGGTCGGATTGACCGATGCCCAACCGGCTTTTTTTATTAATTGGGCAGGCCGGGTAACTATCTATCCTGTCTTAGAAGCAAAAGACGATCAATTAAATTATCCCCGATTTGGTCAATACTTTCTTTTAGGAAACCGGCCGGTAAGGATAGAAAGAACTGGAAGTAATGGATTAGTAGTATTAGATTTAGTTATGGGGCCCGATATTTACGATATGACTTATGACCTCTTTACAGCGACTTTTCCAGCACCGCAGTTAAATTTTCCGTGGTCAGAAATAGAAAGACTTCTTCTTGGCGATCATCTTCGCCCTTTTAGTTTAATGAGACAACTTTTTGATTTAGGTTTTTCTTCAAAGATTAGAAAAGCTACGGTAGAAGAGACGATAAAGATTGATCAATTGATTGCCGAATCTTGAAGATTAAATCTCTGATCGTCTTGGTCAGGCCAATAAATTCTAAAAAAATTGTCGGTAATCGGTCTTGGATTTTCAGCATTAACAAGCATCCTGTTTAAAACTTCTTGTTGGATTTTATAGCCCATTTTTAAGAGGATTAAGGTGCCGTCAACTTTAACCGTTAAAAGAGATTCATCATTATTTGTGGCAAGAGCAGCAACTTCTAAGCCGTATTTTTGCAAATCTGCCATTGATTCAATTGACTCAATAACCCTATTTTCATCATCAACAATAGAATATTCCCCCTGAGCGGTGATTACTAAATATTTTGCTTGATCATCGTCAGATGTCACCAACCGAATTTTTGCAAAAATATCTTCACCTTTTCTTATGATAGTGAAATCATTTGCCCATTGGGTTAATCCAACCGCGTCGACAAAACTAACCTGATAACATTGAAAGAGCCCCTGCCCATTTTGGCTATTTTCAAAAAGAAATTTTTCCGTAGCTAAATGTATATTTAAAAAAAAAGGGCGCGATAGTTCTTGGAATATATAAAAAGGCCGATCAGCGTCAGAAGAACTTACTTTCATACGAATTTGAACCCAAGGTTGATGATCAGTATCTCCGAATTCAACGGCCATTTTTTAAATTAAAAAAAATATTAATCGCTTTTCCGGCAGATGATTTTTTTAAATCAATAATTAATTTCATTACCGGAAAGAGCCAGTTTTATAACCTATAGTATATAAAATAGTTTATTAAAACTCAAGACCTTGAAAAATTTTTCTTACTTTTATATGATTAAAATATTTATGAAATCTCCTCAATATCTTGATCAGGCTTTTGAAAAAGTCTGCCAGGAAGCATTAGCGACTTTTATTAAAAAACACAAAGACTATGGCAAAGGCAATATTTTGGATATGGGCGAACTAGGGATAGCTTTCCGGATTTCAGAAAAGTTTAACCGAATCAAGCATCTTTTGATGAACGGGAAAAAACCGGAAAATGAATCGCTTGATGACTCCTGGATTGATATTGCTGTCTATGCGATTATTGCCATTCTTCTTCGTCGAGGCTGGTTTGAAAAGCTTAATCTTAAAGAAAATTTAAAAAAACAAAAGTAATCAGTTTTTGTCAAATTGTAGACTATCCTGTTAAACCAATTTTGACCGCGGCGTTCAACTTAGTCAACTTAATTTGTTTTATTTCCTTTTACAAGGGGAGTTTTTATAAACGGAATTTTAGACAAGGGGATGATATATTGTTTAAAAGCCATTATTGGCCAAAATTTTCTCATCATATCAGTAAATGATTCTGCCGAACTTACGTATTGTTTAAAAGCAGGCGGAAAATAATCACTGTTTAAAAAGAAAAGTGATATTCCTGTATAAAAAAGACAACTTAAAGCTAAAACAAAATTGAGTGAACTTATTGGCTCAAGATAAGAAAATTCACTAGGATTGGTGGCAAGTCTTGTAATAGTTCCAACTAAAGAAATGACCATATTGGGTGAAAAAACATATTTAAAAACATAGTCTATTAAAGTTTTTTGCGCCATCAAAATATCATATATTCCAGGATTAGCCTTTAAAGCCTCAGTAATTAACCCTCTAAAAGATTCTTTAATTGCTCTATCAACAAGTTTACCGTATTTTACAGGGTTATGAAAGGCTATCTCAAATAAAGATTGAAAATCAATATAAAGACTTAATACCTTAGAGGTTTGATCAAGTATAACATGAGGAGGTATAGGATTTATTTCTTTTAATATTTTTTTTGCGGTTGTTACACCTTGCGGAGAAACACTAGTGGGTACAATTTTATATTCTGGTTGGCGAGGTTGTTGTTGACGGATCATAACAGGAGAAGATATCCCAAGAATATGTAATATTTGATTGAATTTGGCGGGATTTATTTGTAAAAGATGGGCTCCAATAATTCGTGAAGGATCCCATTGAATTAATCCATGGGTTTGAATTCCCGTTGGCCCCATGTTTGGTGATCTCATTGAAATCCAAGGTAATTGGCTGTTTTTTTCTGGGATTTGTGGTCTAAAGCCTTCCATCACGCTTGTATTATACTATAAAATAAAAAAAATATAGTTATTTTGATTGTAAAATATTAAAATATTTTTGTTCTTTAACTTTCTTGTTGTTTATTTTAATAGGAAATTTATTAAAAACAAAACCAATTTTTATTGTGGCGGTCAATTTTTTTACCTTTATCTTATAGAAAGGTTATTGGTTTATTAAAAGAAAATCTGGTTGAAAAGATAAAAAACTATTTTTGATAAAGACATTTTTTTGTGATTTTTAGTTTCAGTACCGAGTGGCTATATTTATTGCAACTTTGAGGTGGGGAAGAAGGAGAAAGAAATACAAGATAAACAATATTGATTAAATTAAAATAAATTAATCAATAGGAATACCCCGTATTACAGCAGTTGTTTCCAATCTTCTCATAAAAGCTTCTTGAGGTTTGACAGGATGGGAACCTTGTTGTCTTAGGCATATAGTAGTAATAGCGGGTGGTTTTTCAAACAGCTTGCATCTATGAAGCATTTCTTGATAGGTTTTTCTGGCAACAGCTAAACAAGCTTGAGCAAAAGGACAAAATTGTCTATTTAAAGCTGTATTTTCAGGATTTAAACCTTTTTCTTCTGCTAATTGTTGTATTCTTCTAAAGACAGGACAAAAATATTCAGGTGTTTTACTCATATTGAGAATAAATTTTACTTCTTCTTCTTCTTCTTGTCAAGGACTGTCAAGGGGAAAAAGGTAAGGTGAGGATTGGAAGTTGAAAAATGTTTAGATTAATATAAAATATTAAAATATGATAGCGAAATATCAACCTTCGCATTTTGAAAAAAAATGGATTGAGGTTTGGGAAAAAGACAAAGTTTACCAAACTCCCCAAATAACCAACAAAAACAAGAAAAACAAAATTTATGTTTTAGATATGTTTCCTTATCCTTCAGCTGCCGGCCTTCATGTCGGCCATCCCCGAGGTTATACAGCTTCTGATATTTTAGCCCGTTATTATCGGATGAACGGCTGGGCGGTATTACATCCGATGGGCTGGGATGCCTTTGGTCTGCCGGCAGAAAACGCGGCTATCAAGGCCAAAAAAAACCCTCTTGACATGGTGCCAAAAAACATTGCCAATTTTCGTCGCCAGATGAAGATGCTTGGTTTCTCTTATGATTGGCAGCGTGAGTTTTCGACGACCGACCCTGAATATTACCAATGGACCCAATGGCTTTTTATTCAATTTTTTAAGATGGGGCTTCTTTACAAAAAAAACGCCCCGATTAATTTTTGTCCTTTTTGCAAAACTGGTTTGGCAGAAGAGGAGGTTTTGGCTGACGGCACTCATGAGAGATGCGGAAATAAAATTACCAAAAAAGAATTGCCGCAATGGATTTTTGCCATTACTCAATACGCCGATAAACTACTTGAAGGTTTAAAGGGTTTGGATTGGCCGGAAGGAATTTTGGCAATGCAAAGAAATTGGATCGGGAAAAAGGAAGGAATCAATATTAATTATAAAGTAAAAAATAGCAACGAGATAATTACATGTTTTACAACCCGTCCTGATACAAATTTCGGCGCGACTTTTATTGTTTTGGCTCCAGAACATGAGTTTGTCAAAAAAATTATCAAAGGCGAGATCAAATCCAAAAAAACCGATGTGGAAAAGATTAAAAAATATGTTGAAGAGGCAAAGGCCAAGACTGAGATAGAAAGAGAAGCAGAAGGTAGAAAAAAAACCGGTATTTTTACCGGGTTTTATGCAGTAAACAACCTTAACGGACGTTTACTTCCTGTTTATATTTCTGACTTTGTTTTGATGAACTTTGGTACCGGAGCGGTGGTTGGTGTTCCCGGCCATGATAAGCGGGATTTCGAGTTTGCTAAAAAGTTCGGCCTTGAAGTTATTCGTGTGGTTAAAGGTAAAAATGGTGAAACAGGACCGATTGCAAAAATTGAGGATGTTTATGAGGAAGACGGAGAGATCATTAATTCAGAGTTTTTAAATGGTTCAAAAACAAAAGAAGCAATATTAAAAATAATCGATTATTTAGAGAAAAAAGGTTGGGGAAAAAGGGCGGTGATTTATCATTTGCGCGATTGGATTTTTTCCCGTCAGCGATATTGGGGCGAGCCGATTCCGATGATTTATTGTGAAAGCTGCGCAAAAAAGAAGATTAGTTATTGGGACACCGATGAAAAAATTAAAAATTTAAAATTTAAAAATAAAAATTTAGAAAAATTATTTGGTTGGTTTCCGATTAAAGAGCAAGAATTACCGTTGAAATTACCGTATATTAAATCCTATCAACCGACAGAGACTGGCGAGTCACCCCTTTCCAAAGTGGCCTCCTTTGTTAAAACCACCTGTCCAAACTGCGGCGGGCCGGCAAAAAGAGAGACCGACACAATGCCAAACTGGGCGGGATCGTGCTGGTATTTTTTGGCGTTTCCTTGGTGGAACAAAGAAGGGAATTTTCGCCACCATGATTTTTCGACCGCTTCACCTCCGCAAAGCGGGGGGTTCCCCAAGCGATTGTCTCAAAATCAGGTGGCTCCTTTGATTGAAAATTGGCAATCAAAAATTAAAAATTCCGGTCATTGGCTTCCGGTTGATTGGTATTTGGGTGGTGCTGAACACGCTGTTTTACACTTATTATATGCTCGTTTTTGGATTAAAGCATTATATGACATTGGACTTATTAACATTAAAGAGCCTTTTTTGAGATTGCGAAATGTGGGAATGGTTTTGGCAGAAGATCACCGGAAAATGAGCAAATCTTTTGGCAACGTTATCAATCCCGATGAGGTGGTGGCTGAATACGGTGCTGACGCTTTGAGAATGTATGAAATGTTTATAGCGCCTTTTAGTCAGGAAATTTCTTGGTCAACCAAAACACTTCAAGGTGTTTATCGTTTTTTGAAACGAGTTTGGGAAATGTATTATAAAAATTATTCTTCGGATAAAGCCGAGAGGGTAAGTTTCAAACCTTCGTTAAGGTTGAATAATAAAACTTTAATCGATAAGTTAAATAAAACAATTATAAAAGTGGGAAAGGATATTCAGCATATAAAAATGAATACGGCGATTGCCGCCATGATGAAATTTTTGAATGAATGGGAATCCGCCTTTGCCAAAGCTTCGGCAGACAAAAGCATACCGTCATTATCAAAGGAAAACGCCAAGAAGTTTTTACAGATCTTGGCCCCATTTGCACCTTTTTTAACTGAAGAGATCTGGCGGGAGGTTTTAGGCGAAAAGACCTCAATTCATCTATCATCTTGGCCTAAAGCAGAAGAAGTTGAGGACGAGGAGATAGTTATTCCGGTGCAGGTGAATGGGAAGTTGAGAGGAACAATAAAAGTAGAACGTAGAACGTATAACGTGAAACGTGAAATAGAAAAAATTGCTTTAGAAAATGAAAAAGTGAAAAAGTATTTACAAGGGAAAAAGTACAAGATGATCTATGTGGAGGGGAAGATTGTTAACTTCATTATCATCTAACATCTAACTTTTAACATCAAACATCAAGAAAAATTAACATATAACGTAGAACGTATAACGTGTAAAATTTAAAACTCAAAATCCAATCGTCAAAACTTAAAACCAAAACTTAAAACTAAAAACTATAAAACTAATTTTTGTCATTCTGAACTTGGTTGCCCTGCGAATCGTAGGGTTTCGGGATCTCATTTAAGATTTTGAAACAAGTTAAGTTATATTTATTGCACCTCCGAGGTGGAGAGTAGAGATATTTTAGCTTAGAAATTAAGATGGTTGGGTGGTTGGAGTTGGGGATTGAGATGTGGGTGATGGTTCGGAAAATGATATTTCTAAAAATGATAGTGCTACTTTTTCTTGATCTGCTTGATCCGGAGTGCTTGCAATGCTTAATGCCGTTCTTCTGGGGGATAATATTTTTGTAATTGGGATTTCAAAAAGTGTTTCATCTACTATCGTACCATCAGGCTTAACTCTTATTTTTTTATTGACGATTTCAATTGAATTGTTTGGTTTAATTTGATAATAAGTATAATAATTACGATGGCCTCCTTCGGGCAGAGGTTCAGTTCTAACTGTCCAAAACAAAGCTTTTAGGCCGGTTTTTTTCTGTCTTTCTTCATTATAAGGTACATAATTTCCTTCTACTTTTTTATAATCAATTCTCATAATTTTTCCATCTTTTAGTTTAAATTCCAAGGGTTGAAAATCTATCTTTATTTCTTGATTACCTGTCTTTTCCCCTGAAGTTTGATGTTCTGACATATCTTCATTATTAATTTTTAATTATTATTAATTCATTTTACTTCTTCTTCTTCTTCTTCTTGTCAAGGGAAAACCCTTTTCTCTTAACTTTAAATATTCGTTATATTATCCTGTACATATATGTACAATTATTTATTGCGCCTCCGAGGTGGTTAAGAGGTGTTTGAAGCTTATTGTTTCGGCGGTAAAGGAAAAAAAGCGCTGGTTTTTCTTTTGTACTCTTCAAAAAGTTTATTACCTTGATATTTTGCTTCAAGAAGAGGAATGCCAGATACTTTAAGGATAAGAAAACTTATTGTCAAAGGACCAATGATTGATAAAAATCCGTTTTTAACATTTATACAAATAATAAAAATACCCCACCACAAAGTTACCTCGCCAAAATAATTTGGATGACGACTATATTGCCATAGGCCTTTATCCATAATTTTTCCTTTATTTTTTGGATCTGATTTAAAAATTAAAAGTTGATAATCAGCAATTATTTCAAACAAAAATCCAATAGTCCAGATAAAAATTCCAATAAAATCCAATAAATTTAATGACTGATAACCTTCAAACACCCCTAAAAAACTAATTGGCAGACTGATTATAAAAAGGAAAACCCCTTGAAGTAAAAAAACCTGAAAATATGTTTTTAAAACCCAATTTTTACCCCATTTTTCGCGCCAATTTTTATAGCGAAAATCTTCTTTTTTACCTTTATTTCTTAAAAAAATATGAGTTGATAATCGCAGACCCCACAAAAAAACCAGAACAAAAACAATTATTGACCTTAAAGAAGAAAAATTTTTTTCCATTAAAGATAAAAAAGCGACAATAACAAATCCTAAACCCCAGGCAATATCAGCTAGATCATTTCTTTTTCTTAAAATTGCCAGCAAAAACCAAAAACTCATGTAGAAAAAAATCAATATGGCTATTTTTAGAAAGAAACTCATAATATTATTAAATTTTACACTGACATTTTTTATTTTTTAAAATTAGCCCTTGTTCATTAATAGTATTAACAAACTTGTCTTGAATGCTCTTTCCTTTGGCTAATTTTTTATTTAATGGCGAGTTGTGTTTATAATTTCTTTTTTCCATCTCTTTAACCAATTTTTCATGACGCAAAAATAAAGCTTTAAGTTTCCCTTTCCAGCGAAGAGTTTCCGGATGGCGCGAATATCCTCCTTTTCCTTTATGGATTGTTAATATATTCCAAAGACCATGAAGCTCCCGATGTTCGCCAAGAAGATGTTTTTGGCAAAGATGTTTTGGCTCAATATCCCAGATTCTCATAAATTATATTTTTTTACTAATTAAGAAGGTGATTAATGAAACTGCGGTTGATAAAAAAGTCCCCCAAAAAAGATCAATGATAGTTATTGTCAACGGCCAGTTTTTGATAGTGGCAAGGTTTGTCAAATCATATGTCGCATAGGTTATTAATCCATACAAGGCTCCGTAAAAAATAGCTTTATTCAAAGACTTCTGTAAAAGAGCCGGATTGATAACAAATATCAAAAGGCCGATGATAAATAAAATATAAAAAGTTAGTGCCGCAATCCAGTTGATTTTATCTGTCATTAAATAGCCTAAATATTTTTGATAAAGACTTTTCCCAATAAATCCAAGCCAAATCATATCAATTGCCAAAAACACCAAAAAAGCAATCAAAAAGTTTTTCATACATTAAAATTTTAACAGATATTTGATAAAAAATATTCCTTTTCCCTCGGAGAAGAAATATATTATAATCTTTTTTTATGATTAATTACCCTAATCGTCAAAAATATATTGAGATTCTAAAAAAACAGTTAGAAAAAAATATATTCAAGCACTCAATCGCTCTTGAAGCTTGTCTTTGGGGAATTTATGATTATTTGGAAGCAAATAATCAGTTGGGGCTCAATGAGCCGTCAAAAAACGACTGGCTTTTGGCGGGTTTAATTCACGACATTGATTATTCAGGAGAGCACAAGCCTTTTCATCCAAATAAAACTTTGGAAGTTTTGGCAAAGTATGGTTTAACAATTTCTGAAAATGTCCATAATATCATTAAATCTCATGCGCCGGAAAGAACTGGCAGACAACCGCAAAACAAGGCAGAGTGGGCAATTTTCTGCGCTGATTCTTTAACTGGTTTAATTGTGGCGGTGGCTTTGGTTTATCCTTCAAAAAAATTAGCGGACGTGAAATTATCTTCGGTGATGAAACGCTTTTTAAAGGAGCCCAAATTCGCCGCCGGCACCCGCCGAGAAGATGTTAAAAGATGCGAGCTTAAGGAAGGCCTCAATATTCCTTTGGAAAAATTCGTTGAAATTTGTTTGGAGAGTATGAAAAAGGTGGCAGAGGAGATAGGACTTTAATATCTATCACTTAACATCTAACGTCTAATATCTAACGTTTAACGTTTGAATTAAAACATCAAGGTTGACCGCGGGGGTCAAACGGTGGCTGGCAGGCATCCTTCTCTAATTAATTTTTTTTAATTTGATGGCAAAGTTTCGAGCTTTTTGAAGATCCTCTTCATTTGGTCTTTTGGGATTAAATCCACCAAACAATTTAAAAATCCCATAAGTATCCCAGCCCGGCAGGCAAAGTTCGCCTTGAATTTTAAAACCTTTTCTAATTAATTTAGTTTGCAAGGCTTTGTGTTGAACAAAACTAAAAAATGGGGGAGCGCCACTGGTCGAAAAAATAAAAGCTTTTTTCTTCATTTTGGGAAGTTGATCAACAAAATCCAATATCAACTGGTGGTGTTTTCCCAGATAAATTCCCGAGCCAAAGCCGATTAGACCGTAATTTTTAAAAGAAGGCGGTTTTTCTTTTTTTAAATCAACTAAATCAGCCTTTAAAATTTTTGCTATCACTTCGGCTACTTTTTTAGTGTTTTGGTGGTGAATAGAAACATAAGTTATTAAAGTATACATATAAAAATAATAACTGATAAATAAAAAATTTCTAAACGATTTTGTTTTTTTTAATTTTATAATTTTAAATTAATTTGTGGTTTATAAGATTTATAATTTATCATTGGTAATTCTGTATAATAGAAATAGCTAATTGCGGGATCGTCTAATGGTAGGACACAACTCTCTGGAAGTTGTTATCTTGGTTCGAATCCAAGTCCCGCAGCCTTGACATTTTTTAAAAAAAAGAATACACTTTTAACTAAATGGCAAAAAATAAAAAAACAAAAAAAATTTATAAAAGTAAAAAATCATTAAAAGTCCTTACTTTGTACTTCATTTTATTATTATTTATTTCAATTTCATTTTTTGCGATAACTAATGTTAATTTTGTATTTAAAAATAAAGCCCAGGAAATTGATTGCCTGAATTTTGTTTCTGTTAAAAAAGCTCCTGTCAACAACGCTTATCTTAATAATCGCAAAGTTACTTTTTGGTTTTCTGATAATGGGCAATGTAATTACCCCCATGATGCTTGGGTGGCGATTTATGACCAGTGGGGAAAGCCATTAGCCCAGTCGGGCTGGCTACCAAAAGCGATCGTTAAAGCCGGCGCCAATGCCAGCTGGACTTTTGAGTTTGCCATAGACGGGCGTTATAGTTGGCTGGTAAGAACCAGAGATAGTAACAAAATTATGAGTCAGGAAGATAAAAACAAATTTATTTTAAATATCGACAGTACGCCGCCCACCAAACCGCCAAAATGCTGGACAACTTCCGGGATAGACTGGAAACATTTTAATATCGCCTGGGAGCCTTCTTTTGAAAATGGCTTAAGTTTGCTTAAAGGCCCGGTAGTTTATCAGGTCGACGCCGCCTATGATCTTGAGTTTAAAGACATTTGTGCTTCTAGCTGGCGATCGGGTACTTTTTATGAGTTGGGAGACAAATGTGAAATAGTTATCAAAGACACGGGCGCAGTTTATGTCAGAGTACGAGCCCGCGACGCCTTTGGTAATTTTTCGCCTTATACTTATTGTTATTGGGGTAAGCCGCAAATTATTCCTTCGCCTTAAAAAACTGTTTATTGCTTCTTAAAGAGGAGTTGTAAAAAGATCTTGTTTTTTAAAAATCATTTGTTAAAATATTTTCTAACATGAGTCAATCGGTTTTATTTATCATCATTCTCCTTTTTATCCGCATCTTAAGCGGCGGGAGGATGATATAAAAAATAAAACCGAAAAAAATTTTAAAAAACATCCTCCCGAAAGGGAGGTTTTTTTATTGGATTATAAAAGTTAGTAAATTTTGATTTTAAAATTATCATTTAGACTTTTGAATTTTAAATTATGTTTCAAACATTTTTAATTATCAGTTTTTTAATCCTTTTTTTCGCCATTATGGCGGGAGAGTAGTTGATTATAAATTTATTAATTTCTCCCGCCGCAAGGCGGGTTTTTTTATTTTATATGAAAAAAACAAAACAAAAACAGTGGTGGCAGCTGCGCTATGGGACAAAAAAAGGTGTTGCCGGTTATCTAAATACATATAGCGATATTTTAGACGATTTTATTTCCCAACAGGAAGTTCAAACGATGATTAATTTTTTAAAGAATTATCAATTTTCTCTTTCTTCCCAGACGCCGATTTTAGATGGCTTTTGTGGCAACTGTCGGCACAGCAAGCAATTAGTTTTAAAAGGGTTTAAAAATATTACTGCTTTTGATTGGTCAAAAGAGATGCTAACTATCGCAGAAAAAAATTTAAATTCTCATCGCCGACAGGTTGTTTTATTCAAAGAAGACGGTCGGGACTTAACTTTTTCAACTAATTTATTTGATCTTTATTTTGTTTTGGGTAATTCGGCTTTTGGCTTTTTTGATAATCCAAAAGATGATTTAAAAGTTGCCCTGGAGGCCTGTCGGGTGATAAAACCGGCCGGGGTTTTTATTTTCGACCTAGTTGATTATGACTATGTGGTTAATCAACTTAACAACCATGTTTTTGAATCGGTGGAAAATGGTATCCGGGTAATCAGAAAAAGAAAAACCTTTCAACACAACGGTTTATTGAAAACCGGACACGAAGAAATAAGATTTCATCAAGACAGAATCGATCGTCAAATAATTGGTCGTTGGGTTTATACCAATCAACAGGTAGTTAATCTTTTAAACAAAGCTGGTTTTGACGAAATTTATTTTAAAAAAGAAGCCTTTTGCTACGACAAATACTCTGATAAATACGGGACAATGGGAGTTAGAAATTTGTTTTTAGCAACAAAAAATGGAAGCAAGAAGAAGGGAAGATGAAACTTATTTATTACACCAAACCGACCGTGAAAGAAGACAGATGGTCGGTCAAGAATTTTTTGACTGGTTAAAAAAAGCTGGTTATGATCAAGTAGTTTACCAAGGAAATATCGAAGATGCCCTGCCGGAGGCGGTTAGACCAGCGTTGACCGCCCATGGCGCGCCACCCTCTGCCTATCAAGGCCGAATGATTGGTATATCAACCGCCCTAATTCCTCAATTTCCGAGGGGAGTAATTTTGGATGAGCCGTTGTTGCCTGCTGAACAACAATTTTGGCAAGAGCTGTGGAAAAATCTAGGCATTCCTTCACCGACAATTATAATTGGTGATTATTCTCAACAACAACCAGGAGTTTTTTATTATCCTTTTATTGGCTCAAACAATTTTTATGAAACACACAAAGGTAATTCTTTGCCACCGGCAGAAAAATTTAACAACAAGGCCCGGATGAGAAAATTGTTAAGAGAAATTAGTTTATCAGGCAATATCGTACCAGGAATAGAAATTTTTTATCAAGGTCAAGAATTATCAGATTATGTAGATTTAATTTATCAAGAGGTCGCAAAATATAGTAGGGAAAGTGATAAAAGGTTATTAATAAAATTAGGAAACACTGCTAGCGGATTGCTAAATGTTAGGGTTAACCCCGATATGGTGGCTGTTAATGATTTAGAACTTCAATTAAGAATAAAAGAACAAATTTATGCCATGTTTCAATCTCCTTATGATGGAGAACTATATCCAGGAGACGTTGTTGTTGAGGAGGTTATAGATTTTGGACAACAAGAAGATGGTTGGGGTGATTTTAGTTTAAGAGGTTTTATATTGCCTTCTGGCGAGCTTGTTTTTTTCTCAGTTGGCCGGGTGATTAGCGATCAAAATGGTCAATATTTGGGGATGGTAATGGTTGAGTCAACTTCAGAAGAACAATTAACCCAAATAGGACTTACGAAAGAAAAATTACTCTCAGTTATTGACACCTCTCGAAGAATTAGCCAAAAAATGTATCAGTTTGGCTATTTCGGTCCATACAGCATTGATTTTTTTTCTCCCCAAGACCCAACCAACCAGACTTTTTTAATCCATGATTATAATATGCGTGAAGGAGGGACAACTATTTCTGGTTTGGCAAGCAGTGTTTCGGGAATGATTTTTGGCGAAATGACCGCCGTTTTGGACATTGAGTTAAAATTAAAAAGCAAAGGCGGTCTTTTAAACAAGGCATTAAATCAGCTTGTTGCCCAACTGCAAGCAACGAGGATGTTTCCATATGCGACTACTTTTTTAAATTATCCCCAACAAGAAAAAACCGGGAAAATTTATACGGTAAAATTATTATTACCTTACCAAGGAACAGCCTTAACCGATGATGAAGTGGCAGATTATATCAAAAGAGTGGTTGATGGATTAAATTGTCGATTGCCGGAAAGTTCTATCAGTTTTCGGTCGCCATTACAAGCATCTTTACAAAAATGATTTTATTAATCCAATTTCGCAGAGACCAATCGGGTTGGCATGAGTTAAAATGCTTTTACGAAAGCTTGGATTTGTCTTATAACCAAATCCAAATCATTAACGCCGGAAGCGAGACGATTTCTTCAAAAGAAATTTTATCATTGGCTAGAAAATCAAAAGGAATAATTATCGGTGGCTTAGGAGAAACCGGTTATGGTGAAATCAACGTTGAAAAAAAGTTCTGGTTTAATAATATAAGAGAAAAAATGGTTTTTGTGTTAAAAAAAATAATTAAAAAAAACCAGCCGCCGGTTTTGGGAATCTGTTTCGGCCATCAGCTTTTGGCAGAATCTTTAGGAGCTAAAGTTGATTTTTCTCCAAAACAGGCGGAGACCGGTGTCACCAAAATTCATTTAACCAAAGAAGGGATGGCGGATCCGTTATTCAAAGGATTTAATTCTATGTTTTTGGCGATCGAAGGTCATAAAGACGCGGTTTTGAATCTGCCCAAAAAAAGCCTTCATCTGGCCTATAGCCATAGATGTCTGATTCAGGCTTTTAGATACAAAAAATTTTTTTACGGTCTTCAGTTTCATCCGGAATTAAACTATAAAGATTTTTTATTTAGACTATCTCTTTATCCAGATTATCAAAAACAAAAAACAGTCAATCAAAAACCAATTGTTAAAACAAAACTTATTTTTAAAAATTTTTTATTTCAGATCTGCGATTTACGGGTTTAGCTTTTCTTGCTAAATTCCCTCTTGTGGAAAAAATAAGTTAAGTTGATTGCGAAGAAGATTCTTCTTGTCGATCGGTGCCAATAGCTAAAAAAACGGACAGTTTTTATTGCTCCTTAGAAACCCGATATACAATATAATGATCCGATTATAAATTTAAACAATTCCAAAAACAGAATTTCCCGAAGTGGGCCGCATATTGCACCTCGGAACGGGGGAGAAAAATGACGCTATTTTGGGCAACCGCCTGGTTGTGTGGCACAACCTGAAAATATATCACTAAACATGTCAAATACTGTATATGGATCCTGGAATGGCCCTTCCCCTTCTAGTTGTTCAGTTATTGAGTTAATGATTTGTTGTCCTCCCTCGGTAATATTTTTTTGTATTTTTTGTGGAGTGCGAGTTAAAAAAAGCAAAGCTACGGCAATTAAGCTAAGTGCTGCTAAAACAATATATCCTTTGTATTCTTCTTTCATATCTTTATTATAATAAATTGTACTACAATGTTATTATAAATTGTACTACAATGTTATTTTACCATTTATTAAGCTTTAAAATTATTTTTTTAATTAAAAAAACAATTTTAAAACCGCGGTAAAAAAACATAGATGAACGCTTTCTTTTTATGGTTTTAATTTGCAAAAGAAGTAGCGGTTTTTTTGTCCGCTAAGTTTCACTTTGCGAATACAAACACAATATTATATCCAGTCACCAAGCCGCAGGCAGATGTTAGTTGCGGATCAACAAGAACTTTCCCTTGGGCGGTTAGGGGCCGGCCCCAGCGGTTTTCAACAATATGTTTGGCTGAGCTGGCCTGAATTTTAGCATCAAAAAATTCGATAATTTTTTTATTGCCGAACAATTCGGTATCTCTGACTGTCTCGTACTGTTGTTTGGAGGCAATAGCCATAAGCTCAGACATATCTTTTTCCGCCACCTGACAAAGCGAGACATCGAGAACAATTTCTTCTAATTTTTGAGCCCGGCGAAAATCATTGATTGCCTGAAGAATTTCATCAGCGGTCGCCATTTGGACATCGGTCGGCGAGCCGAAGACTTCAAAAAAAATTGATTGATAGAACCGTCTGGCGGTATAAATATTGGTATTAATATCTTCAACCAAACTAGTGGTCGAGCCGGACCGTTTTTTTTGCTGGGTCAAGAAATTAATCACTAAAACCAAGATTATTAAAAAAATAATTTTTGTCCACAATTTTTTAATATTGGTGAAGAAAACCTCGAGGATGAAAAAAACCAGAGTCAGGAAGCCGCTAAAAAAATTTAGCTGAATTAAAAAACTTAAAATGGAATTTTGGACGACAAAAGAAGAAATGCTTTTTGTTAATAAATAATAGCCGATAATTAAAAAAATGCTGATCGACCAAAGCCAGAAAAAAAATTTATTAAAAAAACTTAAAACCGAATTGAATTTCATCGCCTTAATTTATTTTACAATTTTTTATCATTGTCAAGAGGGGTTATTTAGCCTTGATTATTAAATAATAGATGAATAGTAAGAATCAGGCTGGAAATTTTGAAGAATGCTTGCTAAAAAATCACCGATCAATTAAAATTGACTAAATGAAATCCCAATTTTTTACCCTTAAAAACGGTCTTCAAGTAATTTTGGTTGATACCAAAGCTTTTTCTTCGATAACTACTTTACTTTTAGTCAGGGCGGGCTCTCGCTATGAAAGTTTAGAGAACAATGGGGTGGCTCATTTTTTTGAACACATGGCTTTCAAAGGTTCAAAAAAATACCCAAACAGTTTTGTTATTACCTCAACAATCGAAGGCATGGGAGGGATATTTAATGCTTTTACTGCCAAAGACCACACTGGTTATTGGATAAAATCAACGAACGAGCATTTTTCAATAGTCACCGATGTCCTTGCCGATATGATAATCAATCCTTTATTAAAAGAAGAAGAGATTGAAAAAGAAAAAGGAGTGATTATTGAAGAGATCAATCTTTATGAAGATACTCCTTATCGAAAAGTAAATGACGTGTTGGAAAATCTTCTTTATCCAGATAATCCTTTAGGCTTTGATACGACCGGAACAAAAGAAAGCGTAAAAAAATTTGACCGTCAGACATTTGTTAATTATATGAATCAGTTATATTATCCAAACAATTCACTTTTAATTGTTGCCGGCGGACTGAGTAATAAAAATTTGAAAAATAATCCCCAATATTATTTGGAAACAATTGAAGAAAAATTAGCCAGTTGGAAAAGGGGAAAAACAAAATCTTTCAAAAAGGTTGAAGAAAAACAGGTCCGACCAGGAATTCTCATAAAAAACAAGAAAACCGAACAGATTCATTTTATTGTTGGATTCAGAAGTTTTTCTTTTTTTGATGAAAGAAAATATCCTTTAAGTGTTCTGGCGGCAATTTTGGGAGGAGGGATGTCTTCCCGACTTTTCAGAGAAGTAAGAGACAAAAGGGGGCTCTGCTATTATATTTCTACCGGACGTGAATTATATTATGACTGCGGTTATATATATACTCAGGTTGGTGTCGCCAATAATTTAGACAAAATCAAAGAAGCGTTAGCGGTAATTTTAAAAGAACATCAAAAAATTGTTCGGGGGGAAATAAAAAAAGAAGAGTTAAAAAAAGCCAAAGAACTTTTAAAAGGTCGTCTGCTTTTGTCGCTTGAGGATTCGGCAACCGTGGCAACAATGTTTGGAGTAAGAAAATTGCTTGAAGGAAAAATTGATACCCCCCAAGAAATGATTTCGAAAATAGGAAAAGTGACTACTGGCGACATTGTTGAATTAGCTTCTGATATCTTCCAGCCGAAAAATTTAAATTTAGCTTTAATCGGCCCATATAAAAAAGAAGACTTATCTGATTTTTTAAAAATTTAATTCGGCCACGGATGATTCTGCCAAATTAAGTTTTTATGAAAAAAAATATTACGATTATTATTCTGTTGGCTTTTCTAATCTATCAATTTTCTTTATTTAATAATTTTGTTTGGGATGATGAAGAACAGATATTAAACAACAACTTAATTCACTCGCTTGGTAATTTTCCTAAATTTTTTAGCGGCGGTACTTTTAACAGCGGTGGAAGGCAGAGTCTTTCAGGGCTTTATTATAAACCATTGATGACCTTATTTTTTTCCCTGATTTACTCAATTTTTGGTTCACGGCCGTTTTTTTTTCATTTAATTTCATTAGGTTTTCATATTGCCAACACAATCTTAGTTTATGCTATTTTTTTATATTTTTTTTCCGACCGGTTGGCTTTTTTTCTTTCCTTAATTTTTTTGGTTCACCCAATCAATGTTGAAGCGGTGGCCTATATTTCCAGCCTTCAAGATCTGCTTTTTTTATTTTTTGGTTTAACAGGTTTTTATTTAACGATTAAAAAAAAAAAACCGATTTGGTTGTCGGTTTTTTTATTATTGTCCCTTCTAGCCAAAGAAACTGGGATTGTCTTCTTTTTTATTATCCCTTTATATCTTTTTTTATTTGATAAACAATTATTAAAAAACAAAAAATCATTGCTTTATTTTTTGGCTCCAATTGCCGGTTATTCTTTTTTGCGGTTTATTTTGGCCGGTATTTTTTTCCAAAAACATAATCTTTCACCCATTAACAGAATGGCTTTTTGGGAAAGAATGATTTCCCTGCCAAAAATTATTTTTTATTATCTAAAAAATTTCTTTTTGCCGACAGATTTGGCAATTAGTCAACATTGGGTAGTCCGCTTTTATGATTGGCCCAATTTTTATCAACCGTTGATTTTCGATCTGCTTTTTTTCGGAGGAATTTTATTTCTTTTTAGGTATTTTTTAAAAGAAAGGAAAAATTTTTCAATTTTTCTTTTTTTCTTTGGGTGGTTTCTGGCCGGTTTTTCAATTCACTGGCATTTTTTTCCTTTAGATATGACAGTGGCTGACCGCTGGTTTTATTTTCCGGTTATTGGATTGTTGGGAATGATTGGAGTAGTCTTAAAAAACAATTTTTTATCCGGTCGGAAAAAATCGATAATTTTTCTTTTTTATGCTGCGATTATAAGTTTATTTTCTTTCAAAAGTTTTCTCAGGACTATGGATTGGAAGGACGGCTTAACTCTTTACAGTCATGATATTAATATCAATAAAGACGCATTTGATCTGGAAAATAATCTGGGGGTGGAGCTTTTCCGGGTAGAAAGATATCAGGAGGCAAAGAGACATTTTGAAAACTCAACCAAGCTGGCGCCATACTGGTGGACAAACTGGAATAACTTAGGAGTAATCTACGAACGTGAAAAAAACTATCAAAAAGCAGCCGAATTTTATCAAAAATCAATTATCAATGGTGATTATTATTTAGCGTATGAAAATTTAGCTAAAATTTTAATTTTTCATAGTAATGATAAGGAAAAAGCAAAAAGTTTTTTAAAAAAAGCTCTTCAATTATTTCCGGAAAACCAAAATCTAAAATTATTAGATAAGTATTTTCAAGAACAAAATCAGCGATAGTTTCTTTTAAACCGAAGTGATTAGTAATTATTTTGCTACAATGAATTTATGACCGTATTTTTTTTATTTTTTCTTTTTGTTTTAGGAGTTTCGATGGGGTCGTTTTTAGGAGTCTTGGTTGATCGTCTGCCTCAAGGTCAATCAATTCTCGGCCGCTCGCATTGTGATTTTTGTAAAAAAAAAATACCGTGGTATGATTTGTTGCCTCTTCTGTCTTTTATTAACCTGGGTGGTAAGTGTCGATATTGCCAAAAAAAAATTTCTTACTTTTATTTTCTTATCGAACTTATTACGGGCGTATTTTTTGTCTTGGTTTTTTTCCTTCCAGATCTACAAGACAACATAATCAGTTTCAGAACTTTATTTTGGTTAGGGATAATTTCCTGTTTAATTGTAATTTTTTTTAGCGATTTAAAATATCAGATTATTCCCGATTCAATACAGATATCTCTTTTTATTTTTGGTTTTTTTTTAAAAGTTGAGGAAACTGAAAGAATTTTTTGCCTAAAACAGCTTTTAGATTGTTATTTGATAAAAATGTCAGAGAATTTTATAGCCGGAGCGGTTGTCATGCTACCGATTTTGTTTTTGTATTGGGTAACTGGCGGTCGGGGAATGGGTTTTGGGGATGTAAAAATGTCTTTTGTAATTGGTTTCTTGTTGGGAGTCAAAGGGGGATTGCTGGCTTTGTATTTTGCTTTTATTATTGGGGCGGTCACCGGTTTAATACTAATTTTATTAAAAAGAAAAAAGTTAAAAAGCAAGATTGCTTTTGGGCCGTTCTTAGTTTTTGGCACCTTAATTTTAATTTATTTTCAAAATCAAATTCTTTTTTTAGTTAATAAAATCTACGGTTTTTAATATTATCCTGTAGTCAAAAATTATCGGAAACATATTTTCACCCTTTTTAAAATAAAAAATTATTTAAGGCTTGAAAAAAACAATAATAAAAATTAACATTAAAAAAATAAACCCGATCATTAATAAAAAAAGAAATTTTAAGGCTTAAAAAAGGTTTTTTTCGAAAAATTATCAAAAGCCATAAAAATTTTTAGGGCTTAAAGACAATCTTCATTTTTTTTTAAAAAAAATACCTCTTGACAAATGACAAAAATTATCTTCATAATGGAATTATGAAGCCTTATTATTATTGTTTTTACCTAGGCTTTGATTAATCAATGCCTATGTACATCGTGCCTAAATTTATAACACATGGATTTTTCTGAAGCCCAAAAGAAAAAAACAGTCCCAATAAGCGTCGCCGCAGAAATTTTAGGCGTTTCTATAGATACTGTCAGACGTTGGGATAAAGCCGGTATTCTTCATTCAGAAAGACCAGATGGAAAAAATCGATATTTTTCGCTGGCAGAATTGAAAAAAGTGAAGTTTTCTCGGCCTCTTACAATTTCTGAAGCGGCAGAAAAACTAAATATATCGATCACTACTTTAAGAAGACTAGAAAAAAAAGGTCTGATAAAAGCTTCCCGAAATAGCCGGGGCGAGCGAATATTTAAATTAGAAGATTTAGACGGCTTTATCAATTCCGAATATTTTTTGAGAAAAAAACAAATCGAAGAAAAAATTCTGGAGCCTTTAAAAAAGTCAAAAATTGAAATCAGTGAAGAAAAACCAGTAGAAAAACCCTCGGAAAAAACGGCTATTAATACTTTAACATCAATTGTTTTAGAAGAAAATAAAAAAATAAGTTTTCTCCAAAAAGCATTTAATTTGGTTTATTACAGCGCTGTTGGTTTTGCTATTGTTTCATTAATTATTTTTTATATTATAACTTTCTTGTTTTTTTTATATCCTGTAGAAACCGGAGTATTTTTTGGTTACCGCGATCGTAATCAGAAAATTGTCGGATTTTCGGAAAAAAATGTTTTAGGAGAATCTATTAATCAAGAAAACAAGCTGAATAAAATTACTAATGCTTTACTAATGCCTTATAGCCGTGCTTCATTGAAATTAATTCAGATAATAAATGAAGATTTATATAATTTGATTGTTCAAAAAAAACAAGTTAAAAATATAGGTGATATTTTTTATTTTGATCAAGAAGGAAATTTGATAAGCAATTACTCAATTAAATTTCCCGAAGAGCAGAAAGTTGAATATAAAATTGATAAAACTACTTTAAAAGAAATACCTCCAGAAATTTTTAAAGCAATAGAGAGCCTTCGAATTTCAGGCGTAAGCGGGCCGGTTGGGGTAATTGGGTTTGGTCAAACTGGAGTGACTGGGCCTACTGGATCAACCGGGATTGCTGGGCCAACAGGAGTGGGAGCGACCGGCGCCACGGGCGCTTCGGGAGAAACAGGTTTAACTGGCCCAACTGGGCCTTCTGGAGAAATAGGTCCAACTGGAGCTACTGGAATCGAGGGGCCAACTGGCGCTACTGGACCAGCTGGATCAGGAGTGACTGGACCGACAGGAAGTACTGGTGTCACTGGCCCAACAGGCCCAACTGGTCCTGCCGGATCTGGAATGACTGGACCGACAGGAAGTACGGGCGTTACCGGCCCAACTGGTCCAACTGGCCCAGCTGGTTCGGGGGTGACCGGTCCTACTGGGGCAACTGGAATTGAAGGTCCAACGGGCGCTACTGGTCCTGCCGGATCTGGAGTAACCGGACCAACTGGCAGTACAGGAATTGAGGGACCAACAGGACCAACTGGTCCTGCCGGATCTGGAATGACTGGACCGACAGGAAGTACGGGCATAACAGGTCCCACGGGAGCAACAGGTATAACCGGTCCGACAGGATCAACTGGAGTCACAGGCCCCACAGGCGCTACAGGTCCCAAGGGTGATACTGGGGACACCGGTCCTCAAGGTGAAACAGGAGAAACAGGACGAACAGGACCCACAGGAGCTACAGGAGTAACCGGTCCCACAGGAAGTACAGGAGTTACCGGTCCAACAGGCTCAACAGGCGTAACAGGCCCAACCGGAGCAACAGGTCCACAAGGTGAGATTGGAGAAACTGGCCCAACCGGAGTCACCGGACCCACAGGATCAACCGGTGTTACTGGACCAACCGGTTCAACAGGAATTACCGGTCCTACAGGCTCCACTGGTGTCACTGGTCCTACTGGTTCAACTGGAGTGACAGGACCAACTGGTGCCACTGGTCCTGCCGGAAGCAAATATGAAACAACTTCTTCTACATTATTAGAGCTTAAAACTGGTAATTTAACTTTAACCACCGATGATTCAGGTTTAGCCTATACTCCGGGATTAAGATTAAAACTCACTAGAACCAGTGATCCAACAACATATTTTCAAGGATATGTAACTTCATATTCGGGAACAACTTTAAATTATTATGCCGACAATATTAATGGTTCTGGAACTTATTCTGATTGGTCAATTAATATCGAAGGCGCTCCGGGAGTTGCCGGTGAAACTGGTGTCACTGGTCCTACAGGAGCTACAGGAGTCACAGGACCTACAGGATCAACAGGAGTTACCGGTCCAACAGGCGCCACTGGTGAAACAGGCAGAACAGGACCAACAGGAGCTACGGGCGTTACAGGTCCTACTGGTTCAACAGGAATTACAGGTCCAACAGGAGCGACTGGAGTTGAAGGTCCAACAGGCGCCACTGGTGAAACTGGAGTAACCGGTGAAACCGGCAGAACTGGTCCAACAGGCGCTACAGGCGTTACTGGCCCAACAGGTAGTACGGGCGTGACTGGTCCAACAGGCGCCACTGGTCCTCAAGGAGAAACTGGAGAAACTGGTGAAACAGGACGAACTGGCCCAACCGGAGCCACAGGAGAAACAGGACGCACCGGTCCAACAGGGGCAACTGGAGTAACTGGACCTACTGGTTCAACCGGAGTTACTGGACCAACAGGTTCAACAGGTCCTCAAGGAGAAACTGGAGTAACCGGTGAAACCGGCAGAACTGGTCCGACAGGCGCCACTGGTGAAACAGGCAGAACCGGTCCAACCGGAGCCACAGGTATAACAGGTCCAACAGGAGCTACAGGAGTAACCGGTCCCACAGGAAGTACAGGAGTTACCGGTCCAACAGGCTCAACAGGCGTAACAGG
>JARYMT010000016.1 GCA_029906985.1 Microgenomates group bacterium | reverse complement strand
ATCTTTTATTTGTTGACCGGCATTTTGGCTTCGCTGGCGCAGGTCATAGCTGACCCCAACGCGAAAATCCCCGGCATCGGGGCCAGCGGCGCCATCGCCGGCGTTTTGGCCGCTTATTTGGTGCGCTATCCCAATGCGCGTATCGCGGCGCTTATTCCGCTGGGCCTTTTCAGTCGTATCGCTTACGTCCCGGCTGTCATTGTCTTGGGCTTCTGGTTCATCCTTCAGCTTTTGAACGGCGTCTTGTCTTTTGGTATGTCTCAAACGGGCGGAGTGGCTTGGTTTGCCCATATTGGCGGATTCGTCGCCGGCCTGATTCTGGTCTGGCCGTTCATGGCCGGCCGGCCGCGGCGCACCATCATTTATCACGAATAACAAAGCCTGCCCAGCATGAGCTGGGCAGGCTACCCCGATCGAGGCCGGCGGGGCCGGCCGTCGCAGGGAGAAGGCGACAGCGCTTGGGCTATCGCAATGCCATCTTAACACCCATTGGACTGACAGGCAAATTTCAATGACATGGCAGACATGCGCAACTC
>JARYMT010000015.1 GCA_029906985.1 Microgenomates group bacterium | reverse complement strand
AACCAATCTTTTTTAGAAAATCCCGGATCTCAACGGGATTTTCTTGCAAAGCGATAATTTTGCTTTGTTTTAAGGAATTTATAAATTTTATGGTGAGTTCGAACCGATTATTGCTTTTTTGCTCAAAAGCGCTCAGTTTGTCTTTTAAAAGTTGTTTTTGATTGACGAGTTTATTTTTGGCTTCTCGGTATTCTTCCAAAGTCAAAGCGTTTTCAAGGTATGCGGTCATTAACTTATCTAATTTCTCATCAATCTCTTTTATCTCGCTTTCAATCTTTTGAGCAAAAAAGCGCGATGATTGGGCTTTTTCTTCTTTTTCTCTCTCAAGTTCTTTTATCATCCAATTAGCCCAATCATCGGGCAAAGAAACTTTTTGTATCGCTTTGTTGATTTGAAACGAAATTTTTTCTTCCCTGGTAAAAACATTTTGCGAGCATTTATGATTTGGGTTTCTCTTGGTGCAATAGTAATAAGTGTATTGTTTCCCACTCTTTTTAATTTTTCTGTCAGCGGTGATGGTATAACCGCATTCTTCACAGCGGAATAATCCCCGATAAAGAAAAAATTTCATTTTGTTTGTTTTCTGCGGTTTTGATTTTTGTTTCATTACTTCCTGAACTTGGTCAAAAAGTTTCTTTGTGATAATCGGTTTGTGTTTTCCTTCGTAGTATTCGCCGTTATATCTCATCACTCCATAATAAAAAGGATTTTGTAAAAGATATTGGTAATTTGAAGTTGAAAGAGGTTTATTTTTTCTCCCCCTCAAACCTAGATCATTAATGATTTTTCTAATCTCTTTCAAGGTATATTTTCCGGTAGCATAAAGTTCAAAGGCCTTTTTAATCAGTGGCGCTTTTTCTTTATCAACATAAATTTGTTTTGTTTTTGTATCGTTGAGATAACCAAGGGGCGCCATTTGCGGCCATAAACCTTGTTTTAGTTTTTGCCGATGCCCTCGCTTTATATTTTCAGAAAGATTATCAATGTAATATTTTGACTGCCCAAAGGCGATAGAGAGCATAAACTTTCCCTGTGGTGTATTTTCAAACCAAAAAGTTGGGAATTTTAACTCTTTGATAATTCCGGTATCCAAGAGATAAATAATTTGCCCGCCATCAACAGAATTTCGGGCAAGTCGATCGGGATGCCAGGCCAAAATTCCGGAGGCTTCGCCTGATTGAATTCTTTTTAGCATTTCATTAAAAACTGGTCTTCCGGGAATTTTAGCGGTTTGTTTTTCAATCAAAACATCAACGATTTCTAAATCTTCTTTTTTCGCTAGTTCTTTCAATTCTTCAATTTGGTCCTGAATACTTCTTACTTGTTTGTCTTCGGAATCGGTTGACTTCCGAGCGTAGATAAAAAATTTTCTTTTTGAATTTTCCTTTGTCATATTTATTTCGCCAAAATTAAATTATCGCTTTGCCTTTCGCCAAAGGCGAAAGAAAAAGATTGTTTAATAAATTTTTCAAATTTATGTTTGCCTTCGGCAAAC
>JARYMT010000014.1 GCA_029906985.1 Microgenomates group bacterium | reverse complement strand
GCGTTTCCTTTTTCAATTACAATTAAGGAGTAAAAAATTATGATTAAATATTTCATCTACTGCCGGAAGTCAACCGAGGAAGAAGAAAGGCAAATTTTATCTATTGAAGCCCAGCTTTTTGAATTACGAGAATACGCCAAAAAAGAAAATCTAAATGTTGTTAAGGAATTTATGGAAAGTAAAACCGCTAAAGAGCCGGGCAGAGAAATTTTTAATAAAATGTTAGCAGGCATAGAGAACGGCGAAGCCGAAGGAATTTTAGCGTGGCATCCTGACCGTTTAGCCCGCAACTCAATAGATGGTGGACGGGTAATCTATCTTGTGGATACTGGGAAAATTAGAGAGCTAAAATTCCCAACTTTTTGGTTTGATCCTACCCCACAAGGAAAATTTATGTTGTCCATCGCTTTTGGGCAATCAAAATATTATGTTGATAATCTTTCGGAAAATATTAAAAGGGGTATTCGCCAAAAATTAAGAAATGGAATTTGGCCGGCTTGGGCTCCGCTTGGCTATCTCAATGATAAGAATAAGCGGTGTATTGTTGTTGATAAAAAGAAGGCAAGACTTATTCGTAAGGCGTTTGAACTTTATTCTACCGGCGAATACCCTCTTGCTGAAGTCCGAAAGATTATCAATTCTCTCGGATTGGTTGGCAAAAAGGATAAAGTGCTTTCCACTTCAAATTATCAATATATGTTCAAAAATCCGATTTACTATGGAGCAATACGCTACAATGGCGAACTATACGAAGGAAAACACGAACCGATTATCACAAAGAAACTTTTTGATAAAGTACAAGAGGTAATGAAACAGAAAAGCAGACCGAAAACCAAAAAATTAAAATATTTTCTCTATCGCGGATTTTTCAAGTGTGGCGAGTGTGGATTTACCATTACGGCTGACAGAAAAATCAAAAAGAGTGGCAGACAATATGTTTATTACTATTGCACCAAGAAAAACCCAAAACATAAATGTTCGCAAAATAGTTTCACCAGAGAGGAGAAAATATTTGAACAAGTCAAAAAGATAATTCAAAAAGTTTCTTTGTGTTCGGCTTGGGCTAATAAAATGATAAAGGAAATTGAAAAAGAAAAAGAGAAAAAAGCCCAAGCCGAAAGCTTTTTCGCTCAAAAATTGAAAGACCAATTAGCAAAGTGTGAGGAAAAACTTGATACGCTTTTAGATATGATGTTAGATAAAGCTATTTCTCAAGAGGAATATCTTGGCAAAAAGCAAAAACTAATCAATCAGAAAATGGATATTTTGGAGAAATTATCCGCTCTTGAGCGAAAAAACAATAATCGGTTCGAACTCATGATAAACTTCATAAAACAAGCCAACCAAGCCAAAATTATCGCTTTGCAAGAAAATCACGAACAAAGCCGTGATTTTCTAAAAAAGATTGGTTCGAACTTCCAAATTCGGGAGCAGAAATTATTTCTTGATTTCAAAAACCCTTGGAAAATCCTCTTAAAATATAATGCCGAGCCCCGCAGGGGCGAGGCATACCTTCTCCAAAA
>JARYMT010000013.1 GCA_029906985.1 Microgenomates group bacterium | reverse complement strand
CGAAACCGAGGCTTGGTTTAAAAAGGTTGGCGAACGGACGTTGACAAATTATCAAAAAAAAGGTCTTGACGCAAAAAAAGTCTTTGGGACCGATGACGCAATAGCAATTGGAAAAACGGTCAAGAAGTGGTTAATAAAATATCTTCAGGAGTCACCTATTTTTTTAGCAGTAGTTGAAGGTTATGAGGCTATAGAAATCGTCCGTAAAATTTCTGGCAATACGATTCCTCTTTTAGCTGCCCCTGGAACAATTAGAGGAGATTTCTCTCACGACTGTATTGATTTAGCCAATGAACAAAGCCGGCCGCTTCGAAATTTAATTCACGCTTCAGATACGATCGAGGATGCCAAAAAAGAAATCAGGGTTTGGTTTGGACAAGAGGAACTTTTTGAATACGAAAGAGCTGATGAAAAAATACTCTTCCCTTAAAATAATTCTTTAATAATTTCCTCTTTTTGCCAACCTCAAAAAAAGTTTAGAAATATTCAAAAAATATTAAGAAATATATCCTAAAAAAATTGGCTAAAAAAATAAAAAAAGTTTATTAAACTAACACTCTCACTACAATTAATTAATTAATTGTAGTGAGGCTAGTTTAAATGCCAATTTTTTTTCTTCTTTCTAGTTCTTGTCTGTCTTTCCAAGCCGATTTCCAATCAACACCATAAGTTCCTGGACCCCGAAAAGTTAAATATATTTCTTCCAAAAGCTGACCAATTTTTTCATTTCTCAAAAGTTTTTTAAATGTAGGCACAATACCGGTGCTTTTTTCCATAATCAAATGAAATTTAGCCACTGTTGATGGCGAAACCTTTAATATTTCCGATATAGTAAAGTAGTCAACCTGTTTTAAAAGAAGATAAATAATCGCCACTCTTTTGGCAATCATAATTCTTTCGGTAGGAGATAAAAGATCATTAATTGTATTTTTAAAATCTTCAAAATTATTCTTTTTTCCAACTATAGTAAAAAATAAATCAAACAGTCTATCTAATGTTTCTTTTTTTAAAGGGAACCGAGAAATTCTAGTCATACTACAATTAATTAATTAATTGTAGTAGAAAATCAATGGATTATATGCGACAAAAAAAGTGGTTTGGGTTGTTAAAAGGTAACAAAAAATTGGATATATTAAAAAAATTAAAAAATAAATATCAACCACATTTAATCTGTATTTAATCTGTTTGATTATCGTCGTTTAATTTGAAGATTTTTTCGATTAATTTTTCAACTTTTCGATGAAAGTCAACCGGATCTTTATTATTGGTTAAAACATAGTCGCAATATGCCAGACACTTCCCTACCTGCTGACCGGATCTGTCTTGACCGGCGCCCAAATCGCGGCGGTCGACTTTGAGAAAATCATTATAGGTTTTGGGATCCCAGGGCTTTTGTCTTTTTAATAATCTTTTAAACCGAAGTATCCGTTTGGCTTTAACGCCAATTAAAATAAAGTTAGGCTTTTTTTTGAGATATTCAACTTCAGCGGTGTTACGAATGCCTTCAATTATTATTCTTAAAGGTGTTTGTTTTGCGGGGCCTGTCTCGGATTCATTCCCGCCAGTGCTTGCTTCGAACATGCCTCTTGACTGCGAGCTGTCGGGGTTCTTTTCTTCTCGCCCCCCGCTATGATTTTTTTTTATATTTTTTATTTGCCAGAGCGCCCTTTTAGCTAAAACCGCACTGCCGTATTTTTTGCGAAGATCGTCACCGACATCTTGAAGGGTTTTCCGGTTGAAATCTTTGATGCCTCTTTTTTTAAGCTCCTGATGGACAATTGTTGAAAGGGAAAAGGAAATAAAGCCGTGTTTTTTCACAAGATAGTCAACTAAAACTCCTTTACCGCAGGCAATCTGGCCGACCACTCCAACGTAGATTTTTTTAGGCATAACTTTTAACTATTATAACAAACGCAGAAAGCAAAAAAACACACCTACGAGGTGTGTCATTGGAGAATAAAATATCTTATAATATTGAATCTTTGCGGGAAAATAAAAATCCTATAGTTTATTAGGGTATTTAACCTTAGCCTGCCTAAGCAATGGCTAATCAATACATAGGTATTAAAGATTTTACTGGCGGCCTAAAATTATAAGAATATCTGCTTCGGGCGAAGCTTCTTCTTCCGGAAGACTACTAATCTTACCGTCAATGAACTGGGCAATCTGCCGAGCTACCTCCAGATATCTCCCATTAAGATCAATTACGGTGGTTTCTTCATAGTTGTTTGTCGCTTTTTGGGTATCAACCACTTTTATATAATTAAATTTGTTTTCTAACTCGGACTCAACAACATGAGATAATCCAACTGTTTGACTGCCATTGTAAATAGCGACTTTAACTGATTTTTCAGCTATCGGCAGGAGCGGACTGGTTGGTAAAATTGTTGGAGAAAGTAACGGCTTGCCAGTCGATTCGCCGATTATTTCGGCGTGGTTGCTATCAATATTCACCGGCATCACTTCGATAATTTTATTGGTGGATGGTCGATAAAGAATGGCTTTTTTTGCCTGGGAATATATTAGGGCTTTATCGCCGTTTTCCGCCTTGGCAAAAAAAGGTTGATTTTTAACTTTGTTTTTGTCGGTGACCGTGGCAATTGTTGGTGTCTCATTTTCGGGAAGCTCAATCAATCGACTAACTTTTTTTATCAAATCTTTTACCTCCTGCTGGGCGGTCACCGTAGGGTTTTTAAGAAGCTGGCTTGTTTTTTTGTATTGGTAATAAAAATAAAGCGTTGTAAATAAAAGAATTAATAAAATCAAAAAAATAAAGATAAAAAAAAACCCTCTTTTGTTTTTAAAATAAAAAAACTTAAAACTTGTTTTTTTCTGTTTTTTTTGATTATCTTTCATTTAGGATTAATAATAATAAATTTTTTAACATTTTTGTCAAGTTTAGTTTAATGAAATTTTTATTTAAGCGACCGAGTTAAGAAGCAATATTTTAAACGGAGTTGAGAAGCAAGCTAAGACGAGTCAAAAAAAAGAAACCGTCGGATCGCCAATTCTTAAAAGTGTAAACATTAACAAAAAGCCGGTTCTCCGATGTGTCCAAAGATTATAATTATTCCTCGCTTATTCGACCAACAACTAAAAACAACCAAGAAGGATTAAGGGTAATTCTCGGCAAACCCAAGCAACAACAATTTTTCCACTACAATTAATTAATTAATTGTAGTGGTTAAA
>JARYMT010000012.1 GCA_029906985.1 Microgenomates group bacterium | reverse complement strand
AAAAAACTTTAACCGCCACCGGAATTATCAATATCAGCGCTTATCCCAAAGCGGCAAAAGTATATATCAATGGTCAATTAAAAGGTGTTACCGACATCAACCTGACACTGCCACCGGGCAAATATTCGATCGAGATCAAAAAAGACGGTTATACCAGCTGGTCAAAAGACGTCGTCCTTAAGGGAGAGCTGGTTGAGGTGATTGATGTTCTTCTTTTTCCCACCAATCCTTCTCTTTCACCGCTGACCAATCTGGGTATCAGTAAAGCCGTGCCGGTCAAAGATAGCAATAAAATTATTCTTTTTTCCGACAACGACGATAAAGAAAAAGACGGTATTTATGTTTTTGAGCCCAACCGGCCGCTGCCGATTTTTGTTCCCTTAAAATTATTGGTCTTAAAAAAATTTCTGCCCGAGGCAGTTGATTTTAAAACCGTCAAGGTTTATTTTTCGCCTGATCTTAAAGAAGCTCTATTTAATTTCCCTCTCAAAGGTTTTGGCCAGCCGGAAATTGCCTATCTTTTTTCTCTTGATGAAGAAAATCAGCCGCTTTTTGATGTCACCAATTCCAAAAAAACCCTCCTTGCCGCTTGGGAAGAAGAAAATCAAAAAAAAATTATCAAAATTCTGGAAACTTTTCCCAAGGAAATAAAAAAGGTCGCCAGCGATTCTTTCCAAATAGTTGATTTTTCTCCTGACGAACAAAAAATCTTATATCAAGTCAAATATCCAGTCACTCTTCCATTGGCAATTACGCCGCCTCTTATCGCCTCAAATCAGACGCCAGAAGAACGATTTTTAAAAACTAATACCCTCTATGTTTATGACAAAAAAGAAGACAAGAATTTTAAAATTGAAAAGCTATCTTCGGAAAAAAGACTCAATTGGTCGTGGTATTATGATTCCAAACATTTAATTGTCAATGAAGACGGTGAAAATAAAAAAATTTCCGTCGTTGATTATGATGGTTTGAATCGACAGCCTATTTATTCTGGCCCGCTCGAAGGCTCTTTTTTTATGATAACCACCGACGGCAAATTAATTATCCTCGCCAATCTCAATCCGGAAGCCAATAAACTGCCGGATTTGTATCTTGTCGGAATTAAATAGATGATGAGGTTGAAAAATTTAGGATAAGAAATAGATTTTTAAATATTTAGCTTAAGTTTCTTTATCGGTGGTCAAGCCCGGCTACTATTTTTATTCGGCTACCCGAGCGGCAAACACAAGAAGACGTTTTAATGTCGTCCCTGGAGGCCAACATGTCTGTAGTGTTAAAAATTCACGGTTGGTTTTTCTGGTTAAATACTCTACTCTTTCGGGGTCAACGATTTGCTTCCCAATGACTTTATAGACATATCTTTGACCGCGAAAAAAAAGGTCGACCTCATCCCCTTTTTCTAATTTATATAAAAGGTAAAATATAGCATTGTAAGTGCCGACATTCCAAAAATAATCGGTCGAGTGGGCAAAAAGGAAAATGTGGCCGGGTTCGCCGGGAAAAGCTGTCCCTTGGGCATGAGCGACTCCTTTGGTCAGCGCTTCCAAATAAACTTTAGTGTCGCTGGGGTCGACGTTGTCAATTATTTTGGCGTTGGCACCAATTTTGGGGATAACAATACTAAAATTCGGGTCTTCGGGAATGATCACCTCTGCCGGTTTGATATTTAAAAGTTTTGCCAATCCGCCTTTTGGTTGACTCTCAAGCTGACGAGATAAATTGCTGATATTTTTGATATCGGTTGTGAGATATTTTTTTTCGATCTTTTTATTGATTAAATATCTGATTTCTTCACTTGCCGGTTTATAAAAAGTTTTAGCGATCATAAAAATCGCCGAAAAAACCAAAAAATTGCCAATAAGCCGAAGGATAAATATTTTTAAATACTCATTGGCTTTAAGTTTTTTAAAATGATGTTTAATTGTCTGTTTCATTAAGTTTAAATCCTCCCAAGGGCAACTAAATCACTTTTGCCTTCTTTTTCCCGGTATTTTTTTTGTGCCCTTAGGAAGAATCGAACTTCCATCTTACCCTTAGGACGGGTCTGCTCTGTCCGTTGAGCTATAAGGGCTTAATATCAGCAGGCAGTTATGACAGCTTCAACCTCTCCTTTTTACTTATTATAACAATTATAACTGGTATAATCTTTATATTTTATTATTATTTTATCGTTATAGCCTTCTCTTTTTATAATCAATTCTTTTTTTGAAGAGATTTTCTCTAAATCCGCCTTCTTTGATAAATTTTTCCTCCAGCCAACGGAGTTTTTGATCTAAAAGTTGATTAGTTTGGTTGATAAGGCAAACCATACAGTTGGCAGCTGATTCGGCAGAAACTAGATAATTTTTATAATTATTGTAACTGTTATAAGGGTTATAAACGAGTCTGCGGACAACTTGAGCTTGATTTGACTCTTTTAACCAAAGTTTAAGATTGCGCTGGCGAATAAAGTCTTGATAATCATTAAGAAGTTCCTCAAGTGATCCCCGTGAAACTCCTAAAAGCTTTAAACGGCTTTCGATACTTTTTTGTAAATAACCTTCGGCAATGTTTTGTTTGGCAGAACGCGCTGCCTGAATCATTTGATCTTTGGTTCGTGATTTTAGATCGATATAACGGTGGCAAAATTCAACTGTAAAATCATAGATAATTTCTGATTGCTTAAAAAATGATAAGTTTTTATAACCGCCATTCATATAAACTTTATAACTGTTATAATGGTTATAAAGATTATAACAGTTATAACTTTGATTGATCATGTTTATCGTTATTGAAGGAATTGATGGAGCTGGGTGCGAAACTCAAGCTAAAAAGCTAATAGAAAAGTTGTCTAATAGAAAGGCTTTTTTTGTCAAATACCCCGATTATGACAAAAATGTCGGCCGTTTTATCCGCGAGTTCCTTTATCAAAATAAAGATTTAACCGCCGAGCAACAATTTCTTTTCTATTCACTTCAGTTTATTTTTGATGCCAAAACAATTGCCGCCAAAAGAAAAAATGGTATTGTCGTCGCTGACCGCTATTTTACGACCACTTTGTGTTTTCAGACCCTTGAAGGAATTAACCTAAAAACAGCATTAAATTTCGCCTGTGATTTTAAAATTGAAAAACCTGATCTGGTTTTTTATTTAGACGTCCGGCCGGAAATTGCCATAAAAAGAAAGTCAGGTGAAGCTAAAGACAAAAACCGGCGAGAAAAAGATTTTCAATTTATAAAAAAGACTTATCAGCAATATAAAATTTTGGTTAAAAACCAAATCTGGACAAGATGGATAGCGATCGACGGCGAGAGAACAGTTGACGAAATCAGCGATGATATCTATAATAAAGTTAAATTAAAAATAGCAGATGATGAATAATAGATTTTTGATGCTTGAGATTTTATCGTTTGAGATGGGCTTTAATTTTTGAGTTTAAGCTACAATTTTATAATTTTGATGATAAAAAAAGGATTATTAGAACAAACTTTAATCGTTATTAAACCCGATGCTGTTAAGCGCGGTTTGATCGGAATAATTTTTGAGGCTTTTGAAAATGCCGGCTTAAAACTGATGGCCGCCAAGATGGTCCGACCCGATAAAGAAGTCATAAAAAATCATTATCCGGGCACCAAACAATGGATTACTGAAATGGGTCAAAAAACTTTAACCAGTTTTGAAAAGAGTGGTGAAGATGTAAAAAAAACTTTAGGAACCGATGACCCGTATAAGCTTGGTCAATTTGTTTACGAACGTTTAATAAATTATTGGATGGAGGGACCAATTGTTGTTTCGGTTTGGCAAGCTCCTCACGCCGTAGAAATTGCCAGAAAATTAAGAGGTCATACTATTCCTCAATTAGCACAAACGGGTACAATTCACGCCAGTTTTTCTTATGATTCATCGATTTTATCGGCCAGCTTAAATCGGGTGGTAAAAACCTTTGTTCACGCTTCAGGATCAGTTGAGGAAGCAGAAAGAGAGATAAAATATTGGTTTCCTGGAGAAAAGTTGAAGGGATATAAAAGAGAAATTGATGAGTTATATTTAAAATAAATTAACGTAATGATTCTAATTGATCTAATTGACCTAAAAAAGTTCCAATGACTAATGACTAAACTTTGGGATTTGGGAATTGGGATTTGATTAGATCAATTAGGTTAATTAGGTCAATTAGAAATTAATAATATGATCAAACAAAGAGCTCTACTAATCATAAAGCCCGACGGAGTTCAGCGGGGTTTGATTGGTAAAATTATCAAACGATTCGAACA
>JARYMT010000011.1 GCA_029906985.1 Microgenomates group bacterium | reverse complement strand
TGAGAAGCGGTGATAATATGAGTATCAACTTCCAGCCTTACGCCGGTCATTCCAATAGGATTTTTAATCCCTGCTTGACCATCAACAATATAATCTCTGGGTAAAACTTCGATTACTTCGCGGGTCGAAGATAAAGAGATTGCCCTGGCGGCATCAACCGCTCTTTCAACATCAGTTTCCACAATTTCGCCGTTTGGATTGGATACGGCGACCACGCCGTGGGAATTTAAAGAAGCAATATGGGGTCCGCCGACTGAAACAAAAGCATGATTAATTTTATGTCCCGCCATTCTTTCTGCTTTCTCTACACTTTCTTCAATTGAAGCGGTCACTTGATCAATATCAACAATTAGTCCTTTTTTCACTCCTTTTGAAAAGGTTGAATTAAAACCAATTACTCTTATTTCTTCATCATTTTTTGATTTTATCGCGACAATAGTGGCGATTTTTGAACTACCAATATCAATTCCGCAAATAAGTTTGTCAGACATTTATTTATTCTAATTAAATTCAATAACAGGTTTATCAAATCTTAAATCCATGACTCGAAAATCTGATCCTTCTAATTTAAATCTTTTGATCAAACTAACAAACTGATTTTCCTGAATCGACCAATCTTTTTCAGCACTAAAAAGGATTTTTCTATTTTCTAAATTTAATCCTATCATATAAAAACCTTTAATATCAATACTAATTATATTTAGGGCGATTTCTTTTGCTTTTTTTAAAAAATAAAGAGCTAAAATAATATCTTTGTAATCAATTTTGTCACCGGGCTGAAAAGCAGAATGATTGAATTTTTGGTAATAAAAAATTTCCGGCAGATTATAAATTTTCTCTTTGCTTTTGGCTAAGACAGTTCCATTTTCGCTGATTAAAAAGTAACCCAAATCACTAGGGAGATAAGCTGCAGGTTGCCCAAATTTAATTTCGATTTTCAGCTGGTTGGGGTATTTTTTTTCCAGATTAATTTCTTTTATAAGAGGATTAAGTCTTAAAAGGATTTCGCTAGCTTTTTGGGTGTTAAAAAACAGTAAATTTTTATTATAAAAGTTTGTTAAACCAATTATTTTAATGTTTTTGTCGGAAGAAACAACGGTGATTTTTTTAATCACCAATATATGAGAAACAATGATGGAAATCACCGCAATAAAGACGGAGAAAAAAAATAATAAAAATAACTTTTTAGTTAGATGAAATTTCCTTAATAATAATTTTAGCGGCATCGTTTTTATTAAAAGGTTTGGTTAACTTTTTAAAACAATCTTTATACACATTTAAGTTCTTAATCATTTTTTTTATCAGCCGATATAAATTTTCGCTTTTGTCCGATTGGGAAAAAATTTCACCCAATCCTGCTTTTTTGAATAACTCCGCTTGTTGCTGTTGTTCTTTATTAGCCGACCAAGGAAGGGGAATAAAAATCGCTGGCTTTTTTAAGGCTAAAAGTTCAAAAAAAGTGTTTGCTCCTGCTCGACCAACAACTAAATCTGCTGTTTGATAAATATAACCTATTTCATCGTCATAAAAATGTTTGCTTAAAAAATAATTTTTCTTTAATGTCTCGGGTAATTTCTTTTTTATTTTACTTAATATTTCAAAATCCTGATACTCTTTAGTGTCGCCAGTTTGATGAACGATAATATAATCTTTTAATAGTTTTGGTAAAAGATTTTTCAAATGCCAATTTATTGAATGAGAGCCTAAAGAACCACCGGTAAAATAAATTACCGGTTTTTCTTTTTTTATCTCAAATGGTTTTTTGATTGTCTGAAAAACTGTCTGACGAATTGGGTTTCCAGAAACAATCGTTTTTTTGGGATTAAAATACTTTTTGGTGTTGTCAAAAGACAAAAAAATTTTTTTGGCAAAAAGACTAATAATCCGATTGGTCAAACCAGGATTGATGGTTTGTTCATGAGTATAAACTGGTATTCGGTGTAAAAAAGCGCTTAAAGCAACCGGAAGGGCTAAATAACCACCAAATGATAAGATTAAATCCGGTTTTTCTTCTCTAATGATCTTTTCTGCCCCTACCAAACCTAAAGGGAATTTAAAAAAATTTTTTAAACTTCTGAATGATAAAATTCTAGTCGCCCGACCGGTTTCTAAAGAAATAAATTTAATTTTTTTTCTAATAACTGATTTATATTCTAGAGTTAATGTTTTTTTATCATCTAAAACAAATTTGCCGCCAACAAAAACAATTTCTGTTCTGGATTTTTGTTTTTTTAATTCTTCGATAATTGCCAAAGCAGGAGCCAAGTGGCCACCTGTTATTAATATTTTCATAAACTTATATTTTTATTTAATTTTTATAAAATTCTAGACTGTTTAGTAATATTTATCAATATTCCCAATAAAAAAAAGGAAACAAGCAGATTAGAACCGCCGTATGAAATAAAAGGCAAAGGGACGCCAGTTAAAGGAATAAGGTTTACCATCCCGGCCAAATTAACAAGAATTTGGAAATTAAAAAAAGCAAAGATTCCACCGGCCAACAATCGACCATATCGGTCGCGGGCCACTAAAATGGTTTTGAACATTTGATAACTAAAAAGAAAAAATAAAATAATAAGAAGTGAAGAACCGAGAAATCCCATTTCTTCCCCGATAATGGCAAAAATTGAATCGGTATGAGCTTCCGGCAAAAAAAGATATTTTTGTCTTGAGGCTCCAAAACCTCTGCCAAATATGCCACCGTTGGCTAAAGATATCAAAATTTGATTAATATGATAGGTAATTCCTAGAGGATCTATTTTAGGATTGAAAAAAGCAAACAATCGATGAAGTCGGTAGGGAGAAATTTTAATCAAAAATAAAAAAAATAAACCGGCAATTGGAATTAAAAAAATGAGATAAAAAAGTTCAATTCCCGCTAAAAAATAAATCGCAATGCTGATAAAAAAAATTATTGTCGCCGTACCCATATCTGGTTGAAGAATGATTAAAAACATTAATAAACCAACTAGAATTAAAAAAGAAAAAAATCTTTTTCTTTCTCGATTAATAAACCATGAAGAAAGATAAATAATTATAGATAATTTTGCTAATTCGGTTGGTTGAAAATTAAAAAAACCAAAATCAAACCACCGTCTGGCACCTCCAACTTGATGGCCAATTCCTGGCAAAAGGACTAAAAATAATAAAAAAATTGTTAAAATCATTAAAAAAAGTGACCAATAATAAAGTCGGTGATAATCAAACAAAGACATAAAAAACATTATTAGAACTCCTAAACCTACCCAAATTAGCTGTAATTTTAAGTAGCGAAAACTGTCTCTATATTCATTAAAGCTTTTTATCGATGACGCTTCAAATACAAAAAAAACCCCGATGATGGAAATTATAAGCGGTAAAAAAAATAACCAAAAAATTTTCTGGTTTTGCCTTTTTTTAATTGAATTTGATATAATCATAATTTCTCTACAATTTGATTAAATTCTTTTCCCCGGTGAAATTCATTATTAAACATTGAAAAAGAGGTTGCTCCCGGAGAAAATAATAAATAACACGATTGCATGGTTTTTTTTGCCAATAAATAAGCTTTTTTGACCGCCTGCGTTAAATCATCATAAATTGGAGAAATTTTTTCAGGATATTTGATTTTTAATATCTCAAAAATTTCATCGGTAAATGATCCTTTTAAAAGAATAATTTCTTTTACCTTAGCTAATTTATCAATCAAATCTAAATAAGGAAGATTTTTAGATTTACCGCCTAATAACAAAATTATTGGTTTATCATCGAAAGTATCAATTGCCTTAATGGTGGCAATCGGTGTTGTTGAGGTGGTGTCATTGATAAAAATGACACGATTTTTAATTTTTACTATTTCTTGTCGAAAGGGCAAGCCGCGAAAATTATTAATCGCTTCCAAAGTTTTTTTTTGATCGAGGTTTAATATTTGAGCAACTTTAAAAGCGGCGGCGGCATTTTCTTGATTATGCTCCCCTTTTAAAAATTTTAATTTTCCGGGAAAATCTAATTTGGAGTAATAAATTTTTTTTGATTTTACCTTATCAACTTCAATTAGTGATTGTAAGCTTTGGTTGGCGATTAAATAATTGTTTTGTTTTTGATACAAATAAATCGCTTTTTTATCATAAAGATATTCATCCATATTTGGATAATAGTTTAAGTGATCAGGATAAAAATTGGTAAAAACTCCAATATGAGGACTTATTTTTTTTCGATGAAAACCTGATAGGGGCCAAGAGGGTAATTCTAAAACCACCAAATCTTCCGACTTAATTTTTTTTAACAAATTAACTGTGGAAATTTCTGGTAGACTTCCACCCAAATGGACATTCAAGTGGTTTCTTTTTAATAAATTAAAAATTAAATTCGTGGTTGTTGATTTTCCTCGTGTTCCGGTTATACCAATGATTTTTGCTGGACAATTAGCAGCAAAAAATGATATTTCCATTTCTATCGGAATTCCCTTTTTTTCCGCCGCTTTTAATTGAGGTATGTCCCAGGGTACAGAAGGGCCTTTAAAAATAACATCAGCCTCCAAAAAATCAGATAAACGATGTTCACCTAAAACGTAATCGATGGGATATTTTTTTAAAATCTCTAGAGAAGATTTTAGTTCTTTCTTTTTTTTTAAGTCGGTGACTTTTACTTTCGCTCCTACTTGACAAAAAAATTTAGCCAATCCACTTCCACCGCCTTGTAATCCCAAGCCAACAATTAAAATTTTTTTATTTTTGTATTTTTCTTCAATTTTTTTAAGATGGTTTATTTTATCGGCCATACAACAATTATATATTATAAAATAGGCTCTGATAACTAACTTTTTTTTATTTTTTCAAATTATAAAGTAG
>JARYMT010000010.1 GCA_029906985.1 Microgenomates group bacterium | reverse complement strand
AAATAAAAAACCTTAATTTTAAAAAAAGTAATTTTTTTTATTTGGTATAGACCAAAAGCTGACAAAATAATTAAAAATATTATTAAAAAAAGGCTGCGATGAGGGTTGGGAGATTCAATAAATGTCAAAGAAGCAGGAAAAGGGGAGAGAAAAAAAACAAATAAAAAAAATAATACCGGTTTCTTATATCGGGAAATTAAATTCTTTATCTCGGTTAAAGAATAAATTATTAACAAAAAAAAACTAAAATATATCATCCCCTGTTCGGGAATATAATATCTTGATTTTTCCAGGCCATTAAACAATAAAAAAACTGGAGAAAAATAACTTAAATATTGTTTAATCAACTCTCTCCCATAGCCGACGATCTTATTATGAAAAATTCTTGCCATTAATATATTATTCTGGCCCTCATCAGCAATCAATTCAAGCAATCTAATTTTTACCCCCGATATAATTCCAAATATCGATGTTTGCATAAATCTTCCTTTTCCCCAAGGAGTTTGACCGATATAAAATGTCAGGGCCAAAAATAAAAGGGCAAAGACGGTTAACCACAAAAAATATTTTTTATTCTTTTTTATCTTTTTTAAAAAAATAATTAAAAAAGCCAAAAAAGTTAGCGGGGCATAAATTCTGAAGGGATGGTAAATCCAATAAGTCGATAGAGAAAGTAAAAAAGATATTGACAATTTTTTTAAAGAATAATTCTCTTTGGATTTTAATAAAAAAACCAAAGAAGTAAGAAATAGTGTCGCCCCAATAATTCCTTCAGTTGTTGAACGGGACAAAACCACATGCCAGGGGGCAATTGCTAAAAACAAAGATGATAAAAGAGCGATTTTTTTATTTTTAAAAATTTCCAAAGTAAAGTAAAAAAGAGGAAAGATAGCTAAAGCGCCAAAAAAAGCATGGGGAAAGCGGGTGGCAAATTCGTTAATTCCAAAAAGATAAGTCGCTAGCCCCGAAAAATAAATTGGTCCGATGATATAATAATCGCCGAATTTATTAAAATACCATAAGGGCCATTTATTGCCATAAAGATCACAGCCGTTTTGAATAATATATCGGCCGACATATCCTGATAAAACTTCATCCTCATGAAAGGTGTGGGGGATTGATCCAAGTTTATAAAGTCGCAAAAACAAAGCGAATAAGAAAATCAATATTAATATAATTTTATCTTTTTTCATAAAAATCATTTAAAAATTAAAATATCTTCAAATTGTTTCGATAATTTTAACTTATTTTCGTTAAAATTGAAATTTTCATCTTTAAAATAGGCAAAACAGTCATTTGCTCCCTTTTTTCCCACTTTTTTTAAAAATAAATTTTGATCATAGAAAAATTCAATTTTATTATCAGTATAATAAACTAAAGCCGGATGGCCACCCCACCATTTGGTTGTGGTAATCGTTAATCCCATTTTCTCAAGTTCTTTTATTGATCGACGGTGAGATTCTTCAGGAAGAAAATAAATTTTTGAGCAATTATTTTTAGCAAAATAAGCCAATTGATAATATTTGTCTTTGGCCGAATAGGTTGAGGTTAAAAAGTTATTCTTGCCGATACCCCAATAACCGATTATCAAAAAAACCAAGATTAAAAAAGTTCTTCTCCACCAGATATTTTTTATTTTTGTACCTAAAAAATCGGTGGAAAAACCAAAATAAAAAGAAAATTGGGGAATAAGAGGATATAAATACCAGTAAATTTTTGTTTTAGTAATGTTCAAAAACAAAAACCAGGGGAGGAATAGATTATAATTTAAAAAATTTTTAAGGGTAATTTTTCTTTTTATAAAGAAATAAAAAATTAAAAAAAATCCGATTAAAGATAAGTAAAAAAAAAGGTTTAGCTGCTTGGAAATTTCAAAAAAATAAAAAAGGCGTTCTCCAAAATGAAATTCTATCGAAGCGGCCACTCTTTTAAAATGGCTTTCATAAATATGTTCGAAAATAAATTTATTTTTAAAAAGATAAGTCATATACCCATACCAAAAAGAAAAAATAAATACCTGAAAAAAAATTTTTAAGGTATTTTTTTTAAGTAAAAAAAATTTAAAGTCAAATTTGCCAATCTTTTTATTTTTTGCCATATTTTCTGAAATTTCCAGAAGTAAAGCAATTAATAAAGGATAAAATCCTAAAAGCGATTTACTGAAAATCGCCAATGATAAAAAAAAGGTGGTTAAAAAAAAGTTTGGATAAAAAAGAAAATAACCCCACCAGCCCAGCGCCAAAAAAACATCCATATTTACCATGTTGGCTCGTTGGATAAAAAGGGGAGTAAAAGAAGATAATAAGACAGTAAAAAAAGCAATTACCGCAGATTTTGTTATTTTTATAATCGACAGATAGATTATTACCAATAAAAAAATATTTAAAATTAAATTAAAAATTCTTGCTGAAATCTCCGGTTGAATAAATGGCAATAATTTAGGAATTAAGCCGTAGATCAACATGACTAAGGGTGGTTTATCGAGCCAATATTTTCCCTGCCACAAAGGAACAAAAGATTTTTTTTCGATCATTTCCCGGCCAACCTCCATATAAATAGATTCATCCCAATCATAAAAAGGTAAAGGAAGACTAATTAATTTTTTAGCCGAGAAAAAAAAATAAAAAGCTAAAAATATAAAAATAAAAAAATGTGATTTTAATTTTACGGTTTTCATAATCCTATCTTTTTTTCTTCATTTTATTTTTATTATCTTTTCCAGACGATTTTTAATTTTAAAAGACTGGTTAAAAACCTTAGACTGATATTTAAAATAAGTCCGTATTTCGTACAGAGTCGACAAGATAATTATAAAAAAAATCAACCGCAAGCAAAAAGCCGGTGGTTTATTTTTTAAAATAAAATTTAAAAATTTTTCAAAAATTAATATTCCAAGGGTGACAAAAAAAACAATTGCCGGCAGGGCGGTATAAGTTCTTAGCATATTAGGATTTTCCCAAGGATAGGTAAAAAAAGTTGGTAATAAAGAAAGCAAAAAATAAAAAACAAAAAAAAGATTGAGCGAATTCTTAATCTTTTTTACTGCCAAAAATAAGCCGGAATAAAAAAACAAGGCCAACACCGGATTTAAAGCCGCTTTCCCCGGATAATTATGGCGGCCGTTAATATCGCCTTTAAAGCTAAACATTAAGATATTTGATTTCAAATTTTGCCATAAATAAAAAAACTTTTTCTTAATAGTTAAATTTTCATTGCTTAAAAAAAATAATTGCTCAACCCGGCTATCAGGATGATTAAAAAGATAAGCAGATAAAGGAAAAATGATAATTAGAAAAGGGATTATGAAAAATAACAATTCCTTATTAAATAAATTTTTAAAGGTGAAATTTTTTTTTACCGATTTTTTAACTAAATAAAATAAAGGTAAAAGGAAAAAAATTCTCCCCGGTGTATAGGAATTAAAAGCTAAACCAGCAAAAACAGAGGAAATAATCAAATATTTTATTTTTTTAACCCGCCAATAATAAAGAAAAAAGTAGCTTGAAACCAATTCTAAAAAAAGCAGAAAGGTTGCCTCATAGGCAAACCGGGTAAAATTCAAATACCAATGGGAAGAAAGAAGGATTATCGAAGCGGTTAAAGGTAGATAATTAATTAGCAAAAAATTTTTTTGCCGGGTTTTTTTTTCTTCATTAAAAAAGTCAAAACTAGATGTTTTGAAAATTAAATAGATTATCAGGTAAAAAACTATAATATTTAACAAACCAAAAAAAGCGGCCGGAAATCGTAAAGCAAAATTATTAATTCCGAAAATTTTAAAAGAAAAAAGAATTACATAAAAATATAAAGTCGAGTGGCCAGTAGCCAAAGGGCTGTAGGGAGTATATGGTTTTTTATCTAAAGACAAAGCCAATCTAGCAAATTCAACTTCATCTTTATCAAGATTTTTGGGAATTTGGTTAAAGCGGAAAAAAATCAATAAAGCGCTAATTAAAAAACAAGCGGCAATTGGCCAAAATTTTTTCATTTAGATATATTTTATCAAACCAAAAAAAGAAGTTTTTATTTATATTTTCCTTGTATATCAGCCAGTTTTATTTTTATAATATCTATTAATGCCTCAAAAGAATCTTTAAGAAAATTGACGTTTTTAGTTTCCACATGATGCCAGATTACCGGAACTTCTTTAATTTTAAAGCCAAACTTTTGGGCGACAAATAAAAATTCTAAATCAAAGCCGGCCGAGACAGATGAATCTTTAATTTTTCTTTTTTGATTAAAAACGATTAATTTTTTGATAATTTTTAAAGCGCTCTTTCTTTCGAAAAGCTTAAAACCGCATTGGGTATCTTTTATTTTCCCAAGACCAACAAGAAAATTTCGAATAAAAATAAACCCCCTCGCCATAATTTTTCTTACTAATGGCGCTCCTTCTCTTTGCGAGTTTCTTGAGCCGATGACAATAGAATAATTTTCTGCCTGTTTTACCAATTTCTCAATTTCCTCAATTGGGGTAGCCAAGTCAAAATCAGAAAAAACGATAAATTCTCCTTTGGCTTCCTTAATTCCGGTAATGACAGCCGAAGCTTTGCCTTGATGGCTGGTTTCAATGAGTTTAAATTTTGAGAATAAGGGAAGATACTTTTTCTTGATGATTTTTTTGGTTTTGTCGACTGATCCGTCATCGACAATTAGTACTTCAAGGAAACGTTGATCGTCTTTTGTATAATTACCGATTTTGTCCAAAGTTCCTTTTTGGAGATTTAACTCCTCGTTATAACAAGGGACTATTAAAGAAATTTTCATTGTTCGTGAATTAATTTATAGATTTTTAAGCCTTCAAATTTCCATATTTTATCAATTTTTGCTTTGCCAAACATAGAAATATTCCAGGAAGGTGAATTAGTTACAAGACAAGGTTCTTTATTGCATAAGACAAACATTTGATTGGTAATTTCTAATTTTCGCCGGTCGGCTGGTTTTAAATTTTTGAGAAGCAAAAAATAAACATAATTATCTTCGGTAAAATCTACCGGCCAGGTAGCTATATTAAATGGTTGACCGCCAATTTTATCAGCCAAAAAATCAGCTACTTTTCTTGAGTGCTCTATTTGTCCTTCTTTAGTTTTGATTAAAAATCGATATTCTTTAAAATTAAAGAAAAGATAAAAGATAGTAAGAAAGGCAATCAAGAAAAACCAGATTTTTTCCGGAAGAATTTTTTTTAAGAAAAATAAAACATAAGCAATAATAAAAAAAATACTTAAATAAATGGCGCCAAAATAATGAATATGGGCGGGCGCATTTAAAAATTTAAAACCCCAAAAATATAAAAAAACCTGAAGGAGATTCAAAAGGAGAAAATCATTAATTTTTTTTCGCTTTAAAAAAATAAAAAGAAAAAAAAATCAAAAAATGGTAATGGTGGTTTTAGTGATGATGATGATGATGATGATGATAAAAAACCAAAAAAAGTATTTAAAGTTGCTAAAGTATCAGAAATGCCTTCTGATGCTAGTG